>NZ_KB904124.1:0-486281 GCF_000379945.1 Porphyromonas macacae DSM 20710 = JCM 13914
ATGGGCTTAGAGCAGGTCAAGATGGACTTCGCCTTTCTAGCTATGGCCTTTAATCTGAAGAAACTATGTGCTAAGGTTGCTCGAAAGGCGAAAAACACTCCCAAAAGACCTATATCAACCCTCAATCTCGGCCTCATGCGCTTCCACCTCCTCGAAAAACACAAAAATATCCCTCAAAGGCTAAAACCGGTGGCTTAACCAACCACAAACCAAAACTAAAAGGAGCTGCGCCAAAATTCATTTTGACACAGCCCCTTTGTTATAAAACCAAAGTTATCGTTGTATAGCTATTCGGCACGCTTCTTTCGTTTGGCCTCCTGCCAAAGAGTTTCCATTTCCCCGAGGGTCATCTCTTTAAGGGTGCGCCCCTGCTCTTTTGCCTTGGCTTCGATATAGCCGAACCGGTTAATAAACTTGCGGTTAGTATGCTCGAGAGCATTGTCCGGGTTAACCTTGTAAAGGCGAGCGGCGTTGATGAGACTGAAAATGGCATCGCCGAACTCTTCTTCCATCTGTTCGGGGTCATGGCCCGCAACAGCCTGCTTCAGCTCTCTGAGTTCCTCCTGTACTTTCGGCCAGACATCCTCGGGTTTATCCCAGTCGAAACCTACGCCACGGGCTTTGTCCTGTATGCGTATGGCTTTGATCAGGGAGGGCAGGGAGCCGGGCACACCGCTCAAAACAGTTTTGTTGCCGTCTTTCTCCTTCAGCTTGATTTGCTCCCAATTGCGCTCCACTGCTTCGGGAGTATCGGCTTTCACATCGCCATAGATATGCGGATGTCTGAAAATCAGTTTTTCTGCAATACCGTCAGCCACATCGGCCAAGTCGAAACGACCCTGTTCGGAAGCGATCTTCGAATAGAAGCATACATGAAGCAGCACATCGCCCAGTTCTTTCTTGATTTCCGCAGGATCATCCGCCAGCAATGCTTCCGACAGTTCGTAAACCTCCTCGATCGTATTGATACGCAGGCTCTCGTTCGTTTGCTTGCGATCCCAGGGACATTCCACCCGCAAGCGGTCCAGCACGTCTAAAAGACGGCTGAACGCCCGGAGCTGTTCTTCGCGAGTGTGCATGATTTTATTCGCTTAGCGGTTGGTACGAGTCTTAAACTCGGTAAGACCGTTGTTCAGGAATTTTACATACCCGTTAACATCCTCATCGTATTGGCGCGACGGACCGAGAGGTTTACCCTCGTGATCCAGAGGCACGTAGAAAGGCTGGGCATTGGAGTTGAATTTACTGCGTTGCAGATAGCTCCACTTGTCGCCCACGGTACGAAGCTTGCGCGTGCGGCCGTTTTCCTTGATCTCTATCGGTTGGGGCAGATTGGTCTTATCGTCGACAATAAGGGTAATGAGGATATAATCATTGTTCAGAATACCGTTAACCTGCGGGTCGATCCATACTGCACTCTCCATCTTACGGCAGTTTACACAGCCGTAGCCGGAAAAGTCGATCAATACCGGTTTACCCACTTTCTTAGCATATTCCATGCCGGTATCGTAGTCTTGGAACTGTGCGTGTACTTCTCCTTTGTAGAGGTTGAAGTCCTGTGTGTTCAACGGAGGAGCGAAAGCACTGATGGACTTTAGCGGTGCCCCCCATAAACCGGGCACCATATACATGGCAAATGCAAGCGATACGATGGCCATGAAGAGGCGAGGCACGGATACACGCTCCACGGGGGTATCGTGAGGAAACGTCAGCTTGCCAAGCAGATACAAACCAAGCAGGGCAAAAATGATGATCCAAAGAGAAACGAATACCTCACGATCCAGGATGTGCCATCCGTATGCGAGGTCGGCTACAGAAAGGAACTTGAATGCCAAAGCCAGTTCGAGGAAAGCCAGTACCACTTTCACCGAGTTCAGCCAGCCTCCACTCTGGGGCATGGACTGCAACATATTGGGGAATACGGCAAAGAAAGAGAAAGGCAGAGCCAAAGCCAGAGCAAAGCCGAACATACCGATGGCCGGGCCTAACCAGGAACCCATGGTGGCGGCTTCTACCAACAGCGTACCGATAATCGGGCCGGTACAAGAGAAAGAAACCAGCACGAGCGTAAAGGCCATGAAGAAGATAGAGAGCAAGCCGGTTGTACTGTCGGCTTTCTGATCCATTTTGTTCGTCCATCTTGCCGGTAGTACGATTTCGAAAGCGCCGAAGAAAGAAACGGCAAAGAAGACCAGCAAGAGGAAGAATATAATATTGAATACCGCACTGGTGGAAAGGCTGTTAAGCGCGCTTGCGCCGAAAATTCCGGTAATCAACAATCCCAGCGTAAGGTAAATAATGATGATGCCCAAACCGTAGGTGATGGCATCGCGGATGGCTTTCTTTCTGTCCTTGCTGCGTTTGAGGAAGAAACTCACCGTCATCGGTATCATAGGCCATACACAAGGAGTAAGAAGAGCAATCAAACCACCCAGAAAACCGTAAAGAAAAACTTTCCAGAGAGAGCTGCTTGCACGTCCCAGCGTCTCGTCTCCATAGCTTCTCAGCTCGCTGACCACAGGGGTCCAGAGTTCGGCTTTTCCTCCCAGTTTGGCAGCGTTATCTGCTTTTTCTGGATCCAAAGCATCCGGCGTTGCCTTATTCAAAGTTTCGCTATTGGTTTCCGTTACCCCTGTTCCGGGTGTCATAGCAACTTCAGTAGCAGAGCCGGACTCGGCAGCTCCGAAGGTAAATTCGTATTCGGTCGGAGGCGTACAGGTCTCATCATTGCAAGCCATATAGCGCACAGCTCCTGTTATGCCGAACTTTTCCGGATCTGTAATCTTGATCTTCTGGCTGAATACGACGGCTGAATGATACCAGCGCAAGGTCATGCCGAAGTTCTTATCATAAACCTCATCGGGTTTGATATTCGTAAAAGGTTTGCCAACCAGCTCGGCTCCTTCTATTTTATCGAAAATAAACTCTGTGGACTGCGGACCACCTTCGGGTAAGTTAAGGTCATATACATGCCAACCATCTTGCGGCGTAGCGGTAAACTCCAGGATACGCTCTTCGTCGGAAGCACCTTTTTTGATCGATTTACTCCACTCTACTACGTTTTCATATATCTGAGCACGGGCAATGGAAGGAGGAATTAATGTTAAGGCGAAAACACACAGCAAAGCTATGTGAGTGAATTTAATTTTGTTCATTTCGTGGTTGCTTACAAGATTAAAGTTATTATTTAGTTGATCGTCTTATTCATTATCATCTTCTTTGGTTGTTTTGGGTGCCGAAGTACGCATCAATTTGTTGAAGATTGCCGGCACAGGCATATCGAACACCATCCGTTCATGAGAAACAGGGTGTATAAACTCTATGCGTGTGCCCGCAAGGGCTATGGCATTGAGTTTTTTGTTTATGCTGCCATTGTGATGATCTCCTGCAAGAGGCATCCCCAAAGAGGCCAGTTGTTTGCGGATTTGCGGATTGCGTCCTTTCAGCAAATCGATTCGCATCATGCAGCAAAAAGCTCCGCGTTTCATTACCCGGTAACGGGCTGCCCCGATACCTGCTGGAACGCCGGTCTGCTTTCTTTTATCGGTTCCCCGGCCTCCTCTTTTAGCTTCGCGAGCCTCTCCGCCCTGCAATAACCCTTCATCTGTTTCGGGCTGCCCTTCGGCTACAGCCATAAAACGTTGCAGCGGCACGACACGCCGCCAGTTGTTGATGATCTCTCTTTGGATTTCGGGATTCCGGGCAAAAAGGATTACCCCGGTCGTATCTTTGTCCAAACGGTTGAGCATAAAAAGCATGCTACCCGGCTCCACATGTTTAAGATAATCCGAAACGATCCGTAGAGCCGTATTCTTATGATCTTTACCGCTTGCCACGGTGGAGATACCTGCCTGCTTTTGCACCGCAACGATATGATCGTCGAGATAGACAATCTTAAGCAGACGATGTTTGAAATCCTCCGGTTTGGGATTAGGGAACAGTGTCACCACATCGCCCACCCCCAAGGTGCGGTCGAACTGAGACGTTCGCTCTCCATTGACTCCCAAATAGCCGTCGCGAAGCAACTGCTTGACCGTAGTACGGCTCCTCTCGGGCATGGCTACCCTAAGCAGAAAGTCCAATAGCTCGGCAGACTCCTTTACTGTGTAGTTCTGAGCCGGTTTTTCTTTCAAAGGACGCATTGTGGCAGTTTTCTTTTTATTCATCTTCGTTTGAGGAGCTATAATTCTTCGAAAGCGTTCCGATTCGACTCCTCATCTTTTTATTATTGTTTATTCTTTCTTTTGATTGTCAGAAGGTTGGCATAAATCATAAAAACCAATCCTAAAGCAAAAAACAACAGCCATTCCTGTTGTCCCCGGCCGATAAACCGGTAAGCGGCACTTATACCGAAAAGAAGACCGGATAAAAATCCCATACGGTGCAACCTCCGGGAGCGCAAATCTTTATTTTTCGGAGGGGTAAGCATAAAAGACAACAGATATCCTGCTGCACCGAGAGCAAAAACGATGTTTACCCACAGTTCCCGGACAAACCCGAAAAAAGCTCCGATAATCAGCAAAAGACCGGAGCAAATATAAAGGATGTCGGTAAATCGATATCGTTTCATTGTTATCGTTTATTCTCGCCGGTTTGCTCCGTGCTGTCCACAATCAGGAAAATCGTTTCGTCCTCCGCTTTCATGTAATAAAGCTCGCGCGCTGTATGCTCCACACCACCTTTATTTGCACGGATTTCTTCCAGCTTGATACTGTCTGCACGAAAGAGCTTCTTTTGTAGTTCAACCTCATGCCGCAGTTCGCCGATGCGTCTCGAATTCTTCAATTGCCTGAAAATATTCGAATCTCCGAAAAGTAAAGGGATAATAAAGAAGAGGACCAGTACGATGACATACTTCAACCAAGGGTACTTGTAAAACCAGCCGCGAACAGACCTCCAACACTGTGCAGCGTTAGAGCGAAAAGACCGCCATGATGATTTCAACTTATTTACCATTGGTTACAACTTTTAATACAATAAATGGCTGCATTTTGAGATTTCATCGCAAAAATTGTCTCCGTTACCGGATCGAAATGCGATATTTCATCTCAAATTGCAGCCACAAAGGTATTGAAAAAGAGTGAATTCTCGACTAAATCAGTGAGGCATCACCAACAGCGGAGTATCTGCATAGAAGAGCATGCGGCGGGCTTTGCTCGGGAAAATAAGCTTACGCAGAAAGTTTCGCTTGTAGGTATTCACCACAATCAGGTCGATTTTCTCCCGGGTGGTAAATATATCCAAAGCCGTACCGAAATCTCCGGCATCCAGCATATTCACTTCGATTTGACGAGTGGGATACTGTTTTTTGAAATACTCTCTGATGGCATTCAGCTGTATCTCATCCCATTGACGGTCATTGGTGGAGATATTAAAGAGGTGGAAACGCGGATTGAGATGACCGAAGAGCTGTATGTAACGCTCGAAGAGTACCAGATCGCTCTGCTCGAAGCTGGTGGCCACGGCTACCTCTTTGGCGTCGCTGAAATCGCTGATATGCGATTCTTCCGGTACGACCAAAACCGGAGCGCGGTTGCTGTCCATAATTTCGGCGGCAACACTTCCGATCAAGTCTGCATCTTTTTTCTCTTTGCTGCGACTGCCCATCACGATCAGATTAGGGCGGTGTCTGTGGCTGTATCCCTTGATCACCTCTTCAGGGGCACCATCTCGAATCATCATTTTCATTTCCACCTTAGGCAGTGCACCGGATTTCATCTTTTCCGAGATTTGCCGTTTGAGAGTATCCATCTTGCCTTGCACTTCTTCCAGCGTTTTACGCAGTATCACCTCATCTGCCACGGGAATGGTATTGACATCGCCCACGAACATCGGCGCCGGATAAAAAGGATTGTAGTGTGCATGCAATATGACAATGCTCATTTTATGGCGTGCTGCATAGCGTATGCCCATATCGCAGATTTTTTCGGTCATGGTTTCGAAGTCGACGGGAATAAGCACATAACTTTCCTCTTTCATCGCACCGGCCCTTTTCTCATCGGCTATGGCACTTTCCGAAAAGTGACTTTGTTCGATGATACTTAAAGCATGAGGCAAATCTTTCTTGTTGATGCGCACCCGCACTCCTGCTGAAACAACGGGCTGAATAAGATTTACATTGGCCAGTTGCACCGGTATGCCTTCGCTCTCCAGCATGGTTTTGAGGATTTGAGCTTCTCCGAATGAGTGTATCGCCAGTGTTACGATCTCATCTTTTTCATTCTTTTGATCCTTGTTCATAATAAACGCTCCTTTCTTATTTGTTTATGTGTCTATGTAAATATAACCATTTCTTTTTCGGTTTGCCTCTATTTACAAGCATAAATACACAAAAAGAGTGATTTAATTTTCTGAAAATAAAGAAAAAGAGTGCTCAAAAACTGTTATTTATTAAAATCAGAGACTGCTTTGGCCAGACTTTTCAATGCTTTTTCCAAAGTAACACGCGGGCAAGCTACGTTCATGCGCATAAAACCCTCGCCACCGGGGCCGAAAGAGCGACCATCGTTCAGAGCCAACCGGACATCTTCTACAAACAGTCGGTCGATACCGTCGGCATCGAGTCCCAAACCTCTACAATCAAGGAAAATAAGAAAAGATGCTTCGGGGCGCATAGGCACAATGCCGGGAATATTTCGATGGATATAGTCCACGGCATAGTCGATATTGGCCTGAATATACCGCAGAAACTCATTCAGCCACTCTTCCCCTTCGGGAGTATAAGCTGCCTCCACGGCAAGATAAGCGAACAGATGTCCGATGTTAAACTCGCCACCGGTCATGAACCGCTCAAAAGGTTTGTATATCTCTTTGTTGGGAATAACCGCATAAGAGCTCGCCAGACCCGGTATATTGAAGGCCTTACTGGGCGAGAGAAAAGAAATGCTATTGTCACGCGCTGCATCCGAAACGGTGGCGAAAGGAGTATGTACAGAACCGGGTAAGGTCAGATCGGCATGTATTTCATCGGATATCACAACACAATTGTTTTTGGCGCAGATCTCGGCCATGCAACGAAGCTCTTCGGGCGTCCATACCCGACCGCCCGGATTATGCGGATTGCTGAGAATAAAAAATTTGGCATCCCTGGTATCCCTGTCCAAAAGCTCAAATTCGACTTCGTAGCGTCCGTCGACAAGTTTCAGCGGACTCTGCACAACTTCGATGTCGTATGCCTTGGGCACATCGAAGAATGGCATATATACGGGAGAGAGCATGGCCACCCTGTCTCCGGGTTTGCAGAAATGAACAAGAACAAAAGCGATACCGCGAACGATACCGGGAATAAACATCAGCTCTTCCTTTTCGATTTTCCAGCGGTATCTCCTGCTCAGCCAAGATTGAATGGCCGTTCGCCAGCCTTCGGGCTCGAGCGAATAACCCAAAACAGGATGCTCGAGACGCTCTTTTAGCTTGTCGATCACAATCGGGCAAGAAGCCATATCGGCATCAGCCACCCACATGGGTAAAAGATCCGTGCGCCCCCAGCGCGCCTGCAAGTCGTCATATTTAACACTGTTTGTATTATGGCGCTCAATAACGGTATCGAAATTATACTTCATACTCTTAATTATTAGATCAAAGATTATATTCAATAAATAGAGAAAGCATGCTTTTGGTTCATTGAAGAAAATACAATTTTATATCTCTGCATACTTTTGAGATAGCTCAAAAAAACCGTAAACCTCAAAATGGACTTTAGGAAAAACAGTGTAAATTTAATCGCGAACTTAACCGCTCCGAGTGTCAACTTTTTTCAGTACACGTCAGGTTGAAAATTCTTCAGGCAAAGAAAAAAAATCCAAGTTAACTTCGTTGAAAATCCTTCGGGCAAAGAATACAAATCCGTTGCGCTAAGAATTTTCAATCGTCAGGCAATCGTTTTGAAAGCAAACAAAAAAGCAGAGACTGCGGCATATTGCCGGCAATCTCTGCTCTTTATAAAAAGTTAAAAGGTTGTTATTCGAATTCGAGGATGTTCTCGGCTTCTTTGATAGCCCTGTCGAGGTGCTTCATCCAAACGGAAAGGATGGCGTCATAGTCTGCCAAGCCTTTCAGCACGCAGTTCTCTATGGGCACCTTATAACCCAACTCGCTGAGTTGGATGCGCCAGCTCTGTTCTTCAGGCTTTGCCTTGTCGTCCTTGTCGCCGGCCATGTCGTTATTGGCATGATCGCCGGCAATACTCATCATAGGAGCCAGTTTAATGGAAGATCCGACAGGTAACTGCTTCTTGATATTGGGTATCAGGTAGTTGCCTGCCAGCATATCCAACGCGTCCACTGTGGCTACGAAGAAGTTTTTGTTTTTGTTTTTCAAGTAGTTTTCAACTTCGTGATACTTGCTGTTGGCATACGAATAGCTGTCTTCGGGGTTTCCATGTCCCATGAAAGCCACACCGGTACCGGCTTCGACATCTTTTTTGTAGATATTGTACAATGCTTCTCCCACGGCTTCGATGTCTTCTTTTTCATACAACAGAGGCATACCGAAGTAGAGTTTCTCGGTATGAGGCTTGCCGGCTTCTGCCAAAGCAGCCATATCTTTCTTGAAGTTTTTGATGTAATAGTCCCTGAGCATGATAAATTCTTCGCCTGGGATTACGTGCAGAGACTGTACATAAACATTTTTGTAGCCGGCTTTATTGATGGCTTTGAACCATTTATCGGGCGTAGCAAAATATTCTTTCGTCTTGGCACCCCAACGAGTGATGGTGGTGGTGGAAGTGAAAGAGAGGTAAACATCGGTATTGGGATACTTGGCCTTAAACTTGCTGACCATGGCTTTGAAGGTTGCATGAGGGGCTTCGTATGTACTGCCGAAAGTTACGAGCAGAAGAGCCGTATCGTTTTTCTTATCGATTTTCGTAAGTTCATTCTGGCTGTCTTTGGGTTCATCGTCGCTTTTACAAGCGGTAAAAAAGGCTGTCACCGTGAGGGCGAGCAGCAAATAAATCAGTTTCTTCATGTGGATCATTATTAAAAAATTATACGCTCAAAGAATTATTTCCATTGATTGAAGTTTACGGCCACACTGACGTAGAAAGTGCGCCCGGGGGTATTGGAAGCATAGGGCAGGCCGTAAGGCTTCGTTTCTTTATAGTCGAACAGGTTGTCTACTCCGGCATGTGCCGTAATGCCCCACTGCCGTCCGAACTTCAATCTGTGCGAAGAGTCGATGCGCCAGGTCATATAACCGTCGGCATGCCCGTAGTTATAACTGTATTTTTGACTTTGGGCACGGCCGAAGAGCGATATGCCGGGCGTGTATGTGCCGCCGTTTTTCAATTTAAGCGCCTTACCTGTCCAGGCTGCACGCCACGTGCCGCGGTGTTTAACGCTGCCTTCCAGCATGTGGTATACGCGCTCGTTGTCGTCGTTGATGAAATGTCCGTCGGCATACAGGAAGCTGTAAGCAGCTCCAAGTGTCCAGCGGGGAGAGATACGGTAACTGAAATCTACATCCGCTCCGCGACTCAAAGCCTCTTCCATATTCTTGTACTGCATACGTTTGTCTATGCCTCGCACATAATCCAGTTTTTCACGAGGCACCTCCACCAGTGCAATCATATTTTTGATGCTGTTGTAAAAGAGTGTGACCGAGCTTTTGAACGGCCCCTGTTTGTAGTCGGCGCTCAGGGAGAAGAAATTGCTATGCTCGGGTCTCAGATCGGTGTTTCCTGTGTAAAGGCGCATATTGGCAGCCATAAAACGCTCGTAGTGATAATAGAGCTCTTTGATACCGGGCACCTTGAAGCCCCGGGCGTAAGTGCCGCTGAGCGTCCACGCTCCTTTCCGGTAGAGCAATGTAGCCTTGGGAGCAAAATCCAAACCGAACTCTTTGTGGGTTACAAAGCGTACCCCCGGTGTCAAGAAAAGGGATTGTGAAACCTGCCACTCGTCCTGAGCATATGCTGCCAGCGTATAAGCATCGGCATGTTTGGAGCGCAGGCGATAGGGCGCATCCAGCCAGTCATTGATAAACTCTACACCGGCGCTGATACGATGACTTTTCAAATCATGTACTCCTTTCAGATGTGCGGTGAACCGTTGCTGACGGCTTTGTCGTGATACGTCGCCTTTCTCATAAATGGGATGCAACAGATTTCCGTCTTCGTCTACGTACTCTTCCTGAGTCAGCGTTGTGTAAACGTGATAGTAGTCGTTGAGGTCATAGGCAAAGTCGAGGGTGTACTGTATCCTGTCATTCGGGGCGAATTGCAGACCGGTACGTGCTCCCCAGGTGCGGTAACGCATATTGAAATTGCTCCACTGCGGGTTGCCGGTAGGGCGATACATATTCTTCCCGTACCATTCACCGCCGGCATAGACGGACCAGCGGGCATTGAAATCATAGCGGAATAGCTGTTCGACTGTCCAGTTCGAATAGCGATTGGCAGTCTTGGTAACGGAGTTTTCGACAACTTTTTTCTTAAACCACTCCTGCGTTGTGTTTTGCCAGCCGTCGGAGTGTCTGAAAGAAAAAGAGGTCTCACTGCTCAGGTTAGAGCCCATGAAAGCAATTTGATTATACTGCTGCACATCGCCGTAAGAACCGGTACGGGTGGAGTTTTCGATTTTGAAAGGAGCCTGATTGCGGTTGGTGATGATATTGATAACGCCGGCCATGGCATCCGATCCGTAGAGCGAGGAGGCTGCCCCTTTCACTATCTCGATACGGCGGATTGACTCGGTGGGGATCTTGCCGAGGTCGTTCTGCCCGCCCTGATCGCCATGAAGACGTTTGCCGTCCACCAGAATGAGAATATATTTATTGCTAAAACCTCCGAGAGTAATGCCCGAGCCCATGTCGGAAGGTGAAAAATCGAAAGCGGGACTGAGCATGGAAAGAATTTCCTCCGCCGTACGCCCTTGCAAAGCCTCTATCTGAGTGCGCGTGATAACCTCGGTACGTACCGGAGCCTTATCGGAGTGATGCAACGTGCCTGTGCCGGTAACGACCACTTCCTGAAGCTCCAAATGCTGTTGAACTTGTGTCGTATCGGAGCGAGAAGTTTGCGCAAAAGAAGATGTGCAAACGGAAAATACGATCCCGGTCAAAAGACAGGGAATATAACGGAGCGAGCAACTCATGTTATCAATATCTTAAACAGAAGGGAAATTGTTCGTGCCATAGCGAGAGAAAAAGATCTTCAATCGTCGAGCGGTGAAAACCCATTGAAACCGGGATTCCTTATGCCGCAAATATCCCCATTCATATACGCCGGGACATTTCAAATCTTTTTTACTGAAGTCTGACCACGAGGCTTCCTGCAACTTCTTCTCCTGGAAGTTTAAGTTTTTACGTTTAAGTGTTTGTCTGCGGCAGGTCTTCCGACTCTTTCCCTTCATTCGCCCGCCTTCCCATGATATAGCGACCACAGTGGCACCAAGAATCGGCAAATAAATTGGCAGGAAATTACGGCTGCAGGAACAGCTCCGGATTTACACCGGATTCCCTTACATATACTGCCTGAAAGAACAGTATATTACCTTGACACTACAAAGATATGGATATATTTCCATATTACCCCACCCCACGACTGATACTCTTAACTTTGCGAAAGAGGCTGTATGAAAAGAGGCGCAGCTTAATAACAGGCGCTTAAATCGAGAGTCCAATGCGGATGATGGGTGAGCAAGCGGTTAAGGTGTTCGATGGTTGCCGGCTGAGCAGTATCCGGAGGTAAACCGGTTTTTCCACAGGCTGTAGGATAAAGACAGGCTGTACCTGATAAGAAGATGGTTTTCTCTGTTTCCGAAATAAACGGAGTCAATTCGAAACGTCCGGGCGAGGTGGGTGTGACAAGCACATTCTTAGCCCGGCAGCCTTGTACGCACAAGTAGTGCATGGTATAGCGCGTCGGTTTCATTTCTTTTTTATTACTCTAAAGACGTCTCGTCGGCGATCTTCTCTTTTTCTTCTGTCTCCCTGTCGTCAATCGCTTCTTTTTCAAATTTTTCTTTCCCTTCTTTCGTGGTCTTTTTCTCTTTCACATTTTCTTTCACGGCAGGGGTATAGCGCACAACGGCGAAGCTGTCCACCAAGATGCGGTGTGCCGAATCCGGTATCTTCCGGTTTACGGAATCCAACCCCGAGATGTAGGTATTGCTTCGGAGAAAAGCTTTTATACGTAAGGCTTTACGGTCTTGGGGAACGGTTTGGGAAAGCTCGAACAGGCCATTCCTCAGGATGCGGATTTCTTTGCTCAGGCTCGTGCTGTCGTCCAGATCCATGATGAGATTCAGTTTCAGGTCTGTTTTATTTTTAAGAGAAAGACCGTGTATTCTTGTCGTGAGGCGGAACTCGGTATCGGGTTCCGGTGATGTCGTTAAATCCAGTTGTGCAAAGTGATTGATCTGCTCATGTTCAGGGGCAAACCAGAGCAAAACGTTTTTTAAGAAGTTAACGGAGTCTTTGTCGTATTGTTCTATTGCATTATCCGACTTTGTTTTTTCCGCTTCTCTTTCCGCCAGCAATTGTTCTATCTGTTTCAGGGAATCTCTCACCATTTGCGTATATACCACCTGCGACTTGATTTTGTATCGAGTGTACCAGACGAGAGTGCTGTCATAATCGCGCTGGGTTACGCCGTGACGGGCGAAGAGGTCATCGTATATTGCCTGGCGGGTTGAATCCGGTAGCTCATACCCTCTGCTCTGTATCAGACTGCGTGTGATGGCCAGGTCCATCATCACTTCTCTTGTTTGTTTGGGGCTCAGCTTATTCCAGCTGCGTTTTTTGCATCCGCTAATAAATAAAGCGTTTAGCAGGCATAAAACGGAGATGATGAATAACGAGCGAACAGAAACTGTACGCATAACCTTGTCTGATATTTAGTAATGAAATAAAGAAGCCTTGACGTGCACCCTTATTGTCTTTGAACGTTTCCCTGTCTTTTACAGTATATCTGTGGGCCCGGTTGTTTGCCTGTTCCGGTGCAAAACCGAATCCAAAGCCCGGCTCAAAGTATGCGGATAGAAAAGAATCAACGCAATCAGTCCCACGGAGATGCAGGCATCGGCAAAATTGAATACCGGACTGAAGAAAACGAACTGTTCGCCGGCTTTCCACGGGAACCATGAAGGATAGGTGGTTTGTATGATCGGGAAGTAGAACATGTCCACTACTTTCCCGTGAAACCACGATGCATACCCCGTACCCGGTGCAACCCATTGAGCTACCTGCCCTACACTGCTGCTGAAACAGGCTCCATAGAAAATGGAATCTAAAATATTTCCGATACCTCCTGCCACAATCAAAGCCAGAGTGGCAATAAAGCTCGTTTTGAATTTATTCTGCTTGACAAGCACAAAAACGAACCATGCTGCCACCGACATGGCAATGATACGAAAAACCGTAAGAAAAAGTTTGCTGCCCAGTTTGATGCCGTATGCCATACCCTCATTTTCCAGAAAGTAGATCTTGAACCATGGCAGAATATTATACATCTGATGCTCGACCATGTGAGTTTTGATCCAGATCTTAATCAATTGGTCTGTCAAAAGTAAGAGCACGACAAGCCCGGCAGCGATGAAACCCTGCTTACGCCTATGTTTTTTCAGTGTCATTTATTTCTTTTCATTTAGCTTTGCCTCGATGCTCAATGTGGCATGGGGCACTGCACGCAGACGCTCTTTCGGTATCAGTTTGCCTGTTTCCCGGCAAACGCCATACGTTTTATTCTCAATGCGTATCAGAGCGGCTTGCAAGTTTTGAATGAACTTGGAGAGACGCTGCGCCATTTTGCCGGCCTCTTCTTTGCTCAATGTAGCTGCCCCCTCTTCCAGCAGTTTGAAGGTGGGCGATGTATCCATCACATCGTTTCCACTGTTGTTGCTGGCTCCCGCACGCAATTGATCATAGTCTCTTTTCGCCTGATCCAATTTTTTCAGGATTATCTCACGAAACTCTGCCAGTTCTTCGTCAGAGTAGCGTATTACTTTTTCTTCGCTCATAGTATCCTCTTTTTACTAAGGTTGTCGATATGGATGAATACCTTATCTCTTGCAGATGTTTACCCTCAGTACAAAGTCATCCATATCCAGCTCTGCACCTTCGGTTAATGAAACTTCTGCGGTTAATTGGTCTGCCTGCACTTCGCGGCAGATATAGTCACGGTATCCTTCGATAACCGGGTTCATAATTTCACTGTTTGCTATGGTCAGCATGATACGATCGCTAACTTCATAGCCGTTCTGCTTACGCAGATTTTGTATACGGTTTACCAACTCGCGTGCCAACCCTTCATGACGAAGACTCTCTGTAACCGTAATGTCCAGAGCCACAGTCAAGGCTCCTTCGTTTGCTACCAGCCAACCCGGTATGTCTTCGCTCACGATTTCCACATCGTCTCTGTTTACTTCGGCTTCCGTTCCGCCGACCGTCAGTTTGATGCTTCCGTTGCGTTCCAGCATATTTATCTGTTCCTGGCTCATTTGGTTAATGGCTTCGGCCAGCAATTTCATAATTTTCCCGTAGCGCGGCCCCAGCTTCTTGAAATCCGGTTTGATGCGTTTTACCAGCATTCCTTCCGAGTCGTCCACGAAGCGCAACTCTTTTACGTTCACTTCGTTCATGATCAGCCCACGGACGGGTTCGATGGCATTGCGCTGCTCTTCGTCGAGGATCGGTATCATGATGGCTTGCAGCGGCTGCCTTACCTTGATATTTACCTTACGGCGCAGAGCCAGAATCATGGATGAAACGGTCTGTGCCATAGCCATGCTGCGCTCCAGCTTCAGGTCGATCAATGATTGTTCGGCTTTCGGGAAAAGGGAAAGATGCACACTGGCATCGCATCCTTTGCAACTGCCCAACAAGTCGCGGTAGAGCCGGTCTGCATAGAACGGCGCTATCGGTGCCATCAGTTTAGCCACGGTGAGCAGACAGGTGTAGAGGGTCTGGTAGGCCGAAAGTTTGTCTTCGGTCATTTCTCCGCCCCAGAAACGGCGGCGTGAGAGACGTACGTACCAGTTGCTCAACTGCTCTGTAACGAAGTCGCTGATAGCCCGTCCGGCTCTTGTGGGTTCGTAGTTGTCGAACTGTGTGTCGACTTCCCGGATGAGAGAGTTTAAGGTAGAGAGTATCCAGCGGTCTATTTCCGGTCTCCGGGCATGCTCAACCTGCTTCTCGATGGCATTGAAGCCGTCCAGATTGGCATACAGGGCGAAGAACTGATAGGTGTTGTACAACGTACCGAACAGTTTGCGTACCACCTCTTCCACTCCGTCGAGGTCGAACTTCAGATTGTCCCACGGGGAAGAATTGGTGATCATATACCAGCGCAGGGGGTCCGAGCCGTATTTGTCGATTGTGGCAAACGGATCGATGGCATTGCCCAATCGTTTGCTCATCTTGTTACCGTTCTTGTCGAGCACCAGACCGTTGCTGATAACATTCTTGAATGCCGTGCTGTCCGATACCATGGTGGCGATGGCGTGCAGCGTGAAGAACCAGCCGCGTGTCTGGTCTACCCCCTCGGCAATGAAATCTGCGGGGAAGTAAGTGCCCGAGTCTATCAATTCTTTGTTTTCGAACGGATAGTGCAGCTGTGCATAAGGCATGGCACCCGAGTCGAACCAGACGTCTATCAGGTCGGTTTCGCGCTTCATCGGTTTGCCTCCCGGCGAAAGCAGCGTGATGTTATCCACGTAGGGTCTGTGCAAATCTATGCGGTCGTAATTCTCTTTGGTGAAGACATTCGGCTCGAAGCCTTCATACGGATTCTTTTCCATGAGACCGGCCTTTACTGCACGCTCTATTTCGTTGTAAAGTTCTTCCACGGAGCCGATACAGATTTCTTCCTGTCCGTCTTCCGTTCGCCAGATAGGTAACGGCGTACCCCAGTATCTGCTTCGGCTGAGGTTCCAGTCCTGAAGATTTTCCAGCCATTTTCCGAAGCGCCCGGAGCCGGTACTTTCGGGCTTCCAGTTGATCGTTTTGTTCAGTTCGATCATACGCTCCCGGCAGGCCGTGCTGCGGATAAACCAGCTGTCCATCGGATAATAGAGTACGGGTTTGTCCGTACGCCAGCAGTGCGGATAGTTGTGTGTATGTTTCTCTATGCGGAATACGCGGTTTTGCATCTTTAGCATAACGCTCAGCTCCACGTCGAGCGTTTCGTCGCTTTCCTCTTTTTTCGGATCGTAAGCATTCTTTACGTATTTGCCTGCATACACATCGTATAGCGGAACGTCCACCCGCTCTCTGAGGAATTTCGAATCCAGATCCTTGATGCGGAAGAAGCGTCCTTTGAGGTCTACCATCGGACGTTCGTTGCCGTCTTTGTCTATCATTAACAGTCCCGGTACGCCGAATTGCTTGGCCACGCGGTTGTCGTCCGCACCGAATGTAGGTGCGATGTGTACGATGCCCGTACCGTCGTCCGTGGTCACGAAATCGCCGCTTATGACGCGAAAAGCCCCTTCACCCGGGTTTACCCAGGGGATGAGTTGCTCATACGCCATACCCACAAGCTCCGATCCTTTCCAGCGTCCGGTAATCACATACGGTATCTGTTTGTCACCCTTCTTATAATTATTCAGAGCCTCTTCGCCTTCATATTTCGCATCGAAGAGTGTATGTAACAGCGGTTCGCCCATAACGGCTGTCATGGCTAAACCGGTGTAAGGATTGTAAGTGCGAACGGCAACGTAGTCTATGCCCGGCCCCACGCAGAGAGCGGTATTGGAGGGCAGAGTCCACGGGGTGGTCGTCCATGCCAGAAAAAAGGCGTCGCCCCAGCCTGTCATTTCGGGTTTCGGCTCACGTATTAAAAACTGTGCCGTACAGGTGGTATCTTTTACATCGCGGTAACAACCCGGCTGGTTCAACTCGTGAGAGCTGAGGCCTGTTCCCGCTGCAGGGCTGTATGGCTGTATGGTATAGCCCTTATAGAGCAATCCTTTGTTGTAGATTTGTTTGAGCAGATACCACAGCGTTTCGATGTAACGGTTGTCGTAGGTGATGTAAGGGTCGTCCATATCCACCCAGTAGCCCATCTTCTGTGTCAGTTGCACCCACTCCTTGGTGTATTTCATCACATCCTGACGGCAGGCCTCATTGTACTGATCCACCGAAATGTTTTTGCCGATATCTTCCTTGGTGATGCCTAATGTCTTTTCCACACCCAACTCTACGGGCAGGCCGTGCGTATCCCATCCGGCTTTGCGTTTGACCAAAAAGCCTTTCATCGTCTTGTAGCGGCAGACCGTGTCTTTCAGCGTACGCGCCATTACGTGGTGAATACCCGGCATACCGTTGGCTGAGGGCGGTCCCTCGTAAAAAACAAATGACGGGGCATCTTCGCGCAGCTTCAAGCTCTCTCTAAACAGATCTTCTGCAGTCCACAGACGTAGTATCTCTTCGTTCACTTCCGACATGTTCAGTCGGTTATATTCCGGAAATTTTCGGCTCATCGTTGTTCTTTTTTCGCAAATCTACTGTTGCTGTTCTGTTTTTCTTTGTGCCATGCTCAAGGCCGTTTACCTACTATATGGCTACAATACAGCATCTTAATTTGGCGCAAATATACTCTTTTTCCGCCTAAAATCCCATTGGGAAAGCAAATTCCTGTGTATGCGGATCCGGCTCTCTTCCCAAAGATTCGCAAGACGCGGACAAAATTCCCCTCGGCGAGGAATGGCTTTCCGAAAAAAAGGATGGTAACAATCAGAATGGATGATATACAGAGGTGGGTATTGTGAATATCCCGGTCGCACGCAGTCCAATGTATCTGGGGTGTACACTGCCGAGCTTGATAGAACTGTATACGATGAAGTTTCCTGCAAGAGAAAAACTGACGTGTACTGAAAATACCGCTGCCCGATGGTTGGAAATTTTTAGCGCAATGGATTTTTTTTCTTTGCCTGAAGAATTTTCAACGAAGTTAACTTGGATTTTTATTTTCCTTAACAAGATTTTCGAGCCGTCAGGCGATATAAATACTTTATCTATATAAGCTGTTGATTCAGAGCGCATTACAAAGAAACAAAAACGGAGGCCGGATTATTCCGGTTCCTCCGTCAGAAAATGTAAAATAGATAGCGCCGGGCTGTTGTTTCTGCCTGTGCATCTTTTTTAGCACGCTATTTTCCTTTTAGCTTTTCGACCAAACGGGCAGTCAACAGTTCTTCCGCCAAATTTACCGAATCGGCACAGGGGAATTGTAACTCCTGTTTGAGACATTTGCAGGTACAGCCTCCTGCTTTGGCAATAAACTCCTGTTTGATGGAAGGAAGCCCTTTTTCTTTGGCTATTTGTTCTGCTGCATACAGTGCACCGCACAAGCCCTCTTCTGCCCGTCCGCCACCTTTGGGACGATATTGAAGCTCTATTTCCTCATCTGTAAGACCCGTAATCTGCTGAAACCCTTTTTGAACGGCTTGTGCACAATTCCAATTTTCCGGTTTCGCATGAAAAAAATCAATCGACTTAGCCATGATTGTTTTAAGATTATATTGAATATCCGATTCCCTGTTTTAAGGGTTTATACATTTGCAAAACTAAGGTTTTATTTTGAAATGTTCCACGGATATTCACCGCCGGTATTATGCAACGCACCCGCAACAAAACTCATTGGAGCGATTGCGGGTGCATCTTTATTGTTTCGTTTGCTCGGGGAATCTGCGGCAATAATGAGCAGGATAACTGAAAAAGACAGCTCTCCCGCTACGCTATTCCGGCACGTAGATAATCTCTCCGTTTTCGAGCTGGTAAGCAATTCCTACCCGTTTGCCTTTGGCCTGCTTACTGCTCTCCTGATCTTCTTTGGGCGTATATTTTTCAATCTTTTCGCCTTTCTTCATGATAATCTCCATGTTGTCTTTGCCGGGGTTCTTTACGATGGTATAGTCCTCTTGCGAGAAAACCTCGGTCATATTGAACTTCGCAACCAAAGCTACCATCAGGGCAAGGGCAAACACCATGGCCACATCGAAAAGATTGGAAAGCAAGCTCGATGGGTCTGCCTCCTCTTCGTTAAATCTCCTTCGCTTGCTCATCTTTCAGTGTGTCGTTAAGGAAATCCAGCCAAAGTAAATCTTTATGGTTATAACCTCTGACGATTTGCAGGGAGAGGTAACCCACGCCCGAAGCAAACATGCCCATAACAGTGGTGGCGAAAGCCACCTGCATGTTGTATGCCATGGATGAAATATCGCCCGTGCTAAGTCCGACGAGAGCCGGTCCCATTGGGATAAGCGTACCCATAAGTCCTAAAATAGGGCCGAACTTCGTGAGTATTTTGGCGTTGGACAGTCTGCGTTCGATTTCCAACTCGTAATTGCCTATCAGATAGTTGCGCTCGGCTTCGCTTGCTGTGAATAAGTGCAGGCCTACGCGCTCGAACGGGGTTGCTCCTGCAGCTTCTTCCAGTTTTTTGCGCAGCTCTGCCGTACCGTCTTCTTTGACTTTGGCAAACAGACGGCCGTATTTGGCTACCCTGCGGCGGTAGTGTTGGCGCGAACCGAACAGGCCGCCAAGCATCAGTACGGCCATCACGAAGAGAATAATCAATCCCACAATAACCGGGATAAGCAGGCCATTGGAGATCCAGAACATTACATCGGAAATCAGTTTCATTGTTTATACGTTGTTTTTATTGCTATGTCTGTGTTTCAAATTGAAAATCAAATAGCCGCCCCCTGCTCCTGCAGCGATGGCAGCCAAAAGAATACCCGTGTCGGGGTCTATGGCCGGCGAACCGTAAACATGGTTTTCCAGTGTCAGCACACCTGCACCGACCACCGCAGCCAAAGTGAACAGCGAGCAGAGGATGCTCATTTCCTTGCGCATTTCCGCTTTGAAATGCAGGGAGTTGCAAATTTGCGGCGCAAAGACGACTATTGCCGCCACGCATACCGCCATGGTAGCGGTTACACCGATAAAGGAAACTCCTGTCAGGTCGAAAAGCAATTCGATACGAAGGTAAAAAAGAGCCGGCCAGGCCAATAGCGGGGGCAGCAGAGGTGCGGCTCTGTGCAATACTGCTGCCACGGCACGTCCCGGACCGTAATATTTGATATATCTCCTGTCGGGCTTACTTACCTCATTTGCAGTAGCCAGCAAGAGGCAGAGCATAAGGTCTGCAATAACAGCCAGCGTTATATTTTGTAAACTTTCGGCCGAGGCCAGCCAGGCATCGACCGAAAGTTTGCTTATATTCAGACAAATGGGATGAATCCAAACGATATAGAGGACAAAGAGAACGGCATGCACAATACGCACCCCTATGGAGGCTCTCTGTGCCTCCTCTATCAGCAGTTTGATTACTGCCACAATGCTGATGATCAGCAGTAGTTCGCTCATTGCGTCAGTTTGATTTCTTACGATCCCTTTGGCGTTTCAATAATATCGCTACCAAAATTACGAAGATTATTCCCAGCGCAATGAAAATACCGTTGCGTTTGCTGCTTTTTGCTACCGGTGCGGCAGACTGTGCCTGTTTTTTATTCTGTTCTTCCTTCTTCAGCACCTGTTGCTTTTGATCGGAGTCTTTGGGTTTGTCTTCGGCTTGGATATTACGTGCCTGATCGATCTTTTTCAAATAATCTTTCGATACATCTTCAGGCAATTGCCGGCCGATGAAGTTTTGTAGCTTCATATTATCGCAAACCATCTGGCTGCAACCGGCGCCGTGCTCTTTCAGGCTTTCGGCATGCAGTTCGGCTATGGCCTTGATCTGCTCGGGTGTCGCTTTCCACAAGCCTTTCCGGATAGTTTCCATCATCGCTGCCGTATAATCTTGCATGGCTGCCGGGTTATTTTTGTCGAAAAACTCTTTGATACCCAGATTTTGGGTGTCGGCCACATACATATCGAAGAGGCCGTCCCACAATTCGTTGTCGATGGCACTGGGTTTCATCACGTTCCACGCATAGGTATTTCGTATCGTTTCGTCGATAGCTCCTGCAGCGCCGGCCCCCTCTTTCAGTTGCTCCCGAACGTAAGCCGGATTGAGCAGTGTGGTACGGGCTTCTACGCCAATGGCCTGTTTGATTTCCTGAGTGCGTACTCTGTTGCGATTACGCAAATCGTTAAAATAGCCTTCCGGATCCTTGCCGGTCAATTCTCTGACGGTCAGTGTCAGACCGCCCATAAATTCGTAAACGTGGTCGAGGCTGAGTGCTCCCCAGGTATTGCTTTGGCGGGGCTGAACCACTGCATCCGTATTTTGCAGAGCAGCTTCGAATGCACCTTTCGTATAGCCTCCCCAATCCTGATCGGTTCCGTAAATGGCACCCATGTTATGAGCATATACATCGGCTATCTCGCTTGTTTTCTCCCAACGGTCACCGGCCTCCACCATGCTTTGTATACCGGTGCCATAGGCTCCGTTAAGGCCACCGAATACACGTGCCGAACTGAGTGCACGGGCTTCGGCAGGGGGGATGCCTTTATCGAGCAGAACGCGTTCGGCATCTTTAACTCCTTTTGCCACACGGTTTACGTTCGGGTCGGCATCGTCGGCCTGAGCTGCCAGGTCGACCGCTTTCTGGATGAGGAACAATCTGGAAGCAGCCAAATCGCGTAGCTGTCCCGAGGTCTGAACGACCACATCGATACGCGGCCTGCCTAAATCCTGAATAGGAATGAGTCTTACATCCAGAACCCTTCCCATACGGTCACGAACGGGTTCTACGCCGAGCATGTACAAAATTTCGGCAATGGTAGCTCCTTCGCTTTCGATAAAGCTGCTGCTCCAAAGCGTGAAGCTGACTTTTTGAGGATACTCGCCGTCGTGCCGTGCCATATAGTCTTCAAGGAGTCCCTTCCCAAGCTCCGTCCCATGTTTCCAAGCCCGTTCGGTGGGTGTTGTTTCGGCGTCTATGGCAAATAGATTGCGGCCGGTGGGCAGAACGGACGGGCTGGCGATATAGTCTCCTCCGGGAGATGGAGCCGTATACCCCCCGGCAAAGGCATTGGTCATCGCTTTCATCTCCAATTGCGGACTTTCATGGAGCGCTCGTTTGTAGTAGTTTACTTTGGCGATGGCTTCACGTAAAGTACCGATGGCTTCGGAAAGTTCCTTCTGTTTCAGTTCTTCCGGAGTCAAAGCCTTGGGCTTCATCATTTCACTCATCGGGTTGCCTTTTTTGGCTGCAGTCTTCATTTTGGCGATCTCTTCTTTACTCGGCATCTTTTTTCCTTGAGCAGCCATTTTCATCATTTCCGCCATCGAAGGTTTTTTCTTTTTAACCTCGCTATGAGCTTTCATTTGTGCCGAAGCCTGAGGTTGCGAACTGCCTCCGCCCATCATCATAAGCATCATCTGACGACGTTTTTCCTCCTTTTCTTTTTCGACTGCATCCCATGCCTTGGCCTGCTCCAGCTCTTCGGGCTTCACACCGCAGGCCAGGAGCTCTTTGTCGAGATCTGCAGGACTATGCTGTTCATAGCGGATAACCATCTTTTTGGCAGGCAGATAATACCGGGTGGCATACAGCGACTCCTTTTTCAGTTCCTCATCCGTGATCAACCCTCTGTGCTTGTCGAGCATCGCCAGAGCGTATGCAATGGGATCTACCGATAATAATTGCACACTCTTCCGGATCTTTTGTTCGGGGAAAGGCACCGAAGTGGTGTACATCCCTCCGGGAATTTTAGCTGAAGCCAGCTCTTGGACAAAATCTGCAAGGCTTTCGATATCTCTCCGGCTAAACGGCACATTCAGGTTGGAGTCGAGTTTCAGATCGCGATAGTAGCCCTCCTTAACCGCTAATTTTTTTATCTGCAGAGAGAGTTTCTCGTCATCTTCTTCCTTGCTCAGGTAATCGTCGGTGAGTTGCAGGAAATTTTTTACCTGTCCCTCCAGCTCCGTGTCCATAAACGGCACGGCAAGGTAAGAAACCAGTTCGGCATAACTGCGGCGTTTGGCCATCATGGACTCGCCCACATTGGCCGTAGTGTAATAATAAACGTGAGGCATATCCATACGCAGACGGTCACCCCAGTCCAAAGAGCTTAGTGCAACCTGTTTTCCCTGAATAAACTCGAAACTGCCGTGTGTGCCGAAGTGCATCATCACATCGGCCTTGAAAGCATTGCGGGTCCACAGATACGAAGCCAAAAACGGATAAGCAGGCACGGGAGTAGAGCCATGAACCATTTTGAAATTATTCTCGCCGGCTCCTTGTGCAGGTTGTGGTAAGAGAGCTATATTCCCCAGCTGTATACGTGTTACGGCAATTCCTTTTTGTCCGTCTTTTTCCAGAGTCATATACTCTCCCGGTACCGGCCCGTAGTGGGCGGTCAGGGTGTCTATCATCTGCGGCATGATACTTGCCTGAAGCCATGCCTGCAATGTATCGGCACTGACGAAAGCGGGATAACCGCTATTCAGATAGCGGCTGGTACTGCCTTCGGCGTAACTGTTGAATATGGCCCCCTGCTCCATAATCATCTTTCCGAAAGCAGCGGCATTATCGGGCAGACCGCTTACGTTGTAACCCTCTTTTTGGAGATGTTTGAGCGTATTGTAGAGTGATGGAACGACCTCCAGCCCCTGTGCTACCATGCCGTTCTGTCCGGGTCCTTTGAAGTAATATATGGCTACACGTTTTTCGCTGTTCGGCTTGCTTTGCAGCTTAATGTGATTTTTACAGAGCGTGGTAAACGTTTTCAAGCGCTCAGGCACAGTCTTGAACAACTTAACGCCATCGGATTGTGTCTGCAGAGTGACCAAAACAAAAGGCTCGATAGCTCCGTCGAGCTCGGGTGTCACGATACTTTGACTCAGGTAGCCGCCCATCATCCCTTTCGGGTCTTTCATCCACTTTTCCTGCTCGGTACCTACGATGAGCGGAGTTAGTAGCGGCACATTGTGTTCTTTGAGCCAGTTGATCGCCTGTTCGCTTTTACCGGCAGCCAAACGTCCGTGTGCAAGGTATATGACCAGATTCGGTTTGATTTCCTCCATAAAAGTTATCCGTTTGCTTCCGGCTGCGATGGGGTAGACGTTCATGCCCTCGGCCTCAAGGCCGGCAATCATTTCGTCCAAATAGTGTCTGTTGCCGTTAAACGGACCGGCAATACCGGTCAGCAAAGCTACCCGCGGAGCATCGGCTCGATAACCATGCTCGTTATAATACTTTTGGTATTCTTCCACCGAATTGAAAGAGCGGTCTTCATCGTCACGTGTAAAAAGCAGATCCGAGCCATAGGTTTTCGGCTCTGCCACCGTACCCTCACGCAACGATTTTTTCAAAATATCCCGGCGAAGGTAATTGAAGCCCGAACGGTAATTGGATGTACCTCCGTTTGAGAGATACTTGATGAGCGTTTCCTGCTGCAGGGAATCCATGTTGCAGAGGCTGTTTTGCGGATTCGGGCTCATCATAACCATATAGGGAATTTTCTTATCATCGAGAGACATAACCAGATCACGATCCTCATCCGTCCACTTCAGTCCCATGCCGAATGCGATGACGGCATCGTATTTCTTTAGTTTCTTAAGGTCGTTTTCCGGAATAAGGGAAATATTCTTTTTGTCCACGGAAACCGCCATCCGTGCCATCATAAAGTCCGGCATATTAACGGCCGCCACGCGAACGGGTTTAGGACGGAAAAGAACTATTCCGCCTATTAGGCAAATCAAAAGCAATACAATGCCCGAAATGCGAAGGAGTTTAGTTTTACTCATGGAATATCTTTGGTGTAAGTATATAATAATCAACGTTGCAAAGTTGTGTTAATCCTGAAACGTCTTCAATCCCTATTTGTTGGTATATATCTGTCGTAACATACGCTGATTTAGGTATCTGTTGGTACGATAACGTTCAAATGCGTTTTGGCTATATCGTTTTTATGGTTTTGAAAGCGGCCGGGGTTATCGTATCGGAAAGATGAAAGCGGGTTCTTTAACCGAAGGAGGTGAAGGGGTTCATGGTTCTATAATATCCCGCAGTCGGTCAAGCAAGGCATAACAGAAATTATATTCAGGAAACGGCAACATCTGTCAGTTTTTTCATACATAGTTCATACATAAAAAAGACTAAAAAAGACATTGCATACTCTAAAAAAGAAAGAATAAGTATGAAAAAGAAATTATTATTGATGGCACTGGGGGCATCTTTTGCGCTTTTAGTTACAATCCTAAAGCACAGAAACTTTCGGAACTTCGTAAGCCGGAGCGTCAAGCGAAGCTCCTGGAGATTACCAAAGGTATTTTTTCAAGTCCTTTTATCGGCGGTATGGTGACTCTTTTATCACAGAGTTCGTTTACACATTCGATCATGACAGCCCGAACAGCGCTTATTATTGTTATCGTACCATTATGTACAAGGTATATTTCCCGTAGGATCAAAAAAGAAGTGATAGAAGTAAAGTATGCTGCAGTGGTGACAATCTATAACAAAGCAGAAGTGGTTATAGATATTTTCGGGAAACAATATTGAAAAGAATCAAAGAAAAAGAAACAGTGTTTCCGAAGGTTTTCTCCGAAAAGAGTTATTTCCTGGCATAAATAAACAAAGACGTTTGTAACAGCCTGATACTCTTGCAGGGAATAGCTATCTTTGTAGATTAAAACAACGTTTTTCAGTATATAAATTATGGGACTACAATGTGGTATTGTGGGTCTGCCCAATGTGGGCAAATCGACTCTCTTTAACTGTCTATCCAACGCTAAAGCGCAAAGCGCAAATTTCCCTTTCTGCACCATAGAGCCGAACGTGGGGGTTATCACGGTGCCCGATGAACGGCTTAACGTGCTGGCAGACCTCTGCAAACCGCAGAGGCTGATACCTACCACAGTGGAAATCGTGGATATTGCAGGTTTGGTAAAAGGAGCCAGCAAGGGCGAAGGGCTGGGTAACAAATTTCTGGGCAACATACGCGAAACGGACGCCATCCTGCACGTATTGCGTTGCTTCGATAACGACAATATCACACACGTAGACGGCAGCATAGACCCTGTAAGAGACAAAGAAATTATAGATACGGAGCTGCAACTCAAAGACCTCGAGACTATCGAATCACGTATCACCCGTGTCCAGAAGCAGGCACAAACAGGTGGAGACAAACTGGCAAAAGTACAATACGATGTACTGGCAAAATACAAGGAGGCTTTGGAAAAAGGCCTGAATGCACGTACGGTTTCTTTCGACACGAAAGACGAACAGAAAACAGCGCGCGAACTCTTTCTGCTGACAGCCAAACCGGTACTCTACGTGTGCAACGTGGACGAAGCATCGGCTACCGCCGGCAATGCTTACGTGGAAAAGGTGCGTGAAGCCATCGCCGGTGAAAATGCCGAACTGCTGATTGTGGCGGCACAGACAGAGAGCGAAATAGCCGAACTGGAAACTTATGAGGAGCGGCAAATGTTTCTGGAAGAGATCGGCTTGGCGGAAAGCGGCGTATCGCGCCTGATCAAAGCGGCCTACAAACTGCTTAACCTCGAAACATATTTTACTGCCGGTTCGGACGAAGTGCGCGCATGGACTTACGCGAAAGGAAGTAAAGCGCCCCAGTGTGCCGGCATTATCCATACCGACTTTGAAAAAGGTTTTATTCGTGCCGAAGTTATCAAATACGACGACTTTGTGGCACTCGGTAGCGAGCAGGCTGTTAAAGAAGCAGGCAAAATGAATGTGGAAGGGAAAGAATATGTGGTGCAGGACGGAGATATCATGCACTTCCGCTTCAACGTATAAAGAACTATCAGACAACAAATTAGACACTAATGAGCACGACAGCGAACAATGTGCTGACAGAAATATACGACGTGGTGGTGATCGGTGCGGGACACGCCGGATGCGAAGCGGCTGCAGCTGCAGCAAGACTCGGCTCGCACACGCTGCTGATCACGCTGGACATGAACAAAATAGCCCAAATGAGCTGCAATCCGGCTGTGGGAGGCATTGCCAAAGGACAAATAGTCCGGGAGATAGACGCATTGGGCGGACGAATGGGATGGATAACAGACCGTACAGCCATCCAGTTTCGAATACTCAACCGCAGCAAAGGGCCGGCCATGTGGAGCCCACGGGCGCAGAGCGACCGCATGCGCTTTATGGAAGCATGGCGAAAAGAACTGGAGCAGGAGCCATTGCTGGATATGTGGCAGGATACGGTAACAAAACTAATTATAGAAGACGGCGTTTGCCGGGGCGTACAAACAGGGATGGGAATGACATTCAGAGCCTCGGCGGTTATCCTGACGGCGGGAACATTCCTCGGAGGACTGATGCACGTCGGCGATTTGCAGTTTGCAGGCGGACGCATCAGTGAACCGGCATCTTACGGCATTACGGAACACTTAAAAGAGTTGGGTTTGCGAACAGACCGTATGAAAACGGGTACGCCGGCACGCATCGACGGGCGCACACTGCATCCGGAAGAGATGGGCATCCAGCATGGAGACGAACAGGACCATCACGCTTTCTCTTTCCTGCCCGACAGTCGCAGCTCCCTGCCCCAGCGACCATGCTATGTTATCTACACCAATAAGGCTTGTCACAACGTTTTGCGCGAAGCCTTAGACCGTTCGCCGCTGTATAACGGACAGATACAAAGTATCGGACCTCGCTACTGCCCAAGCATCGAAACAAAGATCGTGACATTTGCCGAAAAGGAACAGCATCAACTTTTTTTAGAGCCTGAGGGAGCAGACGGTATCGAATATTATATCAACGGTTTTTCCTCTTCTCTTCCTTTGGATGTACAACTTAAAGCCCTTCGCGAAATACCGGAATTGCGCGATGTAAAGATATTCCGCCCGGGGTACGCCATCGAATACGATTTCTTCGATCCGACCCAACTTTACCACACACTGGAAAGCAAGGTCATACCTAATCTCTTTCTGGCCGGACAGGTAAATGGCACCACAGGTTACGAAGAAGCGGCAGGACAAGGTTTAATGGCTGGCATCAATGCCCACATGAAGATACACGGGCGAGAACCGCTCATTCTAAAACGCGATGAAGCGTATATCGGCGTGCTCATCGACGATCTCGTGACGAAAGGCGTGGATGAGCCTTACCGTATGTTCACCTCGCGTGCAGAATACCGGATTCTCCTCCGTCAGGACGATGCGGATATGCGCCTGACACCGATAGCGGAACGCATAGGCCTCGCTACCCCCGAACGTATCGATCTCTGGAAAAGCAAAAAGGAAGCTATTGACAATTTAATCCTTTTTGCCCGCTCCTTCTCGGTGAAACCGGCACTCATCAACGAACAGCTGGAAGCAATCGGCGAAACACCGCTCCGTCAGGGTTGCAAACTCTACGACCTGATTTTAAGGCCGGGGTTGAATATCGACACCCTCTCTAAAATGATTTGGGCACTGGATAAAAAGTTAAGCATGAGCGGAGCGCGGAGAGACGAAATAACAGAAGCTGCCGAGATACGCATCAAATACGCCGGATACATCGAACGCGAAGAGCAAATAGCAGCAAAAATACGCCGTCTGGAATACGTTTACATACCGGACAGCATCGACTATACAGTTATTAAATCCCTTTCTACGGAAGCCCGGCAAAAACTTGACCGCATACGACCCGGTACCATAGGACAGGCATCTCGCATTCCGGGTATCTCTCCGCATGACGTAAGCGTACTGCTGGTTCTTTGCGGCCGTTGAGGCATCGGAATGTTTCACGTGAAACATTGAATAAATCATGACGCAGGAAGAAATAAAAGCAATCATATCCACCATTCCCGAAGAACCGGGATGCTACCAGTACCTGAACAAGACTGGTGCGATTATCTATGTGGGTAAGGCCAAGAACCTGCGAAAAAGAATCGGGAGCTACTTTCAGAAAGAACATACGGACAAGAAGACAAGGCATTTGGTCAGAAACATCGACAACCTGAGATACTTTGTTGTAGAATCCGAGTTCGATGCCTTGATTCTGGAAAATTCGCTGATCAAACAGCACCAACCCTACTTCAACATTTTGCTGAAAGACGGGAAAACATATCCGTGGATCGTGGTTCGCCAAGAGCCTTTTCCACGCGTCTACATGACCCGGGAAATACTGAAAGACGGATCGAGATACTTCGGCCCTTACCCAAGTGTCCAAATGGCGTATGCCACGATGACGATGATCAAAGACCTCTACAAAATACGTACCTGCAATCTCAATTTGGCTCCGCATAAAATCAGAGAAGGACGCTACAAAGTCTGCCTGGACTATCATATCAAAAAATGCAAGGGACCCTGCGAAGGATTGCAATCGGAGAAGGAATACGACCGAAATATCAACGAAATCGTAGAGCTGCTGAAAGGCAAATTGCATCATATCATAGACCTTTACACAAAGGAGATGCAGCACATGAGCGAAGAGATGCGATACGAAGAGGCACAGAAATACAAAGAACGGCTGGATTATCTGAAAAAATACGAATCCAAGCATACGGTCGCTCCCTTCCATATCAGCAATGTGGATGTTTTCAGTTTCGACCGGGACGACAAAGCGGCGTATATCAACTATCTGCATATCGCCGAAGGGATGATCAACAAGGCTTATACAATAGAGTATAAACTGAAGATGGACGAAGAGCCTTCCGAAATTCTGGCTACGGCCATAACGGAAATCCGGCAGCGGTTCGGCAGCACAGCACGGGAAATCATCATACCTTTTGAAGTAGACTGGGAAGCCGAACCGGGTATCACTTTCAATGTACCGAAAAGAGGAGACAAACTGAAGCTGCTGGAGTTAAGCCTGCGCAACGTCAAACAGTACAAAGTGGATAAATATAAACGCGCGGAAAAACTTAACCCCGAGCAACGGGGATTGCGTATCGTTCACAACATGCAGGCGGATTTAGGGCTGAAAAAACAGCCGCGACATATCGAATGTTTCGACAATTCGAACATACAGGGCACCAGTGCAGTGGCCAGTTGCGTGGTCTTCAAAATGGGAAAACCGAGCAAAAAAGATTACCGGAAATTTCACATTAAATCGGTAGAAGGAGCGGACGACTTTGCTACCATGCAGGAAGTACTGCACAGAAGATACAGCAGACTGCTCGAAGAAAAAGCTCCCCTACCCGATCTGATCATCGTAGACGGAGGAAAGGGACAGCTCAATGCTGCCCGGGAAAGTTTGAAAAACTTAGAACTTACGGATAAGATAGAACTCGTCGGGCTGGCCAAACGTCTGGATGAAATTTATTTCTACAATGATCCCGATCCGCTCATTCTCGATAAAAATTCAGAAACCCTGCATATTCTGCAACAGCTACGAGACGAAGCTCATCGCTTCGGCATCAAGTTCCACCGCGAAGTGCGAAGCAAATCGCAAATCAAATCCGAATTGGATGAAATTCCCGGCATCGGAGCAAAAACCAAAGATAAACTTCTGGCACATTTTAAGAGTGCAGCCCGCATCAAAAAAGCAACTCAAACAGAGCTAAGCACCGTAGTCGGCGATGCCAAAGCCAAGATCATTACAGATCGATTCAGCAAATAAAACAAACATCAATATATGAGAGTAGTCATTCAACGCGTTAGCGAGGCTTCGGTAACAATAGAAGGAAAAATACATGGCAGCATAGGCAAAGGATTGCTCGTGCTGTTAGGCATAGAGGACCGGGATGGAGAGAAGGATATCGACTATCTAACCAGAAAGATCGTAAATTTACGGGTGTTTCCGGACGAGAATGACGTGATGAACAAATCATTGCTCGATATTTCCGGAGAACTGTTGCTCGTGAGCCAATTCACCCTGATGGGAGAAACGAAGAAAGGCAATCGCCCGAGCTACATCAAAGCCTCAAGGCCGGAGTTTGCTATTCCGCTTTACGAAAAATTCATCGCACAGGCAGAAACAGCTTTACAGAAGAAAGTGGAAACGGGCGTTTTCGGTGCAGATATGAAGGTTGCTCTGGTCAATGACGGACCTGTAACAATAATCATCGACACTCATAACGAATAAAAACGTTACACGTGAAACAAAAAGAAAAGAATATCACCCTGCGCGATGCGCAGCAAATGGTGGACGAATGGATAAAAACCTATGGGGTATGCTACTTCTCGGAGCTTACAAACATGGCCATCCTAACCGAAGAAGTCGGAGAAGTGGCACGAATCATGGCACGTCGTTACGGTGATCAAAGTTTCAAAGAGAATGACAAAAACAAGTCCCTGGGCGATGAACTTTGCGACGTTCTTTGGGTTCTTCTCTGCTTAGCCAACCAGACAGGCGTGGATCTGGAAGAGGCTTTCAAAGAAAACATCGAAAAGAAAACCAACAGAGACAAAGAGAGACATATCAATAACAGTAAACTTCATAAAAATGAATCAGAGAAGTAAATATCAAGAGGCTTTGGACAAATTCCAACCGGCTTTAAGTGAAGAACAGGTTAAAGAAACTGTAAAGAAAATCATTAAGGATCATTACGAACAATGCGACACCGATGAGGTAAAAAAATTCTGCTACGGACTTATCGACCTGACAAGCCTTGCCGGCACGGATACGGAAGAGAAAATAGCCCGTTTTACCCAAACGGTCAACGATTTTGAAGGCACTGATCCCACAATCCCGAATGTAGCAGCTATCTGTGTTTATCCGAATATGGTGAAGACCGTACGCGAAACACTCACCGTACCGAATGTGCGTGTGGCTTCCGTAAGCGGTTGTTTTCCCGCTTCCCAGAGCTTTACGGAAATTAAAATTGCCGAAACAGCTTTAGCTGTAAACGACGGTGCGGATGAAATCGACATTGTTCTGAATTTAGGTAAATTTCTAAGCGAAGAGTATCAGGACGTGTGCGATGAAATCGAAGAACAAAAAACAGCCTGCCGCGATGCTCACCTGAAAGTGATTATCGAGTCAGGTGCCATGAGTGATCAGGAACAGATCCGCCGGGCAAGTATCCTCAGTCTTTTCAGCGGTGCAGACTTCATTAAAACTTCAACCGGAAAAGAATATCCGGGTGCTTCTTTGGAAGCCGCCTATACCATGTGCAGCGTTATCAAACAGTATTTCGAACTGTATGGCGAACGTAAGGGTATCAAATTTTCAGGCGGTATCCGCACCTCCGAACAGGCTGTTATGTACTACTGCATCGTCAAAGAGGTGTTGGGCGAAGAATGGCTTACTCCCGAACTGTTCCGCATTGGCGCCAGCAGCCTCGCACAAAACCTGCTGAACGATATTAAGTAAAATAATAGCCGAGTTCTGAAAAAGGCGGAAAATACTCCCCCACCCCGTTAGTCTGTAAAGGGTAAGAAGTAAGAAGCAAACGCCATAGCCGCATGATAAACAATCTGTGGTTATGGCGTTTTTCATCTCTTGAATAAGAAATGAAATTCTTAATAGAATAAGAACAATAAATAACTCTAAAAGAATAACTTATAGACTTGAATTCACAGAAAAAAGTCTGCAATAAGTCTCTGACAATTAAGATTTTCTTCTTTCATTAGTCTTTACCCGTGAAAATGCAACTCACACAAACTCTGCAAGCAAGCATCCATCCGGACACAAATAAAAGAAATCCGTAAGAAAAATATTTTCAGATTTTTCTGTAAGAAATGTAATCGGCCATCTGCAATAAACTCGACCGGTATTTCGAATCCGGAAATTCTTTGAGGATATTCTTAGCTTCGTTCAAAAAAGTTTCCATTTTCTCACGGGCATATTCTATGCCTCCGTTTTCCTTGGCAAAGGAGATTAATTTATGAATATCTCCGGCCGAAAATTTTTTCTGATGAAGCAGCTGCCGGATTTCACGACTTACATCGCCATCGGCAACCTCCAGCGCATGCAAAAGCGGCAACGTTATTTTACCTTCCCTGATATCATTGCCCGTAGGTTTGCCCACATTATGATCGTAATAGTCGAAAATATCGTCCCTTATCTGAAAAGCATAACCGAATAGTTCGGCTACACGTTTGCATTTTTCCGTTTCTTCTCTCGAAGCGTTAACCGTATGCACGGCAATCTCTGCGCAGGTAATAAAGAGAGCAGCTGTTTTTTCGTGAATGACTTCAAAGTATACCTTTTCATCCAAAATAACCTTCTCGGCCGTTTCATACTGAATAATCTCGCCCTCGGTCAACTGTTTGCCCAACTCCGAAATCTTGCTCAGAATCATCAAATCACCTATTTCAATGGCTTTTTTAATGGCCGAGGTCAGGATATAATCACCCATCAATACGGCAACGTTATTGTAATAAAGCGTATTTAAGGTGGCGTTTCCGCGCCGTTCGTCAGAATCGTCTATCACATCATCGTGAATAAGCGTAGCCGTATGAATCAATTCCAGTACCACAGCCACCTCCACTGTCTCTTTGGGCAATTCGTCCGTAAAAAGCGAAGCCATAAGTCCCATGAAAAGAGGTCTGAGCTGTTTGCCGTTACTGCTATATAGATGGTTTATGGCAATAGTCAGCCATTCAGACTTACTCTGTAATACTGCGTTATATTGCTCGCGAAAGCTTTCTAAAAAAGGAGCAACGGGAGCCTGAATAGTTTCTATTTGCATAAACGATTACACATTGGCACTTTTGGATAAAAGCAAATTTAACATAAAGGCAACGAAAAGCCAACATCAAGAACAGAAAGAAAAGTCTTTTCGGTCATCCGGCAATGTGTTTTGGGTCGAACATAAATAAACATTATATTTCAGTAAAGAATTTCACATACCGTATTTTACCATTCTTCAACAATATGATTTCACTCATGCATTTCATCTCTGCAACCATCGCCGGTTCTGTTTCCAATGCCGAAGAGGTTATTGTCAAACCGGCAAACGTCATCATTAAAAACTCTATGGCTTTTCTGCAGTCTTTGGGTGTACCCGAAAGCTCTATTTACTTTATCAATTCCACCTTTCTTGTGGCCGTAGTCCTAATCATTGCCTTTTTAATTCAGTGGTTGAGTTCCAAAACGCTCAAAAAAATTTTTAACCGTTTCGGACAGCATCGAAGTCTTATACTCTTTCAGGATATGATCAATAACAAGCTTTATTATTTACTTGCTCTGATCATACCCATCGGATTTGTAAGAGCAATGATACCGCTCGTTTTTGATAACCAGCCCAAACTCATTTCGTTCAATCTGCTCCTGTTCAATATTTACGTAACGATATATATCATCCGGTTGCTTATTGCATTCGCCAATACCATGCGCGATTTCCTGAGGCATAAGGAAGCCTATGCCGATAAACCGCTCGACAGTTTTGCCCAGGTAGCCAAAATCATCATTCTTTTCTTGGGTATCATATCCATTATCGGCACATTGCTCGGGCAGGATCCGAAAGTACTGTTAGGCGGTCTGGGTGCTTTAAGTGCCGTGTTCATGCTGATTTTTAAGGATAGTATCTTAGGTTTCGTAGCCAGCATACAGGTATCGGTAAACGATATGGTACGCATAGGAGACTGGATAACCATCCCCAGTCTGGATGCCGATGGCGATGTAATCAAAATCTCTCTTACAACGGTTAAAATCAAAGCTTTCGACAATACCATCATCACCCTGCCCACCTACTCTCTCATCAATAATACCATGCAAAACTGGCGGGGTATGAAAGACACCGGTTGTCGCCGGGTCAAACGCGCCATACGTATTAAACAAAGCAGCATCAAATTTCTGACTGTCGAAGAACTTGAACGAATGAAAGAGATTGCTTTCTTAAGCGAATATATCAGCCGAAAACAAAAAGAAATCACTGCTTATCAGACTAAAAAAGGTATCGATAACCACCACCCTACCCATATTCCGGCCATAACGAACATAGCGCTCTTCGAACACTATTGCGCTCAATATTTATACCAACGCAACGATGTCAGCTCCGAAATGACCCTTATGGTACGTCAATTAAGCCCTGAACCTACAGGACTCCCCGTAGAAATTTACGCTTTCGTCACCACTACCGTTTGGGTCAAATATGAAGCCATAGTTACCGATATATTCGATCATCTCATTGCTTTCGTCGCTTTTTTCGATCTGGAAATATTCGAAAATATTACCAACAAAACACCCGAATTATCATAATGACGTATACTGAAAAATTCTCTGCCTGATGGTTGAAAATTCTTCAGGCAAAGAATAAAAATCCAAGTTAACTTCGTTTTTTATTCTTCAGGCAGGGATTTTTCAATCGTTACGCAAAAATTCTTACTTCTTCTCAAAAAAGCTGTATCACAATAACTTACAGTAGAAAAAAGAATATCCATTTTTAATGTAAAGTTGTTGATAAGGCGTTGATAATTGAAACAATAAGTTTTGATAATTATGAGAAGTTAATAGAAAAAGAATCATAGGATAAAAGTATCTACGAAATAAACAAAAGAAATAGCCGAAACTTATTGATTTATTTTTGCTTCGGTTTTCAACAGTCATACAGATCTTCGGAAATATTCTCTATTCAACTTCGACACGTATTCGTTGTTAATAAATTATTTTATTCTCTTATAATCAAATATTTAGCTTGTGTATAACCTGTTTGCTTGCTTGTGTAACAATTATTTATAACCTACCCTACTCAAGACAGGTAGCAAGACCCTTATAATCGGTTATGAACAGTATCAACAGCTATTACTCTCCTATTATACTTTTTTAATTTTAAGAAAAAGAAAAGATATAAAAGGAACCATGTGAACAACATCGGTTAATCGAAATAACCAGAGTATGGTTATGCCTGTTCTGAATATGAAAAATAAGTTTTCTATTCTATTATTTTATTAATTTCACAGACCATAAATTTTAGATAAAGCCATGAAACGAATTCAATCCAATTGTTTGTTGTGTTTATTTTTATCCGTACAGGTATTATCTGCACAGAATGCCAGACTGGTTAATACGGTGGATCCTGAAAACTTGGAAAAAGCTACTTTAGAATGTATTTATGAATTTATCCGTCCTTCCGATCAGGATAATAAGATACAGGAGAGTGGTGAATATATTTTGCAGATAGGGTCCAATCAGACATCTTTTTTCAGTTATTCTACTTATCGTGTCGATTCTGTTTTTATTTCTCTCAATCAGTATAAAATTCCTGTAAATCAAGCATTCGCAGTAAATCAGGAATATAAACGTCCGTCTTTGGAGCGAATAAATATTTATCGTAATCATAAAGAGAAAAAACAGTTGGTTTATCAGGGCTTTGTGAATGAGCGATACGGCTATACAGAACCCGTAAAAAATATAAAATGGAAAGTAGGTAAGGAAACCAAAAAGATATTGGGATATACCTGTATGCGTGCAGACGGTCTTTTCAGAGGACGGCAATGGACTGTTTGGTTTGCATCGGATATAGCTGTGGCAGAAGGTCCCTGGAAGTTGTACGGTTTACCCGGTTTGATACTCGAAGCCTCGGACAGTACGGGTAAATTGATTTTTAGAGCACTCGAAGTAAGAAAGGCTAACAGTCATATTTATAAGAATAAGTATATGACTTATACCGATGTATCTTATGCTGATTTTCGGAAAATTCATCTGGATTATCGCACTTATCCTGATAAGTATTTATTGAAAGAGAGTATGAATAATCCCATGAGACATAAGAAAAGATATTATCCTGTTCTTTTGGAATGTGAATAAACATCTTTCTTTGAGAAAAACAGTAGTAAAATATTGTTCTGTTTTACTTCTGTTTTCGGGTATTTTATTAGAGTCTCTGTTCTTCAGTTTGCATGCTCAGCAGGCAGTTAAGGGCAGTGTTTATGATGCCGTTTCGGGAAATCCTTTACAAAACAGTATCATACGCCTTTTTCGATTGTCGGATAGTACAAAGCAGTTGGTAAACTACACTTTGGCAGATGAAAGAGGTTTTTTTGAATTGCCTTACAGGAAAAACGGTCGTTATTTGCTGAGCTGTACTTTGTTGGGGTATAAGCATGCTGTTTCCGATACTTTGAGTTTGAATGGCGTATCGCTTAAATATACTTTCAGATTACATTCGGCAGATATCGTTTTGAATGAGGTGGTGATCCGGAACCACCCCATACGACAGCGTGGAGATACGATAGATTATCGTGTGGGCTCTTTTACCAAAGGCAATGACCGCAGTTTGGAAGATGTGCTTAAACGTATGCCCGGCATTACGGTAAGCGACCTTGGTGAAATCAAATATCAGGGCAAGTCTGTCAGCCATGTTTATATAGAAGATTCCGATATGCTGGGTGGTCGCTACAATATGGCTACCCGCAGTTTGAAACCGGATGATGTAGCTTCCGTGCAAGTCTATGAAAATCATCAACCTGTGCGCGTACTCAGAGAAATACAGATTTCCGACCGTGCAGCTTTGAATATCAGACTTAAACAGAAAGCTTTGGGGCATTGGCTTTTCGATGCTTTACTGGCTGCCGGTGCAGATAAACGTCAGTTATTGGCTCAGGGCGAACTTACTGCCATGGCTTTTCACAGACGCTGGCAAACGATGCTGATGACCAAAACCAACAACCGCGGAGATGATTATATGCGAGGCAGGGGAGTACATCGCAAATCGGATACAGAGTCGGCTATCATTCCTGCCCGTCCCCCTTATCCTTCGGTTCCTGCAAAACAAGCTCCCGAAGGAATGGCTTCTTTTGCTTCTTTGAATGGCATTGTTAAATTTTCCAAAGAAAAACAACTGAAAAGCTCTATACATTTGCTGCTCGACCGGAATATCAATGAGACTCGGCAAAATCGTTATTATTTGCCTGATCGTAAAGAAGAGGCGGATAAACATATTTCGGAAAGTATATGGCAAAAAAGTAAAAAGAGTGAATTACAGGGTGATTTGGATTATGGATATAACGGAGATAAATTATATATACGCAGCATCAGTCAATGGATGTGGGGGCATCATTCCGATCCTGTGAGCTTAGAAAAAAGTGTCGATAATCTCAATGAACATTTCATTGAAAAGTCGAAGTACAACACTTATGCGTTGAATAATAAAACCAGTTTTTACAGGAAATCGGATACCCGGATTTATCAATTGGAAAGTGAAATAGACTATACTGCATCGCCCGATTATTATTTGCAGGTATTTAATCCTTTCGATTTACAGGCTTATCAGCATATTCGCGACAGACATTTCAAGGCGCTTTTGTACGGTGAATTGAATTATCGCATCGGTCGATCCGGTATGTTGGGAGTCAATCTGAAAACGATGCTTGAACAGCAAAATATCAATACTGCCGGACAAGATATACGCCGAACATCGCCTCTTTATATAAATGATCCCAGCGGTATGATTTATGGTTTTACAGCATCGCCTTTATATTCATACCGGGGTAGAAATTATGTATGGTATTTGGGTTGCCCGGTAACATTCAGAGGTATGCGGGTACATGTGAAAAATGATGACAGGAAATTTTCACCTTTTCACATATATTGGGGTTGCTATCTCAGGGCTAACTTTAAGCTGTCCGGACGCAATAAATTGAATTTTTCTTTTTATTGGAACAGCGAAGCCGATGAACGATTGACCGATTATGCCACCGGTTCCGTTATCCGCTCTTATAATCGCAGTTTCATTCCCGGAGGAGGGTTCAGGATGCCTTACAAACAGATGACCGTCAATGGAGAATGGGAATTCAAAAATCCTGTTGCATCTTTTTTTATGAACAGTCACATTTCTTATAATAATAACCGGCAGGAAGGAATGCCATCGTTGATGTTGGACGATCAGGGCAATGAAAAGAAATCTTTTATAGAAAGTCTTTCTGCCCGTCGAAGCAATTTTACTTTGTCGAATCAGATAAGCAAAATGATTATGGAGCGGAATCTGACTTTGAAATTGTGGCTTGGTTATTCGTTTGGCAAAAGCCTCATTTATTATAATAAAGAACGAACCGAACAGTTACTCTCGAGCTACACCGTTCAACCGGTTATAGAGTATAACCCTTTGTCATGGTTGAACATCCATCTGCATGGTTCATGGACCGCTTCATCCATGTATACCGTGCAGACAAAAAATCGATATAATGCCGTCCAGCAACAGCTCAAAGGAGGATGGACTACGGAAGTTTTTCCCATTAAATGCCTCTCTGCCTATGTTATGTGCGAAGGCGAATATATTCGGTCGGATAAACGCTACGGAAACAACCATTATAACCTTTTTATCACTTCCGGTATACGTTATGCTTTTTCTACTGTGGATATATGGTTGGAAGCACGGAATTTGGGCAATCGAAGCCGGATACACCGGGAATATTTTTCTGATTTGACAGAAACGGTTATACAATACAAAATCAGACCTTTGGATGTGACCTTAGGCTGTAAAGTGCGTTTTTGATAAAATCGGGGAGGATCGTTTTTATCGTAAGTTCTGTTTATTTATTGGGTTTCCAGTCCCAGTTCCCGAATATATTGAAGGATGGTTACGGGGTAATAGCGATATTCGAGTGAGTGGATGCGTTCTGCAAGTGTGTCGGCAGTATCTTCGGGAAAAACGGGACAGGTAGCCTGACAGAGAGTCGTGCCGTGGTCATAGTGTTCGTCTACGATATGTATGGTGATACCGCTGCGTGTTTCTTTATGGGCTATTACTGCTTCGTGTACATGGTGTCCGTACATCCCTTTGCCACCGTAGGCAGGCAAGAGGGCAGGGTGTATGTTCAGGATACGTTTCGGATAAGCGTCCAGCAGGGGCTGCGCTATCAAATTCATATAACCGGCCAGCACGATCAGATCGATATGGTGTTTTTTGAGCAATTCGATGGGCAGCGATCCGTTTTTCATTTCTTGATTGGTAAATGTGGCGGATTCGATGCCCAAACGGCCGGCACGCTGTAAAACACCGGCATCGGGTGTATTGCAAATAATCAGTTTTATTTGCGTATTCAGACTGTGTTTACTAAAAAAATCATGAATATTTTCGGCATTTGTACCACTTCCGGATGCAAAAATTGCTATATTAACCATAATTTATATTACATTTGTGCACAAAGTATCAGTACTTGTGCAATTTTTGAGTTATTCGTTCGTGCTCTTATTATAGATGATATGTGCGAAAAATATAAAAGACTGACGAAAGTAACGATACAAAATTAGTAAAGTATTTACCATTAATAATTAAAGAATTATGGCAGACATCGAATCTAAAGTACGTGACATTATCGTAGAGAAATTGAATCTTGAAGCATCTGAAGTAACTCGCGAAGCTAATTTTTCTAACGATTTGGGTGCCGACAGCTTGGACACTGTAGAGTTGATCATGGATTTTGAAAAAGAATTCGACATGACAATTCCCGATGAAGAAGCTCAAAAGATCGCTACTGTAGGCGATGCTATCGATTATATCGAGCAACACCTTAACAAGTAAATTTTACAAAGATGGAACTTAAAAGAGCTGTAGTAACAGGTCTTGGAGCCATTACTCCACTGGGACTTACCGCCAACGAAACCTGGGAAGCGGTAAAATCCGGAAAAAGTGGTGCCGGCCCTATCACACTCTTTGACGCCTCTAAGTTTAAGACTCAATTTGCGTGCGAAGTAAAAGGCTATGATCCCAATAATTATTTCGATCGCAAAGAGTTGCGCAAGTACGACCGATTTGCCCAATTCGCCATGATTGCCGCAGACGAGGCAATCGAGAATTCCGGCGTAGATCTTGAGAAAATCAATAAGAACAGGGTAGGAGTAATCATTGCGGCCGGTATCGGCGGTTTGAATACTTTTGAAGAGGAAGTCATGGGCTATAGCGATGAGCGCGGTCCGCGCTTCAATCCTTTCTTTATTCCCAAGATGATTTCGGATATAGCTGCCGGTCAGGTATCTATAAAGTACAATTTCCATGGTCCCAACTATTCCACTGCGTCGGCTTGTGCCAGCAGTACCAATGCGCTGATCGATGCGCTGATGCTCATTCGTTTGGGCAAGGCGGATATGATATTGGCCGGAGGTTCTGAGGCTGCCGTTTGCCGTGCCGGTGTGGGCGGTTTCAGCATGATGAAAGCGCTCTCTACCCGTAACGAAGAGCCCGAAAAGGCTTCCCGCCCGTTCAGCGGCAGCCGTGACGGTTTCGTTATCGGCGAAGGTTCGTGCGTGATGGTGGTGGAAGAGATGGAGCATGCTATAGCGCGCGGTGCACATATTTACGGCGAATTGATAGGTATGGGCTTATCGGCCGATGCTTATCACCTGACGGCCAGTCACCCCGAAGGTTTGGGTGCCAAGCTCGTTATGTGCAATGCCATAGAGGATGCCGGATTGAAACCGGAAGATATTGATTACATCAATGTGCATGGTACGTCTACGCCTGTAGGCGACGTGTCTGAAGTTTGTGCTATCAGAGACGTATTCGGTGATCATGCCTACAAGCTCAATATCAGCTCCACAAAGTCTATGACGGGTCACCTTTTGGGTGCTGCCGGAGCTTTGGAAGCCATGATTTCACTCCGTGCGGTAGAAGAGGATATCGTACCTCCTACCATAAACCATGAAGAGGATGACAAAGATCCTGAAATAGATTACAATCTTAATTTCACCTTTAATCAGGCGCAAAAACGGACGGTCGATGTGGCTCTGTCCAATACGTTCGGTTTTGGCGGTCACAATGCAAGCGTTATTTTCAGCAAATTCAAGAAATAACGTTCAGGTATCCACTTATAGAGATTGCATATCTATGTTTATAGATCCTACTAAAATAAGGAGGCTCCTCGGTAGGAAAACCGACGAGCCTCTTTTTTATCTGACCCAGGTTTTGGGTTTCAAACCCCGTAATTTGAAGTATTACAATATCGCTTTCAGGCATGTTTCATGCAGTCTGACGGACGATAAGGGGGTTAAGATCAACAATGAGCGGATGGAGTTTTTGGGAGACTCCGTGCTGTCTGCCGTGGTCAGTTATTATCTTTATTCGCGCCATCCTTCATGGGATGAAGGCCGGATGAGCCAGCGACGCAGTTCGTTGGTCAAACGTGCCGTGAATAATGCTATCTCGCGCGAACTTTGTTTGGATCGCTTTATGATCATCAAGGCCGAAGCGCTCAGTACCAGCAATGACGTTTACGGCAATACTCTGGAAGCACTTATCGGAGCCATTTTTTTGGATAGAGGCTATCATTATGCCGAGCGTTTCATCATCAACCGTATTTTACCGGTTTACAAGGAACTGGAAAAAGAGCTGACCGATGAAACATCGAATTATAAGAGCATACTTCTGGAATGGGTTCAGAAACACCATTATACCATAGAGTTTCGTATGGTGCAGGAGCCGAAACGTAACGGAGCCGAATTTGTTTGTGTCGTTTTTGTCAATGAAGAACGTTTGGGTATGGGGCGCGGCCTGAACAAAAAAGAGGCACATCAGCAAGCCGCCCACGACGCTTTGGAAAACTTGTCCAAAACGGATCCGGAATTCAAAGAAAAACCGGTCGAAGAGGTCGGTTGATTTTTTCCATATCGAATGATACGGGCAGTTCTTTACAAAGATGGAAAGGGCTGCTTTTTTGTTTTTGTCCCTTATCTTTGGAGTAATCGTCAAACGGATTTTATATGGAAATGAGGAGAAAAGACCGTGAAATGCCGGCGACGTTCGGTTTGGAAGTGATCGACCGCAGTTCGTACGGCACACTGGCTGTCTCCGAACCGGACGGTATGCCTTATTGTGTACCTTTAAGCATCGTACGCAAGCAGCAAACACTTTATTTTCACGGAGCACAGAGCGGACATAAAGCCGGATTGTTTGCCTCCGATCCGTCTGTGTGTATTGTTTTTGTCGGCCATGCGCAGGTTCCGGATATATACAGCGAAGAAGAATTGGCCGGTTTTCATGAATATCCCGAAAAAGCCGGCGCACTCATCAGCAAAGTTTTCACCACCGAGTTTGAGAGCACCATGGTGCGCGGTAAGGTACGCAGGGTAACCGACCGGGAAGAACAGATCGAAGCCCTTCGATCGATCTGTTTGAAATATACCCCGGATAAGATGCAGCATTTCGACCTGGCAATCCATACAGGATTATCCCGTACGGCTGTCTATGCTGTGGAAATAGAAGAAATCTCCGCCAAACGAAAGAAACTGTAAGAAGCGGCATTCGGAACAGAATGAAACGAATACCGGTCTTATTGATTTCAAGCACATCAGAATGATTAACTTTACAAAGACAAATCGAGATTGCAGATGAAAGAAAAAGATATAAGAAACACGGTAAACAGTACTCACAGGCGAAAAAGAGGTTTGCGTTTGTTGCTGTACATTTTTGTTTTACTGTTTCTGTTTGTGGTAGCCGGCGGTATTTGGTTCTGGATCACTCTGAACAAACCTGTGGGTAAAATATCCGAAACGGAATACGTTTACATTCGTCCCGAAACATCTTTTGACGAACTGAAAAAATCCATCAACGACAAGATCATTCTTCGTCATCCGCGCATATTCAGTCTTCTGGCCAAGCGATTGGAGCTGCCTCTTTACATGAAAACGGGCAGGTATGCCATAGATCCCGATATGACCGTTATGCAGCTGATCAACACGCTGCGCAGCGGCAGACAGGCACCGCTTAAAATCACCATCAACAACATCCGTACACAGGAGCAGCTGGTATCCCGTCTTTCCGAAAAGCTGATGTTCGATTCCGTTCAGCTCGCTACGCTGCTGGCCGATCCCCGTTATTGCGATTCGCTGGGATTCACTACGGAAACGGTTCGGACGCTTTTTATTCCAGATACTTACGAATTCTTTTGGGATGTGACACCTCGCCAGCTGATCTCCACGATGAAGAAATACTACAGTCGCTTCTGGAGTGCGGGGCGTTTGGAGAAGGCACAATCCATCGGCCTTACGCCTCTGGAGATTATTACCATAGCTTCCATTGTGGAAGAAGAGAGCGCCAAACAGGATGAGCACGCACGCATAGCCGGTTTGTATGTGAACCGCCTGAAAAAAGGTATGAAACTTCAGGCCGACCCTACTGTGAAGTATGCTTTGGGCGATTTTACCTTGACGCGTATCCTGCACGAACATTTGCAGACACCTTCGCCCTACAATACCTATTATAATGTGGGACTGCCGCCTGCTCCTATTCGTCTGCCGCAGAAATCGACCATCGATAAAGTACTTGATTACGAACGTCATGAATACCTGTTTATGTGTGCCAAAGAGGATTTTTCGGGTTATCACAATTTTGCCGCCACCTTTGCGCAGCATCGTGTCAATGCCGTTAAGTATCAGCAGGAGCTGAACAGGAGGAAGATAAAATGATAGCCGGTGCCGACATGATCCCTGTACCCGAGTGGTGTATGCGTACGCAGCTTTTGGTGGGTGAGCAAGCGATGCAGCGCCTTATGCACAGTCATATTCTGGTGGCCGGTTTAGGCGGTGTGGGCGGTTATGTAGCAGAGTTGCTCGTTCGTGCCGGTGTCGGTGCCATGACCATTGTGGATGCCGACACGGTACAGCCGTCGAATATCAATCGCCAACTCATAGCTTTGCAGGATAATATGGGTAAGCCGAAGGCCGAACTTTGGGCTGAAAGGCTTCTTCGAATCAATCCGGAGCTTAAACTGACCGTCTTGAATCGTTTTATCGAAGAGGGCAATATGGACGAATTGCTGGGAATGGCACAATACGATTTCGTGGCGGATGCCATCGATTCCGTTGCACCCAAAACAGCATTGCTTGCGGCCTGTCATGCACGTAAACTGCCCGTGGTCAGTGCCATGGGCGCCGGAGCCAAAAGCGACCCCATGGCTATTCGTTGCGACGATATCGGCAAGAGCCATACCTGTACGCTGGCACGTGTGGTACGTGCCCGCTTACGTAAGGAAGGCATTAAGAAGGGCATTCCCGTAATATACAGCATAGAGAAACCTAAAACAGAAGCTGTGATGGAAATCGAAGGCGAGCGTAATAAACGCTCCACCGCAGGCACGCTGTCTTATCTGACGGCTCTTTTCGGTTGTCACATGGCGGCTTATATCATACGCACGCTTTGTTCGCTCAATGAATAGGAGAATATGAGTAAAGAGATTATAGCGGTAAGAAATATTCATAAGACCTTCGGCACGCTGGAAGTGCTCAAAGGCATCGATCTGACTGTAAGCCGGGGCGAGATCGTTTCCATTGTCGGAGCCAGCGGGGCCGGTAAAAGCACGCTTCTGCAAATCATGGGTACGCTCGAGCAGCCGGATAAGGGTGGGGAAGTGATTATCGACGGAAGGCCGGTAACGCAGATGAGCCTCTCGGCACAGTGTCAGGTGCGTAATAAACAGATCGGTTTTATTTTTCAGGCACACAGGCTTTTACCCGAATTTACCGCTTTGGAGAATGTTATGATTCCCGCCTTTATTGCCGGTATCGGCCGTCACAAGGCCGGAAATATGGCCAAAGAGCTGCTGGATATGCTGAAACTGGGTGACCGTCTCTACCATAAACCGGCCGAACTGAGCGGGGGAGAGTGCCAGCGGGTGGCCGTAGCCAGAGCATTGATCAATCAGCCGGCCGTGGTGCTGGCCGATGAACCCAGCGGTAGTCTGGATACTGCCAATAAAGCCGAATTGCATAATCTTTTCTTTGAGCTGCGCGATAGTCTGGGGCAAACGTTCGTTATCGTCACCCACGATGAAACATTGGCTGCCGGTACGGATCGTAAAGTACGTATGCGGGACGGTCTTATCGAACAGAATACTCTTAGGGAAGGTGAGAGGCCGGTATTTTAGGCGTATGGCCGGGAGGTAAGATTATGCGGGAAAACTGGTTTACAATAGGCAGAAGCGAGCGTTTGGTACTTCTTTTGATTACCCTTTTGCTGGTTTCTCTCTGCTTTATGTTGCTTATGCCGTCCGGAAAAACAGGAACGGCAGGCCTCATGGCAGCCCCGACCGATACGCTTACAGACTTTCAAAAGAATTTGAAACCGGTGGCTGTTACCCCGGAGAAGCATCCCGAACTGCACACAAAACAGCGGAAAGATACCATAATCACCGATGAACACTATGTGGGTCCTCCTGTACATCTGAAAACTTCTTCCGTGCAAAAACTCAAGTCCGGCAGTATGGTGGATATCAATACGGCAGACAGCGCCTTGTTGACTCGTGTGCCGGGTATCGGAGCCGCTTTTGCCCGTCGCATCGTGCGTCTTAGAGAACGTCTGGGAGGCTTTTATACCGTTATGCAGCTGCAAGAGGTTTATGGCATGGATTACGACCGTTATCTTGCCGTTAAACCTTATTTCAGGGTATCCACCGGCCCCGTCCGTTATCCGCTCTGCGAGTTGAATGCCGATGAATTGCCGGAACATCCGTATCTTAGTTGGGCACAGCGCGATGCCATTAAGAAAGTTATCCGTCGCGAAGGCCGTATACGGAGTTGGCAGCGGCTGATGCGGCTGGATGAATTTACCCGGGAAGACAGCATCAGGCTGTCGCCCTATTTTACAGAAATCCCCAAAGACACGATACACAGGTTATGAACGGAGAACTCATTAAACTTTATGCCGACAGCCCCAATTACAGAGAAGTTATGCGCGTTGTCGACGCTCTGAGAGACGGCGAAGTCATCATCTTTCCCACCGGCACGGGCTATGCTTACGGCTGCGATGCCATGCAGCAGCGGTCGGTGGAGCAGATATGCCGGCTCAAAAACATAGACATCAAAAGAAAGTCGCTGGCCGTACTCTTTGAAAATATGAGCGATGTTTCGTCTTATTGCAAGATCAATAACGATACGTTTAAGTTCATCAAGAAACACCACGAAGGTTTCTTCACTTATATCCTGCCGGCTGCAAGCACACTGCCCAAAGCCTTTAAGAACCGCAAGGAAGTGGGTGCCCGTCTGGCTTTTCATCCTGTGGCTAAACTGATTATCAACGAGTTGGGTACGCCGCTCATGACCAGTTCCCTGCCCAAAGATGAGGAAAACCCCGAATATGCCAGCGACCCCGAACTCATTCAGGAGCGTTACGGGCATCAGGTCAATTTCATTGTCGATGGCGGCATTGCGGAGTATGCCCCGTCCACCGTTCTGGATTGTACGGCTGTTCCTTTCAAGGTTTTACGCATGGGTTCCGGTGTCATTACGGATCACGAAGATTTGATTGTTTACTGATTTATCCGCGTAAAATAAGAGTGATGTAGCAGAATTTTTTCGCCTATGGTGCTCAATTACATTTTTATATCGTTCTTTTTGATTGCTCTCGTTATGGGAGTCGTCGATTTGTTGCTCACCGGGCAGTTATCCGTGTTCGAGGCCATCGTGCAGAGTACTTTCGACCAGGCGAAGAACGGCTTTGAAATTTCGCTTTATCTTACCGGTGTACTCTGTTTATGGCTCGGTTTTATGCGTATTGCCGAGCGTAGCGGGCTCATGGGGCGTATTGCCGGCTGGTCTTCGCCCGTGCTCAGCCGTCTGTTTCCCTCTGTACCCAGGGATCATCCGGCTCTCGGAAATATCTTCATGAATTTTGCTGCAAACATTCTGGGGCTCGATAATGCAGCTACGCCGCTCGGCATCAAGACGATGGAGAGCCTTCAGGAGTTGAATGCACAGAAAGAGAGGGCTACCGATGCCATGATTATGTTTTTGGCCATCAATGCCAGCGGGCTGACCATTATTCCCACAAGTATCATCGCTTACCGCATGCAGGCCGGAGCCGCCAATCCTGCGGATATTTTTCTGCCCATCCTGATCGCTACCGCTGTGTCTACTTTGGTGGCTGTGCTCTGTATCGGTTTCAAGCAGCGCATAAACTTCTTACAGCGTCCCCTGCTGCTCTTTATTCTCAGTTTTGTGGCTCTTATCGGCATCGTCGTTTGGGGAGCCCGTGCACTGCCTCCGCATCTGTTCAGAAGCCTCAGTACCGGCGTCTCGGCTGTTATTCTTTTCAGTATCATGTGTCTCTTTATCGTTAGCGGTATGCGAGCGCGCATCAATGTCTACGATGCTTTTATAGACGGAGCCAAGGAAGGTTTTACCACAGCCATTACCATTGTTCCTTACCTGATTGCCATTTTGGTCGGTATTGGCGTTTTCCGGGCTTGCGGAGCCATGGATTTGCTTATCGAAGGTCTGCGTAAAGGCATATCCTTGTTCGGGGTGGACACGCAGTTTGTGGAGGCCTTGCCTACCATGCTTATGAAACCGCTCAGCGGCAGCGGAGCACGCGGACTGATGGTGGATGCCATGCAGACTTACGGTGCCGACAGCTTTGTGGGCAGAATGTGCTGTACCGTGCAGGGCGCTACGGATACCACGCTCTATGTGGTGGCTCTTTATTTTGGCGCAGTAAAAGTACGTGACAGCCGCTATACCGTCAGTTACTCCCTTTTGGCCGATTTGGCCGGTGCCGTGACAGCCGTTTTCGTTACTTATCTCTTTTTCGCCAATTGACATTCCGGCTGAAAAAGAAGCTGTTTTCTTAAAATTATAGCAATAAATCAAAGAAAAAATTAACTTTGAGGTCATTACCAAATATTTGTAACACAAGATGATTGCATTTTATGCTGATGATGTAGATTTGCCCCGATTACGCAAGCGCACGGTACGTCGATGGATCGAAGACGTGGCGGAGCGCTATCAGAAAGAAGTCGGGGATATATGCTACCAGTTTGTCAATGATGACCGGATACTCCAGACCAATCAGGATTTTCTCGATCATGACTATTATACGGACATTATTACTTTCGACGAAACCAAAGACAATGTAATTGCGGGCGATATCATGATCAGTGTGGACACTGTCCGCTCTAATGCCGACCAGTACGATTTGAACTATGATGAGGAGTTGCACCGTGTGATTATACACGGCATCCTGCATCTCTGCGGTCTGAAAGATGAGACCGACGAAGACGAAGCGGTGATGCACCGTGCCGAAGACGAAGCGCTGGCCATGCTGCGCGAAGAGGTGGGTGAGGATGAGTCTTTGCTCGATGAGTAGACGAAAGACCATATCGCTTTAATAGAAACAAACGACACTCCCCGTATTCAAGGAAAATCCTGAATGCGGGGAGTGCCGTTATGAGATAATGCTTGGTTGTGACTCTTTTCAATACCATTCGGAGAACAGGGTCTGTTACAGGATATTCGAACGACTGGCAACCGCCTTCTTTCCGGTGCCGGAAAAACGTTGCCTGAAGGCTCGAAATTCTTGTTAAGGAAAATAAAAATCCAAGTTAACTTCGTTGAAAATCCGTCAGGCAAAGAATAAAAATTCATTGCGTTAAGAATTTTCAATGCCAAAATTGCAACTTTTTCGCCTCTATCGGCATCTCTTTCTTTCTTACGGATATTGGTTTTTAGCCATTCATTTTCGGATGCTTCTTTTGAAATTTGAAAAGGATTATTCATACGCCAAAATGGCACATTCGGAAAATAAACATCGACGAAAAAAAATCACACGAATATTTTTTTGACAACTTGTCAGTAGACTGTTGCTCTCGGTTCTGTTTTTAACCAATGGCACAACTCTTGCACTTCGTTTTCAGAGCAACGGAGGATTTACCGGGCGAAACTCGATTTTTCCGAAACTCTTTTGTTTAGCAACAAACAATTAACAAATAAAATTTAACTCGTTATGAACATTAAACCGTTGGCAGACCGCGTGCTCATTAAGCCGGCTCTTGCAGAAGAAAAAACCGTAAGCGGTATCATTATTCCGGATTCAGCAAAGGAAAAACCGCTCAAAGGAACCGTTATTGCCGTAGGCAACGGAACGAAAGATGAAGAGATGGTGGTTAAATGTGATGACACCGTTCTTTATGGCAAATATGCCGGCACCGAAATCGAACTCGAAGGTGAAAAATACTTGATTATGCGTCAAAGCGACATTCTCGCTATTATTTAAGAATGACAATTATATATAAGCAATAAAGATATAAGCAATAAAGACATGGCTAAAGAAATTAAATTCAATATCGAAGCCCGCGACCTCCTCAAAAAAGGCGTGGACGAACTGGCAAATGCCGTTAAAGTGACATTAGGCCCTAAAGGTCGCAACGTTATTTTATCCAAATCGTACGGAGCTCCGCACATTACCAAAGACGGTGTAACCGTAGCAAAAGAAATCGAACTGGAGTGCCCCTATCAGAACATGGGCGCACAGCTGGTTAAAGAGGTGGCTTCCAAAACGAACGATGATGCCGGTGACGGTACGACTACGGCTACCATTCTGGCTCAAAGCATCATTGGTGTAGGTTTGAAAAACGTAACGGCAGGAGCCAACCCCATGGACTTGAAACGTGGTATCGATAAGGCTGTGGAAGCTGTGGTTAAAAGTATCAAACAACAGTCTCAGGCTGTTGGCGACGACCTCGGCAAAATAGAGCACGTAGCCAAAATTTCCGCAAATGGCGACGAGAATATCGGTAAACTGATTGCCGAAGCAATGCGCAAGGTGAAAAAAGAAGGGGTAATCACCGTAGAAGAAGCCAAGGGAACCGAAACAACGGTAGACGTTGTGGAGGGTATGCAGTTCGATCGCGGTTACATTTCTCCTTACTTCGTAACCAATACGGAGAAGATGGAAGCGCAACTCGAAAATCCTTATATCCTGATTTACGACAAGAAGATTTCCGTACTCAAAGATATGCTTCAAATACTGGAGCAGGTAGTACAGACAGGACGCCCTATGCTGATCGTTGCAGAGGATATCGACAGCGAGGCTCTGGCTACGCTCGTGGTGAACCGTCTGCGCGGCAGTCTCAAGATTTGTGCCGTTAAGGCTCCGGGCTTCGGTGACCGCAGAAAGGCCATGCTGGAAGATATTGCTATCCTGACCGGAGGTACCGTGATCAGTGAAGAAGTAGGATTGAAGCTCGAAAACGCTACAATGGATATGCTGGGTACAGCCGAAAAGGTAACCGTGGACAAGGATAACACGACTATCGTAAACGGAGCCGGCGACAAGAAAGCCATTGAAGATCGCGTGACTCAGATCAAAGCGCAAATAGCCTCTACCACCAGCGACTACGACCGTGAAAAGCTGCAAGAGCGTCTGGCCAAGCTGGCCGGCGGTGTAGCTGTGCTGTACGTGGGTGCTGCCAGTGAAGTGGAGATGAAGGAGAAGAAAGATCGCGTGGACGATGCCCTTAGTGCAACGCGTGCTGCTATCGAAGAAGGCACGGTGCCGGGCGGTGGTACGGCCTATATCCGTGCTATTGAAGCGCTGAACGGTATTAAAGGTGAAACCGAAGATGAGAATACCGGTATCGAAATTATCAAACGTGCCATCGAAGAGCCATTGCGCCAGATCGTTGCCAATGCGGGCAAGGAGGGTGCGGTAGTCGTTCAGAAGGTAAAAGACGGCAAAGAAGACTTCGGTTACAATGCCCGTTCGGATAAATTCGAGAACCTCTATGAATCCGGCGTTATCGACCCGGCCAAGGTTACTCGTGTAGCATTGGAAAATGCCGCTTCTATTGCCGGTATGTTCCTGACTACGGAGTGTGTGGTAGCCGAGAAAAAGAACCCTGAAGCCGAAGCTGCCAAGGCGGCTGCTATGGCAGGAGCCATGGGCGGCGGTATGGGCGGCATGATGTAATTCTGTCGCTGTAAAAAAACAGTATCATAATGGGGTTGTGTCAAAATTTATTTGGCACAGCCCCTTTTAGTATCGTCAGAATGCATAAAGTAAAAGGTGCTGAGAATGAGGCTGAAGAGAGCTGAGGTACCTGACCGAAGGCGAATGTAGCACAACGCTGTATTTTTCGCATGATGACACACTGTGTCCTTGACCGTAATCTTCTCGCTTTCTGCATTATTCCGTACCTTTATAAAATAAACAAAGCCCACGAGAGGAAATCACCATGACGGAAAAAGAAAAGAAAGAAAGCGGACTGTGGTATAACCCGCTGGATAGCGAATTGTATGCCGAGCTTATGCGGGCAAAAAAAATGATGCGCCGCTACAATGCGTTGGAGCCGGACGACAGGGAAGCGATGAGCCGGTTGCTGCACGAGCTTTGCGGTGCCGTGGGCGAGGGTTCGCATATCTTGCAACCGTTTACCTGCGACTACGGATACAATATTTTTATCGGAAAGAATACATTTGGCAATCATAATATAACGATGCTGGACAGTGCGCCTATACGTATAGGAGACAACGTACTGATAGGACCGAATGTAAGTTTTTACTCCGTATCGCACCCGATAGAGGCAGATATGCGCCGTATGGGTGTGGAGCGCGGTCGCCCCATCACTGTGGGGCATGATGTCTGGATTGGCGGAGGATGTACCATACTGCCCGGCGTAACCATCGGAGATCGTGCCATTATCGGTGCAGGCAGCGTGGTTGCTCATGACATACCGGCAGATACCATAGCCAAAGGAAGTCCGGCAGAGGTTACCCGCAAAATTGCCAATACTCCCAAACACCTCGATTACTGAATAAAAAGGCAGAAAAACAAACGGTCTCTGTTCAGACAGGATTTGAAAAAAAGATTTCTGTCGGGAATACTCTTCCCAAGAACAGGTTTTGCTCTTTGCAAACATTTAAAGCATTTGCATATCAAGAAGTTACCTGTGTATGCCGAAATGGAGATTCTTTTATACGATCTCTTTGTCGTATACATGGGAGGGAAGAATCATATACATGAAGAGTTGCTTATGTATATGAAATAAGAAAATTTATAATCCGACAAATAGATTTTGTTTTCTGCGGCTGTGACAAAATTCATCTTTGGCACAGCACCTTGCAGATACGTCAGAATGGGCGGGGCTCCCACTGGTCGAGGAGGAGGTTTTGGCCGTCCCAGACGGCATAACTGTTATAGCGGATCCAGTCGCCAAGGATGATGACTCTCTTATCGCTCCGCATCGCCAGGTCTAAAAACAGATGCCTGTGTCCGAAGATGAAGAATTCGACTTCGGGATGTTGCTCGCTATATCTTTTTGCATAGAGCACGAGCGGCTCTTTCTCCACCTCAAAGTATTCGTTTTTATAAGCATGAGGTATCCGGCCTTCCGTCTGCCGTTTCAGTCCTTGCTTACGGCTATGGAGGCTCCAGCTATGGGCGAAGCCCACCGTCCAGCGCGGATGAATGGCGCTGAACAGAGTTTTGAGAACAGGATTCCGGAAGGCCTTGTAGATAAGATTGTAGGAAAAACTCTCCGTGCGGTACTCTTCGTCTCCATGAGACAGGCGGAAAGTTTTGCCCAGCAATTTTACTTCGCACGCATTGCGGTGGACAATGGCTCCCACCTCTTTTTGCAAATAATCGCGTATCCATATATCGTGATTTCCGGTAAAGAAATGGATCTCCACCCCCGCATCGTTCAGCTCTGCCAGCTTGCCCAGAAAGCGCGTGAAACCGCGTGGCACAACGCTGTGGTATTCATACCAGTAGTCAAACATATCCCCCAACAGATAGAGAGCTATGGCATCCTGTTTGATATGCTCCAGCCAGCGACAGAGGCAGCGCTCCACACCACGCGGATCTTCATGAAAAGCCGAACCCAGATGTGCATCGCTGGTAAAATAGATACGGGTGCGTGCAGGTATTCCGCTGTTTGTTTCCAATTTTGTGTAGAAATTTACAGGAAGCCCAGTTCCAGCTTGGCTTCTTCGCTCATCATATCCTGGTTCCACTCCGGTTCGAAAGTGATATCCACATGGCATTTCTTAATGCCTCGTACGCTTTCGACCTTTATTTTGACGTCTTCGACGATAAAGTCTGCAGCCGGACAGTTCGGCGCCGTCAGGGTCATGGTGATATTCGCTTCGCCGTTTTCGCCGACTTCCACTTTATAAATCAATCCTAAATCGAATATGTTAACGGGAATTTCCGGATCATATACAGTTTTGAGCATCGTAACGATGTCTTCTTCCAACTGCAAAAATTCATTTTCCATATTAAGTCTTCGTTTTCTCTTTGGTAAAGATATTAAAAAAGTAAGGGTTACCTTCCATTCGCACAGAATAAAAGAGGGTGAACCCCTTGGGGCCACCCTCTGCTCTATAATCAATCTGTTTCGTAGATTTATATTTATGGCTCGAAAATTATTTCTTAATACCCATCTTTTTGGCGATAGCAGCCGGTATGGCATCTTTATGCACTACGATATTCATGGTACGTCCGGCCACAAAGTTCCAGGAAGCATACCAGATACCTTTGTAAGCCCCTGTTTCGCCCCATGAGTTTTTCACCATGAAGAACTTCTTACCGGCCTGGTTTTTGGCCAAACCGTATATTTCCATACCGTGGTCGTCGGTCAGTGTCCAGTTGTCATAGCTTTTTTGACGGTATTCTTGTGTCGGATTGATTTCGGGACAGGTCGGAGATTGCACCATGCGGGCGATTTCTGCACGTTTATCCGCATGGCTCAGACCTACCCAGCGAGCCTGATCGGAGCCTTTGGTCTCTATGGTGGCTGCATCCGTCAGTACGCCTACACCATTGCGTGTAAAGCCATCTTCGCTGACATCCGTCCCCCATGCCACGGTGAAGCCTTTGTCGATTGCATTTTCGATTACGGCCATCATCTCTTCGATGGGGATATTATAACTTTTCGCCCAACGCCAGTTGTCTTCGATTTCCAGTACGAACCGGCTGTAGAACGGATGGTGTGTGAAAGAAGTAATAGAGATGTAATCATCGGCATTCAAACCCAGCATATTGGCGAAAGACTTCGGAGTATAGTTTTTGCCTTTATAGGTAAAGTTTTCAGGAATTTTACCCAGATAAGCCTCGATGATGGCACGGTGTGCTGGTTTCCAGGCAGTGCTCAATTTGCCGTTAGGGTTCTTTATGATAGCATTCAGAAACGCTTTGGAACCGCTGTCCAATTCACCGAACATATTTTTGTCCGTACCATAGTTCAGGCCTTGATAAACCTCCTGAGGTACAGCTCCGTAATGCTTCAGCACATAAAGAACGTCATAGAAAGAGCCGCCTTGTGCGTAGTTGATCTGACCGTGCAGGCGTACAAATTTTTCACCTTTATCAAGATAGCTGTGTGCCACGGTAAACATTTCGCTCAGGTCATATTCGCCTTTGCCCATACGAAGCAGTTCACTTTCCAGAAAACTGCCGGCGGAGTAGCTCCAACAGGTTCCGGAATTTGCCTGATTCTTAACAGAAGTAATTTTACACTCCTTAATCACGGTAAACTTGTTGCTTTCGGGTTGCGTTTTTTCTTCGGGTTTTTGTGCTGTCAGGCTCATTGTTCCGAGAGCAACAGCAGCGAATAATAAAAATTTTTTCATATTAAATAGAAAGGATTAATTGAATGAATTCAAGGATAACACACAAATATAAAAAATATTTATGTAGGCTAATAGGGCTGTAAACCGAGTCCTTCGCACAGTTTGCCGAAAGCCGGGGATTTTTCTTTCAGAAAATCCATTTTTTCCTGACCCGTAACCGGTATGCGTGACTGTTCGCTACGGTCTACTTCCATACTTAGGGTAAGATCGCTGTTGCGAAGTTCTTTGCAGAAGAAATATTGCAGCTGTCCGGCATACTCCTTCAGGCGGTTTTCTATGTCGAAGTTGGGCAGAAGAATTTTCACTACGGGAAAACCGTTTTCGGCCTGTGTCAGTGTGGGAATATTCTGCTCCATGGCCATAATAAGCAGGGTCTGCTCCTTTTGCACATGCTGATGTGCAAAACGCAGCCAAAGCCTTTGCATTTCCTCCTCTTTCACCGGCTCATGCTGCTCCGGTAATTTCGGAGCCTGTTCCTGTTGTTTTAAGGCCTCTTCTTCCCGGGCTGCTTTCCAGCCCGTTACGGATAGACGTCCTGTGCGTCTGGAGCCATTTCCCCCGTTGGTTGTTTTAGCTGCCGGTACGGCAGGAGGTTCGGGCATTTGCCGGATCGACTCCGAGGGTGCGGATTGCATGGGAGCCTGCGGTTTTACGTCGGTTTGTGAAATAACTTTTGTGTCAGGAGCAGAAGAAGTTGCGGCTTCGGACTTTGCTGCGGGTGGGGTAGAGGTTGTTGGAACCGGAGTGGAGAGGTGCTCGGAGGTTTGTCCGGACGCGGGTGTTGTCTTTTGGCGAGTCGTTACCGGGGGGCGTTGAGGCTGCGGAGCGATTGCTCCGGCAGCAGGCATTTGACTCAGTTCGGTATTGTAAATGGCTGCTATCTGCATCAGGCACAGCTCGATGTGTAGACGTTTATTCGAGCTTTGGCGATAGTTGAGGTCGCACTCCGTAAGCAGACGGATGGCACGGTAGAGGAATACGGCAGGACATGCAGTGGCAGTCTGTTTATACTGTGCGGCCACAGAATCTGGTTTTTCCAGCAGTTGTTCCGTGCCGGGGTGCTGTGCCACCATCAGGTCACGGAAGAACGCGGCCAGCCCGTTGATAATCACCTGTCCGTCGAACCCTTTGGAAAGGAGTTCGTCCAGTGTGGCCAGAATACTTACATAATCTCCCTGTAAAAACTGTTCGAGCAACCGGAAATAATAAGTATAGTCGAGTATATTGAGGCTGTCGATTACCTGCCGGTAAGTGATGTGCCCGCCGCTGTAACTCGCTATGCGGTCGAACAGGCTCAGTGCATCGCGCATACCGCCATCGGCTTTTTCTGCTATGACGTTCAGAGCCTCCGTATCGGCCTGAATATGCTCTTCACAAGCGACGAAAGCAAGGTGATTGACAATATCGTTAACGGTGATACGGCGGAAGTCGTAGATCTGGCAGCGGGACAGAATGGTAGGCAGGATCTTATGTTTTTCCGTAGTCGCAAGGATAAAGATCACATGTTCGGGCGGCTCTTCCAGTGTTTTCAGAAAAGCATTGAATGCCGCCTGAGACAGCATATGCACCTCGTCGATGATATAGACCTTATAGTCGCCTAAAGCGGGAGGGATGTTTACTTCACTGATTAGCTGGCGAATATCTTCCACCGAATTGTTGGAGGCAGCATCCAGCTCATAAACGTTGAGCGATCGCTGTTCGTTGAAAGCCCGGCAGCTTTCGCATTCGTTGCATGCTTCGCCGTCGGCTGTGCGGTTAAAGCAGTTAATGGTTTTCGCCAGTACGCGCGCTGCCGTGGTTTTCCCGACCCCGCGCGGACCGCAAAAGAGATAGGCATGGGCCATCTTACGGCTTAGAATGGCCGTTTTTAGCGTATGCGTGAGGGCTTCTTGCCCCACAATGTTGTCGAAACGGTCGGGGCGGTACTTGCGCGCCGAAACAATATATTGTTCTTCCATAGATGCCAGGCGGAAAGAAAACCCGGAAAGAGGTCGAAAAGCCTTTGGATCCTCTGCAAAAGGTTTTTAACCCGGGTGTTTTATGTATATATGCAAAGATAAGAAAACTTGAATACCCTTTTCCTTTTCGATGAAACAGCTCCTCCAAATGGGTATTTGTATAAAAAGCGCACCCGCAAGAAGAATTTGTCCTCCTTGCGGGTGCGCTTGATACCGGAAGGTTACAGCCCCCGATATTTAACTCAAATTAATATTCGTCCGAAACGGTTAGTTTAGCACGTCCTTTGCTGCGACGGCTTGCTAATACGCGGCGTCCGTTGGGCGTAGCCATACGTGAACGGAAGCCATGTTTATTCTTTCTCTTTCTGTTAGAGGGCTGAAACGTTCTTTTCATTGCTTATATATTGTTTTAAGTTATTGCGAATTGTGCGCTTTGGGCTGCAAATATACTAAGATTTCCCAAAAAATCAAAAAAGCATCAGAGTATGAGCCACTTGGTAAACAGGCAAGCCCATAACGTTGTAGAACGATCCTTCGATATGTTTGATGGCTACATAGCCGATCCACTCTTGTATCCCGTAGGCCCCGGCTTTGTCTAAAGGAGCAAAATTACTCAGGTAATAGTCTATCTGCTCGTCGGTCAGAGCCCCGAACGTTACTTTGGAAACACAGCTTATTTTCTCCCTGTGCCCCGGTGTGGCGATTACTACGCCTGTAACGACCCGGTGGGTACTGTCGCTCAAACATTGCAACATGCTTTTAGCTTCTGCCGGATCTGCGGGTTTACCCAGAATACGGTTTTTCGAGTCGATTACCACCGTATCTGCCGTAATGAGCAGCGTATTATCCTGCATCCGGCCGGCATATGCTTTTGCTTTTTTTTCCGCAATATAGAGCGCCACTTCTTCCGAGGGAAGATTTTCGGGATAGCTTTCATCTATTTCCGGCATGGCGCATTGTTCGAAAGCGATGCCCAAACCTCCGAGCAGTTGCACGCGTCTCGGACTTTGAGAACCTAAAATAATATGGTAGTCTTTCAGATTATCCCACATGATTTGCTTCTTTACCCAAGTTTGCAGCGTTTACCAGCCGAATGCCACTTCCGTTCCCCAGTCGCCGCGACAACGCATGGTCTGTTCGATCACATCGCGTACTACGCCGTGCCCGCCATAACATTGCGAAATGTATTGTGCCGCCTCTTTAGCTTCCGGCACGGCATCGGCCGGAGCCACTGCCAGCCCTACGGCTTCCATGACCGGCACATCCGGCAGATCGTCGCCTATGTAACAGATCTCTTCGGGTTTCAGTCCTGTTTCCTCCATCAGCTCTTTCAGGTTATCCATCTTGTGCCGTGCTCCCATAAAAACATACTGAAGCCCCAGCTGCTTGGCGCGTAGCTCCATGGCCTGGGAGCGTCCGCCTGAAAGAATAGCTACGATATATCCGTGTTTTACGGCGTGCTGCATGGCATAACCGTCTTTGACGTTTACCGTGCGCATGGGGTTGCCATCGGCACCCAAAGGGCTGATGGTACAGCTGATTACCCCGTCCATATCCAAAATAAAAGCTTTGATTTTGCTTAGATCGTAAGCGATACTACTCATGTCGTTTCTCTTTTTTATAATTGTTTTGTCGCTTTTCGATGGCTTCGGATAAGGTTCGATAGATTGTTTGCAGTTCCGGATGATCTTCCAGCAACTTCAGGTGTTTGTCCATTGTCTGCCGGTCTCCCCGGGCTGCCGGTCCCGTTTGTGCATCTACGGCACGCATGTGCGCATATTTGGTTGCCGTTTCGGCAATCAGCGGTTCCAGCGAACGAGCCGGCAGATTGTATTCTTCCAATAGCTGCTCTGCCACGTCGTACATGTAGTTCGTAAAATTACAGGCAAAAGCAGCCGAGAGGTGCAGAGCAGCTCTTTGCAGACTGTTGCAGACATATACGTAACGGCTTATTTCCGATGCCAGAGCAACGAGTTCTTTTTCCGTCTCCCGGGTGTTTCCCTCTATATATAACGGTACGGTGGAGAAATCTATATCCCGGCTACGGCTGAGTGTTTGTAAGGGATAAATAACACCGCTGCACTCGTGATGTGCTGTGAGTATGTCTATGGAAATACTTCCCGCAGTATGCACCCAGAGTCCTGAGGTCCTCGGCATTTGTGCAGCCAGAGAGGGTAGAGCATCGTCTTTGATGGAAAACAGATAGAGATCGCAAGTGCGGTCGATAACTTCCATGCCGGATATTGCTTCGGCTTCTGTTTCTTCGGCCGGGCGGCGGGCATGGTCTGCATTGCGGCTGTAGACTTGTGCGATATAATGCCCTGCACAGTGGAAAGCACGGGCAAAATGAGTGGCTACATTGCCCGAGCCGATGATGCAGATACGCAACGGTGTTTTTGTATTCATGTTATTGCTCTTTCTCTTCGGATACCTTGTAACGCTCTATGTGCAGTTGTTCCCATCGTAACTGTTCGATGGTATGGGGCTCCGGTTCTTCCGCCTTGTGTCCTACCGCAATCACGCAGAGTACTTCCAACTGATAGGGAATATCCAGAATGCGACGGACATATTCGGCCGAATCCTGTCCGTTTTCCGTCACTTTTTCATGTACGTGTCCCCAACAGCTGCCCAGACCGAGACTTTCCGCTTCCAACTGGAGAAAAGCGGCGGCCAGTGTGGCATCCTCTTTCCATAAGGCACACTCCATGGGTGAACCGAGAATAACGATAGCCAGCGGAGCGCGGGCAATGAAGGAAACGCCATGGCTGCGCATATAACTTAGTTTGTTCAATGTTTCGGAGTCTTCCACCAGTACGAACTGTGTGGTGTGTTTATTGCGCGAAGACGGTGCTCTCAGAGCTGCTTCCATAAGGCTCTGTACTTCCTCTGCCGTCAACTTTTCGTCTGTGAATTTTCTGACGCTGCGCCTTTTTCGCATCGCTTCCAGTATGTGGTCTGTATCTCTCATTGTTCGTTTTCGTTTCTGTTCAACATAATGGAGTCCGGCAGCAACTCCTTAATTTTTTGTGCCACTTGCTCCATCTGCCATTTCGGGGTACTTGTGGCGCCGCATATCCCGATGGTTTTCGGTGCAGGCGAGAGTTGGGAGAGTTCTATCTCTTCGGGCGAAGAGATGAATATGCTGCGGGGATTGCCCTCGTGGCAGTGCTGGAAGAGCACTTTGCCGTTCGAACTTTTCGTTCCTGCCACGAAGTAAACCAGATCATGCGCTGCAGCAAACAGGCGTATGTGCGGTATCCGGTTCGATACCTGCCGGCAAATGGTGTCTTTGTATTCGAAGCGAACACCTTCTTTGAGGTGTTTCCGTATGGCTTCGGTGAGCTTGCTGAAACCGTCTAACGGCTTGGTGGTCTGTGAAAACAGCACCACCGGTCGCTCCGGGTCTATCAGGTGCAGGTCTTCCGCTCCGCGTACCACGATAGCATTACCGTCCGTATGTCCCATCAAACCGTTTACTTCGGCATGTCCCGGTTTTCCGTAAATCACGATTTGAGCATTCTCGTGCCGGGTGTCCAAATAGCAGCGACGGATATTCTGTTGTAATTTCTTTACTACCGGGCAGGTGGCATCCACGAGTTTGAGGTTTCGTTCTTCGGCCCATTTATAAACTTCGGGCGGTTCGCCGTGCGCACGGAAGAGCACACGGGCACCGTGCAGTTTTTTCAGCCCTTCGTAGTCCACCGTCTGCATGCCTTTGGCGGCAAGGCGGTTTACCTCCAGGTTGTTATGCACGATGTCTCCCAGACAGTAAAGCGGATCAGCGTTTCCTTCCAACTCTTTCTCGGCATGATTGATTGCGTTGATAACGCCGAAGCAGAAGCCCGAACTTTCGTCTATCTCTATGATTGCGGACATTGTTTCTCTCTTTTCTTTTCAATAAAATAACGTCCATCACGCCAAAATGTTTAATAGCTTCTCGCTTTCTCGAACAGCTCCAATACCCATTCGTTTTGAGCCTCACGCGTCATGTCCGAGTTGTCCAGTACCAGAGCATCGTCTGCCCGGCGCAGTGGAGAAACCTCACGGTGAGAGTCTATGTAATCCCGATCTTCGATGTTTTTGAGAACCTCCGCAAAGGTTATCTGGGTATTGCCTTTGCCCTGCAGTTCTTTCAACCTTCGGTCTGCACGTATTTCGGGACGAGCGGTAACAAACAGTTTGAGTTCGGCGTTCGGGAATACGGTGGTGCCGATGTCTCGCCCGTCCATTACGATGCCGCCCTGTTTGCCCATGGCCTGCTGTTGCTCCACCAAAAAGCTTCTTACCGAAGCCAGAGTGCTGATGGGACTTACGTGGCTGGATACCTCCATCTCGCGTATCTCTTTCTCTACGTTCTCCCCGTTCAGGTAAGTTTCCGGCAGCCCCTCTTCGTTCAGTCGGAATGTAATGTTGATCTCTTTCAGGTGTTTTGCCAGAGAAGCTTCGTCCGGTTTCCCGTCTTTCCACAAGCGGTTTCTGAGGCTGTAGAGCGTAACGGCGCGATACATGGCACCTGTGTCTACATAAATGTAGTTTACCTTTCTTGCCAGAGCTTTGGCAATAGTGCTTTTCCCGCAGGAACTGTGACCGTCTATGGCCACGATGATTTTTTTCCGGTTATTTGCTTTCATATATCAATAACGCTTGCTGTTTTAGATAGCGGGCAGGTTCATGCCCGTGATGCGCCTGTAAAGGTCTAACGCATAGATATCCGTCATACCCGAAACGAAGTCCAGCGTACACTGTATTTTGCCGTAGGTATCGGGTCTGCCGGTGTCGTACTGCGAACTTACGCGGTTCAGCACGGCTTTGCTGTATGCATAGTCCGGGTGGCTGAGGGCATCCATCATCTTGTCCATCAGCGATTGGAAGATGCGATGACCTGCCAGTTCTACATCCACGACTTCGCGACTCCGGTAGATCTGGCTGTATGCCAGTTTCGAACAGGCTTTATAAGCCTCCAGCGTGCGGGGCGAACAGTGTTCGATCAGCGTTCCGGAGAAGTTGCCCGCTAAGATTCTCTCTTCATTGTCGAGGAAAACAGCTGCCGTTTCTTCTACCAATAGATTGATCGCTTTGGAGCGCAGGTAAGCCACTTTTTCGTTGGTATCTTCGATCTCTTGCATGACCTTCAAGAGTTTATCCCGCTTTTTTTCTTCAAAGAAATTCAGCGTCAGTTCCTGAATTGTTTCGAAAGAAATGATATGCAGCTTATAGGCATCCTCCAAGTCCATAATCTGATAGCAGATATCATCGGCTGCCTCTACCAGATAAACCAGCGGATAGCGTGCAAAGTGCAGAGGAGTATCCGGTCTGTTCTTCTGAACCAACCCCACTTCCCGGGCTATTTCCTGCATGGTCTTTTCTTCAGTGGCGAAGAAACCGAATTTGCCTCCATAGTCTGCTGCTCGCAGACTGCTGTGCGGATACTTGACGATACTTGCCAGTGTGCTGTATGTCAGCCCGTATCCGCCGGGGCTGCGCCCCAAAAATCGGTGCGTAAGTAGCCGCAGCGCATTTGCATTGCCTTCGAAATGGATGAAATCTTCCCAACGGCCTCCTTCACTTATGACCGCCTCTTTCCATTGCTTGCCGTTGCCTTCTCGAAAGTAAGCCCCGATGGCACGTTCTCCGCTGTGTCCGAAAGGCGGGTTACCCATATCATGCGCCAGACAGGCAGCGCTGACGATGCTGCTGATGGCAGAGGATGAGGGGAACACTTTGTGCGGGTGCCTTTCCATAAGCGTACGGCTTACGATATTGCCCAACGAACGTCCCAGGCAGCTTACTTCCAAGCTGTGCGTGAGTCTGTTATGCACAAAGATATTGCCCGGCAGAGGAAAAACCTGTGTTTTGTTTTGCAGGCGCCGGAATGGTGCCGAAAAGACCATTCTGTCATAGTCTCGCTCGAAATCCGAACGTGCTTTATTTTGTTTTTTATCCGTGCTGTCGTCGTTTTTCCCCAGCCGTTTTTCGGATAAGAGTTGCTCCCAGTTCATCATAACAATGAATATGCTCGTACAGGACGGTCAACAGCAGTCCTATATTTTTATAAATCATAAAGATACAACATCACTTCCAAACACCGGATTTCTCTTGCCGGTTACCAGCGGATGGGAGGAAGCCCGTTTTTGATCAGATAATCATTGGCTTGACTGAAATGGCGACAACCGAAGAAACCGCGATGTGCACTGAGGGGCGAAGGGTGGGGGGCTTCCAGAACACAGTGGCGTGCATGATCTATCATGGCGCCTTTACGGCGTGCATAACTTCCCCAAAGCATAAAGACCACATGCCGGCATTCCCGGTTTATGATTTCGATAATACGGTCGGTGAAGGTTTCCCAACCTATCCCCTGATGCGAACCGGCCATGCCTCCTCTGACCGTAAGTGTGGCGTTTAGCAGCAGTACACCCTGTTCTACCCATGGGAGCAGGCTGCCGGAACGTATTTGTGAGGGATGCCCTAAGTCGCTGTTTACCTCTTGGAGGATATTGCGCAAACTCGGAGGTGCAGGAATGCCATCGGGTACAGAGAAAGCCAGTCCTTCTGCCTGCCCCGGTTCGTGGTAAGGATCCTGCCCCAGAATGACAGCACGTACGCTGCCGGGCGGACAAAGATCCAAAGCCCTGAATATCTGCCCTCCCGGAGGGTAGATGGGCGGATGTGTCGCATATTCCAGTCGAACTTTATCTGTCAGATTAATGAAATAAGGACGGGTAAACTCTGTTTCCAAAAGGGCTTTCCACCCGGGTTCCAAACGTACGTTCATCAACTTGTGAAGATTATGAAGTATTTATATTTTGTATCTTGTTTGTGCATAAAAGTACCAATAACCAGTCAAACAATGAAACAAAGAGACTTAAAGCCCCGTAATGCCGTATATAATATAATGCTTATGCTTTTTTTCCTTTATGCCTTCCCGGGCATATCGCAGAAGCTCTTTGCACAGCAGATGCCGGCAATGGACATTCTGAAGATGTTCGAGGCCGAACATGGCGCATCTGTGGCAATTGTTGTCAGCACGACAGACGGCAAGGTCTTGTTGCGTTATAATGAGGAAAAACGACTTTGTCCGGCATCGGTGACCAAACTCTTTACAACGGCGGCAGCTTTGAATGTTTTGGGTGAAGATTTTCGTTTTACAACCAGAGTGTATGCGGATGGTGCTATTCGCCGGCATACTCTTGAGGGGTCTCTTATTATTCGCGGAGGAGGAGATCCGACCATAGATTCTCATTACATTCCCGAAGATAGCGGAAGGCTCCGGAGAGACCTCGTTATGGCTCTTCAGCAGAAAGGAGTGGAGCGTATAGCGGGCAGGGTGTCGGTGGATGCCTCGCGTTACGGTTTTGAGGGAGTGAATGCCAATTGGCTGATGGAGGATGTGGGAAATTATTACGGCACGGGCGTTTACGGTTTTAACTTGAACGATAACAGCATCACGCTGTATCTTAATTCTTACGGGGCAAGACCTGTAATAGACTCCATCGACCCTGCACATCCGGCTCTTAACTGGCACTTGATTCTCAAAACGGGTAAACGCGACAGTGTGTACTGCATCGTGCCGCCATTCAGCACTCAGGCTCTCATCACAGGTTCCATTCCACCCAAAATACGTCGTTACAAACTGCGTGCCGCGATGCCTGACCCTGCTCTGTTTGCTGCATCTATGATCCGGGACAAGCTGGCCGCTTACGGTATCGTAGTGGAGCAGGAGGCCGAAGGGCTTTACGTTCGTCCCGATTACAGGCAGGCCGATTTGCTTATGAATTACGTTTCTCTGCCTTTGGATACCATTGTACGCATTACCAATTATCGGAGTGTCAACAGCTATGCCGAGGCTTTGAAAAACGAGGTGGAGCTTACACTGAGTCAAGGCAGGGGATCTCAGCTTATTTCTGCAAATCGTCCCTATGGAATGATCGATTATTGGACGAAAAGATTGAAATATTCCGCACGTGAACTCGACCTGTATGACGGTAGCGGTCTTTCGCCCAAAGGACGTGTTACGGCGCGTGCCATCAATGGTATGTTGACCGGAATGAAGGTCGGAAAGAATACCCGGCCCTCGGAGAATGCTTTCCTGCAATCGCTGCCCGTGGCGGGTGAAGAGGGATCCGTAAAGAGCCTTTTGAAAAACAGCAGGCTCCATGCCCGTCTTAAAAGCGGTAGCATGAGCGGTGTACAGGCTTATGCCGGTTATGTTCAGTGGCGTGGGCAGTGGTATGCCGTTTCGTTTATGGCCAATAACCAACGAGAGAATTCGTATGCAAGAAAGGCTTTTGAACAGTTTTTAACAAAGTTATTTCAATAAAATACTGTTTTATTCGTTTTGGATAAAGCTCCTCTTTGTTAATAAGTTTTAAAATTCTATATATTTGTAAAGTTTAGGATTTCTTTTTTACGGGAAAGAATAAAAGATTTTACAGAGAGAATTTTATTATGAAAAAAATCATTACTGGCGTTGCCTTACTGCTGGCAACTTTTGGATTTGCAAAAGCACAGATGGTCAACTATCGGGTGGAAGCCGGTGTGAACTTTGCAAATGTAGATCTGAAGTTAAAGGGGATAAAACTTGATGATCCCGCCATGAAAACGGGCTATCGTGTGGGTGCAGGTGTAGAATTTTGCCTTACCAGCAGTCTTTACTTTGTTCCCGGAATCACATTCAAAATGAATGGTACTGAAATAAATGTACCTTCTGTAAAGGCTGAAATAAAAGAACAGTTACACTATCTGTCCGTGCCTTTGAATGTGGGATTTCGCATGCCTTTGACAAAAACTTTGGGGGTTTCTTTAGAGGCCGGACCTTATATGTCCTTTTTGATTTCTCAGGATCTCAAAACAAATGATGCCTTGCTGAACAAAATAAAAAAACTGCGTGGAAATACCGATTTGGCAAAACGTATCGATTGGGGTTTGGGGCTTTCTGCCACGGTTGACTATAGTCGACTCTATTTGCGCGTAGGCTCCGAGTTCGGTTTGTATAATACGCTCAAAAACGGAGACTCTAACAATTCGGCTAAAAACAATAACTTCTATACTGCAGTCGGTATCCGCTTCTGAATTTTCCGTGCTTTCGGTGCGCCGGATTTATGCCGTCCGGTTTTGACTTCCGGAACATACTTTCTGCCTCCTTGATAAATAAAATGTATCTTTATATGTTGAAATGTGATTTTTAGAATTTATATTTTTATGGAAATTACGATGAAACGTATACTGTCGATTGCCGCTTTTGCCCTTTGCACCATGGGGCCGGTTAAGGCTCAAAAGATTGCTTTTCGTGCAGAAGGCGGAGCGTCTTTTAACGATGTTAAAGTGACTGTTGCTGGCAGACATGTCGGCGATACGAAGATGCATACCGGTTTTCGGGCCGGGGTGTCCGCTGAGTTTTATTTTGGAGATGGTTTCTATTTTGCTCCCGGCTTGAATATTAAACGAAACGGTACTACCGTTGAAGATAAATCCATGCAGAATCTGGCGAAGGAACTGCAGAAGATCATGCAGAAACTCCCCATTCCTCTTCCTCCCGAGGTCGGTAAGTATTTGGATGGATTATTGAAGCAGAAAGCACAGCCCGACCTGAATATGAAGATGCTTTATTTGCATATTCCGCTGCATGTCGGCTTTCATACGGCTTTGGGCAGCCATTGGCACTATTCTCTGGAGGGAGGTCCTTATGTGGCTTATGGAATAGGCGGAAAGATCAGGCAGGCAGAAAAAGAGCTTGATACATTCGATAAGGATAACGGTTTCAACCGATTCGAGTGGGGTGTCGGCGCTTCCATGGCTGTAGGTTATGGCCCCGTATATGTACGATTGGGAGGCGAACTGGGGCTTAAAAAGCTCAAGACAACCTTGTTGAATAACGATATTTACGGATATAATCGTGACTTTTATACTACTTTAGGCGTGCGCTTCTAAAAACTCTTTAACATTGCAGGACGAAAAAAACATTTATAACGGCTTTCTGCACTTAAAGTTTTTTGAAAATGCGCCGATATGATTTTTATAACAATATGATTAGAATGAACATGAAAAAGAGAACATTACTGACCACGCTTTTTCTATTGATATTAAGCGTAGGTGTAGCCAATGCTCAATTGAGCGATTGGCGTTTTCGCGTAGATGCATCAGTGAATTTTAGCAAAGGAGATTATAAAATTGAAAAGGTTAACGATTTGACAACAAAAGCTATTGTGGGTTACCGCATCGGCGGTGCTGTCAATATTCCTTTTTCATCCATGTTTTATTTCGCCCCCGGAATTACATTCCTCTCCAAGGGTAGTAACACAACGATTAAAGATCGGGATTTCGGCGACGTAAAAACACGTACTCATCATATCGAGATACCTCTGCACCTAGGTTTGCGTGTGCCCATTGGCGAAACGCTGGCCTTTAATGTGCAATTCGGTCCTTATTTGTCTTATGCTATCGCCGGTACGGCAAAAACGGACAATAATAAGGATATCGATATCTTCAAAGACGGTATTAAAGACATGTGGAAGGAGAAGCGTTTCGACGTAGGCCTTGGTGCGGCAGCCATGGTGGACATCAATAAAATTTATGTTTTGCTGGGTGCAGACTTCGGTATGCTGGATCAGGCTAAGAGTTTGGCAAAAGACAAAGAGACAACGCTTAAAAACACCTCATTCCATTTGGGTCTGGGCTATCGCTTCTAAAATTCTCTTAAAAATCGAAAAATAACGGGGGCTGTGTCAAAATTCATTTGGCACAGCCCTTTTTTAGATGTGTCAGAATAGGTAAAGTACAAGGTGCCAAGACTGAGGCTGAAGGGAAGAGCATACTGAAGTGCGTGACCGAAGCCGAATGTCGCAGGGAGCGCAGTAGTTTGCGCATGATGACACGCCGTCTTATTTTTACCCGAGCCGGGGAAAATTATCAATCTCGTTTCAGGGCGAAGGCTTTGCGTGGAGAATGATCTTTCACGTAGATGATGCCGCAATAGTCGAAACCGAAATCTTCGATAGCCCGTAACATCGGCTTGTTATCGGCATGCGTATCTAAGCGAAGCCGGTTGCATTGCTTCAGGCAGTAGTCGAAGCAGAACCGCGCCAGCCCATGCATTCCCGCAGAGCCGGCCATACGGTGGATAACCCCGTAAGGTTCATTGTCCGGCCAGCCCGGCCCGTTTTCTATATAGTCGTAAGTTGGTTCGATCTCCACGGCATAATAAAAAACTCCTACGATTTTTTCCCTGTCTTCAAGTGTAACTGCAAAAAGATTTCCTCGTGCGATGTCTTCCTCGATTTGCTCCGGAGCCGGATAGGAGTTGCCCCATTGTGAAGTATTACCCTTAAGAGCCATAAAAGTCCGGGCTCCTGCATACAGCTCCAACAGACGTGGAAGGTCTTTTTCTGCAGCCTTGCGGATGTGATAGTTTTGCAGTGAATTCATTCAAAATAGATGTTTTGATAGCGTGGATGTGGAAATCGAATGCGACAGACGGGAAGCTGGCTACTTTTTTCCCGGATATACTTCGATAACCGAACTTGAAGCCGTACCGGAAGCAAAAGAGATGGTCAGTTGCATGCCCGGATGCAAGTTCTCGGCTTGGGTAACGGCATGCCCGTCTGCTCTGACCACACTGAACCCTCGTTGCATGATTCGTTTGGGGTTCAGCAGTTTCACAGCCTGCTCCTGCATGGCCAGTTTCTCTTGTTTTCCTTTCATTATCCGCTCTGTCAGCAAGGGAAGTCTTTCGATCGAACTGCGCAGTCTTTCATGTCGTTTATCTAAGGAGCGATGTACTGCTTGGGGCAGTTGTATGGCAACAACATTCAGCAAGTGTTTTTTTCTGTTAAGAGCTTCCTGTGTGCTCATGTTCAATCGATGTATGTTGTTTTGCTGCTGTCGCTTTTCCTTTTCGATCAGTCTGCGTGCTGCCAGAGGTATTCGGTACTGCATCCGTTGAAGTCGCTCTTCGCGAGCTGTCAAAAGAAGATGTGTAGCATTGAGCAGTCTGTTCCATTGCGTTTCCATTTCTCCCAGCAGTCCGGCCAGAGACTCTACGATATAATCGGCCACGGCGGTCGGTGTTTTGAACGACTTGAAAGCCACCATGTCTGTTACCGACACATCGCGGTCGTGTCCGATACCTGTAAAGACAGGCAGTCGGGTGCGAGCCACGGCTGCCGCCAGTGTGTAGTCGTCGAATGCCTGTAACTCCGCCACAGCCCCTCCGCCCCTTATGATCACTATGGCGTCGAAGCCGGCTTCATGCTTTGCTATGCGATCCAGAGCCGATACTACGGACGGTGTTGTCTCCTTGCCCTGCATCGTTGCCATATAAAGAGCCGTATAAACTTTTACGCCATAGGGATTGAAGCAGAGATGTTGCATAAAATCCTGATAACCCGCCGCCGTTGGCGAGGATATGATGGCGATGCGCCGAAGGGGAACCGGTAGAGCCTGATGCTTGTTCAAATCCATCAGCCCCTCGCGTTTGAGCCTGTCTATGCAGGCTTGTCTGAGCCTTGCCATTTCTCCCAGACTGTAGGATGGGTCGATGTCCTTGATATTGAGACTCATGCCGAAAAGCTCATGAAAAGTTACTTTCACCAGCACCATCACGCTCATGCCGCTGTCGAACCGAAGCCCCGTGGTTTTGAAAAACTCGGCATTCATACCGTGGTATTCATAAGCCCAGATTGTGGCTTTGATGCGTGCCACGAGGTTATTGTCCGGTCCTTTTTCGATAAGTTCCAAATAGCAATGCCCTGAAGGGTTGATGCGTACTTCGCTGGTTTCGGCACGCACCCAATACTGTCCGGGGAGTCCATGCTCCAGACAACTGCGTATATTTCTGTTTAGCTCCGAAAGGCTGTAATTGGGTTCGGGCATAACTTGTGTATGGGAAGATGAAAAAAGGTCGTTAATCTTCGTCGGGAATAGGGATGTAAAGACTGCGCATAAAGCTCTCGTCCAGAGAGATAAGCGTTTCCGTGCCGGTCACGCCCGGTATTTCCTGAATAATACCGTTAAGGATGCGCATCAAGTCGTTATTGTCCTCGGCATAAAGTTTTACGAAAATCGAGTACGGCCCTGTGGTGTAGTGGCATTCTACAATTTCCGGAATTTGTCTCAGCAGCGGAGCCACCTCTTTATATAAGGAGCCGCGCTCCAGACGGACGCCGATGTATGTGCAGGTATTAAACCCCAATGCTTTCGGATTTACCGAAAACCCGGATCCGGTGATAACGCCCAATTCTATCATTCGCTGCACGTGCTGATGAATGGCCGCACGCGATACACCGCACAAATCGGCTACTTCTTTGAATGGAATACGTGCATTCGTGGAGATAATCTTCAGTATCTTTAAATCTAATTTGTCCAATTTATCCATTTTCATAATCAACTTCTTTTTGAGTTATCCGAATATAAGGTTTGGCAATGTCAATTTGGCATTAAAATCATGACAAAGGTATGAATTTTTTAATATTTTAGGACTTTTTATTACTAAAACACGACAATATACCTATATACCTACTAATATGTATGACATTTTGAAAGTTCGGAGGGCAAAATCCGTTTGCTCTCCATATTGAATTATTCAGAGGGTTGCCCCCTTGTCATTTCACAATAAAAAAGTTCTGCCTGACGGTTGAAAATTCTTCAGGCAAAGAATAAAAATCCAAGTTAACTTGGATAAAAATTCTTCAGGCAGACAATTTTCCATTGTCCGTGAGCCTTTTGCTTCTCGAGAGGTAAGTCGACTTGTGAATTTTCACGGCGAAGTCGGATGAAAGCAGATAATCTCCCATTGAAACGAGAACTCAGACAGTCATAACCTTACGACCATCATTGCTCGTATCGAGTTGACGCTGAATCCTGCACTACGCTGCTATTGAAGCTGTATGGTTATCTTTGCGGGCAGAATAAAACGATAATGCAATGATTTCAGTAGACGGTGTAACTGTAGAGTTCGGCGGATCGGCTCTTTTTTCAGATATTTCTTTTGTTATTAATCCGAAAGACCGTATCGCCTTGATGGGTAAAAACGGAGCGGGGAAAAGCACCCTGCTTAAGATTTTGGCGGGTATCCGCGAACCGACACGAGGTAAGGTAAACGCACCGAAAGATTCGCTTATTGCTTATCTGCCACAACATCTGATGACGGAGGACGGGCGCACTGTGTTTGAGGAGACGGCACAGGCTTTTGCACATATCCATGCGATGGAAGCACGGATGAACGATTTGAACAGGCAATTGGAAATACGCACGGACTATGACAGCCCGGAATATATGGCTATCATCGAGGAGGTAACCACGCTTGGGGAGAAATTCTACGGTATCGAAGAGATCAACTATGATGCTGCCGTGGAAAAATCTCTCCTCGGTCTTGGCTTTAAGCGCACGGATTTTACCCGTCCCACTTCGGAGTTTAGCGGAGGATGGCGTATGCGTATCGAGCTGGCCAAACTGCTCTTGCAGAAGCCGGACGTGCTGCTGCTTGATGAGCCGACAAATCACCTGGACATCGAATCCATTCAGTGGCTGGAAGATTTCCTGATCGAAACAGGGCAGACGGTAGTGGTTATCAGCCACGACCGCGCATTTGTGGATCATCTGACCACCCGCACCATAGAGGTAACCATGGGGCGTATCTACGACTACAAAGTCAATTACACCGAATACCAGCGTCTCAGAGCCGAGCGGCGCGAACAGCAACGGAAGGCTTATGACGAGCAGCAGAAATTCATAGCCGAAACACGCGAATTTATCGAACGTTTCAAGGGAACTTACTCCAAAACTCTGCAAGTACAGAGCCGGGTGAAAATGCTGGAAAAGCTCGAACTCGTAGAGGTGGACGAAGAGGATACTTCTTCACTGAGGCTGCGCTTTGCTCCGGCTCCCCGCTCGGGCAACTACCCTGTGATTATGAATGGGGTAGAAAAATCTTTTGGCGACAAACAGGTTTTTAACAATGTCAACCTCACTATCGAGCGAGGAGACAAGATTGCATTTGTCGGCAAGAACGGGGAAGGAAAGAGTACGCTGGTACGCTGCATTATGGAGGAATTGGAGCATGGAGGAGAATTGCAGTTGGGGCACAATGTGCAGATCGGCTATTTTGCCCAGAACCAGGCTTCTTTGCTGGACGAGAACCTGACTGTGTTCCAAACCATCGACGATATAGCGAAAGGAGAAATACGCAATAAGATCAAAGACCTTTTGGGGGCTTTTATGTTCGGAGGCGAAGAGTCGACAAAGAAAGTGAAGGTGTTGAGCGGTGGCGAGCGTACCCGTCTGGCTTTGCTAAAGCTGCTTCTGGAACCTGTCAATCTGCTTATTCTGGACGAGCCGACGAACCATTTGGATATGCGCACAAAGGATGTGCTGAAACAAGCTTTGCAGAAATTCGACGGCACACTCATCCTGGTTTCTCATGATCGCGATTTCCTTGACGGTCTGGTATCCAAGGTCTACGAATTCGGAGGAGGTCGCGTGGTGGAGCATCTGGAGGGTATCTACGAATTTATGCAGCGCAAAAAACTGGAGAACCTGCGCGAACTGGAACGTAAATGACCGGAAGATTTCAGCTCTCATCATAAAACCCCGAAAAGTTATGTTGAAACTTTCGGGGTTTATCTTAAAGAAGCATTAAGTAGATCCTTCTTTTAGAGAGAAAGGATTTGTTACAGCCTGAGGCCCACACCGGCCAAAAGATTGATATCCGAGTAATCGCTGATCTTCGAATAGCCGAGTGTCGCAAAAAGATCTATTACGCGGGATATATGATACCGGTACTGTATATCTAATCCGAAAGCCATTTTGGTCTCGGAATTTATACTGACATTGTCTATTTTAAGACTGGCAGATCCGAAACCGACCATGGGTTTTATTTCGAAGCGTCCTTTATTTCCGGATTGGAAAGATAACAGCGGGCCTGCTGTCAGAGTACTGATACTCAGAGTTCCCGAGTTATTCCACCCATGAGTAGAATGAACATTTACGGAATATGCTTTTCCCTGAAGTTTAGCAGCAATACCGATATTTTCATTAAAAAGGTAGCCGAAATCGATTAAATTGAGCTGGAAACCAAACTCTTCGTCATCAAAAGTATAGGTAGCCCCCAAACCGATGCCGATATAGCTTCTTTTCTCTGCTTTTCTAAATGGTTGAGAATCATTATTCGACTCTTTTACGATTTTTTCTATTTCTTGCTGATTATAGACAAACAAGCTACCGTCTGCAGTACGGACTTTGATGGATTGGCCTATCGTCTGCTCGACGACCGTACCACGAATGACCGATCCGTTTTTGAGGTAGATAACTTCTTGATGAGAATGATTTTGAGCTGTTGCGAAGGTTATTCCCAAACAGCAGCAAAGTAAAAAGAGTAGAAATCTGATTCCTTTCATAATTACAAATTTGTGTCTTTGGCCTTTTCAGACTTTAATTGTTTTTTTCAGAAAATGTAAGGCTTTATAAGCATTTGCCTTTTGAGGAAGGATAAATGCTGTATAACATTTCCTTTTCAGGATTTTAAGATTATCTCGACAAAGATATGCGATTTTTCTCTTCTTTAGAAGCCTGTGATCTTTATGGCAGAAGCTGTTTTGTTTCAAGGCTTTCCTATCTTTGTACTGCAAGTTTTAATAAAGGGCAGACAGTCCGTATATCGATGAAAAAACTGAAGATCACGGAAATGAAGCGGTTGGACACCGATACTTTCCGTAAAAGTGAAAAACTGCCGCTGGCTGTAGTTTTGGACGACGTACGCAGCATGAACAATATAGGATCTGTGCTCCGCACGGCCGATGCTTTCAGGCTGAGCGAGGTATGCCTCTGCGGCATTACCGCCACTCCTCCTCATCCGGATATACACAAAACAGCTTTGGGAGCAGAAGACAGTGTGACGTGGCACTACTTCGAGACTGCCATGGAAGCGGTGCATTACCTGCAAAACAAAGGTTACCGGCTCTTTGCACTGGAGCAGGCACACGGCAGTATTCCTCTTAACCGGTTTGAGCCTGAGCACGGTGAGGCTTATGCCTTGGTGTTGGGCAATGAAGTAAAAGGTGTCAGCCAGACGGTGGTGGATGCCTGTGCCGGTTGTCTGGAGATACCGCAATACGGTACGAAACATTCCTTAAATGTGAGTGTGGCGGCAGGTATTGCTATCTGGCAAGTGGCTGCACCGTTGTTGGAGCGATTGGTAAAACTTGAAGAGCAGCGGTAACGGAAAGGAGCAAATGAGCAGCAGGAATTTGACTTTGAGTACCACAGCCGATGGCAGTCTGACTGTTTACAGCCGGCTTTCAGGCGAACACTATCACTCGATGTTCGGAGCAATAACCGAAAGCAGGCGTGTTTTTATGGAATTGGGACTGTGCAACCGCCTTGAGGAAGCAGACGGTGTAATAACCGTGCTGGAAGCCGGCTTCGGTACCGGCCTGAACGCTCTTCTTTCTCTGTCGGAAGCTATTCGTGCGAAGAAAGCGGTTCATTATTATACTTACGAGTTGTACCCCTTGGAGCCGGCAATTTACGAACGTATACATTTCCCTGTTACCGAGTTGGACGGAGCAGACGAATGGTTGCTGCAAATGCACGAGGCCGCATGGGGCTGTGATATAAAATTGCATCCGCTGTTTACCCTGACCAAACGGCAGGAAGATCTGACACAAACCGAACTGCCTCAAGCGGTGGATACGGTTTATTGGGATGCTTTTTCTCCCGAAGCTCAACCTGAACTGTGGAGCGAGGAACTTTTCCGAAAGGTATTCGAGTGTTGTAACGAGGGAGCCTTACTGACGACTTACTGTGCCAAAGGCGAAATCCGCCGGAGACTGCAACGAGCGGGCTTCGACGTGCTGCGCATGCCCGGCCCCAAAGGCGGCAAAAGGGAAGTTTTGCAGGCCATCAGGCGGGAGCCGCATACGGGACATTTTTAAGAAACCAATCCTGACAAAGAGAATGCATTCAAAGAAAATACTATCGATCATCACTGTTTGCTATCGGGCAGAGAATCTTATCGAAGCTACGCTGAAGAGTGTAGAAAGCGTCAAGACGACTGATGTGGAATATATTATTGTGGACGGCGGTTCTACGGACGGAACAATGAGACTCGTAAAGCAGTATGCTCATATCGTGGACACTCTTCGATCGGAACCGGACAATGGTATCTACGATGCCATGAACAAGGCAAGGACTTTAGCTACGGGCGAGTGGATAATCTTTATGAATGCAGGAGATATCTTTGCTTCTGCGCATGTTTTGGATGTTTTCAAACCCCTGCTGGAGAAGGAGAGCGATGTGGACGTTATCTACGGGGATATTCTGAAAGAAGGGAAAAACGGAGAACTGTATTGCAAGAAAGCTTATCCACCCGGCAATTATCATAAAATGTTTTTCTGTCATCAGGCAGCTTTCACTCGGCGTATTTTACTCGAAAAATATCCGTTCGACACATCTTGCAAGCTATCGGCAGATTTCAAATTTTATAAACAGGTTACCCTGGCAGGTTATCGTTTCCTGTATCACTCTCATCCGGTAGCTGTTTTCGACACACATGGAGCAAGCAATATCCACCGGACAAAGGGGTTGGCAGAAAACATAAAAATCATATCGGATTTGGATTGTTTTTCTGAAAAGATGCGGTTGCTTCCACGTATTTACGTTTCGTACTTCTTTGCCAGGCTGCGAGGAAAATGAGTGTTCTCTTATCTTCAAAAACAAAAAAGGCCGCCCGATCAGCCAAAAGCTGAGGTGCGGCCTTCTTGTTAGAATGTTTTGCGACTTATTTCAATACGCCTAATTCTTTACCGATCTTGATAAAGGCCTCAATGGCTTTATCGAGGTGTTTACGTTCGTGGCGGGCAGAAAGCTGTACGCGGATACGAGCCTGACCTTTCGGCACTACGGGGTAGTAGAAGCCGGTAACGTAGATACCTTCGTTCAAGAGGCGTTTGGCGTACTCCTGCGACAGTGGGGCATCGTACAGCATCACGGCGCAGATAGCGCTCTGTGTCGGTTTGATATCGAACCCGGCAGCAATCATTTTGTCGCGGAAGTAGTTGACATTCTCCATCAGCTTGTCATGCAGCGCATTGCTTTCGTTCAACATCTTGAACACTTCGAGGCCGGCGCCCACCACTGCGGGAGGAATGGAATTGGAGAAAAGATAGGGACGGGAACGCTGACGCAAGATATCGATGACTTCTTTCGGACCGGTGGTAAAACCGCCTACGGCACCACCAAAGGCTTTTCCCAGCGTACCGGTATGGATATCGATTTTCCCATAGCAGTCGAATTGCTCGGCTACACCGCGGCCTGTTTTGCCCACAACGCCGGCACTGTGGCATTCGTCTACCATTACGAGAGCATCGTATTTTTCTGCCAGTTCGCAAATCTTGTCCATGGGAGCCACATTACCGTCCATGGAGAAGACTCCGTCGGTGGCGATGATACGGAAACGCTGAGCCTGAGCTTCTTGCAGGCAACGCTCCAGGTCTGCCATATCGGCATTGGCATAGCGATAGCGTTTGGCCTTGCAAAGTCTTACGCCGTCGATAATGGAAGCATGGTTCAACGCATCGCTGATGATAGCGTCTTCCTCACCGAAAAGGGGTTCGAAAAGCCCTCCGTTGGCATCGAAGCAGGCAGCATACAGGATGGTATCTTCTGTGTGGAAATAGTCTGCAATGGCTTTTTCGAGAGCTTTGTGAATATCCTGCGTACCGCAGATAAAGCGCACGGAGCTCATGCCGAAGCCGTGGCTGTCCATGGCTTTCTTGGCAGCTTCGATGAGACGGGGGTTATCGGAGAGGCCGAGGTAGTTGTTTGCACAGAAGTTGATCACCTCTTTCCCCTCATTCACTTTGATGTCGGCAGCCTGTGGGGTGATGATGATGCGCTCTTCTTTGTAAAGGCCTGCATCTTTGATTCCCTGAATCTCTGCTTGCAGGTGTTTTTTCATTTCTTGGAACATAGTTTAAAGGTATTATTTGTTTTAGTTGATAAAATCCAAAAAGAAACCCTGCAGCCCGCTCAGAGGCATTACAGGGTTTGATGTCAAGCGGTTGCTTCGGTTTGCGTTGTCTCTTCTGCCGGCTCTTCTTCTGTTTTTTCTTCTTCAAACTTGTTGAAGCCGTAATCGATCAGAATATTATACCACTGAAACAACTTTTTAATATCGCTGGGATAAATGCGTTCACGGTCGAAGTCCGGCATAAAAGAAGCCATAAAATCACGGAGAGCTTCGTTGTCCTTAAACAGAGTCAAGTCTATTTTCTTGCCTCCTTCCTGATGTATGCGTAGCAGTTCCAGCACCTCTACCAGCGGTTTGTCTTCCGACGTGGTGTACATGGAAATATCGGCCAGTGAAACGATGCGGTCTGTAACACGGGCGGGAATACGGCGCCCGTTCAGAAGAGACTCTACAATAATATTGTTCTTGCCCTGAGAGATGAGTTTGTACAAACCGGGCCTACCTGAGATAGAAAGAATTTTCTTTAACATACTTCTTTATTTAATATGCACAAAGATAACTTTTTTACCGGAACTGCTTCAGAAGCCCTGCAATACGGGGGATGAGCAGTTCGGAGCCATCGTTGGAGATAACGGCATCGGCACGCCGGATCATTTCCTCCTGAGCCATTTGTCGGCCGATCCGCTCTGCCACGGCACCGGAGCTGACACCATCGCGTTTGGCGGCGCGTTCGAGTCTTTGCTCTTCAGCAGCTGTTACCACCCATACGCTATCCACCAGCGGATAGAGGGGAGATTCAAAAAGGATGGCACTCTCCACAGCAACCAAAGAATATCCCTGCAGGGCTTGCTCGTGCCGCCATTCTTCGAAATGGCGCGTTACGGCCGGATGCACCAGAGCATTGGTGTCGGCAAGAGCATGCGGATCTTTGAAAATAATTTCGGCCAGACGCGTACGGTTCAACTTATTCTTGCCGTTGTAGTAGATGTCTTCACCAAAACGCATCTTCATCTTTCCGGCCAGCTCTGCATCCGTTTCATACAGTCTTTTGGCTTCAAAATCGCTGTCGTAGACAGGTGTATTCATCAATCTGAGCAGATGGGAAATCACGGATTTTCCGCTTCCGATTCCGCCGGTTATACCAATAGTTTGCATAAACAGTGCTTATGTGCGAATATTATAAAACAGGAGAATTACCGTCTTTCGATTACATACTGTATACGCTCCGGCTTGATGGTATAGTTCACAACCCATTCGGGTTGATTTTTCAATACCAGCGGCAGCGTGTCGTCCGATTGGATGGTTCGGTCATCGGGGTATTGGAGCGTTACCCGGAAATCGGCAGGGTTCACATCGTTGTACTTGCTGCGAGGGATGGTTACATTCACGGTAACCCGTGCAGGCAACGGCAGGAGATTGCGGTTTTTGGGTTCGCCCTCCACCTCTATATTCTGCTCGAAAGAATACTCGGTAAGCTCTTCTACAGGCACTTTGATGGAAACTTTCTCGAAACTGAGGATAACACCTTCGGCGGGCGGTTGCAGTCTCAGCTCTCCTTCGAAGGAGGCCGTCAGCCCTTCATGCGGCAAATCTTCTGCAACTACCTCTTTGATATTTTTCAGCATCTCCATACTGCCATAAATGGTTACGCTGTCGGGTGTGATTTGAGGCCGGTAAGCAATGAAACCCTGCCCTGTGGCTGCCTCGAAATTCAGATGTACGGGCACTTTCTTAGACTCGCGCCTGAATAACGGAATGGAAATTTCCGAGGGGGTTATCGAGGAGATCTGCACCGTAGAGCTGAGCTGTTTCATGACGGTGGCATTAAGTTGCTTGCGCGATATGCCCAGATACTGGCCGTTATTACCTTTTTGAATTTCCAGATGGACAGGCTTAAATTCTTTAAGCTTATAATCCAAAAGGTTTAGCCCCTTATCTGTGAGTACCACTTCTATGCTCTTCGGAGGGGATATGCTATAACCCGTTTTACCGGGTAGAGAATCGTATGTTACGGGGATATTGAGACGAATTTGATAAGTACCTTCGAGACTCTGTATGTACCAGAAAACAGCCGAAATCATCAAAAAGGTAATGAAGACACCCAAATTGGACATCTGCCGGCTCTTTTGCTTACGTTTATCATTGCCGGAGGGTTCCCGGCTTTTCCTGCGAGGGCTCAACTTCAGTTTCATGGCCTTCGTTTTTATTTGGATAATATCCTTTCCGGAGCGGAAAGGATGCTCTTTTTGTAATAAAGAAAGTCTCGCCCCCCCTGCGCTTGCTGCCATGGCAGAGAGACGCAATGCGGCGAGACTTTGTGCAAAGAAAGGGTCGGGTATCGGAGTAATTGACCGGAGAGCCCGCACCTTTCACGGATTATTTATTTGCGAACGTTTTCTGCACTCTCTTCTGCTGTCATAAATACAGAACCTTTGTCTATGCGCACACGCACGCCGTCTGCTATTTCAATGACAAATTCCGAAGCTTTGATATCTTTGATCACGCCGTATATACCTCCGCTGGTAATTACGCGGTCACCCACTTTCATGGCTTCACGTTTTTTCTGTAAGTCTTTCTGACGCTTTTGCTGAGGGCGGATGAAGAACAGCCAGAAAACCAGAAAGAGTGCGACCATCATCAAAATGGACATCCACATATTTCCTCCGGCCTGTCCTGCGGGAGCGGCCTGAAGCAAGAATAAATTCATCATTTTATTTCTGTTTAATTATGTAATAAATATGTATCACACTGTCTATCAGACTGAACAAAGATAAGTATTCCTCTGCACTTATACCTTCAATATGGTGCCTGTTTGCTTTAATTCCTGTGCCACGGCATCCAGCACGCCATTGATAAACGGATGGCTTTTGGGGGTTGAATAACTTTTTGCCAGTTCGATGTATTCATTGATTGTCACACCTGTAGCAATATCGGGGCAATGTACCATTTCGCATACGGCCATTTCCATAATAAGCATATCCACATCGGCCACACGCTCGGCTTCCCAGCTGTCGCTCAAATGAGCGCGAATGAGTTTCTGCCACCGGTCGTGTTCCAACAGCGTCATATGTACCAGTGTACGGGCGAAAGTACGGTCTTCTTCGTCTCTGAACATCGGCATAAGAGCCTTATCGGCCGTTTTGGAGGTTATGCGCTTAATGGTTTTTTCCACAAAATCTTTCACGATTTGCACTGCGCCGCCGGCGTTGGGCACACCCTGATAATTTCCTTCGTTTTTAGCCTGATCGATCTGTGTCTCGATGGCCTCCCATTCGGGCATCTCTTCGCACTCGATTTTCTCCAGACAATTCAGTTCGCTGTACCAGTAGATGGACTTGGATTCGAGGTATTCGGCCAGATCGTCATCATTGGCGATGAGTGTCTTGAAGGCTTCGGCCCAAAATGTACGGTCTGCCATAAAACCTGTTGCTTCGGCATTCCGGTAATTCAGGTACAGTTCGCTGGTCATTATTTTATCCAGCAGTAAACGCATCAATTCCCTGTTTTCCCACCAGCTGAGCCCGCTGTTTTCCGCCCATTCGGCCAGTAAAACACTGTTGTCGATAACTTTGGCCAGACGATTTTCTGCCAGTCTCATATTCGGTTTCAAGTCTTCCTCTGTGGGCAACAAACGTTTTTTTCGTTGCTCCAGCAGCTCGCAATGCAAATGAGTAAGTTCGGGAATCAAATTGAGAAAATGGAGATAGAGGTCATAAGTTTTGCTCAGGCTGATGGTCAGCTCCTCTTCCCCGCGCTTCAGATCCAAATCGTCACGATGATGATAGGCATAAAGAACCTGCAATGCTCGGGTGCGTATTAATGCTCGATTTATCATAATTAAAAGAGAACGCGCCGGACAAAAAGTGTGCTCCGGCATGAAAGTAAATGCAAAGTTAATCAACCGCAGGCGATTATTTGCAATATTTCCGTTTTTTCTCCGGAAGAGAGGCCGGAAAATGCTTGCCTGTGCGTTGAAAATTCTCTGCCTGACGGATAAAAATCCGTAGCGCTACGGATTTTCAACGAAGTTAACTTGGATTTTTTTTCTTTGCCTGAAGAATTTTCAACCATCAGGCAGAGAATTTTTCAGTACACGTCACACGTCACACCTCACAGTTTTCGAGTATCGATTTTGTGAATGATAATCAAATCATATTCCGGTTTCTGCTATAAGAAAACAAGCCTGTTATACGTAGGTGAAATTCTCCTTTTCAAGTTTTATGCTGAATAAACAGACGTTATTTTCGATGCCGGAGTCTGCAAGGCGATAAGACGTCGAAGCGGTGTTGTGTAACCTCTTCAATTTATTATCTTTGTTCATATATGTAAATATCTTATTAAACGAATACCGTCAATCAACTAAAAAATGAACATCTTCTTTTTCCGAAATCCGTCCGGCTCCATATATGCCCTGTCTGCAAAAACACCATTGAATCAGGAGGCGATCAGCCGGTTAAGATGGTTGTTTTCCGGAGCTGAGCTTATCGATGCCGATAGCGTAAAAGGCTACTTCGTCGGCCCTCGCCGCGAGATGATTACCCCCTGGAGCACCAATGCCGTGGAGATTACACAGAATATGAATATCGATGGCATAGAACGGATAGAGGAGTTTTTCCCCGTTGAAAGTGCCGAGGCCGTATACGACCCGATGCTTCAGGTTCTCTACAAAGATTTGGACAGCCATGTTTTCGAGATTGATCGTGAACCGGAGCCTGTTCGTTTTATTGAAGACATCGAGGCTTACAACCTTGAAGAGGGGTTGGCCTTGAATGAAGATGAAATCGACTACTTGAAGAACTTGGCGAAACGTTTGGGACGTTCGCTTACCGATAGCGAACTTTTCGGCTTTTCACAGGTAAACAGCGAACACTGCCGCCACAAAATTTTTGGCGGAACATTCGTTATCGATGGCAAAGAACGCGAAAGCTCTCTTTTTAATCTCATCAAATTGACTTCCAAGGTTAATCCCAACCGGCTCGTTTCGGCTTATAAAGACAATGTTGCTTTTGTGGAAGGGCCGCGTGTGGAGCAGTTTGCCCCGAAGAGTGCCGACAAGCCGGACTATTTCAGGATAACCGATATAGACAGTGTGTTGAGCCTGAAGGCCGAGACGCACAACTTCCCCACAACCGTAGAGCCTTTTAACGGTGCCGCTACGGGTACGGGCGGCGAGATTCGCGACCGTATGGGTGGAGGCAAGGCCAGCCTGCCATTGGCGGGAACAGCTGTTTACATGACCTCTTATCCCCGCAACGACGGGTACAACCCGGCTGAAAAGCTTTTGCCCGAGCGCAAATGGCTCTATCAGACACCGTGCCGGATTTTAACGAAAGCGTCTAATGGCGCCAGCGATTTCGGCAATAAGTTCGGTCAGCCCTTGATTTGCGGTTCTGTTTTGACTTTTGAGCATAAAGAGCCCGGGGACAGCAAAGCCTATGGCTACGATAAGGTAATCATGCTGGCCGGCGGTGTCGGTTATGCCCGCAAGCAGGATGCCATTAAAGGCGAACCGAAATCGGGGGAAAAAGTGGTTATTTTAGGAGGCGACAATTACCGTATCGGCATGGGCGGCGGAGCGGTGAGCTCGGTGAATACCGGATTGTATGCCGACAGCATCGAGTTGAATGCCGTTCAGCGTGCCAACCCGGAGATGCAAAAACGTGTGCACAATGTGATCCGTGCATTGGCAGAGGGTGAAAATCCCATTGTTTCCATTCATGATCATGGTGCGGGCGGACACCTGAACTGCCTGAGCGAATTGGTGGAAAAGACGGGCGGGCATATCGAAATGGACCGTCTGCCGGTAGGCGACCCCACTTTGTCGGCACGTGAAATCATCGGAAACGAGAGTCAGGAACGCATGGGGCTGGTTGTAGAAGAAAAAGATATCGAACAGATACGTCGTATTGCCGAGCGTGAGCGTGCTCCTATGTATGAAGTGGGGCATACGACGGATGATATGCGGTTTGTTTTTGAAAGAGATAATGGCGAGCGCCCGATCGATCTCCGTCTGGAAGATATGTTCGGCAATCCGCCTCGCACGGTGATGACCGATAAAACGGTTAAACATTCTTACCGTGCTCCCAAATACGGTACCGCCAAACTGGATGAATATATCGAAGGCGTGTTGCGCCTTGAGGCCGTAGCCTGCAAGGATTGGCTGACCAATAAGGCCGACCGCTCCGTTACGGGGCGTGTGGCACGCCAGCAGTGCCAGGGTGAAATACAATTGCCGTTGAGCGATTTGGGTGCCATGGCCTTGGATTACCGGGGGCGTGCCGGCATCGCCACTTCCATCGGCCATGCTCCGCAGGCTGCTTTGGCAGACCCGGCTGCCGGTTCGGTGCTGGCCATTGCCGAGGCGTTGACAAACATCGTTTTTGCTCCTCTGAAACAGGGCATTAAGAGCATTTCGCTCAGTGCGAACTGGATGTGGCCCTGCCGCAATGAAGGTGAAGACGCGCGTCTTTATGAGGCCGTACAGGCTGCTTCGGATTTTGCCATCGACTTGGGTATCAATATTCCCACCGGCAAAGACTCCCTCTCTATGACGCAGAAATATGGCAAGGACGGGGAGGTACTCAGCCCCGGCACGGTGATTATCAGTGCTGCCGGAGAGGTATCGGATGTGCGTCGCATCGTTTCTCCCGTGCTCAGCCATCCGGCAGGAACCACACTCTATTATATCGATTTCAGTTTTTGCCCGTATCGTTTGGGCGGTTCGGCTTTTGCCCAAAGTTTGGGAGCTGTCGGCGATGAAGTGCCGACCGTAGTGGACCCCGAATATTTTACAGATGCTTTCGGAGCCGTTCAGCAACTGATCGAACATGGTTTGGTGCTTGCCGGTCACGATATTTCTGCCGGCGGTATGATTACGACCATGTTGGAGATGTGCTTCGGCAATGTGGAAGGCGGTCTGGAAATCAACCTCGACTTGCTGCCCGAAGAGGATTTGGTGAAATTGCTCTTTGCAGAAAACCCCGGAGTGCTGCTGCAAATCAAAGATAAAAAAGCGGCCGATAAGATTCTCAAAGATGCCGGCGTAGGATTTGTTCACTTAGGTAAACCCGTAGCGGAGCGTTGTATCCTGTTGCACAAGGAAGGTAACGAATATCTCTTTGGCATAGATCACAAGCGGGATGTCTGGTATCAGGCTTCTTACCTGATGGATATGCACCAGAGTACGCCGCAATTGGCAGGAGATCGTTTTGAAAACTATAAAGTGCAACCGCTGGTATATCATATGCCTAAAGGCTTTACCGGAAAACTCTCCGATCTGGGCCTGAATGCCGACCGGCGTAAGGAGAGCGGTGTGCGTGCGGCTATCCTGCGTGATAAGGGAACGAATGGCGAACGCGAGATGGCTTATGCTCTGCACCTTGCCGGTTTCGATGTGAAAGATGTACACCTGACCGACCTCACTTCCGGTCGTGAGACGCTGGAGGACGTGCAGTTCGTTGTTTTCTGCGGAGGCTTCTCCAACAGCGATGTGTTCGGTTCGGCAAAAGGTTGGGCCGGCGGTATTCTCTTTAACGAGCGTGCCAAGACAGCATTGGATAACTTTTATGCCCGCCCCGATACGCTCAGTCTGGGTATCTGCAACGGCTGTCAGCTTCTTGCCGAGTTGGGGCTGTTGTATCCGGAACACGAAAAGAAGCACAAACTCGTGCACAACGATTCTCATAAGTTCGAAAGCGGTTTCGTAACGTTGCAAATACCGCAAAACAACAGTGTGATGCTGGGCAATCTCAGCGGAAGCAAATTGGGCGTTTGGGTGGCGCATGGCGAGGGCAAGTTCGAATTGCCTTACGAAGAAAAAGAGTACAACGTCATCGCCCGTTACGAGTACGATGGCTACCCGGCCAATCCTAACGGATCGCCTCATGCCATTGCCGGTTTGTGTAGCAAAGACGGACGGCATCTGACCATGATGCCTCACCCCGAGCGTGCTATTTTCCCCTGGCAGTGTGCTTATTATCCCGAAGATGTTCGTGACGGACACGAGGTAACGCCATGGATGCAGGCTTTCCGCAATGCCTATGACTGGGTTGTCGGGCATAAGGCCGGCAAGTAGCGATAATTTTTTGTCGGGGAGAAATGAGACATCAGGGCTTTTGCATGCCGGTGCCGGCGGTAAAAGCCCTTTTTAATCGATAAGTCTATGATGGAATATCCTGTCGAAGTTTATTATATGGCTCTGGGCAGAGTCAAGGGAGTGGGACCTGTGGTTGCCCGTCAAATCGTGGAGGCTATGGGTGACGTGCATGCTGTTTTTACGGACAGGGCAGCCCTTAAGACCCGTTTGAGCAGACTCAGTTCGCACATCATCGAAGCGCTTTATGACCCCACGCTTTTGTCTCAGACAGAGGCTGATTACCATAAACATATTGCATCCGGCATTGCTGTCGTTTCTTTGGAAGATTCGGCTTATCCCGAGGCATTGAAGCAGTGTATCGATGCACCTGTCGTTCTTTTTGTTCGCGGAGAGCTTTCATCCCTTAACCGGAAGCGTATGCTCAGCATCGTGGGTACGCGCAATATTACCTTGTACGGCAAACAGATAACCGAGAAACTGGTTTGCGATCTGGCTGCATCGGTGCCCGATGCCGTGATTGTCAGCGGATTGGCTTATGGTGTTGATGTGGCGGCGCATGAAGCTGCCCTCAAAGCCGGTCTCTCTACCGTCGGTGTATTGGGGCACGGGTTGGATATGATTTATCCTTACAAACATTCGGCGGTGGCGAGCCGGATGCAGTCGAGCGGTGCATTGGTTTCGGAGTATCCCCTCGGCACCGGCCCCGAACGGTATAATTTCGTGGGGCGCAATCGTATTATAGCCGGTATGTCGCAAGCCACACTGGTTGTGGAGTCTGCAGAAAAAGGCGGTTCGCTGATTACTGCCGGTTTGGCTGTCGGTTATGATCGCGATGTGCTGGCCGTACCCGGCCGGGTGGGCGATGTTTACAGCAGCGGATGCAATCATCTGATACGTACGAACCGTGCTGTCATGGTTACATCGGCACAGGAGATTGTCGAAACGTTGGGGTGGGATGGCCGGACAGCGGAAAAACCGATGTTGCAGTTTGAAGAGCCTGATTTACCCGATGATCCCCTGTTGCGTATCATTGCTTCCGAAGGTTCTGTCCAAATCAATGACCTCGCAAGGAAAGCCGGTTTGGAGGTAAGCGAGGTGGCTGCCGCTCTTTTCGACTATGAACTCGATGGTTATATCGTCGCCTTGCCGGGCGGTATTTATACACTTGGTTTGCGATAAAAAGAATTCCGATGAAACGCTTTTTTCTTTTTCTGCTGTTGTTGTTACCGGCTTTTGCTTTTTCTCAGCAGCTTAACGGATTGTGGTACGGTGTGGTAGATCTGCCCTCTGCCCGAATGGGTATACATATTTACCTTACTCCTGCAAAGTCGGGGTATGCTTCCCGTGTGTACGGACTTTGGCTCGGATCGAACCGCATCGAAGTAAAAAACGTCTTGGTAGAAGGCGATTCGGTGGAGATCAAAGCCAAAGGGCGCGGGATGACTTTTAAGGGGCGTTTGATAACACCGGACAGTATTTGCGGGGAGGCTTCGCACAATCAAAATGTGATGCCGGTGTCGTTCAAACGGGTGCCTCGTCCGCAAACACCGCAGCAGCCATTCCGTTATCAGGAGCAGGAGGTCTTTTTCCCGGGAGGTTCAGACAGTGTACGATTGGCTGGAACTTTTACCCTGCCACATTACGGAGGTAAGCATCCGGCCGTTTTGCTGCTGTCATCCGGTGGACCGCAGAACAGGAATAACGAGATGAGCGGCCATGAGCCGAATCGACTGCTGGCAGACCGTCTTACCCGTAAAGGATATGCCGTATTGCGCTACGACGACAGGGGGGTATCTCACAGTACCGGCAATTATGCAACTGCTACCGTACCCGATTTATATGCCGATGCACGGAGTGCCTGCGTTTGGTTGTCGGAGCAGGGACAGGTCGATGCCAACCGTATTTATATCATAGGCCATAGCGAAGGAGGATTGCTGGCTTCTATGCTGGCATCGGATATGCCGGAGGTTGCCGGGGTTGTTTTACTGTCTGTTCCTACTATTCCCATAAAAGAACTGCTGCTTCACCAACGTCGTACGCTGATGAGTCTGCAGGGAGTACCCGAGGAGTTGATTACCGTGAATGAAGAATTGAACAGGCAGCTGTATACATGGGCGGCGGACACGATCGACAATGATACCCTTAAAGCGATGATTACCGAACACATGACGCAGTTTTATCAAGAACGTTATGACGATATGACCGAATCGGATATCGAAGCCGGTTGCCGTAGAACCGTTTCTTTGGTGGTGAATAATTGGTTCCGTTCTTTCGTTCGCCTTGTTCCCGAAGAATATATATCCGAAATCAAATGTCCTGTTTTAGCCGTGTACGGGAATAAAGACCTGATGGTCGATGCCGCTCGGAATGCCGATGCTCTGATGAAACGGCTGCCCTCAGCCGAAGTGCAACGGCTGCCCGGACTTAACCATCTGCTTCAGCCTGCAAGGGGCGAAGGGGGTACCGCAGATTATATTCACATCCCCATTACGATGGACGAACAGGTTCTGGAGCTGATACTCCGGCATCTGGAAGACTGGAGCAAAAGAGAGCGTACACCATAATAATATATACCGCTTGTAACAAAATAGAAAACCTTTCAAAAATACCTGAATATATTATGATCAAGCATTATTGTACAGGCTTTGCTGCGAGCCTGTTAGCCTTGTTTTTTCCGATAAAACAGCATGCACAGATAACACAGACGCTGGACAGTGCATACCTGAAAGTTGCTTATACATACGAACATACCAAAAAGCCTCCTCGACCAAGACCTTCCACTGACCAGCTTATTCTTGTTGTCGGCAAAAATATATCGGAGTTTTACAGCCCTTTGACTTTTGAGTTGGATACTTTGCAATCCTCTTCTCAGGGAAAAGAACTTTTCTTCAAACGTTTCAGCGAATCATTCGACAAGGGTATTATTCTTTCTCGAAAATACAGCAGATATATATTCAAAAACTATCCTCAAGGGGCTGCGACGGTGACGGATAAGATCAATCTGGATTCTTATATTTATGAGGATACTTTCAATGATCAGGCGTGGAGCATTGAAGACAGTATCAAAACGGTTATGGACTATGAGTGTCAAAAGGCGGTTTGCGAGTATAGAGGTAGAAAATGGACAGCCTGGTTTACGACGGATATTCCTGTTGACAATGGACCCTGGCTTTTGGGGGGATTACCGGGTTTGATTTTAGAAGCCTATGACAGTGAAAAACTTTATTTCTTTACTGCCACAGGGCTTGAAAAGGTTACCGGAAGTCCTATCGATATTATTGTCAATCCGGATATGAGGGGCTATATCAAGACTACACGCAAAGAATTCTTAAAAGGACGCGAGCAATATATAAAGCATCCTATGGCTCATGTTGAAGCTCAGTTTGGCATAAAGATCGGAGATGATACACCGAATCAGGAACAATATGAACCGATTGAGTTTTTGGAAAAATAATTATCATGCGGAGCCGGAGTATTAGACTTGTTCTCTTCTTTTTTCTTCTTTTAACCTGCTTTTACCTTGTCCATGCCCAACAAGTGTCAGTAGAGGGCTTTGTGATGGAAGCCGGGAAACAAAAGCCTTTGGAGGGTGTCATGGTTGTGGTTTATTCGGTGCACCCCAGAAAAATGGTGGCTTATACACAGAGTGATGACCAAGGAAGATTCCGTTTGTCTTTCTCTTCTGTACAAGATGTCCGTTACGAACTTAAATGTTCGATGATGAGTTTTGAATCTTCTGTACAGCCTGTAATCGACGGACGAAAAATTTATAATGTGGTATTGAAGGAGAAAGCTATTGACCTGAAAGAAGTGACTATTAAGTCCAGAAGTATTTTTGACAAGGGCGATACGGTAGTATATGTGGTTTCTCAATTTGCCGGGCGAGAAGATAAATCGTTATCGGATGTCTTAAAAAGAGTGCCGGGTATCGAAGTCGATAAATCCGGTCTGATCAAATACAATGGTACGCCTATCAATAAATTTTATGTGGAGGGAAAGGATATGCTGGGCGACAGGTACGGACTGGCAACTAATAATATCCAACAACAGGATGTGGCACGAATCGAAGTCATGGAGAATCACCAGCCGATCAAAGCTTTGGAGGATATCTCTTTTTCGCGAAATCCGGCAATCAATATCCGTCTCAAAGAACAGGCAAAATCCCGTTACATCGGCGTAGCACTTGCCGGAGCCGGCTTCACCCCTTTACTCTATCAGGGTGAAACTTCTCTGATGCGTTTCAAGAAGAGCTCGCAGATGCTCTATACCTTTAAGACAAACAATATCGGCAACGATGTTACTCAAGAGACAAGTGTACAGGAGATAGCCGGTCGGATCTCCGGCTTCGGACGTAACTACCGATTGAAAGATTATGTTCATGTTGCTCCTGCCTTGCTGGCCGATCTTGAGGAGAACCGTACGCTTTTTAACCATTCATATGCCGCATCGGCCAATAACCTTTGGGGAATTACGGAAAACAGTAATCTTTCCATGCAATTTACTTATATCAAGAATCGCTTCGACTCCGAAAGAGAGATGATAATGACCGATTACATGATGGACTCTACTGTTGTTACGAATACTGCGACACAGGGATTTCGCAGAATGCGACGACTTACGGGCGATTTTATTTGGGAAACCAACCGGAAAGATTATTTTGTCAGAAATAAACTCTCTGCCCGTTTCATCACAGATCGCACGGAAATAGAAAACAGGGGTACTTATGACAATCGCCAACAAGCCTCGCTCCCGGCACGTTATTATGCTAACGATCTTCATCTGATTAAACGCATAGATAACAAATTCTATACACTGAAATCTTTCAACAGCTACGAAACGAAAGAACAGGAACTTCAGGTAATTCGTAAAAAGGCGAGCGGTATTCAGAACATTCATTCGCATGCTTTCTACACCAATACACATACTCATTTGACTTTTTTGCTTAAACCTGTTATGCTATCCGTGAAACTCGGGTTAATCGGGGCTTTCCGGTCAATGGAGAGTCATCTTACAGGGCCTGAAAATATTTCCGGAGTATTGGATAATCGTTTGAATATGCGTTATTTTTATCCTTATGCAGAAACCGGAGTATCTTACAAAAAGCCACATTGGGAATTGAAAGGTACCTTGCCTGTATCTTTCGTTTCATATAGTTTTTATGACCGTTTAGGTAAAGAAAAACAACACCACCAACAGTTGTATGTATCTCCGGCACTTAATATTCGTTATCTCCCTTCTTCTCGTCTGAGTACTGCATTTTCCGCTAGTATCGATAAAAGGAGTGTGGACGAACAGATCTTTTATCGGGGTATTCTATTGAATGATTACCGTAACGTGTCCTTAGGGATTACCGATTTCGATACCGGTAGCGATAAGCGGTTTAGTTGGAATGTGTCTTACAGAGATGCACTTAAAAGACTTTTTTTCAGTGCGAATATCAGCCGTGTTTTGTCGAACTATCCGCGTATAGCCAACCGGGTTTATTCAAAAGAGTATATTGTTCATGGGTATATCGGCAGGCAGACACAGATGAAGACTTGGATGGCAAATGGGAATATAAGCAAGGGGGTAGAGAGCATAAATGGTTTTATTTCTTTATCGGCAGAAGGAACAAGGTTTAATGGTGCACTTTATCAGAACGATGCTTCTTATGGTTATACTTCGCAGCGTTGGCGTTTGACGCCTAAGATAACAAGTCGTCTAAGCCGCTGGTGCAATATAAGTTATCGGTTTTCCTATTTCCGGAGCAAGATGGATATGGAAGCCTTGCGGCAGAGTTATTCTTACCGTCAATTATTCGGACAGTTTTCCTGTGGTATTTCGACAGGCAAGAATTGGCTTTTACATTTTAAAGCCGAGCATTATCATAATGAACATATCTCCGGTCGATTAAAACATTTCTTTTTGACTGATATCGATTTTACATTCAATTTCCGGGATGGTATGGAAATGAATCTGGCGGCAAAAAATCTCTTTGACCGTCGTATTTATGATTACGTGCAATTTGGTGAGCTTTCAAAAATGCAAACAGTCTATCATGTTCGCCCGCGAAATATCCTTTTTAGCCTTTATTTCCGGATCTGACGGGGAGTCTGCAGAATGATTGTGAAAATATCGATATCCGGTTCTTTTATCTTGATTTGTTTGTTTTGCCGGAGGTCTTTATGATTATTTTATGACTATTTTAGAACATTGTAAAAAGGAGGCAAAAGGATGATTGCTCGGATTTTGTTTTATGTTTTTATACTTTGCTAGGGAGGGGTGAATATGCTTTTTGCCCAGCAATGGCAGGGGAGATGGCAGGGGCTGTTGAAAATCGGTGAGGCATCGCTCACGGTGGTTTTTCATATAGACAGCACGGCGAACGGCTTCCGGGTCCGTATGGACAGCCCCGACCAGCAGGCGTACGATATGCAAACGGACTCGGTCAGAATAGCGGGAGACTCTATTTTCCTGAACAGTAAATCCATGTTCATGAGTTATCGGGGGCGGCAAATCGACAGGGATAGTTTGTCCGGTGTGTTTGTGCAAGGAGGTATTTTCCCGCTCGGTTTGCTTCGGAAACCTCGTTTGCAGGAAGAACAGGTTGCCCGATTTCGACATCTGTATCGAGCCGAAGATGTTTCTTTTCCCGGAGGAGCAGAGCGCGTGCAGCTGGCAGGAACTATAACCCGACCACATGAAGAACGCCGGTATCCTGTTGTTATTCTTATTTCCGGCAGTGGACCGCAAAACCGGGATGAGCAGGTGGCCGGGCATCGTCCTTTCCTCGTTTTGGCCGACTCGCTGACACGCGCCGGTTTCCTTGTTCTGCGTTATGATGACCGTGGTGTCGCTCAGAGTACGGGCAACTTCGCTTCTGCCACCACTTTCGATTTCGTAAACGATGCTGAAGCTGCAATTCGCTGGCTTTCGCAAAGAACCGATGTGGACAGGGCGCATATATACTTGCTCGGACATAGCGAGGGAGGATTGATAGCACAAATTTGTGCCTCGAAAAATCCGAAGTCGGTAGCCGGTATCGTTTTATTAGCTGCTCCGCAGGTCGATCCGATGGATTTATTGACCGATCAAACGGCTAACGTCATGCGTCTTGAGAAAAAGAATGAAGAGTATATCACGGGTATGTCTGCTCTTAATCGTAGCCTCTATGAGATGGCGGCAGATACGCTTCTTTCAAGAGATTCTCTTAAAGTGCGGGCATCGGCGATGCTCCGGGAAAAGTTTGCCGTTCTTTACCCCGAATACACTCCTGCACAGCTTTCTCCGGCCATCGAAAATATGTGCGTGCAAATAGCTGCTCCGTGGTTTCGCACATTCCTCCGTATCCGTCCCTCCGCATATCTCCGAGAGGTTCGCTGTCCCATACTGGCACTTTACGGAGGTACCGACATACAAGTTTCCGCCGAATCCAATGCTGCCGTCCTTCGCAGGTTTGCTCCGAAGAGTGAAGTGCACATTTTGCCGGGGCTCAATCACCTGATGCAGTACTCCGGCGGTTCTACAGACCGTTATGTCTGGGAAGATGAAGTATGGTCTCCGCCCGTACTTCAGAAAATTGTTCATACATTAGATAAATGGACAAAACGGAAAAAACGATGAATACGAAATATGAAGACCCGGACAGGCCTATACTGCTGGCTTCTTTTTTGACACCCGATCAGGCCGAAAGGATGGCTATATTGCTGCGTTCGGAAGAGGTGGAATGCTATGTGCAGAATCTGTATAGCAATAATATCATGGGTGGTTATGTGGATAACGGAGGCGTACGCATCGAGGTGCCTCTGCGCGAGTATGAGCACGCCGTGAAAGTTTTGGAAGCGAACGGAATCAGTCTGCCCGGCGATGAAGAAACGCCTGCCGGCTCTTTTTCCCGTTGGTTCGAACGTTTTCCTTTTATGAAGAATGCTCCTCTGGAAAAACGGCTCTGGGTTTTATTCTTTCTTACTCTTGTGGCTATTCTGCTGCTGGCCTGCATCATTCATTTTTCGGGTATTATCATTCCTTTACTCAAATAGATTCTTTTATGGCATACCGTCGACCGCTTTCGAACATGCAGATTTTTTGTATCATCTGTCTCTGGTTGATTTTGATCATATACATTCTTATGAATGCCGTACTCGACGGCCCCACTGTCGTTATGCTTATTCTTGCTTCAGTTCTGCTGGCCTATCCTGTTGTCAAGAGTATTCGTCAAAGGCGTCGATAGCCGGTATCAGGTAGCTCTTCCCCGCTTTTGTGCAAAAAGCCTTTTCGGAGAGGTAAGCCCCATCGAAAGGAAAGATGAAATGGATGTAAGGTTGAGATAACCTAAATCCTTATTTTCTTCGTCTTGCTTCGCTTAACGACTTTGCAAGAACTCCTTTCCTCGAAAGGAGAAACCGGCTTACACCCAAGCCGGTCATAATCGTTTCAGTACCCGTTTACATGATTTTAAGTATACGACAAAATGTCGTATTTTTATTTTTCAGGAAAGTGTTTTGTTCTTAATTTCTTGCTTTTACAGGCAATCTCAACGTTTAAAATATGAAAGGAATTGTATTGGCAGGCGGATCCGGCACGCGGTTGTATCCGATTACGAAAGGCATATCCAAACAACTGATGCCGGTATATAACAAACCGATGGTGTATTACCCGATTTCTGCGCTTATGATGGCGGGCATTCGGGATATTCTCATTATTTCCACTCCGCAAGACTTACCGGCTTTCGAACGTCTTTTAGGTGACGGCAGCGACTATGGGGTGCGCTTCGAATATGCTGTGCAACCCAGTCCCGATGGTCTGGCACAGGCTTTTATCATCGGAAAAGATTTTATCGGCGATGACTGTGCTTGTCTGGTGTTGGGAGACAATATTTTTTTCGGACAGGGTTTTTCCATTCTGCTAAGAGAAGCCGTAAAAAATGCTGAAGGAAACGATATGGCCACCGTATTCGGTTATTACGTTAATGACCCCGAACGGTATGGCGTGGCAGAATTTGATGAAAACGGCAATGTGCTGAGTATAGAAGAAAAACCGTTACGGCCGAAGTCGAACTATGCCGTTGTGGGGCTGTATTTTTATCCGAATAAAGTGGTGGATATCGCTTCGACCATTGAGCCGTCACTGCGGGGAGAGCTGGAAATTACTTCGGTCAATCAGGCCTTCCTGAATGACCGTAAACTGAAAGTCCGGCTTTTCGGACGGGGATATGCGTGGCTCGATACAGGTACGTTCGAGTCCCTCTCCGAAGCCTCTACTTTTGTGGAGGTACTGGAAAAAAGACAGGGGCTCAAAATAGCCTGTCTCGAAGAAATTGCCTGGCGAAACGGTTGGATAGACAGCAAACGCCTGATAGAGCTGGCGGAACCGATGAAGAAAAATGAATACGGCCAATACCTTCTGCGTTTGGCTTCGCTACCGAATAAATAGAATAAAGGTGTTTACCAAATGAAATACGACAGAAATATCCTCATCACCGGAGGTGCCGGTTTTATCGGCTCGCATCTGGTCAGACTGCTGGTCAATCAATATCCGTTTTACCGTATTGTCAATTTAGACAAACTGACCTATGCGGGCAATTTGGAAAATTTGAAGGATATCGAAAACAAGCCCAATTACTTTTTTGTGAAAGGCGATATCTGTGATGCCGAAGCGGTGACAACGGTTTTTGAAAAATATGCTATCGACGGTGTAATTCATCTTGCGGCAGAAAGCCATGTGGACCGCTCGATCAAAGATCCATTGTCTTTCGCACGCACCAACGTCATGGGTACGCTCACTCTTTTGCAGGCTGCTAAAGAGATATGGAAGGGATGTTATAGCGGGAAACGCTTCTACCATATATCCACCGACGAAGTGTACGGAGCTTTAGACTTCGACGGCACACTGTTTACCGAAAGTACCAGGTACGACCCTCACTCCCCTTACTCGGCCAGCAAGGCGGGTAGCGATCATTTCGTGCGCGCTTATCACGATACATTCGGGTTACCGGTAGTGATTTCCAACTGCTCCAATAACTACGGAGCCTATCAGTTTCCGGAGAAACTGATACCTCTTTTTATTAACAATATTCGACACAATAAGCCGCTGCCGGTATACGGCAAGGGTGAAAATGTGCGCGACTGGCTCTATGTGGAAGACCATGTTCGCGCCATTGATTTGATTTTTCATAAAGGAAAAGATGGCGACACTTATAATATCGGAGGATTTAACGAATGGAAAAATATAGATCTCGTCAAGGTTTTGATCAAGGTTACAGACCGTCTGCTCGGCCGATCCGAGGGAGAATCGGAAAGACTGATTACTTATGTTACCGACCGTGCCGGTCATGACCTCCGTTATGCCATAGACTCCACCAAGCTAAAGAAAGAAATTGGCTGGGAGCCTTCGCTGCAATTTGAAGAAGGCATAGAGAAAACCGTCCGCTGGTATCTGGACAATCAGACATGGCTCGACAACGTCACAACGGGCGACTATCTCAAATACTACGAGAGCATGTACCGGAACCGTTAATCTTTTTCAACTTAACCCGTTAATCTACAGCTTCTATGGCTGTTCTTTGAAAAAGAGGTACTTTTGTATTCTAAGATATTACAATAATATTACGACATTAACCAAAAGGTTGTAAAAAGTGAGGTTTTTTCAGTATAAAGAATAGTTTAAACTCAAATACTTATAAAAATGAATAGAAAAATTGTTTATTTAGGAATGAGTGCTGACCTCATTCATCCAGGACATTTAAATATCATTCATGAAGCTTCAAAATTAGGGCGTGTCATTGTGGGGGTTTTAACGGATAAAGCAATAGCTAGTTACAAGAGGCTTCCATTCATGAATTATGAACAACGTGCCCTCATCGTATCCAACTTGAAGGGAGTTGACGAGGTAATTCCTCAAACGACATTAGACTATATTCCCAACATAGAAAAAATAAAGCCGGATTTTGTTGTTCATGGAGATGATTGGAAAGAAGGTATACAAAAAGAAGTTCGTCAAAGAGTTGTAGAAAAACTAACAGAATGGGGCGGTAAAGTCATTGATGTACCCTATACAAAAGGGGTATCCTCCACAATGTTCAATAAATATTTAAAAGAAATTGGAACAACTCCAGATATACGAAGAGCCAGACTCAGACGATTGATTGGTGCAAAAAAAATCGTTCGTATCTGCGAATCACATAGTGGACTCACCGGATTAATAATTGAAAATGTAAGTGTTGATGTCAATGGAGTAAAAAAAGAGTTTGACGGAATGTGGAGTAGCAGTTTGACAGACTCAACTTCTAAAGGAAAACCTGATATTGAAGCTGTGGACTTGACTACACGACTCCACTCTCTTAACGATGCATTAGAATGCACTACAAAGCCCATTATATATGACGGAGATACAGGGGGCAAAGTTGAACATTTTGTTTTCACTGTAAGAACGTTAGAACGCTTAGGTGTTTCTGCTGTAATAATAGAAGATAAAATTGGTCTTAAAAAAAACTCACTATACGGAACATCTGTCCCTCAAACACAAGATAGTATAGAGGGATTTTGTGAGAAAATAAAAGCAGGGAAAAAAGCTCAAATTACTGCCGATTTTATGCTTATAGCACGTATTGAGAGCTTTATCGCAGGGAAAGGCCTTGATGATGCTCTTAAGAGAGGTTATGCATATGTGGAAGCAGGTGCAGATGGAATTATGATTCATAGTAAGGATAAATCTGGAGATGATATTAAATCTTTTTGTAACGAATTTCGAAAAAAATACCCCAGTACACCTATAGTTGTAGTTCCTACAACTTACAATCATATCACAGAAGAAGAATTGTCTTCATGGGGCGTAAACATTGTCATTTATGCCAACCATATGCTTCGCAGTGCATATCCGGCTATGCTTAACACAGCAAAATCTTTACTTACATATTCTCGTGCATACGAAGCAAGTAAAGAATATTGTATGCCAATCAATGAAATTTTAGACTTAATACCTGTAAATGACTGATAAAAATGATTAATCCTATAGATTTCACCAAAGAGTTGCAAAAATATGGTACAAATTTTTTCACAGGGGTACCAGATTCTTTACTCAAAAACTTTTGTTCATGTATAATGTATTCGAATCTTGGAGTAGAAAATATTATTACGGCTAATGAAGGAGGAGCGATGGGGCTTGCTGCTGGTAAATATATGGCTTCAGGTAATATTCCTGTTGTTTATTTACAAAACTCAGGATTGGGCAATATCATTAACCCTCTATTGTCTCTTCATGATCCCGAAGTATATTCAATCCCTACACTTATCATGATTGGTTGGAGAGGAGAGCCTAATGTTAAAGATGAACCTCAACATATAAAACAGGGGAAAGTCACATTAGACATGTTAGATGCAATGAATATTAAATATTGTATCTTATCAGAGGTTTGGGGAGAAGCTGTAAAACAAATAGATGAAGCATACGAGTCTATGAAAAAAGATAGTAGCCCATATGCAATAGTTATACGTAAAAATACATTTACTGAATTTCCCAAAATAGAAGAAAAGGAAACGACTACAATTGCACGAGAAGAGGCAATAATAAAGATCGCAGAAGCTCTTTCTTCATCAGATATTGTGCTTTCTACTACAGGAATGATTTCTCGTGAATTATATGAAACAAGGGAAAAAATGCCCAATTTTGAAGGGGCGGATTTCCTAAATGTTGGCTCAATGGGACATGTTTCTCAAATTGCTTTAGGGATTGCTTTGGAAAAACCTAAGCGTCGTATAATATGTCTTGATGGTGATGGTGCAACTTTAATGCATTTAGGAGGATTAGCGATTATAGGAGACTTGCATCCGCATAATTATTTTCATATAATACTTAATAACTCAGCACATGACTCTGTTGGAGGACAACCTACTGTTGCAGGAAATATAGACTTTAAAAGTTTAGCAATTTCTTTAGGTTATGAATACGTGCAAAGTATAAAAACATTAGATGAGTTGTTTCAAACCTTAAAAAAACTGTCTCAAATAAAAGGACCTGCACTTATCGAAATTAAAGTAAAAAAAGGATCACGAAAAGATTTAGGTCGCCCAAAAACATCTCCGATCAATAACAAAGGACAATTTATAAATTTCTTAAATAAAGAATAATGTTTTTTTTGAATGGAGCTCACAAATCCTTTTTAACAGAGCTTTTTAAACAGGAATCCATAACAAAAGTTTTTATTGTGAGAGGAGGAAACTCATATATTTTAAGCGGAGCAAAAGATGACTTGGAAACAATTTTAAATTCATTAAAGATTGAATTTACATATTTTCAGGAGTTTGATGTTAATCCCAAAATCAATGATTTAGAAAAAGGATTAAAACGATTTGAACAATATGCTCCGAATTGTATAATCGGAATTGGAGGAGGAAGTGTTTTAGATATGGCAAAACTAATCCGTTTTTTTAGTATATATAAAGGAGATTTTAAGACTAATATCTTTGAACGAAAGAATCTATCCAAAACGCAATTAATTTGTATGCCAACAACATCAGGAACAGGTGCTGAAATGACTCACTTTTCTGTTCTTTACGAAAATGAAATGAAATACTCCGTCGAACATAGAGATATGAAACCAGACTTAGGGATAATCATTCCACAATTCACTTATAATAATAATGCCTATCTCACAGCATGCACTGGATTTGACGCTCTGGCACAAGCAATAGAAGCTTATTGGAATATTAACTCAACGACAGAATCCGATCAATTTGCTTTTGAAGCAATAAAACTTCTTTACACAAATCTTCCTTTAGCAGTAAATTGTCCAACGAGCGATATACGAAATCAGATGGCAAAAGGGGCTCATCTTGCAGGTAAGGCTATTGATATAACAAAAACAACAGCACCACATGCTTATTCTTATTACTTCACTTCTAAACATCGTATTCCTCATGGACATGCTGTGGCAATAACATTTCCATATTTTGCTGCTCTTAATATGGAACATTTTGAGCTTTTCAAAAATCAAACAAAACTAAGAGATTATCAAAATAAAATTGAAAAATTATGTTTATTTCTAAATATATCCTCCATAGATAAGAAATCTTTCTTTTCAAGATATATTAGTTCTATTGGATTGCAACCCATTTTTTCAAAAGAGATTGATGTCTTTGAGGCTTTATGTGCAGTCAACAAGGAGAGGTTGGGGAATAATCCGATGTTCATTCATGAACGTTCGTTAAAAAGTTATATAGAGGGCTTAAATCATTTACAATAAATTAATATTGAGGTCAAAAGATGAAAGAACTATCTTTAGATGAAATCAAGACTATAGCATTGAATATAACAGAAACTATTCATAACTTTTGCATTGAAAAAGGAGTAATATATTCTGTAGCGTATGGGACGATGTTAGGAGCAATCAGGCATAAGGGGTATATTCCTTGGGATGATGATATTGATTTAGTTATGCCTCGTAGAGATTATGATATTTTCATTCGAACATTTAATGAATACAATACACGGTATAAGGTCCTTTCCTTTGAAGAAGACAAAAAATATCCTTATGTTTTTGCTAAAGTTATTGATACAGAAACATTATTAGAAGAAGATGTTCAAGATTGTTACACATTAGGTGTTTTTGTCGATATTTTCCCTTTGGATAAATATCCTAATAAAGCTCATCGAATCTGGTTCCAATCATTAATTCTTCTTCAGAGAGTAATTAGCGGAAAGGTTGCAAAATTTACCCCTACAAAACAATCTTTCTTAAGAAATCTTATTCATTTAGGAGTTAAAACAATTCCTGTAAAGAGAATTGTTTTACAAAATTTATTTATAAAATTAATTAAACGCTTTAATAAGAGAGAAGAACTTCCTTATAGAGACTTAAGTCAACCCAGATTTAAGTGCGTATATCCCAAGGATAGTTTTAATAATGTCGAATTGGTCCCTTTCGAAAACTTCCATTTCCTTATACTATCTAATTCTGATGAGATACTGACAAAAATATACGGAGATTACAATAAACTCCCTCCTAAAGAGAAACGTATTTCACACCACTCTTTTAGAGCTTATTCTAGAACATGATAACATCAACAGTTGAAAAGTTGGTAAGCACAACTAAACACATATTAAAGCAGAATAAAATTCTACTTTCTAATATGTCGTATTTAGCTGTTTTTCAGATTTTAATTTTAATATTACCACTAATATCCTACCCATATTTGGTTCGTATGGTGGGTTCGTACAACTATGGAATGGTGGTATACGCACAAGCTTTCTCTGCATTCTTTATTATCATTATTAATTTCGGACTAAACATATATGCAGCAAAGGATATCTCAATTAATAGAAATTTTCCTCAAAAATTAGATGAGATAGTTACAAAAGTTTACATAATAAAAGGTGGATTATTTATTCTCATAGGCACTATATATATAACTTGTATTTTTCTTTTTAAACTTTGGGAAGAAAATCGATTGTTATATATCATATCTTATGGTTATTGTCTTTCAGAGTGGTTTTTGCCAATATGGTATTTTCAAGGAATTGAAAAGATGAAATACATGACAATAATAGATTCGATTTCTAAAATACTTTTCACTTTATTGATTTTCATATTTATACATAAGCCAACTCAATATCTCTTTATACCTCTGTTGCAAATCGCAGGCTCTATGGTTGGTGCTATTATTGCATTCTATCTTCTTTTCAAAATTGAAAAAAGATCGATAAAAAGGCTTAGATATTCTCATATACTTGAATATATGAGAATATCATTCCCCTTTTTTTTATCACGAATATCAGTCGTTGCAATTGCTCAATTAACTACAATTTTTATCGGTAAATTTTTGGGATATATAGAAGTCGCGTGGTATGATCTCGCAAAAAAGATTTGGAGTTTATTCATGCTTCCGGCCAATATCATAAACACTGCCATCTATCCTAGGATAGCCTATACAAAAAGTATTAAACTGGTTCGTAATATTTTTTATTTACAGCTGTCTTTATCAATAATACTTTATATCATATTATTATTATCCTCTAATTTACTTGTCACGATTTTAGGAGGAGTAGATATGATCCCTGCCATTTCTACTGTTAGATTTTATGGTGTAATGATAATCATTTGCTATATGACCTATTTTTTAGGAACACCTGTAATGGTTCCTTTCGGATTGGAAAAACAATTTAATAAAAGCGTTATCCTATCATTGGGATTATATATACTACTACTTTCTATTATTTGGATAGCAAACACAATTTCATTAAGTATTTTTATCACGATAGTAATATTTTCTGAGATTTGTATTTTTATTTATCGGTTTTCTTTTTGTAGAAAGAAAAAGTTGGTTTAGTTTTAGAAAGAAAAAACATCAAAATTTCAACATAAAATGGATTTAAAGATATCTCTTGTTTTGCCGATATATAATGTCGAAAAATATTTATCTCGATGCATTGAATCAACTCTTAATCAAGATCTATCCAAAGAATTATATGAAATTATTTTGGTAAATGATGGCTCAAAAGATCATTCTTTAAACATTTGCAAACACTACGAACAAATTGCCCCTAATGTAATTCTCATTGATAAAGAAAATGGAGGATTAAGTTCTGCAAGAAACGCCGGATTAGAAAAGGCAAAAGGAACTTATATCTGGTTTATTGACTCAGATGATGAAATAGAGAAGAACTGCCTGAGCGCTCTTATGCAAGAAATAGAGAAAAAAGACTTAGACTATCTGGAATTCCCATATAAAAATATCTATTCAAATCATACCTATACCAAGTCTTCTTTAAAGGCAAAACCTAACGATGTTTGCTCTGGAATTGAATTAATATCCAAATATCTAATTGGTATTCCTGCATGGAGTGGTATTTCAAAGAGGTCTATTTGGATAGATAACAACATTCGTTTTCTTGAAGGAATTTATGCGGAAGATCTCCAATGTACAATACGACTAATGAAGCATATAAAAAAATATGCTTTTTTCAATCAAAATATTTATCCTTACCTCTATGGAATTAGAGATGGTAGCATCTCACGAAATAATAATAATGATCATATCCGTAAATACCTGCTTTCTTATTTCAAAATATTAGAATCTTGGCAAGAATCTTTTAATTTGGATAGCAAGAATAAAAGTGATTATGACTATTGGGTTAATCGAAAGTATTTGAACTATCTCAAATGTTGTATGCTAAGTTGTCTTTTTCGCTCTTCATTACCTGCTGAAGAAAGAAAACATTATTTTGAAAGATTTAAAAAAGAGAATATTTTTTTAGATAATTTAAGAGGCAGAATAATTGGTGAAAATTTCTCATCAAAGATCTTCTATAGGACAATCGCACTTTCTCCTACATTATATAAATATGCATTGCTTCACTCTTTATGAAACATATTTCTTTTTATCTCTCATTTCTTTTCTTTTTTATACTGTTTTTTAGTATAAAACTTTCTTTTATTTCTTTCCATCCATTTATCCTTTTTGCGGCCTTAAGTTTTATCTATATACTCAAAAAGAATACGCAACAACACTTTTTTTTCTTTAAACATTTGTTGGTTTATATTCTTTCAATTTATACTTTAACAATACCTTCAATGTTATTAAATGGAGGTGATATATATTATATATACGAAGCTTTGGCTGTTCCTGTTATTTGTTTTTTTGCAACTTTTTTTGTCTTTTGTTTTTCCTATCCTTCTTTTTTTAAAGTAGAAAATCTTCTTCCCAAATTAATTACATGGAGTCTTACCTTGCAATCATGTATAACATTATTAATGTACCAAAACAAAAAAATATCTGATTTTTTTTACACATTAATCTCACATTCAGAATTACAAGAAAAGAAATTAGAAGGAGTGATTGAATCGTCTAGTAGATTTATAGGGTTTGGGATAGAGTTTTTTGGAGCTGCTATTGTTTACAGCTTTGGATTAATGTTTATTGCTTGGTTGTATTGTCACTACAAGCGATCTTTATATCTATTATTTTTCTTTTTTAATTCTTTTATAGGTTTATTCCTTGCCAGAACCTCTATTGTTGGTGTAATTTTGGGATGTATATATATATATATATCAAAACTAAGAAAAAGTAAAAGTTCTTTGACAATAAAATACTCTCTATTATTTCTAATTATCATTATCTCATCCATATATATTTTTAAAAACGATATTTCCTATTTTATTTTAAAACAGGACCCTAATAGTCCAACGGCTTGGGTTTTAGAGCCTATTAAAAATTTTATTGAAACAGGAGAAACGTCATCAAAATCTACAGATGTTTTACTTGAGATGTGGAAAAAAACACCTGATAATATTCAAACATGGCTTTGGGGAGATGGATACTTTCGTAAACACTCTATAAAAGGAGGGTTTTCTGGATATTATAAAGATATTGATGTTGGTTATTTGAGAATAATATATTCAACAGGTATATTTGGTTTGTTAGCTTTTCTAATTATTCAATACCGTATGCTTAATTATGCAATAAAAGATACTTCTATAGCAAATATGAAATTGTATTTTTATATTATGTTTCTCCTACTATTGACAAAAGGTTTTTTTTCTTTTACTTCACAAATATTCCTCATTTATTTCTTTCAAAAAAACACAAAAATATGTCTGAAAAAATTATATTAGCTTTTGTTCGTCAACCAGCGGGAGGAACAGCCTCTTATATCAATAACTATATCTTGAATGCAAGAGAGCAAAAAAATATACATTACAAGGTTATATACTTTCAAACAGAATCAAACACGTATTTTCAAGAGAGTTCCCCCCTTGGAATTGATATTGAAATTTTGCCGAAAATTTCAAAATACAATCTCATAAAAAAAATTCTTTGCATCTATAAATTTTTTAAAAAAAACAAAGATATCTTTGTTATAGAAGTTCATAATGCTAATGTTGGCTTTATTTTTCTTCTACCCGCTTGGTTAAAAGGGATAAAAAGAAGGATTGTAATGCTACATAGTTCACGTTATTCTGAATATCGGCATAGGGTTCTAATAAATAAAGTCTTAACAAAAATCACTCTTTTATTTTCAACATCACTTATTGCATGCAGTAAACTTGCGGGAGATAAAATATATGGAAAAAAGAAATTTGAAATTTTTAAGGGAGGAGCTTCTTCAGAAAACTATAGATTCAATATAAGTGATAGAATAAATATCCGTGAAAAATTTAATATTCCATCGGATTCAACAGTTATTTGTCATATAGGTAGATTATCTCCCGTGAAAAATCATTTCTTTATTCTTGAGGTTTTCGAACTGTTCATAAAAAAACAGCCTCAAGCCAGATTAATTTTAATTGGAGATGGCCCTCTTAAGGAAGAAATAAAATCTTATATAGCAAAAAAAGCTCTTTCTGAATTTATAATAATGATTGAACATACATCCAAGCCTTATCTTTACTTGTCTGCTTCCGATATTTTCATTCTTCCTTCTCTTTTTGAAGGTTTACCAATATCAGCCATAGAAGCCCAACTATCGGGGCTACAATGTATCATTTCCGATAAAGTATCTGAAGAAATAAAATTCAATGAAAATATATCATTTTTGAAAATAGAGGATAATAAGCTTGAATGGGTCGAAAAAATTACTGAATATTCAAAAATAGAAAATGATAGAACTTTTGATTTGAAAAACTTTAATGACAAAGGCTTAAACATAAAGGAAGAAGCACTCAAACGAATAAGTTATTATTTATCCTTAAAATAAAACTATGACAAATATGAGTAAACTTGCTGTGATAATGTCAATTTATAAAAGCGATACCTTGTACGCCACTAAACAATCAATACAGAGTATCCTAGAACAGACATTCTCTGACTTTGATTTTTTTATAATGTATGATGGACCAATAGCCGATGATATAGACTCTTTTTTATCTAAACTCAATGATCATAGATTAAAGATTTATAAACGTAATCAAAATAAAGGTTTAGCATTCTCTCTCAACGAACTTTTATCAATTATTTTGAATAACGGTTATGAATTCATCGCTCGTATGGATGCAGATGATTATAGTTTACCGACAAGATTTGAAGAACAGATTCTTTTTTTACAAAACAACATAGAAATTGATGTTTGTGGTTCATACATCAAAGAAATGAAAGATCTTAACCAACTTTTAAATATAGTAAAATACCCCATGAATCACATTAAGTGCTTAAAATATATAGGATATAGAAATCCTCTGGCGCATCCAGTTGTTATGTTTAGATCTTCTTTTTTCAATAAAGCCGGGATGTATCCTACGGATACATTACGAGATGAAGATACGGGATTGTGGCTTAATGGTTTTTTGGCTGGTTGTAAATTTGCGAACCTGCCTAAAGTGCTATTGTATATGAGAATATCTGAAGATTTTTTTGAAAGACGAATCGGAAAAGAGAAAAGTCTTGCTGACTATGAAAAGAGAAAAGAAGTTATCAAAAAACTACATTTACCTAGAAAGTTCTTTTTGATTAATTATTTTAGATACCTTTTGTTTAGGTATTCCTCGTCGCGTATCCTTCACTTTACATATAAATTACGATGATTTTTAAATGGTTGTTTGACAGAATTATGGCTTTCATCGGTTTATTATTGATTTGGCCGTTATTGCTAATTATTGCAATAATGATTAAAATAAAAATGCCCGAAGGGCCGGTTCTTTTTAAACAAAAACGCGTAGGGCAATACGGAAAATTATTTACAATGGTTAAGTTTCGTTCTATGAAAATTTCACATTGGGGCTCATCGATCTCTGTGGCGGGAGAGAGAAGAATCACACCGTTAGGAGCTAAATTGCGGAAGTATAAATTAGATGAACTCCCCGAGCTTTGGAATGTACTAAAAGGAGAAATGAGTTTTGTAGGGCCAAGACCCGATGTACCTGGATATGCTGATCGACTGCAAGGTCAAGACCGGGATATATTGAAATTAAAACCCGGTATTACCGGCCCCGCAAGTATAAAGTATAAAAATGAAGAAGAGCTTTTATCAAAACAAGAGGATCCTGTCAAATACAATGATGAGGTTATTTTTCCAGATAAGGTTCGGATTAACTTAGATTATTTGTATAATTGGTCTTTTAGAAAAGATATAGTATATATATATCAAACGATTTTTGATAAATAATAAAAGATATGAAAGAGAGAATATGGCTGTCGCTGGCCGAGATGGGCGGTGAAGAGCAAAAATTCATACAGGAGGCTTTCGACACGAATTGGGTGGTTCCGCTGGGACCGAACGTAAATGGTTTCGAAGCCGATCTCGAGAAATATATTGACGGTAAAGGGCGTAAAGTTGTGGCCCTCAGTGCGGGAACGGCAGCTATTCATCTGGCTCTGGTTATGCTGGGCGTACAACGCGATGATGAAGTAATCTGTCAAAGTTTTACTTTTTCGGCATCGGCCAACCCGATTATGTATCAGGGAGCCAAGCCGGTATTTGTGGACAGCGAGCCGGATACGTGGAATATGTGTCCGAAAGCGTTGCGTGAAGCCATCGAAGACCGTATCGGGCAAACAGGAAAAAAGCCGAAGGCGATCATTCCGGTACATTTATACGGCATGCCTGCCAAAATGGAAGAGATCAAAGCTATTGCCGATGAATACGATATCCCGGTTGTAGAGGATGCAGCAGAAGCTATCGGCTCTGAATACAAAGGGAAAAAATGCGGCACTTTCGGAAGCTATGGTGCTCTCTCTTTTAACGGAAACAAGATGATTACTACCTCGGGTGGAGGTGCTTTGGTATGTCCGGGAGAAGAAGAGGCGAAACGGGTGATGTTTTTTGCCACGCAGGCAAGAGACAACGCACCGCACTATCAGCACAGCCATATAGGCTACAACTATAGATTGAGCAATATTTGTGCCGGTATCGGGCGTGGACAAATGCTGGTACTCGAAGATCATATTGCCAAACGCCGGAGAAATCATCGAATCTATATGGAGCTGCTCTCTTCGGTAAAAGGTGTCACCGTTATGGACAATCCGTCAAAGGATTTCAACTCTAACTTCTGGCTTACCTGTATCATCGTTGCCCCGGAAGAGGCCGGATTTACGAGAGAAGATATAAGGCTGGCGTTAGAGGCTGATAATATCGAAAGCAGACCGCTTTGGAAGCCGATGCATCTGCAACCGGTGTTTGCCGGCTGCCCTTTCTATGGAAACGGTGTCAGTGAAAAACTTTTTGACAACGGCCTTTGCTTACCGAGCGGATCGTCACTGAAAAAAGAGGACTTGGAAAGAGTTTGCCATGTTATCGAATCTTTGGCAAAATAGAAGTCCACGGACTTAATAATAAGATATAACCGCCACCTGTTTGAAAGGGACAACCGCTAAAATTAAAACAGGGTATTGCGGATGGTTGCTCCCGGAGGGGAAACTCTCGAACGAACTGCATGTTTGGCAGTTCCATATATACACAATGATGTTGTCGAAAAGGAACGGTGCAGCAATGCACAGCTTAAGTCAAGTTTGCAGGCCGGAGGATACCGCCGAGCAAAACAGCGAAAGCTCAACCCGGCTTCCCTTGACTTAAGTGTTCTTTTTCTTTCGGAACCATTCTTTCATCAAAATAAGACTTCGCCATGATATTCAAGAAAAGTTATCAGATTAAACCCAACACGACCGGCTATCTCTTCAGAGATCACCGGTTCGACAAAGAACTGCCGGCCGGCAATTATACGTTTTGGGGACCGAAAAAGAGGATAGAAGTGTTCATTCTTCCGGAAACGTCGAAGCTGCTTACCATCACCAATCAGGAGGTCCTGTCGAAGGACAACATCGCTCTGCGTTTCTCGTTCAACGTGCTTTACAGGATAGAGGATGGCAAGCGGTTCCTTAGCAAATTTTCATTGGATAACCCGGTGGAATCTATTATTTACGAAGCTGAGCAGAGATTGCTGAATGTGATACAGGTGCATATACGCAACAAAATCGCCGGCATGGACAGTGAGGAACTGAATGAGAAAAGAGGCGAAATAGCAGATTTCAATATGCAAGCCATAGAACAGACTGTTGCCGAATTCGGCATCACGATTGAAGAGGTTACTCTCAGGGATATGACCTTTCCTAAAGCCATTCAGGAACTCTTTGCCAAACACCTCGAAGCCAAAATTCGTGCTAAGGCGGATCTTGAAAATGCCCGCACGGCTGTGGCTACAGCCAGAGCCTTGAAGAATGCTGCGGCACTGCTCAAAGAGGACGGAAACATCAAGTTTTTCCAATTGCTGGAAACGATTAACAAAATCGCCGAAAAAGGTAAACATACATTCATGATCGGCGATATCGACAAGCTGACTTCCAAAGAGTAAGCTGTTTTTAGGATTTCTCCACCCGCCATGGCGTTAACGGGAGTTTTGATTAGGAGGGAAACTCTCTCGATTTTATTCCGGATATCTCACTCCGGCATCAAAGTAAATCTCTTCAAAGCTGCGCGACATTTTTCTTAAATGTGTGTAAATTCCGGACTTTATCTTAGAGGACTGCAAAGTAAACTCAGGATTAAACAATGGATTTACATTAATGCTTAAAACTTTTGTGCAAAAACTCGATGACGTTGTCTCATCATGCGCAAATGACTGAGTTGCTCGCCACCACATTCGGCTTCGGTCACGTACTTTTCAGTATGCTCTCTTGAGCCCCAGTCTTACCGCTGTGTACTTTACGCATTCTGAAGCACCTAAAGGGGGCTGTGTCAAAACATGGAATTGGGAGAACTTTCCTTTCATATCGATAGTTACCACCCTTTCTAATCAAATAAAACAATCGCTATCATTGAGTTTTAGCTCTTTGATAGCGATTGTTCTTTACAAATGACAGTTAATTTAGGGAGAATGGAGTTTTGACACATCCCCCTTTTATTTGTTGCTCGCAGATTTCTCTAAAAAATCTTATCTAACCGTGATCTTCAATACCTTTTTTACTGCAGGCACGGGGAATTTATTCCCAACCTTTGCAACAGGTATACTTTCTACTTGTGGCGTTCCTCCAAAAAGAGCCTGAGCATTGCCCGCTCCGGGGAATTGATCCACTCCCGTTCCCGAATCGAACAGTGCGGCACTTTCTGTAATATCACCGGTCAAAGAGGCAGCAACTTCTTTTTCATTTGCATAGAACCAGTCATTCGAGAATCCGAACATTGTGGCATAAGCAATTTTGTCGCCCTTTTCCACCTTATACTGTGTCATAACCTTTTGACCGGGACCAACAGGAGCACTACCGGCCAGATATACACCTTTTACTCCTTTCATTTCCTTAAGGCTCTTCATCAGTTTGCTTGCATCCCCTTTCTGTGAAAGTTCTTTCAAGCCCATTCCGGGATCTTTTTTACCCAGTTCGTATATCGGATTCTTATCCCCCTGATAAGTAACCACCAATACGGGAGAAAGTCCGGTGATAATACCGGTATTGGCCTCTACCTGAGCTTTCAGTTTGTTTATATCACCCATTTGAGCAATATCGGTAATTTCAGGATTGGACTTCTCTCCCGGAGTAAAAAAGGGGTTTTCGGCAAGCAGTTTGTTTCCGTCGAATGTGGAAACAGCCCAAACACCCGGAGAAAATGGAGTTTCATGTCCGGTACCGTCTGAGGTATTCGTAATCGTGAGGGTAAACTCAGAAGAAGATTCCATGTATGCCAGCATCACCTTCATCAGCTTAGAAGCGTCAACTCCTTTAACTTCGGCAATCGGCTTGGATTCGGCAGCTCCTGTTTTGTCATCTTTCGTACCATTATCCCACAATTTCATCTGGGCCGAAACATCTCCTGTCATAGCTTTTCCTTTGTCATCGAAAAGTCTAATGCCCGGCTGTTCGGAGGCAAAGAACCAGTCTTTAGATTTGCCGTACATCGTAGCAAACATCAACCGTTGTCCCTTACCTGCACTGAACTTAAAGTCAACACTCTGTCCCGGCAGGATAACCGGAAGATTCACCTCTTTACTGCCTTTTCCAAGGAAAGAACCACTCTCCACAAATAGTTTCGGAGCAACGATATTCTCAATTGTAATCGTGTGCATCCCTTCTTTACTCTTGGGCATATTCTTTTCATCTTTGGAACAAGAGGAGAACAGTGTCGCTGCGGCCAATAAAACAGTAGACATTACAGCTTTTGATCGATAAATTTTCATAGTTAATAAATGTTAAATGTTTATTTTTTTATCAAAGGAAGGTATTCACCATATCCTTCTTCTTTCATTTTTTCTTTGGGAATAAAACGCAGGGCTGCACTATTGATGCAATACCTCAGACCGCCTTTCTCTTTCGGACCGTCATTGAATACGTGTCCCAAATGTGCATCTCCGGTTTTGCTACGCACTTCGGTGCGGATCATGCCATGCGATTTATCTGTTTTCTCAGAAACGAGATGATTGTCGATAGGTTTGGAAAAACTCGGCCAGCCACAGCCCGACTCAAATTTGTCAGAGGAAACAAACAAGGGTTCACCGGTGGTAATATCTACATATATCCCTTCTCTAAACTCGTTCCAGTATTCATTCTGAAAGGCTCTCTCCGTGGCATTGTTACGCGTTACCTCGTACTGCATCTTTGTCAGTTTCTTTCTCAAAGCAGAATCATCCTGTTTGACATACTTCTTCTCTGCAGGAGCTGCATTTGCCTCTTTAGCCATTTCAAACAATTTTTGAGGAATATGGCAGTAGCCACCGGGATTTTTATCCAAATAGTTCTGATGGTATGCTTCTGCTGTATAATAATTCTTCAGCATTTCACACTCCACCACAACGGGAGCGGAATACATCGAAGCCAAACGTGCAATGGCACCTCTTACACGAGCTTCATCGGCCTTATCGGTATAATAGATACCGGTGCGGTATTGAGTGCCCGTGTCGTTTCCCTGCCGGTTGAGACTGGTCGGATCTATAGTCTTGAAAAACAAATCCAACAACTTTTCCAGACTAATCTGCTGCGGGTCGTACTCCACCTTAACCGTCTCGGCAAAACCGGTATCCTCGGTAGATACCTGCTTATAAGTCGGCCTGACTGTTTTACCGTTGGCATAGCCGACCTCTGTTTTTATCACACCTCGTATTTGCTTCAAAAAATGTTCTGTTCCCCAGAAACATCCTCCGGCGAGATAAATTTCTTTTTTTTGATTTTCCATTTTCATTGTCTGTCCTTTCTTTTGAGCACGTAAAACATCGTTTACACAAACCAATACCAGGGCAAAACCCAGTGCAACTAAAATATGTTTTCTTTTCATCTTCGTATATTATTTATGATTATCCGAATACCCGATCAACATAAGCCCGAAGCCGAGGTATGCCAAATCTTTGAGTATGAAAAAATCCGTTACGGGTACTCCTTCTATTTTCCGCCACGTTCCGGGGGTGGAAAACAGATAACTGATCGTTGTAAGAAAGATGACGAGTACCCCGAATCCCGCATATCGCCTTAGTGAATAAAATCTGAGAGAAAGAAGCAATAAGACAGCTACCAGAATCTCCACCGAACCCACTACATTTGAAACCGTTTGTACATCAAATACATCGTACACCCAGAATGTAAGCGGATGATGCTCCACTAACGGCTTAATAGCCATAGCCTCCGCAGAGGTAAATTTGAATATGCCGATCCAGAGAAGGATGATGGCGGCACCGAAGAGGGTTATATGAAACCCGGCTCTAAATAAATTCCTGCTTGTGAGCAGCTCTTTTCTTGTCTTCATCTCGTCAATCAATAAAAATTGCTCAGTATCAAAAAGCCTCTCAATCGGGGCTTCTGTTTCTATAGTCGGCAACTTATCGAAATCCTGACAAGAAAAATATGCTATGAGTTGATTTTTTCTTTTATTCTTTCTTTAAACCACTGGATTTCAGCGTCTTTGAATTCTTCTTTTTCTTTCAAACGGGATGTGTTTTTCAGAAGTAAGCGATCTATCTGTTCTACTTTACGGGCATATGCAGCACAAAATTTGCACACCGACAAGTGCATGTGGAGCCGCACTCTTTTTACGAAAGAAAGCTTTCCCGCATTTCTTTGTTCGATCAGAGCAGGTACATGACTGCATGGCATGATGAGTATATGAATCAGCTTACTGAGCAATGCTTTCATAATTTATCGAACCAGTTTAATTCCAAACATTTTCGCAGCTGCATACGGCTTCGCTGTAAAATCTTCCATAGATTAGTCGTAGTTATGCCGGATTCCTGACAGACTTCTTCTGTTTTCTTATCTTCCAAGTAGTATAGTTTTACCGTCACTCTCCATTTCGGTGGAAGCAGCTCAAGACACTTATCTAAAGTATCGGTCAGGGCTTCCTGTTCTTTTGGCTCATTAAAATCCTCAGACCAGTCGCTGAGTACGGAGTGATCCGTCCAGAAACCGCTCTCATCAAAAAAAGAAGACATGCTGACTGTCTGAGGCTTCCGGTATCTTTCCCGATAAAAGTCGGCAACTTTATTTCTCAAAATATTGTACAACCAGGTTAGCGGTGTGCTTTTTCTTTCAAAAGCCTGAAAAGCCGATGAAGCAGAGATGAAAACTTCCTGCACAATATCCATGGCGTCCTCCCTATCCGCAATCAACGACTTGGCTCTATTAAGAAGGGGTTCGGTATAAAGCTCTATCCATCTGTTAAGTTCTTTATGCTCCGATTTCATATATGCAAAACCTTTATTAAATACCCTTTGGAAGTAAAGGGAAGAGGTGTTCTCAAGTAAATAAAAACGGGTTCACCTCTTGAAGACCGTATGTTTTTGAATATTCAAGGTTCGATACGTTTTAGATCGACAACACGCGGAATGGTATCGCCTTCGATATACTCCAGCACGCGTACTTCAGTGCAACGCAACTTGTCGGAGGCATATTCTTCACGCTTTGTCCAATGCCCCAGATGATTTTTGGCTATAATCTTATAGGTATAGACCAGCCCCTTGTACTTTCCGTCCAAAACAACTCTTTTAATTAGATTGCCATCCTTATCGTACGACAGTTCTTCCTGGTTAACGATGTAACCCTGACCGTTTTTTTCGGTTGTTTTGATAACCAACCCTTCGTCATTGAACTCATCGAGAACGACCTTTACCGGATAGCCCGAAGTGTTACGGAAAATCTCTTTCCGGGTCTTTTTCTCCGTATCCAGCGTGATACTGCTTTCCAGGCGTTCCTCCAACCCGGCCAATTCCGGTGCCTCCTCATGTTCGGGCGGAACGGGGTTTTCAGATTGCTGTTCGGTAATACGGACAATCTGTTTGGACTTTTCTTTATTCTCTTTACATCCTGCCGACAAGTAAAGACACACAGCAAGTATGAACAGGGGTAGACATATTTTCTTCATCAGGTTCTCTTCCTTTTAGTTTATAACCGTCACATTCTAATCGGCAATGGTGAAATCATTTTCCTGTCGATAATATTGCCGGGAGCGATTTCCCAACTCGGCATCCGGATTCAAATCTACATCATCAGGACTATAATAATTCTTGCGTTCATATTCCCTGCGTTTGGCTGCCCTGTGTGCAGGCAGAAGAACAGCGAGTAACGATCCGGCTACCAAAAGTAAGCCGACCAAAACGGAGCCTTTACCCTTAGAAGATGATAATTTTGACATAATCTTACTTTTGTTTTTATTAACGGCATCCAATGGCCTTACACTATTTATCAAACCCACAAAATGCAATAACGATCAGGCAATGTATAATGAAAACTCAAGCGTTTCGTTCTATTTTCACCCATTATTGCAGAGGAATAGTAGAATTATAGACTGCTCTTTTTCTCTCTTTACAAAGACTAATATAGTAAATTTGCCATAAATATTTTGATATGAAAATAAAGATACTGTTTGTCTGTCTCGGTAATATCTGCCGCTCTCCGGCTGCAGAGGGTGTTTTCAAAAGCTACATCAAAGGAAAAGGTGTGGAGCATCTGTTTGAAATAGCTTCTGCGGGGCTTAGCGGATACCACGAGGGCGAACTGCCGGACCGACGGATGCGTGCGCACGCATCTAGGAGAGGCTACGATCTGACATCATGTTCCAGACCTGTCAGATACGATGACTTTGAATACTTCGACCTCATCGTGGGGATGGATGAAAGTAATCGCTCCGGATTGAAAGACCTTGCTCCTACACAGCAGGCCACAGAACGTATTTACCTGATGACCGATTTCTGTCCGGATTGCATTATGGATCACATACCCGACCCTTATTATGGGGGAGCAGACGGTTTTGAGCTGGTACTCGACCTCATCGAGCAATGCTGCGAACCGCTCTTAGACTTTGCTTTACAAAAGCACTGACTCATAAAGGGGAACGTCTACCTCCTGGTTATTTTTAACAATATGCGGGGATAAAAAGTATTATCAGGTCAAAAACTTTCTCGATGCCGATCCGAAGACTGCTCCAAAGTCTTCTATCCATGCCATAAGAATGGAGTAGAGGTATATAAAGCGAGCCACCGGCTATTCTCTCATATAATGATTTAATAACTATCTTTAACCCGCTATCAGTAAAGACCTGAAGAGTTTATGAAAATTCTGAAAACAGCATATATCAGTTGTTTTTATTTGTTGCTGTTCTTTCTGACGGGATATGCCTTCGCTGCCAAAGCCCAAGAAGTGTATCCGCCCGAAGGAAGTATTCTCATGCTCCCTCAAAACACACATTACCAGATCGTAAACGGCGATACAATCTACATGATAGAGCTGCCGAACATACAAGTAACACGCAAACGGAAGCGCTACCCCGAACGTCCTCTGACCTCACAAGAGCGACGCGAAATGTGGCGATTGATACGCGACGTCAAGAAAACGCTGCCGATAGCCAAAGAACTTTCCCGAACCCTTATCGAAACTTATGAGTATCTGGATAAACTGCCCACGGACAAAGCACGCAACAAACATCTGAAACTTCTGGAGGGGGTGCTCAAAGAACAATACGAACCGCAAATGCGCAACCTTACGCTGCGACAGGGTAAACTGCTCATTAAACTGGTGGCACGCCAAACAAATCAGTCGAGCTACAAAATCGTAGATGCTTTTTTCGGTGGCTGGAAAGCTTTCTGGTGGAACAGCTTTGCCAATATGTTCGGTGCAAGTCTGAAAACAGAGTACAACCCGAAATACAATAAAGAAGATGCTCTAACGGAGCGCATCATCCGTCTCGTGGAAGCACACCGCCTATAACACATCTTCCGGTTCCCCGGCAAACCTTTTCGACAAACGGTTCAACTTGATCTTCACCGAATGCCAATCGGGCATATCTTCGTCCATCAAACGATAAAAAGCTTTGGAATGATTGAAATGGATAAGGTGGCAAAGTTCGTGCAGGAGAACATATCTTAAACACTCCGGCGGTGTCATAATCAGTTTGAGATTAAGATTGATACGCCCCCGAGACGAACAACTGCCCCAGCGGGTTTTCATCCACTGCCAGTGTAATGAGGAGGGAGAGACTCCGTGTTTTTGCTCAAACTTTTCTATCAACGGCCGAGCTTCACGCATAAAAAACACACCGGCCTGTTGCCTGTACCACCTCCATAACAGTTTAGAAATATCCTCTGCAGACAGGCAGCTAACCCGGAGCTCCTCCCCTTCCATACAAACACGTTCGATACGGCATGACTGCCACCGAAGTCTGTATGTTTTGCCCTGAAAATAGTGCAGACGATGAAAGACATCGCCCTTCTCCGTACTTTCGGATTCCATGGCAAAACGCTCTCGATGCCTGTGGATCCAACCGCTTCGTTCGCGGATAAAATGCTCGACGTCTTCGCGTTTTATACCGAAAGGGGCACGGGCAACGACCCTGCCGTCGGGGTATATCTGCAAACCGAGACTTCGCCGTCCTGAAAAAATCAGGGTATAATCCAATTCGCCCTGCGGCAAGGATAACCGGCGGACTTCTTCCGTCGCCGTCTTCCGCGAGTTAAACATATTTTCCGTTCACATAAAAGGGAGCAAGCCGTATGCAATGTTTTCGACATACACCATACGGCTTGCTCATATTATAAAAATTCGGTCAAAATCAGAAAATCGAGGATTGATTCGGTTCTATAATGAGGGAATCCAGCGGTCTTTTCGGCACATGGTGTACCCCTTTCTCATCGTGCCAGTATTTAATGTCGTCCTCGTTAGCTGCATCTTCGATAACAACTTCCTCCACCGGCCTGCCCAAAGCAACGAGGCAGGAGGGGTGCAGATTTTCGGGTAAACCGTAACGGCGAACGAACTCGGCAGAACTGAAAGAGCGCAGGATACAGGTGCCGTAACCTTCTTCGACAGCCATCAGGGTGATAGCCTCCAATTGAAGCCCTTCATCAAATCTTCCGCTGGCTGCAATATTCGTATCCAGCACCTGCACCAGATAGGCGGCAGGGCGTTCTCCCTCTTCAGGACCGTCCCAGTCGGTCAAATAACCTGCCCAGGTAACCTGAGCGGTAATCCAGTTACACTCCTCCGGATCGGTTATGATAATATATTTAAGCGGCTGCACATTGCGCATGGAAGCCGTATAGCGGACAACCTCCAGCCAACGCTCTATCTGTAGACGGTCGATACGTTCGTTTTCATCAAAACGACGATAAGTGCGGTTCTTCTTTAATAGCGTTTTAAGCATAATATAGCATGTTGTTTTTGTGTGTTTCATCAGGAAAAAGCACCTGACGATGCGGTAAACTTAACATTTTTAAGTTAATATACCATACCGTCGCTTCAAAAGAAAGAAGCAACGACAGGAGCCAAACCCAATACGACACAGGCAAGGGTAAGAAAAGCCAGCAGAATTTTGCGCGTGAGCGCACGGGTATGCATCAGCATCATGGCTGTAAGAACGGTAACCGGAAAAACGGTAAGCAGAAAGAAGCCTTCATACGTTTTTCCATTAAAAACAGTGAGTAGCAGCACAATGAAAACGAATGTGCTCAAAGAGGAAAGGCGCACACGGGTGCGAAGCTGACCGTCAAGATAGGTAACACGCAGGGTGAAGAGTCCGGGCAAATAAAGCAGAATAAGCAAAACGGGAGCGTAACCCCACCACTCTCCCGTAAAATAGAAACTGCACCAAAACCAGGAGGGAGAAAACGCTTTTTCAAACAGAGCGGCAAAATACGGCCAAAGCCCTTCGGGAGACAAACTGAAAACAATGGGCAAAACAATAAATGGCAGAGCCACCAGCCCCAGACCGAAAGCGACAAGTGTACGCCAGGAAAGGCAGCGCATCAGATACATCAGAAAAGGCAAAGCCACAAGGCAATATAGCATGGGAGGCCAAAGGAGCACAATAGCCCCGAACAGGGCTCCCATATTAAAGGCCAAAACCGTATTCGGATGCTGATACAAATCGAAAAGGTTTCTCAACATCCATACCTCGATAAACATAATCGCGAGATGTATCAAGGAGGGCGACATGGCTACCGCGAGCAAAGGGAACAAGTAACCGAAGAGCCTGCGGGCAGCAGGAGAGAGCAACAAAGAGTGCAGAATAAGCCGGTACCCACTGATACCCGTTAGAAACAGAAGAAGCCCTTTTGCCGACAACAACCAGATGCGATCTATGGGCAAAAGAGTGTCTTCCGGATGAAGAGGACACAAATCATACAGGAAATAGCGGGCAATCAAAACCGAAAAAGCCAATATCCACCCCCATACCTGTAATCCCCGATAAAGATGAGGAGAGCTGTTGGAGTAATAATGCCCGTACATAACAATCAGTCAAGAATTAAATCCTGCCCTATATCGTGCCTGTAATTCTTACCCTCGAAAAGAATCTGCTGGGCTGTGTTGTAGCTTCTCCTCAGAGCGGCTTCTACCGTACTGCCGTAGCTGGAAACAGCCAAAACACGCCCGCCGTTTGTTACCAGACGGCCTTCTTCATTTATTTTCGTGCCGGCATGGAAGATAATGGTATCTGTGCCCTCAAGAGGCAGGGTAATCGACATGCCTTTAGAATAAGCACCGGGGTAACCTTTTGAAACCATCACCACCGAAACGGCAGCACGCGGGTCGATCTCAAGCTTATAGTCTGCCAGCCAGCCTTCAGCCATACGTTTAAGCAGCTCCACAAAATCGCTCTGGATGCGAAGCATAACGACCTCCGTTTCGGGGTCGCCCATACGGCAATTGTATTCGACCACCATGGGCTCTCCGTCCACATTCATAAGGCCGATGAAAATAAATCCGCGGTAGTCTATCCCCTCGCGTCGCAAGCCACGCATCGTAGGACGTATGATACGTTCCTCGACTTTCGCCATAAACTTGTCATTGGCAAAAAAGACGGGGGAGACTGCTCCCATACCGCCCGTATTGGGACCGGTATCGCCGTCGCCCACACGCTTGTAATCTTTGGCCACCGGCAATATGCGATAGCCATAGCCGTCGGTAGCTACGAAAACGGAGCACTCGACGCCGTGCATATACTCCTCGATGAGCACTTTGGCTCCGGCATTATCGAAACGCCCGTCGAGCATCTCGTCCAACTCCCGGGTAGCTTCTTCCAGAGAATCGGAAATGATAACGCCCTTACCGGCTGCCAGTCCATCGGCTTTGAGCACATACGGAGCCTGAAGAGACTGCAAAAACCGATGTGCTTCACAACGGTTGTCGGCAGTAAAAGTTTTTGATTTTGCCGTAGGTATCCCATGGCGCTGCATGAAAGCCTTGCTCCAGTCTTTACTGCCTTCCAGACGTGCGCCGGAAGCATCGGGACCCACAATGAGCACATGCTGCAACTCCGTTCGGCTGTGAAGGAAATCGACAAGACCTTTCACCAGAGGCTCTTCCGGCCCCACCACAATCATATCGATATGCTCGTGAAGGGTCAGCCTCATGATGCCTTCAAAGTCATTTACGCCAATCTCCGGCACAACGATGCCCAGGCTCTGCATACCGGGATTACCCGGAGCGATAAAAAGCTTTTCGGTCTGTTCGCTGCGGGCGATCTGCCAAGCCAAAGCATGCTCGCGACCACCCGAGCCTAATAATAAGATATTCATAAATAATCTCTGAAATAACGGTTTATCTTTTCATGCAAATGAACCCGGTCGCGCCCCCTCACATTATGTTCGTGACCGGGATAAATAAAGTAATCAGGGTAGGTGCGATGGTCTACACAGGCTTTTTGGAAAAGCATGCTATGCTGCCATACGACCACGGGATCAATATCTCCATGTATCTGCAATAAACGTCCTTTCAATTTATCGGCACGGAGCAAAAGGTTAGCATTCTTATACCCTTCGGGATTCTCCTGAGGCGTATCCATATAACGTTCGCCATACATGATTTCATACAGTTTCCAGTCGATAACGGGGCCTCCGGCCACGCCCACCTTAAACACATCCGGATAAGTAAGCATCAGATTGGTGGTCATGAATCCGCCATAACTCCAACCATGCACCCCGATGCGCTCCGGATCCACGAAAGGCAAACTTTTGAGATACTCCACGCCGGTCATCTGGTCTTGCATTTCCACTTCACCGAGCCTGCGATGTATAACCTGCTCAAAAGCTGCACCCCGGTTAGCCGATCCACGGTTGTCAAGCGTAAAAATCACATAACCCTGTTGGGCTTGGTAGACCCCCCAACCGCTGGCTCCCCGGTGCCATGTATTGGTAAGCAATTGGGCATGCGGGCCACCGTAAACATACACAATAACCGGATACTTTTTGCCCGGCTCCATATTCAGCGGCTTAATCATCATGTAATGGAGCGGAGTTTTCCCGTCATTCGCCGTCAGCGTGCCGGTTTGAATATCCGGCATGGCAAACTTATCGTCGGGATTGGGAGCTTCAAAAATACGGAATGCCGTTTTACCGTCGGTACTGCGTAAAGCATACGAACGGGGAACGGTGGGAGACTGCAAATGATCTATAAAATAACGTCTGTCTGGAGAAAGCTGCGGAGAATGGATACCCTCCTCCGGTGTCAACGCCTTCATGCCTTTACCATCGAGCCCGATACGATACAGACGGCGATCGAGCGGAGAGGGGTTCGTACTTACGAAAAAGAGGTTTTTACCTTTGGCATCGAATCCCGGAAAATCCGTTACTTCCCATTCGCCTTTGGTGAGCTGACGAATCAGTTTGCCCGAAGTGCTGTACAAATAAAGATGGTTCCACCCGTCGCGCCTGCTTTGCCAGATAAAACGATCTGCCCTACCGGGCACAAAAACCGGAGGATTCAATGGTTCCACATAAATATCGTTGTGTTCGGTAAAAAGCGTGGCCACGGCGTTACCGCTAACGGCATCGTAAGCTTTCAGCTCGCAATCCGTCTGTGCACGATTGACTTCTGCAATATAAAGCGTGCGTCCATCGGGACTCCAACTCAAATTGGTCAGGAATTTTTCTTTCGGCAAACCGGTATTCAGATAAACCGTTTTACCCGTATTCAGGTCATAAATACCCACCGTAACATGGTGGCTGGGCATACCGGCCATCGGATAACGGACAGGGGCTTCTTTGGCCTTACGCAAACGAACGTTCACGATGGGATAAGGCTCCACCATGCTCTGGTCCATGCGGTAAAAAGCCAGCTTACTGCCATCGGGGCTCCAGAACGTACCTTTCTCGATACCGAACTCGCGCTGGTGAACGGCCTCGCCATAAACAATCGCTTCGGTGCCGTCTGAGGTTATTTGCTCCAGTTTTTCCCGGGACTGCCCCGGTGCCTGCAAATACAAGTTATAATCGATGACCAAAACCCGGTGACTCAATGCGGGGCTCCAGTCAAAAGCCGAAGCTTCTTTAATGGTGGGATAAGAAGACAGCATCTTACGCTGCAAAAGATTTACGACAGCAGTTTCACCGGCCAACGATAAAGCTACGACACCTTCCTCCTGCTTGAGTACGGAAAAACCCGGGAAATAGGGTGTTTTACCCAACTTTTTCCCTTCAGGCAGAATGTCATTGAGGTCCGCAACCGTAAGCAACGGATGCTCGCTAAGCTGCTTTCCAGCCTTCCCTGCTATCAGTTTATCTTCTTTAAGATAGACATAAGTATCGCCAAGCCATTGCATCATCGGCAAGTACTCGGGATAGGTTTCCATAAAACGCTCTCCGCCGGGAGTACATTGCTCCAACGTATATACCGGTTTCTCTTTTTGTGCCTGGGCACTCATCATCATGCTTGCTCCGCAAATCATTAACGTAAGGATACTGAATCTCTTTTTCATTGTATTTTAAGGATATCTATTTGGTATTATTATTTTCATCATCAGCCCTGAAAACCTGATAACGGGGTTTACTCTGTTCTCTTTGGGTCGTCCGGCTCCGCTCAAAACGATCACGCGGCATATTTCGGTGTTCGTCCCGTTCAAAACGCCCCGTACGTTTTTGGAAAGGTTTCTCCTCACGTTCATCGCTCCGGTTCCCGGCCTTCTTAAAGCGATCTCTCGGCCACCGTTTATCTTCTACGGTATCACGGGCTTGGGGTGTATCAGAGTCTTTAGAATGAAGATCCGGTGAACAGCGTTTGTCAAAACGCTCTTCCCGCCTGCTGCTCCGGTCTTTCCATTCGTCGCGGTTCGCGGTTTTTCTCCCTCGCCGCTCTCCTCTTTCCGACCGGTTCGCTTCCTTACGAAATGGCGGTTTTTGCTCCTGTGTCTTAAAATCTTTACGGCTCCCGGTAAAAAGCTCATAGCTCCGCAAATCGCATTCCAAAGCACCGTTCATCACCTTTTCCCGGAAAGAATGTTTCAGCCCGATGGCCTCGAAATGCTCAGGCTTATAGCCGATAATCCAGGCATTGCAGCCGGAGAAGTTGTGTTTGAGTTTAGAACCTATCATACCGTACAGTTCCTGTGCATCATTCATCCGCAAACGCTCGCCATACGGCGGGTTCATAACCACCAAGGCGGGAGCAGCCACCGGCTCGCGCTCCTGCAGGGGCATTACACTGAGCCGGATGTGGCGCCACATGCCGGCTTGGCGGATATTGGCCTCGGCTGCTCTGATGGCTTCCTGAAGAATATCGGAACCGTAAATAACATGGTCGAAAGCCCGTTCGCCGCTATCGTCGTTATAGACACGGTTAAAGAGGTCGGCATCGAAATCAGGCCATTGCTCGAAAGCGAAGCTTTTTCTGAAAATACCCGGGGCTGTACCGGTAGCAATCAAAGCCGCTTCGATAAGGAATGTGCCCGATCCGCACATCGGATCTATCAGATCGGTTTCGCCTTTCCAGCCGGCCTTGAGCAAAATGCCGGCAGCCAGCACTTCATTCAGCGGCGCAGGAGTTTGTACCACGCGATAACCGCGCTTATGGAGGCTCTCGCCGGAACTGTCCAAAGACAAAGTAACCTGATTATGGGATATATGCAAATTGATCAACAGATCGGGATTATTCAACCTTACCGAAGGTCTGGTGTCTTCACGCTCTCTAAAGTAGTCGACAATAGCATCCTTGGCACGGTAACCCACAAAAGCGCTGTGTGAAAAGAAGTCGGAATAGATGACGGTATCGATGGCAAAAGTGGTGGACGAGGTCATGACCGAAGACCAGTCGAAACGTTTCATCTGCTCATACACACGGTCGGCATCCGTTGCCTGAAAAGTATAAATAGGTTTAAGCACACGCAGTGCCGTGCGCAGCTGCACATTAGCTCTGTAAAGCAGCTCTTTGTTTCCCCGGAAACTAACCATGCGACGGCCGGTTTCAACATCCGATGCATGAAGGGCACGCAACTCTTCGGCCAGCACATCCTCTAATCCATAGAGGGTTTTGGCCACCATTTTGAAATCGGCTCCGCTTAAGTCTGTTTGTTGATTTTGCATAAAAGATAAAAAGGTGTCCTGCAATTCGATTTATATACAGGACACCTCGTGTTATTCGGGTTAAATATTCAATTCCTGACGTATACGGGCGATTTTCCCGGCACAGATTTTTTCGGCTTCGGGCAGATCTTCCCTGCAGGACACCGGCTGCCGGACACCGATATAATACTTGATTTTAGGCTCCGTGCCGGAGGGGCGGATACTCAGTTTGGTGCCGTCTTCGGTCATAAACTGCAAAACGTTGCTCGTCGTAGGCATATCGAGTGTAAACACGTCCCCGGTATCGCTCACATAACCTTCGAGTCTGGCATAATCCAGCCGTTCCTTGACCTTGCTGCCGGCTATTTCCGTCATCGGTTCATTGCGATAACCTTTCATCATGGCTTCGATTTCGTCGGCACCGGACTTACCCGTACGTACTACACTGATACCTTTTTCGGCAAAAAAACCATACTCCAGATAGATGTTTTGCAGCATTTGATACAGGCTTATACCCTTGTCCAAAGCCCAGGCATTCATCTCGGCAAACATACAGCAGGCAGACACCGAGCTTTTGTCCCGAATAAAATCCTCCCACAGGAAACCATAACTCTCTTCACCACCACCGATATAGCGTTTTTTACCCTCGTTCTGGCGGATGACATCGGCAATCCACTTAAAGCCGGTGTAACAATCGTAAAGCGTCACTTCATTGCGGTTGGCAATCTCACGGATCAGTTCGGTCGTTACGATGGTCTTCACCACATAATCGTTTTCTCTCAAATCGCCCAGCTCTTTACGGCGCATGATCGAGTAGTAGGTCATCAGCGTACAGATTTCGTTTCCGTTGATCAGGGTAATTTCTCCCTCGTTATTTCTGAGACCTACTCCTAAACGGTCGCCATCGGGGTCGGAAGCCAGCACAAGCTCTGCTCCGGTCTCTTTTGCTTTCTCCACAGCTAATGCCATTGCTTCGGGATTTTCCGGATTGGGCGAATCCACGGTGGGGAAATTGCCGCTAACCACATCCTGCTCGGGTACATTGATAATGTTTTCAAAACCGAATGCCCTGAGCGCGCGCGGTACCATCTCCACCCCTGTGCCATGAATGGGCGTGTACACGATTTTCATATCACGCTGGTTCTTAACAGCCTCGGGAGACAGAGAAAGAGATTTAACGGCTTCGATAAACTGCTTGTCCATCTCTTCGCCGATTACTTCTATGAGTTCGTCGTTACCTTCGAATTTGATGTCCTGAACATTACGTATCTTATTGACCTCGATAATGGTATTGCGGTCATGCGGAGCAATCATTTGGGCGCCATCGGACCAATAGGCTTTATAGCCGTTGTAGATTTTGGGGTTGTGCGAAGCTGTAATCATCACACCACTCTGACAGCCTAAAGCACGAATGGCAAAAGAGATCTCCGGTGTGGGGCGCAACTTGTCGAAAATATAAACCTTGATGCCGTTAGCTGCAAAGATGTGAGCCACGATGTCGGCAAAATGGGGGCTGTTGTTCCGGCAGTCATAGCCGATAACCACTTTAATCTGATCCAAGTCAGCAAACTCCCGCTTCAAATAGTTGGAAAGGCCTTGTGTGGCAGCACCCACGGTATAGCGATTCATGCGGTTCGAGCCTGCACCCATAATGCCGCGCAGACCACCCGTGCCGAACTCCAAATCCTTATAGAAAGAATCTATTAACTCCATGGGATCCGCACTGTCCAGCATCGCCTGTACTGCGTTGCGGGTTTCTTCATCATACTGGGGGCTTAGCCATTCCATGGCCTTGGCGCGTACCTGCGTCATCAATTCTTCTTTTTCGTTCATTATTGCAATAAATTAAGTGTTGTTTCCAAAAAAGACAGTTCAATTGTTCGTGTTACATGCGGATAACTTCCAAACGGCAAACAATATCCACACAAAGATAGCCTGTTTGATGCATTCATAAAGCCGGGATAAGGCTAAAGGGGGTAAACCTTCTGTATATCCAAAGAAACGAGACGGTCTCCTTCAAAGTCAAGGAAATACTCATCCGCTATTTTCTCCTGATTTTCATGGAGCACGTAGACCCATTTTTCCATTTTACGCCCATCATTCAATTCGATAAAACTGCGCCGTTTGGGGATGCCCAGGCAGTTTTTGACCTCCTGCCGGCTCATTCCGATTTCCAGAGAACCCAAAGCTGATTTGATCTTCCTGCCGGAAACAACCCGATAACCATTGCCGTTTTCAAAAATAACTTGATCACACGAAGGCAGCAGACCTGCGGCTATCAACAAAAAGAGAGCTGATAATATTTTACCCATTCTTTTCATACGATATAAGTTTTATTGTATAAATGTAAACATATTAACCCTCTTGTCCAAAAGCAAAAAAGTCCGATACCGATGCCGGGTCCGGTATCGAGTGCAACACCGTTGTAAATTTAGAGCAAAACGCAAAAATTGTGACGTGTACTGAAAAATTCTCTGCCTGATGGTTGAAAATTCTTCAGGCAAAGAAAAAAAATCCAAGTTAACTTCGTTGAAAATCCATTGCGCTAAGAATTTTCAACCCACAGATAGCGGTTTTATCCACACCTCGACAAAATTTCCCAACGACCTCAAGAATGGGACGAAGCCATCGATTATCAATCAATAAAAAGATTCAAAGGAATGGGGCTTTTTCGTTTCTTTACAATTCACAAAACAAGCAAGGCATCCCTCTGCGGGAAGCCTTGCTTGCTTCAAAATCAACAGGACGAATGCCTGTGAAAAGGATTCTCTAAGGAATACTACTCATGAGACGGCACAAAGCGGCCAATCACTTCCAAATCTTCTTCCAGCAAAAAGGTAAAGAACGGATTGTGAGAGAAAACAGCACCCTGATAATACCATGCATCAAACACATATCGACTGCTGGACGGCTGTGCCTCGAGCGTTACCAAAGCCCCTACGGGATATTCGCCGCCGCCATACAGCAAACCCGCTCCTTCGGGTTCGCAAATCGTTTTCAGATGAAAACTGTTTCGCGTGCTCTCCAAATGAAAACTCATCGGGTTGGCTACATCGTGATAAATGTCCGGCTTTTTCTTATCTATCATATAAACGTTGTATTTGAAATGTTTGTCGGTTTTGCAAACCTCATACACAAGAGGGGTTGCAGTTTTATAAACATCTCTCCGCAACAATTGTTTAAGCCGTGGTGAAGACCTTTACGGAATAAAACGCAGTGACCGCCTTCATCTTCTCCACTGCAAAGCGTCTAACGGTCGAGTTCGATAAGTTTGAAATTCTTATCGAACGTCAATTCTATTTGATTGGACAGCTCGACCTCATAACGACCGCGTCTCTTCTTCTCTATCTTCGTTACTTTCTGACCGGAATAGTTTGCGGAAACCTGTGCCATTATTCGAGCAGGAATAAGCTCCGTTGGCACAGCAGTGTATTCACAATCGATATCCATCCAGTCGCCGGACTTGTCGAACTCGATTTTATCGCCGTTGGAAAAAACCACTTCGTAAGATTTACTTAACCAGTCGCGATCCATCTTCACAAAACTGACCGTTTGGTTGGGAAAATGTTTCTTGATCATCGTTTGTGCCTTCACCGGCAATTCGGATAGAGAAATCACCTTATCGTTGGTGGCATAAAGAGCTGCCGAAGCGAAAAAGACACTTATCAGAAAAATAATAATTCGTTTCATTGTTCAAATAATTTTAAGTTTTACCCCTTAAATATAGAATCACATTCTGTAAAAATTCTGTAATACCGATAAATAAACTTGCAGATAACGAATCAGAAAAAAACACCATCGTGATAAAGATACGATGAAGAGTAAGAAGAACAAAGAGAAAAATAGAACGATGACCGTTTCCGGATTTTTAATCATAACAAATAACTATCTTGCAGCAAAATAACCATAACACCATGAAACGAACGGTCATATACGGTTTTATCATCTTTTTACTTGTACTGTTTCCAAGCAAAGGGCAAACAAAAACGACATACAAAGATTACGGCGATGCGGTGAACTGCGTAGACTTTGAAGCTGCATACGGTATGGCTAAGGACTCTACCGAACGGTCTTTGGTTGAAGCTTTTGAAGCGCTCTACTCGGGAAATCCCCAGAAAGCGGAAAAACTGCTTCTCAAAAATCCTTACGGAGAAAAATATAAACAATTACTCTGCGAGTACTATGACCGCAGGGGAATGTGGGAAGATGCAAACAGAACCAGGAGTTTATCTTTCCGACCAACGGACTATTATATACAATTAAAAGAAAAAGCCCCGAGAGTTTTCACTATACAAAAAAGCGATACGATACCTATTATAAAATTGAACTATGCAAAAACACCGTTTATTGAAGTGCAAATCAACGGAAAAAAGAAAAAGATGATGATAGATACCGGATGCTCGATGTCTGTTCTTTCTGCAAAAACAGCCAAAGAATGCGATATAGAAATACTGGATAAAAAGTGTTTGAACCTGGTAGATGCAAATGAAAAAGGAAGAGAGACCGGTATCGGCATTGTCGAAAATATAAAAATAGGCGAATTGACCATCAATAAAGCTCCGATAATAATACAAAACAAAATAGGAGTTTCATTCATGGGAATGAAAGTTGCAAAAATGGACGGTATAATCGGTTGGGATATTATCTCCAAGATCAGGATAACAATCGATTGGCCGGATAAGCAGGTAATTATAGAGCCGACGAAAGAGCGAACAGCTCTTGAATCTGAAAATCTGTTTTGGATAAAAGCTCCTCATGTGCTGATGCAAACGGCTTCAGGAGAACCGATTCGACTACTTCTGGACACAGGGGCTAACAAAACAACTTTTTCAGCTCATGCCGGACCGAAAATGCAGCAATGGATGAAAGGAAAAGGACAAATGATCAGTTTCGGTATCCATTCCATAAACAGAGAAAAAATAATCAAGCTAAAGAATGTTATATTACAGCACAATAATCAAAAGATCAATCTGCCTGAATCAAGTATCGACGGCACAAAAAACATGGATGGCTTCATTCTATTGGACGGTCTTCTCGGAAACGACATTCTCAGCAAAGGTAAAATAACAATAGACAGTCAAGCCGGATTTTTCCATATCGCCCCGGCGGATCACCCAACTGAATAAACAGCTCTTCCATCGATCAAATTTGACGGAAATCACTATTGAGATGAATGAGTCAAGATTCAATCTGACAGATATAAATAAGAAGAATAATTTATAACAGAAATCCAAGGTTAAGGGAAAAGCTCGCAGACAAACGGGATCTGCGAACGGATTTAACAGAACCATGCCGAATGAGTCTTGACCATTACACTTTTTTAAGACATTACCTGCTCTCACAGCTGGATAATACAGACTACCCACGATTATCACTTACATCGAACTGATATTTTTTATTAAATGACGCCTACTCTATTTGGGCTTTTCGGCAACGGCCTATTTAGTCGTTTTTGAAACGGCTTAGATTACTATCTGTGGAATGATCCTTAAGTTTTCGTAGTCTTTTATTACCAAAAGAATAAGTGTACTGTACCTGTATCATGGTCTGATTTAGCAAATTATCTTGCATATAATGATATAGAGAATTGTCGAAATATCCATCAGGCTTGTAGTTGAGGATATTAGATAAATAGATATTAAACGATGAACCATTTAGGAATGTTTTTGCTAACGACAGAGACAAGAGATGCTTGGCATAGCCAATTTTCGTTAAGCCCCTCGATGGAGAAGAGTAGCTATAATTGAGACGACCTACGATACGTCGTTTTGCAGAAAGTGTAATCACATTGCGCAATTGCACGCCCCATCTTGATTCGGAGTAACCAACATCCACCGTCTCAATCTTACCTTTGGACTCTGAATAGTTATACTCCGCAGAAGCTGCAAGCCGCCAAAATCCTTTGAAGAACGTTCGATTCACCGAAGCATAACACGAAAAACTATTGTCATATCCATAGTTGGATATACCATTCTCTATAACATTGTTTTCCAAAGGCAGGGAGTAAGATCCGTATGTATCGGTATCGTGATTGTAGAGGACTCCAAAAACGTAATTACCCTTCAAAGTGTATGTGAATTCAAAACTGCTCGAAATCGATGGCCGCAGATATATATTTCCTTTGGTATATGACAGCTCGGACTGCCAGACTTTGAATGGATTTAAGTAATTGAAGAAGGGGCGTGTAAGCGACTTGCCATAATCGAGCGCTATATTGTGAATGCCATCTGCCAAGTCAAATTCAAGACCAATCTGAGGAAAGAGATTTGTGTATGAGTTACGATACCTCTCGCCTGTTGTTTTCTGATTACCCTCAATATCCGTATGTTCAAGCCTTAGTCCTACTATGGTATTGAATACATCACTCCATTGTCTTGAGTATTTAATAAAGCCCGCATTGATCGTCTCGTTATAAACGAAGTGATTTGAAACATCAGCCTCAAGGATATACTTACCGCCTCCCACTCCTTTCAAATAAGCATAATTGTTCGATAAATAAGAATGGTTGATTTCATATCCGGCTTCGACTCTGTTATTTTTATTCAGCAAGTACTTATATTTTGCTTGTCCGTTCAAGCCATAATTATCCGTAGCGATGTTTTGCTTATACAAATTCAACATTGTAGCATTGCGACGATTGCCCTGCATATTTGTTGTTTTCTTGAAGCTCGAAAAGCTTGTACTGACTTCTAAATTGCTCCCCAAATTATCTGTCTTTAGATTGTAGAATACTTTGGTGCTATAAACAGGGCGTTGCAAAGGAGTTCTTCTTGTTTCCCGAGTCGTCGTAAGTGAGTTGTTTGCTGCATTGTTAAAATAAAGATTGTTCCATATCGTTTCATCCTTGCTTTGTCGTAATCCCAACGAAGCACTTGCTCCGATCAGGCTATTGGCCGTCAAGTCATAAGAGAAGTTTAGAATAGAATTAAGACTACTAAATTTTGAGTCATTTGTATATTCACTTCTGCTGCTTCTTTGTTCGTTTTTGAAGAAATATTCGGTACGTTGCTTAGCAAGTTGATTCCCTTGATACAGAGCAATACTCAAACCCATTTGCAGTTTGTCCTTTGCATAATTGATATTAGTCGACAATCTGGGAGAAATTCTCTCTGCCACGTAATCGATTTCCGCACCGACACTTCCCTTAAATCCATCGTCTTGACGCTTTAGAATAATGTTCACTATGCCATTGCGCATAGTGGCTGAGTGAGTAACTCCGGATCTGGGGTTGATTTCTATCCGTTCCAATCTATCCGGAGGCAGAGAGCGCAGGTAGTCCATTATCATATCTTTGCTCATAGCCGTCTTTCTACCATTGATATAGATAGTGCTTTCTCCTCGTCCGATAATTGAGACAGAATTACTCTCAACTTTCAGCATCGGAGTTATCTTAAGCAGGCTATAACAATCATTGAAACTCTTGTCAGCCATACTTGGGGAATAAATAAACTTCCCACCCTTGCGTTTAAAAGTTGGTCTTGCCGCTACAATCGTAACCCCCTCAAGGCTAACCACATTGTCATCCAAAATCACTGCCCTGTTCAGGCTATCTGCTTTGACGTATCGTTTAATGTAGCCTATACAAGACAGTTCTACAAATAATTTTTCCCTTTTGTGCTTCTTATCGATGGTAAAGAAAAACATTCCTTCCTGATTCGTGGCCGTATTATCGACGAATGTACTATCAGGTAATTCATACAATGTGATGAAAGCATTGGGGATAGGTTCACCTTCACGATCGACTACAAACCCCTGCACTCTATCTTGCGCAAACACCGTGACAGGAAAAGTCAGTGTAATAACAGCAATGAGCATTGGTATTATTATACTGTATCGTTTCTTATGGAAAAAGTATTGTTCTTCGATTTGAGAGATTTTCAACAAATGAGTTCTTTTCACGGCTGTATCTACTATATTTTGAATAAAAGCATTTGGATTCATAGACTGTTACGTGTTCAACATTATGAAATATGATTAACATATCCAAATCTTTTTATGTTTTGTTACTTTTCCCCCCCCCCCTTATTTCGGTGGGTCCCAAACCGATAGGATTCCTTAATATGGGCTGTTTAGGCGAATCCACAGGCCTGTTTTCATTGAGTCTATCCCGATATGAAACGAGCTCAAGCGCATAAGACGGTGAAAGGATGGGATCGAAATGTCTGTTAGATAGAACACACTCGGTACCGTCGTGTCAACTTTTTTAGTACACGTCAGGTTTCTCGCATTTGTAAATCACTGAAATCAGAACAATTTGAAAGAGCGCGTCTCATATTGAATAAAACAAGGGTCAACCCGGAAAAAGAGTTAACCCTGTTTATTGTTTGTAAAGGAAATATACCTTTTTGAAGAAAAGTCAAATGCACTAACGGCTGTTGTTCTGATCAGTCATATACCATTCGTACAATCGCTGAACACCCTCTTCTATCTCTATCCGGTGATGCCAGCCGAGGCTGTGCAGTTTGCCGACATCGGTGCACTTGCGCATTGTACCGTCAGGCTTGGAAGAATCGAACTGAATTTCTCCTTTATAGCCGACTGTTCGGGCAATAAGCTGTGCAAGAGCAGCAATGCTGATCTCTTTTCCGGTACCGATGTTTATGTGAGTGTTCCGTATCTCTCCGCCGGCCGGAGTAAAATCTTTGAATGAATGGTTTTGCATCAGAAAAACACATGCCTCCGCCATGTCTTCGCTCCAAAGAAACTCCCTCAATGGTGTTCCCGTACCCCATAAAGTCAGAGACCGGCCTGTGATGCCGTAATCCTCCAGCTTTTTGATAATTTGCGGCATGGAAGAACGCCCGGTGGTATCCCCCACGGGACGAGCATCGAGATCTTTACGCAGAGCCGTTTCGTCTTTTTCGGCCAAACAGCGGGACAGATGTATCTTCCGGATCATAGCCGGCAATACGTGGCTTTTCTCCAGATCGAAGTTATCATGCGGGCCATAGAGATTCGTTGGCATTACGGCTATATAGTCGGTGCCGTATTGGAGGTTGAAGCTTTCGCACATTTTAAGCCCTGCAATCTTTGCTATGGCATAGGGTTCATTGGTATATTCGAGAGGAGAGGTAAGAAGGGACTCTTCACTCATCGGCTGAGGGGCATTGCGCGGATAAATACAGGTGCTCCCCAAAAAGAGAAGTTTTTTTACGCCATGTTCATAGCTTTGCCCGATAACATTTTGCTGTATGCCGAGGTTGCGGTAAATAAAATCCGCTCGCAATCTGCTGTTGGCCATGATGCCGCCGACGAAAGCCGCTGCCAGAAAAACGTATTCGGGGCGTTCGCTGTCGAAGAACTGTTTTACTGCTGTGGCGTCCAGCAGATCCAGCTCTTTATGCGTACGTCCCACAAGGTTCGTGTAGCCTTGTGCCTGCAGGGTACGCCACAGTGCCGAACCCACCAGTCCGCGATGTCCGGCTACGTAGATTTTGCTATCCTTGTTCATGATTTCAGAAGTGTTTTTCCCGTACGGATGCCATATCGTGCTCCATCATGAGGCGTACCAGTTCGTCGAAGGAGGTTTGCGAAGGATTCCAGCCTAACAATTTGCGGGCTTTTGCGGGGTTACCCAACAACTGCTCCACTTCGCTGGGGCGGAAATATTTCGGATCGACCTCCACCAGCACCCGGCCTGTGGCTTTGTCTACTCCCTGCTCATTTACACCTTCGCCCTGCCAGTGCAGTTCGATGCCGGCATATTTGAATGCGAGTGTAGCAAACTCGCGTACCGTGTGCATCTCACCCGTTGCAATCACAAAATCTTCCGGTTTCTCCTGCTGCAGCATCAGCCACATACATTCCACATAGTCGCGGGCATAACCCCAGTCTCGTTTGGCATCCAGATTACCGAGATAGAGTTTGTCTTGGAGTCCCTCTTTAATGCGTGCAGCAGCCAGAGTGATCTTGCGCGTTACGAAAGTCTCTCCCCGCCGCTCGCTTTCATGATTGAACAGAATGCCGTTGACGGCAAACATGCCGTAGCTTTCACGGTAGTTCTTGACTATCCAGTAGGCATAGAGTTTGGCCACGGCATAGGGTGAGCGAGGGTAGAAAGGAGTCGTTTCGGACTGCGGTACTTCCTGCACCTTTCCGTAGAGTTCGGAGGTGGAAGCCTGATAAACCCGGCAGGTTTTCTCCATCCCGAGAATACGGATGGCCTCCAGAAGTCTGAGCGTGCCCACGGCATCGGCATCGGCCGTGTATTCCGGTACATCAAAGGAAACTTTTACGTGACTTTGTGCTGCCAGATTGTAAATTTCATCGGGGCGTGTTTGCTGGATGATGCGTATCAGTGAGGAACTGTCCGTCATATCGCCCCAATGCAGATTGATCAGACGGCTTTTTTTCATATCTCTGACCCATTCGTCGAGATAAAGATGTTCGATACGTGCGGTATTGAAGGAAGAAGAGCGGCGCATGATACCGTGCACTTCATATCCTTTGTCGATGAGCAATTCTGCCAAAAAAGACCCGTCCTGGCCGGTAATACCGGTGATAAGAGCTGTTTTTTTCTGCATATTCCAAAGTATTAAAGTAAGTATTCGATGAGAAAGCGAAAGAGTAAGCCTTTCTTATATTTTGTTTATGGAGTTTTATTCTTCGCTTTTGAGTACATTCAGTAGTTCGTATGTCAGCCTGGAAAGTTCGTCCGGTTTGATGATGAAAGGAGGCATCAGGTAGCAAAGTCGACCGAAGGGGCGTACCCAGATACCCGCTGCCACAAACTTCTTTTGCAGGCGAGCCATATTTACCGGCTCGTTCATTTCTAAAACACCTATGGCTCCCAGAACGCGAACTTCTTTCACAGACCTCAGCTTTCTTGCCGGAGCCAATTCTGCCTCGAGCTGCGATTCGATGCCTTTCACCACATTCTGCCAGGGTTGTTCCAAAAGTATGGAGATACTTTCTTTGGCCACTGCACAGGCCATCGGGTTGCCCATGAAGGTCGGGCCGTGCATGAAGCAGCCGGCTTCTCCCGAACAGATGGTATCTGCCACGGGAGTGGTGGCTATGGTGGCGCTTAAAGTCATATACCCGCCTGTCAGGGCTTTGCCTATACACATGATATCGGGGAGCACTCCGGCATGACGGTAAGCAAAAAGTTCGCCCGTTCGTCCGAAACCGGTGGCAATCTCGTCGAAGATAAGCAGGATGCCGGCATCGGAGCAAAGTTTTCGTGCTTCCCGCAGGTACTGCGGATGATAGAAATACATGCCGCCGGCTCCTTGCACAACAGGCTCTAAAATCAGAGCTGCCAACTCGTGTCCTTTGGTTTCTATGAGTTCTCGTAAAGGGCTGATGTCTGCCGGATCCCATTCTCCGTGAAAGCGGCTTTTGGGTTGGGGCAGGAAATACTGTACGGGCAGTGTGCCGCTGAAGATGCCATGCATGCCCGTAACGGGGTCGCAGACGCTCATGGCGTGCCACGTGTCGCCATGATAACCCGAGCGGATGGTGCAGAAATGTTTCTTTTTGTCTTGCCCAAGGCTTTGCTGGTATTGCAGAGCCATTTTCAGAGCAACCTCTACAGCCACGGAACCGCTGTCTGCATAAAAAATCTTGTTTAACTCCGAAGGCAGAATGCTTAGGAGCAGTTGTGCCAGCTCCACGGCCGGACGGTGAGTGAAGCCGCCGAACATGATGTGGCTCATCTGCTCTGCCTGACGTTTGAGGGCCTCGTTCAGGCGTGGATGATTATAGCCGTGTATGGCCGCCCACCACGAACTCATACCGTCTATGAGGTCGGTGCCGTCTTCCAGATAAATATGTACGCCTTCGGCATGAGATACGGGATAGACCGGCAGCGGGTCGATTGTACTCGTATAAGGATGCCACAGGTGTTTGCGGTCCAGATCCAGCAGTTGCAATGTGCTTAACCGCTCTGTTTGTTGCATTGTGCTGTTTATGTTTTGCCTGTCAGTGATCATGTTTTACCTCCCAATCCGTATCGTTGCTGTTCACCATTCCCAACTCTTCTATCATTGCCATATCGTGCGGCGTGGTACAGCCGACGGTGGTGAGCATATCTCCCGTAATGGCCGAGTTGATGCCTAAATGAATCGCCTTGCGCTGCGTATCGTCGCTGAGTTGTGCCCGTCCGCCCGAAAAACGTAAAAAAGCTTTGGGGTTGATAAGCCTGAAAAGGGCTACGGTGGTCAGGTATTCCTCTTCGTCGAGCCGCTCCGACCGGTCCAGCGGTGTGCCCGGGATCGGTTGCAGAATATTGATGGGAATGGAAAGCGACCCGAGCGAGGATAGATAAAAAGCGAACTCGATGCGCTGCTCCATGGTTTCGCCCATACCGATAATACCTCCGGAACAGATACGCATGCCCACCCGGCGAGCGGCCGCTAACGTAGCTTCTTTATCCTGCTGCGTGTGTGTAGAACATAAGTTGCCGAAATAGCTGGGTGCCGTTTCCATATTGCAGTGATAAGTGGTGACACCGGCTTCGAACAGTCTGTTCAGTTGCTCTTCCGTACACAGCCCCAGTGAAGCGCATAGTTTGAGACCGGGTACGTTGCGGCGTATGGAATGATAGCTTTCAATGTACCGGTGTATTTCGGCATCGGTCGGTCTGCGCCCGCTAGCCACCAGAGAGTAACGCCCTACACCCTGCTTTCGATTGAATGCAGCCTGCTGCATACATTCTTCCGTGGAGAGTACGTCGTATACTTCCGCCGTTGTTTTGAAATGGGCACTTTGGGCACACCATTTACAGTTTTCGGGGCACTTGCCGCTTTTAACATTAATAATGGAGCAGGTATCGAATTTATTTGAATGAAATGCTTTTGTAATGCGGTGCGCCGCTTCGTATAAGGATTCTTTGTCCGGCAGCCGGGATAGCTCTTCCGCCTCTTCTTTTGTCAGGGCACCACCGTTCGTGATTCGTTTAATGACTTCTTCAATGTCCATAGTGTTCATAAGCTTGAAGCATAAAGGTAGCAAAAAGCTATGTACAAACAGACCGTTTTACAGATAGGTGCAGGCAGAGTTGCTGTCAGTCTTCGAACAATCCGGCGATTGCTTTGATAATCAGAGAGAACAATCCTCCCATATTAACGTAAGGGGTGGGATGGAAACGACCCGTTCGGGGATCGTAATTGTACACAACTCCTCCTTCGATACGCCCGCCCGTACTCACCCTGTAGCCGACTCCACCGCCAAGTCCTCCATACATACCTGCCAGATAAGGATTGCCATAATTCCCGTAAGGCCTGAAATAGCCGGAGTGAGCCATGCCGAAGAGATAGAAGCCCGAATCGAATGCATATTCCATCCGTAACGACGAGTACAATTGGGTGTTCTTAAAGCCTGAAGAATAAGGTGTATTATAAAAATAAGCCCCTGCGTCGAACTGTATGTCGATGCGTTTGCTAAGGCGTATTTCTGCACTCAAATCAGGTTGTAAGTAATTGTGGCGCATATACGATCCGTAGTTAAGCCCCAGTTTATAGCGCATATTTTCTTTGGGAGAAAAAGCCGTGCCTGCATAAACATTGTAGTGTTTTTCTATTGTAGGGATATAAGGCGAGGATGAAAGTCCGATCCTGACAGCCGTCTCTATCCTGAAATTTTTACTTAGCCGGATATCGGCTCCCATTGTTTTGCTTTCGTTATGTGTATTCAACAAGTCTATGCTGTTAACTCGATAGGAAAACGGCTCTATCTGTATTTTGCCGATGTTTATCTGTTTTATTTCGGAGCTTTGTGTCGATGAGCTTACAGCATTTGTTTTCAGGGTCGGATGTTCCAAAGAGGGCTGTTTGAGCAATTCCCGGGTATTCAGAAAAAGTGCTTTTTGTGGAGAGGGTAAGGTTTTCGGAGGCTGCGGTCCCATGATGTGAATGGAAGTATCTTTTTTTGAATTCTTCGTAGCCGTCATCTCCACATTCGATTTTTTGAGTAATAACGTATCTGCTGCAAGTTGTGCTTGCAGCGTTGCCTGTGCCTTGGTCAAAGGCATCAAGCTAAAGAGCAGTATAAAAAAAGAGACAATTCGCAGAGGCATTCGGCATCATATTTATACTTTGACGATAAAGTTCGCTTTTTTATTCTCTTTCAAGGCTTAATACATGCTTAAAAAGACTTATAGAGTCTTAAAAAAATCCGGGGTTTTATTGGCTATTTTGAATTCGTTCAATGTAAAAGGATAATAATAATTGACATTTTCCCGTTTATTTATTGAGATGTATTAAAAAATATAGATTATGAAAAAAATTTGTTTGATGGTTTTGAGTGTGCTTTTTGCGTTTACTTTGAGTGCACAAAATAAAACCTTCCATGATTTCACCGTACAAACTATTGACGGAAAAGAATTCCCATTATCCCAGTTGAAAGGAAAAAAAGTGCTGGTTGTAAATGTAGCTTCCAAATGCGGGCTTACACCCCAGTATGCACAACTCGAGGAGTTGTATCGGACTTATAAAGATCAGAACTTTGTAGTTGTCGGTTTCCCTGCCAATAACTTCAATGAGCAGGAACCGGGAAGCAACGAAGAAATTGCCAGCTTTTGCTCGTCGAACTACGATGTAACCTTCCCCATGATGGCTAAGATATCCGTAAAGGGAGAAGATCGGCATCCGCTTTATGAATGGTTGACGGAGAAAGCACAGAATGGAAAAGAAGATGCCCCGGTGCAATGGAATTTCCAGAAATTTATGATCGATGAAGAGGGCAATTGGGTTGGTTTTGTTGCGCCCAAAGAGTCTCCCATGTCCGATAAGATTGTTAACTGGATAAAAAACTGACGCCCGATCTATACAGAACCCGAATACAACGGGCTGAAGAAAAAGGCTGCCTTATTTGAATGAAGGCAGCCTTTTATATTTGAGTCGTCCGGTTTATTTATTATCGGATGTTACACGTTCAAGACGTTTCATCACAGAGAAGATGAATGCTGCAGAAACCAGACAGCATGCGATAAGTACGCCCCAGAATGCCACCAGCGAAAGTTTTTCCCAGAAAGAACCCATTACGCCTACGAGGAAGTTTCCTACAGCGGTAGCTGCCAGCCAACCGCCTTGCATCAAGCCGGCATATTGAGGAGGAGCAACTTTGGATACAAAAGAAAGACCCATCGGGCTGAGGAACAGCTCTGCAAGCGTCAGCACGAAATAAGTGCTGATCAACACGTTAGGCGATACCAATATATTGCTCGTGCCGTTAATATCGTTAGGTGCAGGCAGACCGATAGAGCAAACGAGCAGTACGAGGAATCCTACGGCTGCCAAAAGCATACCGATACCGATCTTGCGCGGTGCTGACGGTTCCTTGCCTCTCCGCGCCAAATAGGAGAAGAGACCCACGGTTACCGGAGTAAGCAGAATGATAAAGAACGGATTGAACTGCTGGAAAATCTGCGGAGTGATGCTCTTAGTCGCTTCTGTAATGGATTTGATATCCAGGTAATAACCGCCGATCAATCCGGCAATACCCAACAGGATCAGAATAATACCGGACTTGGCATTTTTCTTACCACCGAGAAGACCGAAAGTAGAGAGATAAACACCGTACATAAAGCAAATGAACGGAATGAGCATCAGCAGCGAAAAGGCCATAAACTGATTGGGAGTAACCTTGCTTATCGTATAGTCACGAGCAAAGAATGTCATGGTCAAACCATTTTGGTGGAAAGCCATCCAGAAGAAGATCACAACCAGGAATACCAAACCGAGAGCCAGCAGACGGTCGTTAACCTCTTTCTTGGACATTTCCGGCACTTGATGTCCTCCTTGTGCTGCTTTGGCTTGTTTGGCCGTAACATCGGCCGCTTTCCAGGTGCTGCGGAAGAAGAAGAAAATCAAAATGGAGACAATCAAACTGCCGCAAGCTACAAAGAAAGCCCAGCTATACGATTTGGAAAGAGAAGTAGATACATACTTGTGACCGAAATCTTTTTCAAAACCTTCTGAAACTTCTGCTCCTACCAATTCTGCAGGTACTTCCACAGCTTCGATACGTGCACGGATCTCATCTTTTTTAGGTTGATCTGCTTCGTTACGGCTGGCCATGATTTCGTAGTCCTTATCGGTTACCATCATGGCAGGATCGGTAATCTTCTTGGCTACCGTATACTGGTGCAAACCGGCCAGTTTAATATTGAAAAGAGCTTCAGCTTCATCGGCAGGGAACATTACGCCTTGTTTTTTCTTGGCTTTGCTGATGATTTCCTGCTGTTTTTCCGGAGTTTCCCGAGCATAACCGGGGTGGTGTTGCTGATACTCTGCAATAAAGTCGGCTTCTTGAACGACTTTGTCATTCAGCTTGACATAGTTTTGAGGAATGGCTGCATCGTAATAGAAATCTTCTTTGGCCAGCACGCTGTTGGTGATGGCATTACCCATACTGGGGGCAAAGAAAGCACCGATGTTGATAAACATGTAAAAGATCGAGAATGCCATGTCTCTGTTTTTGGAGTACAGAGGATTGTCGTACAACTTACCCACCAGAGCCTGAAGGTTTCCTTTGAAGAGACCTGTGCCGGCAGAGATGAGTATGAGGGACAAAATCATGAACATGATACCTTCTGTACCTGTGCCGAAGGGCATGCCCAGCAACAGATAGCCGGCAAACATGATGGTGATACCGATCAGAATGGTTTTACCGTATCCGAGCCATTTGTCGGCCACAATACCCCCGAATACCGGTAAGAAATACACGAGTGCCAGGAAGGTACCGTATATCATACTGGTAGTTGCAGAAGAGAAGCCGAACTTCGCCTGCATGTAAAGGGTCAGGATCGCCAACATGGTGTAATAGCCGAAACGCTCGCCCATGTTTGCCAGAGCCAAAACGATCAGCCCTTTAGGATGATTTTTTGCCATAAGTTAAAATTGTTTTATAAAATTATTGTTAAAAAAATCGTTGTTACAGGTTGTTGCCGTCCGGCCCTTTGATGCTGACGATACCTCCGGTATTGATGTCGAATAGAATACTCGGAGAGCTGTCATTACGATCCTTAAACATTTTCGGAGCCAGACATTGCTTTGTTCCCCACTGGGTAACGTGTACTTGCCCTTTGAATAAGGTTTTGCCTTCATAGTCGATTTTCACCAGGCCGATTCCCGGCATATTATAAACAATGCCTTTGAGGTTGCGCAGGTATTTCTCCTGTTCTTTCGGGGAAAGTTCGGGAGCCTTGTCTATAATACTCAGGTCTAAACGAACGGGAGCACCGGCCAGATTGTCTGCATCCAATGCGCCTAATTGCTCTGAGAAACGGAAAATTATACGGTTTTGTATCGGAGCAGCAGGATCTATTGTTACTCTGTAAACCGAGCGTTCACGGATGGTATCGCCTGTGAATAAGGCCAGCGTGGCCAGCTCTTCCTGTTTGAGCCTGTCCATAACGATTTTCATCGCCTGCCCGTCTTTAGGCATCTGATCCACATCTCCGGTTACGATGTTGATGCTGCTTTCGCGAACATGGAAAAGATACTGAGCCGCTATTTCGGCCTGTTTGCTTACCGAACCGGCCATATTGTATTCCTGCGGTAAAGAGGGCTGCTGTCTGCGTGTGCCGGATCTTTTCCCCAAACCTTCTATAGCGGTTTCTTCCTGAGGCTTCGCTTTGCTGTTGATGCCGTTGATGATGCCCGCAGTCGTAAGGGTGACGTAAGGAGCCACCGTGCCGGGGCGAAACTCTATGACGTATTGATGCTCCTTGTCGGGTATGCCCGCAGAGCGTACGCGCAAACCGGAGAGCCTGTAGCTTTCCGATGGCTCCAGCTTCACGCGTTGATTCAAATATTTCAGGGCATAATCGCTAAGAATTCCCGGAGTATAGATTTCACGGTCTACAATAGCTTCTACGATAATTTGGGTTTTAGGCAGGTTATAGACGATGCCGAAATCGTTGCTTTTGTTTGCATCGTATCGGATTATATTGGTTTGCGCCAAGCTGTTCAATGCTATGCCGAGCATCATGACAGCCCAGAAAGAACGCCGTATATTCATTGCTATAGTGTGCTGTATGGATATGATTAAAAACAAAGCTACAAAAAACACGGCATATTTTGCATAGCAAAGTCTTTGCTTTCATCTTTTATGCTGTCTGTTCCGCATCTCTTTTTTGTTTTTTAGATAAAAAATACATCCGTCGAGACTTTTTTATCTGTTTTTATACGATTTCTTCGGCTCTTTTCAGTTTATTCAAAGACATCAGTTTTTTAGAAAAAGAAAAAACTGCACCCCACAGTCCGTTAAAAACCATCGGGTAGCAGTTTTCTACTGTATTTTGCACCATAAGAACCCTGTGCATTATCTTTTTTCTTCGGCCTGAAATACCGGTTGCAGTACGGCGGGAATATCGAGTTCTATCTTTTTCAGTACATCCAATTCTTTTTTTCCGGCGGCTGTCAGGCTGAAGAACATTTTTCGTTTATCCTCCTGTCCGAATTGGCGTTTTATCCAACCTCTGTTTTCTACTGCCGACAGCAGTTTGGATGTTTGTGCCGGCAAAAGGCCGATACGGTTCGCTATTTCCGATGCAGAAATCGGTTCATCGGCCAGTACGCACAGCACCATCGCCTGGTTGAGATCGCTGCCCGTCTGTTCCATCAAGCTGCTTTCCACTTCCCGTAAAGCCCGTATCAGTTCACGCATCAGACAAATATTTTTTACATTTTCCATGCTTTATCCCGTTTTTTAGATAAACAGATTGATATTGGCCTGTTCGGCGCGATTCATATAGGTGGCTACTCCGCCTATGGTCACTTCGTCCATCAGTTCCTCTTTACCGATGCCCATCACATCCATGGACATTTGGCAGGCAATGAACTCCACTCCGTTTGCCAATGCCTGCATACGCATGCTCTCCAAAGAGTCTACCTGTTTCTTTTTCATCACCATGCGCATCATTTTAGCTCCCAGTCCGCCCATGTTCATTTTGGAAAGTTTTAACTTACGACTGTCTTTGGGTAACATCATGCCGAACATTTTACCCCAGATATCTTTCTTCGGTTTTCTGTCCGTCATCTTTTTGATGGCATTCAGCCCCCAAAAAGTAAAGAAGACGGTTACTTTCTGTCCCGTGGCAGCCGCTCCGTTGGCCAATACAAAAGTAGCTAAAGCTTTGTCGAGATCATCGCTGAAAAGGATAAAAGTTTTACCCTTGCCCGGCGTTTTGCTTACACAAGTGCCGTCTTCCTTGCACGAAGTCTTCTCTATCGTTACGATATATTTCCCTTTGTCGATGTCCTGGCTTATCAGTCTGTGTCCGGTGGTTTCGCACCATGCTCCGGCATCCCGCACAAAACCCGGATCGGTAGCCTCTATGCGCAGCCTTTCGCCGGTTTTTATTTTTTCGATACCCTGTTTAAGTCTCAGAATGGGTCCCGGGCAGGCTATTCCGCAGGCGTTTACCTGCAAAGCCACGGTCGATGTGTCCGGATGATTGTTAGACTGCTTCTTTCCCCTCTCCTGCGCTGCCGTATTATAATCTGCCGTGGCAGTCGAATAGAGGCGATATCCTCCGATGAGGTTTCGCACATCCCGGAAACCGCTCTGGCGCAATATGTTCGAAGCCAGATATCCTCTTAAGCCTACGGCGCAATAAATATAGACAGGTTTGTCGGTGGGTATTTCTTTCATTCTTTCTCGCATCTCCTCCAAGGGTATCGAGATGGCTCCACGGATATGCTCGATGTCGTAAGCCTGCTTCAGCCGTACGTCGATGATACTCACCTCGTTCGGGTCGGCTTTTTGCATCTCTCTCCAGTAAAGTGGCTTCAGTCTTCCGGCAAGAATGTTGTCGGCCACATAGCCAGCCATGGCCACAGGGTCTTTGGCAGATGAGAAAGGTGGGGCATAGGCTTGTTCCGTTTGTATGAGATCTTCTACGGTGCCGTTGTGTTTGATAAGTTGGGCAATGGAGTCTATCCGTTTGTCCACACCGTCTATACCTACGCATTGGGCTCCGTACAGGCGACCGTTTTCCGGATCGAATACGATTTTAAGAGTCATGGGGTAGGCATCCGGATAATATCCGGCATGGCTGTTCGGTTGCACCGTAGCTGTCAGATAGGGGATACCGTTCTGTTTGAGCGCTTTGGCGGACAGCCCCGTAGCCCCGACGGTAAGGTCGAATACCTTGGCAATGGCTGTACCGATGGCTCCTTCGTATTTTTTCCTGTTCCCGTACTTCATGTTGTCAGCCACGATGCGTGCCTGCCGATTGGCCGGGCCTGCCAGGTAGTTCGTCCATGGTTTGCCGGTGATCGGGTGAGGAAATTCAATGGCATCGCCCACGGCATAGATGTCGGGATCCGAAGTACACAGATATTCGTTTACTTTTATTCCGCGCGCTTCGCCTGTTTCCAGGCCGGCGTTTACCGCCAGTTCGGTATTCGGTCGTACCCCTATGGATAGCAATACCAGATCGGCATCCAGCTTTTCTCCCGAATCCAAAGAAAGGGAAAGAAAACCCGATTTCTCCTGAATGCTTTTCACTGCTTTTCCCAAGTACAGGCCTGCACCTTTTTCTTTCATGTGGGCATGTATGATGGCAGCCATGGAGAAATCTATCGGTGTCATCACTTGTGGTGCCATTTCCACCACATCGACGCGAATGCCTTTTTCGTGAAGGTTTTCGGCCATCTCCAACCCAATGAAGCCTCCGCCTACTACGATGGCATGCTTGACGTTGTGCTCATCTATGTAGCTTTTAATGGCATCGGTGTCTGCCACGTTGCGCAGGGTGAAAACACCGGGGCTGTTCACTCCCGGCAGGGGAGGTACAACGGGCAGAGCACCGGGTGAAAGTAATAATTTATCATAGTTTTCGGTATATTTCGTTCCATCGGCTCTCAGTACTTCCACTTGCTTGTTCGTGCGGTCTATACGGGTCACTTCGCTTTTTACACGAACGTCGAAGTTGAATAGTTCGGCGAAAGAGGCCGGTGTCTGCACAAAGAGATTTTCTCTGTCTTCTATCACACCGCCTATATAATAAGGCAGTCCGCAATTTGCGTAAGAGATATATTCTCCTTTCTCAAATAATACGATCTCCGCCTTTTCATCTATTCTTCTCAATCTGGCTGCGGCTGTAGCACCGCCGGCTACACCGCCCACAATTACATACTTCATATCGCTGCTTTTTTGCTTTTATGTGACAAAGATATAAATATTTTCCATTGGAAATAAATTTTCAAAGAAAATATTTTCAGTGAAGAAGAAAAAATATTTCGAAGAATAAACAGCCATAGGCTTATATTATAATGTGTAAAAAGTTCGAATGGTTGGGATTTTTTTTAGCTATATGAGCCGTTTTTTCTTAGGCATTTGTGTCTGATTCATTGGAAAACATCCGGTTATCTCTTTGCGGTATCGTGTAAATCTGTATTGAAAAACCTTTCAAAAATCATTTTTTTTGAGGTCTCGCCCGGTAAAAAAAACGCTTTCCCTAAGTCGCTTATACTAAGGCTTTTGCTGCAAATGAAAATTCTCTGCCTGATGGTTGAAAATTCTTCAGGCAAAGAATTTTCAACCAAGTTAACTTGGTTTTTTATTTTCCTTAACAAGAATTTCTCGTCTCCTTAAGGAAGTAAAATTCGGACCTTTTAGAATGGTTTTGAACCCTCGGTGAAATTCAAGGTTAATCGGGAAACATCTATCTTTGCCCGGAAGAGTAAAAAAACGAATAAACTAAAGATACTTGCACAATGAACTCCTTACTTTCTGCGCGCAACGCTTTTTTATTAAGTCTGCTAATGGCTTTTTCCCTTCCTGTTGCGGCACGACAAAAGACAAAAGAGATAACCGGATTATACATTCAACCGACCAATGCGAGCCTTATCGGACGTGGCCCCGATCAGGCCGTGGCATCGATAACCTTTTCACCCCAAACCGGACTTCCTCAAACGATTACGGTGAAATTGGAGGGCTCGACCGATATACGAGACATCGAACGGGCAACGCTGTATCTCAGCGACAGGGCCGACCGTTTTGACCCGCGCAGCCTGCACACGGCTATCGCCATGGCAAAACCGGCCGGAAATCGGCTGACTTTTTCCACAAAATTTGCCCGGAAAACAAACACACATAAGGTGACACTGTGGCTTTGTCTGGATATCGCCGGGACGGCAAGAGAGGGAAATGCTGTAAAAACCTCTTTCCTGAGCATAGATGCCTTGCCTGTTGCCGATGCTCCCACAACCGAGCATACCATCGTACCCATGCGTACCCTGGTCTGGATGCCGGGCGATGACGGATCCGTAAGCTACCGTATACCGGGTATTGTAACCTGTGCCGACGGCACGTTGGTGGCCTGTGCCGATAAACGCAAAAACCACTCGGGAGATTTGCCGGCAGACATCGATGTGCTGGTCAAACGAAGTTCGGATGGCGGCAAAACCTGGAGCGAACCGATAACTGTGGCTAAGGGTACTCCGGATTACGGTTACGGCGATGCAGCAATGGCTATCAGCGGCAACACGATTACGATGGTGATGGTGGGAGGCAATGGTTTGTGGCACAGCAATCCCCGAAAGATGCAGGAAATGTTCGTATGCCGGAGCACGGATGGCGGTAAAACCTGGACAGAACCGAGGAATATAACCGCTCAGGTTTACCGGGGAAAGAACCGGCCTGGTGGTTTCTTTGCCTCAGGACGAGGGTTGGTTACAAGCGATGGTACAATTGTATTTGTAGCCGCCATGCGCACTTCTGCCGAATGGGGAGGACCATTGGAAAACATATTGGTGTATAGCCGCGATGAGGGCAAAACATGGCTGACGTCCGATGCGCTGCGCAACAACGGAGACGAATCGAAAGTGGTGGAGCTGGCAGACGGACGTCTTTTGGTGAGCAGCAGAAATCGCGATGCCAACCCGAATCCGCGCTCTTATGCCTTGACGGCAGACTTGGGTAAAACATGGACACCCCTTGCCCGATGGGAAGATATGACGGGAACCAACTGCAATGGGGCAATCATTCGCTACTCCGCGAAAAACAGCGGTGCCGAAAGTCGGATACTGCTGCATACATTGCCGGCAGATAAAGACCGGGTTAATCTTACCCTCTTCGTAAGTAAAGACAGCGGTAAAACATGGCCTTACAGAAAAACGATTTGCAGAGGCGAATCGGCTTACAGCTCATTGACCATTCTGCCCAATGGCAACATCGGCATATTGAGCGAAGAAGACGATCAGATCGCCTACGATATCTGGTTTACGGAGGTTTCTTTGGACTGGTTGCTGTCTGAGAAATAGATGCACCGGACAGACAGTAAAATAAAAAACCAACGGCCGATTTCAGAGCCGTTGGTTTTCTTTTTGTATGACAGGCAAAGTGCGGAAAGAGCCGGAACTCAAAAGGTCGCACCTTTCGAGCTCGTTTCAATAAGAAGCATTGCTCGAATCGGACATTTCCTGTTTGGTAATCTTGCGCAGGTCGAGTGCACGCCAGGCATAGAAAATATAAGCCAGCACAAACGGTATCAATAACGACACGATACTCATGGCTTTCAATGTAAAAGGACTGGAGGAGCTGTTTCTGATAGTCAGCGAACTCTGCAGGTCATGAAGAGAGGGGTAATAAGACGTATTATTCCAACCGGCCACAAGGAACAGTGCCAGCACAGTGAGCACCACACCCGTTCCCTCAAACCAGATACCTTTGGTAAAGTTTTTATTCATCACGGTTTTACCGATACCGAAAAGCACCAATACCACACCGATCAGGAACAGAGCCGATACTACGGGCATTTGCAGGAAGTTATTCAAGTATTTGAATGATTCCATGGAAACCGTTCCCGTTGCAGGATCTACGGCAAAACCTTTGGTCGTAAACAAAAATCCGATATAAGCCAGGAAAAATACCAGAAAAGCCCCTGCATTCTTGAATAAACGCCTGTTGGCTTCGGTGCGCAGACGCACGTCGTTGATATTGTTGATGAAATACAAAAGGGCTGTGGTGCGCGACAGGAAGAAAACAGCCACGCCCAGTACCAGATTCCAGGGATTGAATACGGCCTCCAGTCCATGCAGCATAAAGCCTTTGTACGGAACCCACTGTGAAATGACTTGGCTGCCACCGGTAAGATCCAGAATAGAGGCCTTATTAACCGTAAAATAAGAGCCGGTAAAGAATGTAGATACCGCTACGCCCAAAAGAAGCGGGCCGAGCACGCCATTGAGGAACAAAAAGACCTGATAGGTTTTACTGCCCCAGACGTTGCCGTGCTTGTTTTGATACTCGTAAGATACGGCCTGAATAACAAAACAAAGAAGTACAAGCATCCACACCCAGTAGGCTCCACCGAAACTGGTGGAATAGAACAACGGGAATGACGCAAAGAAAGCTCCGCCGAAGGTGACCAGTGTGGTGAAAGTGAACTCCCACTTGCGGCCGGTGGAGTTGACCAGCATCTTACGATCCATCGGCTCTTTGCCCAGACTGAAAATCAACGACTGCCCCCCTTGTACGAACAGAAGAAAAACCAACAGGGCTCCCAGGAGAGAAATCAGAAACCACCAATATTCCTGCATTAATGAATAATCCATAATTTTTCTTTTTTAATGGTTAATGTATCGCTTCGGAAAGCTCTTATTTTGCTGCAATTCTCTTTTCTTCCACCGGGCCGTGCTTGATAGCCTTGAACATGATGTTCAATTCGGCAATCAACAGAATGGTGAAGAGAACAAGGAAGACAGTAAAGGTCAGCATGACCGATGAGGCCTCCAACTTGGAAACGGCTGCCTGCAATGGTAAAAGATTTTGAATAGCCCATGGCTGACGCCCCACCTCGGCTACCACCCAGCCACTCTGACTGCAAAGGTAAACCAACGGTACGGCAATGATATTGACGATGTGGAACCAGCGAAGTTTGATGTAATGCTCGGGTTTGCGGATGAAAAACAGCATCAGGACGAAGAGCAGAATGAAGAGTGTGCCCAGACCGACCATGATACGGAAGGAGTAATAAGTGATAGGTACATTGGGCACAAGTTCGTTTTTATCCTTGATATATCCGTAGCCGAAATAAGAGAAATTGGCGTTCAGCTCTTCACGACTTTTCGCCATGGATGCTTCATCGCCCTGCTCTTTGGCTTTGATATACTCATTCAAAGCATTGATGGCCACGCGTCCCTTAGCCATTTTTTCTTCGGCAGAGATGGCCAAGGTGCCGTCGGGCAGATAAAAACCTCCGTTGAGCAGATTGGTGATGCCCGGCACATAGCCGTCTGTGGTGCGCGTACTTAAAAGAGAAAGCATCTTGGGAACCTTGATATTGAAGAAGAACGGATCCACACCGTCTTCTGCGGTTTTTTTAGCAGGATTCAATACTCCGAAAACACTCAGAGCCTGGCCTTTCCCATCCAACGTTTTATTGTCCGGAGTGTTGCTGCCACTGTCGTAAAGCGCTTCCATGGCCGCGAATTTCATCGGCTGGCGATCTGCTATGATATATGCGCTGGAGTCTCCGGTGTAAACGGTGAGTAAAATAGCCAACAGTCCGAATGGCGCCACCAGCTTGAGATTTTTCAATGCAAACTCCTTATTGCGATTGCGGAGCAGATACCACGAACAGATACCGGCTGCCACAACGGCACCGAGTACCCAGGCCGAAAGCGTGGTGTGGAAAAATTTGTTGATGGCTACCGGTGAAAGAGCCACAGCCCAGAAGTCCGACATTTCGCTTCTTACCGTATCCGGGTTGAATTCCATGCCGACGGGAGATTGCATCCAACTGTTCGCCACCAGTATCCATACGGCAGAAATGGTGGCGCCGATTACCGTTAACCAGGTGGAAGTAAGGTGAAAGCCTTTGCTTACTTTCTCCCAGCCAAAGAACATGACGGCAATAAATGTGGCTTCCATGAAGAATGCCAGGATACCCTCAATGGCGAGCGGGGCGCCGAAAATATCTCCTACGAACCAGCTGTAGTTAGACCAGTTCGTTCCGAACTGGAATTCGAGGATCAAACCCGTAGCGACTCCAATGGCAAAATTGATACCGAAAATCTTTTGCCAGAATTTGGCCGAGGATTTCCAAAAAAGGTTGCCCGTGCGATAATAACGGGTTTCGGCCAAAGACATGATAATGCCCAAACCAAGGGTCAGCGGTACGAACAGCCAGTGATACATAGCCGTTAGTGCAAATTGAGCCCTCGACCAATTAAGTAATGATTCTAAATCCATAGACAACTTTTTTATTTATAGTAATATCTTGACTTTTTTCTGTTCGGAGTAAAAAGTTTTTGAGCCGATGTCTTACGGCATAAGGCATCTCTGTTTACGTTTCTCCTACTTACCGTTTAATCTTCCTGTCTACCAGTTGCTCCTGTACGTATTTAGCCCTCCCATCCCTGTCTTGAGCTTGTTGGCCAAGGAAATTAGGGAAGAAGAAGGCTCTCAGAATAGCAAACATGATAAAAAGTTTGACCAAAATAATCAGCCAAAGCACACGACCCGTGCCGGACATATTCTTAAATCCCGAAACATAAAATCGCCATACGCGGCTGAACGGGTTGCCGTTTTTTATCGTTTTTATCGGTGTTTCCTGCATCTGTATTCAATACTTGTTTTAATCGAAAAATGAATTTCTGCCATTCGGTTGATATTCTTCATCGGAACAAATATAGAACAATACACGAATAAATTAGCTTAAAAAAGACCTGAATAAGAAAAAATAAGTTCAATATAATATTGAAATAAACAAATTTCAATCAATCTTGTGTCCGCAGAACCGTTTCTGAGATTTGAATAAAATAGAATAACAGCACCTCTAACCTTATTCGACGGATTCGGGCATAATCTTGGATGAATTTTGACGGCAGGAGAATAATTCATTTGTTTTTTTACGGGCTTTCTCCTGAATTTCGGGTGTTATTTTCTTCTTTAATATATTCAAGACCAGCATAGCCACCGCAATATCGTCACTAAAGCCTACGGCTGTAAGAAAAACATCCGGAATCAAATCCATCGGAAAAACAAAATAACCCAAAGCGCCTATAACCATCGCTTTTTCCTTTAGAGAGAGGTTTGCGTCTTTATCCTTAACCAAATAATAAAGAGAAAGCATTTCGTTGGCGGCAGCTTTGCCTATACTGGCCAACACGCGGAGGAGTTTGTTATTAAAAGAGCTTTCCTTATAATAGCGTTGATATTGGGACAAATCTCTGACTATCTGAGGCAACCCCCAAAGAAGGCTATAAGGTATTCTAAACTTTTTCATTGGCCTGTATTTATAGAATATATCTATTGAAATATAGAAAAATTATATCAATAAAGAAACAGAATCTTAGCTCTAAAAGTTTATCTTTGTTAAAAAGGTTCAGGATTTATTCTGACTCCCAATTATCAACACATTAAATAAGACACCGTATGAACGCGTCACAGTTTCAAAAAGACCTGCTCGGCATGCAAGACTATATGCGCAATTTTGCCTTATCCCTCACTGCAGATATCACAGACGCCGAAGACCTGGTACAAGATACATCTCTTAAAGTTCTTTCCAATCGAGATAAATTTATTGACAATGTAAATTTCAAAGGATGGGTGCTTACCATCATGAGAAATATATTCATCAATAACTACCACAAGATTGTTCGTTCGCAGTCCATCATCGATGCCGGTACAGATCTTTACAATGTACCCATCTTGAATGAAGGGGGGCATACGACTCCGGAGGGCAGTATGGATATCAAAGAAATAACTGCAGCTATCGAAAGCCTTTCGGATACATTGAAAGAACCGTTTTCCATGTATATTTCCGGATATAAGTACAACGAAATAGCAGAAGCGCTGGATATCCCTTTGGGAACGGTTAAGAGCCGCATTTTCTTCGCGCGCCGCGAATTGCAGGAACAGCTCAACGATATGTTGTAGAAAAATATAAAACACAATGGTAAAGGGGCTGTGTCAAAGTTCATTTTTGGCACAGCCCCTTTCAGGTTTATCAGAATGCCCAAATTGCCACGACTGAGGCTGAAAGGAACGTACATCAGCATGTAACCGAAGCCCAATATCGCAAGCAACACAGTCATTTGCGCATGATGACACCTCGTCTTTTCTTTCCCCGAATCCGATTTACATCGTTACGACCGTATCTGCTGTCGTTGCAAAAGCTTTATCAAGAAAACGAGCTACCCGCTCCGTATAAGCTTGTTTGTGATCTCTGTATGAATTTGCGTGGTCTGAACCCGGGGCAATCCAGATATCTTTTGGGGCGGGTTTGGCATCGTAGAGGGGTTTTACCATCCATGTGGGAACGTAATCATCTTTATCGCCATGGATAAAAAGCATCGGGAGGGTACATTTGGATACTTGTTCGAGAGCCGATGCTTCACGGAAATTCCATCCGTACTGCCATTCACAAAACAGGCTTGCCATTTGTAAAACAGGGAAGGGAGACAGATGAAACTGTTCTTTCAGCTCTTTGGCAAACTGATCCCAAACGGAAGTATAGCCGCAATCTTCCACAAAAGCCTTTACATAGGGTTGTTGTGGCTCTCCCGACACCATCATGGCAGTGGCAGCCCCCATAGAAATGCCGTGTACAACCATCTCCGTCCGGCCACCAAACAGCTCGTTGGCTACGTCCATCCACCTGAGTACGTCGAGGCGATCTTTCCAGCCCATCTGTATGGCTTCGCCTTCGCTGTCGCCATGGAACTGGAGGTCGGGCAGCAAAATGTTATACCCCAGATCATGGTGATACAGATAGCCGATCATCATCATTCGCAACGCATTGTCCGTATACCCATGTACCACTACTGCCGTTCTGACAGTAGGTGAGCCGGCTTTTACGTAATAGGCATGGAGACGTTTTCCTTCATGGTTGACAATGACCGTATCGCACAATGCGCCGGTTCGGCTCAAACTATCCATCCACGGTACGTAGAAAGGATAGTTTTCGGCCATGAACTTTTCGGTATTCTTGTTTTTGAAAGCTGTTACGTTGACCGGCTTGAGGGAGTAGCGAAGCATGTACCAGCTGGTTCCTGTCAAAAGAAGGAATAAGATGATACAGAAAAATAAGATTAATCGCAGCCATTTAAGCCGTTTTCTCTTTTTGGGGTTTTTCTTTTCCATAATCGACACTCTTTTTCTTTCAGACAAGTAAAGCCCTTGGTCACAAATGTAACATAAAAAGGCGGTGTGTCAGAATGTGCAAATGACTGCATTGTTTGCGACCTTCGGCTTCGGTCACAATCCCTTGAACCTCAGTATTAGCACCTTGTACTTTACACATTCTGATTCAACTGAAAGGGGCTGTGCCAAAAATGAATTTTGACACAGCCCTTGAGAATAAAAGTCAGGCTAAATCCTAGATTATTTTGAAAGGATATCCATCGTATCCTTGGCTATCATGTATTCTTCATCGGTAGGAACGACAATAACCGTGACTTTACTGTCCGGCGTGCTGATAACCTTTTCTTCGCCTCGCATATCGGTATTCACCGACTTGTCAATCTTGATACCCATATAATCGAGGCCGTCGCAGACAATTTCGCGGGTGGTCCACTGGTTTTCTCCCACACCGCCGGTAAAGACGATGACATCCACACCTCCGAGAGCTGCAATATAAGCTCCGATGTACTTTTTGATACGATAGTCATACATCTCGAGTGCGAGGATGGCACGTTCATTGCCTTTCTCAATTGCCTCTTCGATTTCGCGCATATCGCTGCTCACCCCGCTCACGCCATTTACTCCGGACTGTTTGTTAATCAGATTGGAAAGGCCTTTGCTATCCAGATTTTCATATTCCATAAGGAAAGTCAATGCTCCCGGATCCACATCTCCGCTGCGTGTTCCCATCATCAGCCCTTCTGAGGGTGTCATACCCATAGAAGTGTCGATGGCTTTACCGTTTTTAATGGCTGCAATGGAAGCACCGTTGCCGATGTGTGCCGTAATAATACGGGTTTTATTGTAGTCCAAGCCTAATATTTCACAGGCTCGGGCGCTCACATAGCGATGGCTCGTACCATGAAAACCATAACGGCGCACGCCGTATTTTTTGCACAAATCATAAGGCAGAGCATAACGGTATGCATATTCGGGCATCGTTTGGAAGAATGCCGTATCGAATACACCCACTTGACGAACATTGGGCAATAGCTTTGTTACGGCTTCCACACCCATCAGGTTGGCGGGGTTGTGTAAAGGAGCCAGAGGAATACATTCGCGTACTTTTTCAATAATCTCAGGCGTAATCTCTACACTGCCGCTGAATTTCTCCCCGCCATGTACAAGGCGGTGGCCGATGGCGTCAATTTCATCAAAACTCTTGATGCAGCCGTATTCTTCGCTGGTAAGTGTTTTCAGGATAAAATCCACGGCTACGGTGTGGTCGGGCATCAACTTCTCCAAAACCACCTTCTTGCCATCGGGCGTTTTGAATTTAAGGAAAGCGCCATCCAGACCTAATTTCTCTACACCACCCTGAGCCAACACCTTACGCTCGGGCATCTCAATGAGCATATACTTGACAGAAGAACTGCCACAGTTCAGCACTAATATTTTCATCCTTTTTCTTTATTTGTGTTTTCTTAAAATCAATTTATTTGAGGGCAATAGCCTGATTGGCCGTAATAGCCACCATCTTGTAAATATCTTCCACCGAACAGCCGCGGCTCAGGTCATTGACCGGAGCAGCCATACCTTGCAGGATCGGTCCTACGGCTTCGGCATGTCCCAAACGCTGAACCAACTTATAGGCGATGTTACCTACTTCCAGGTTCGGGAATACCAGTACGTTTGCCTTTCCGGCCACTTTGCTTTCCGGTGCTTTCAGGGCAGCTACCTTCGGTACAATAGCGGCATCTGCCTGCAGTTCACCGTCGATATTGAGATTAGGCATCATTTCTTTAGCGATACGTGTAGCCTCTACCACCTTATCGATTACTTCGTTTTTCGCACTGCCTTTGGTCGAGAAGCTCAACATGGCGATACGGGGCTCTATGGCCGCAATGGCACGAGCGGTCAATGCTGTAGAAACGGCGATCTGAGCTAACTCCGGCGCTGTGGGGTTAGGCATAACGGCGCAGTCGGCAAAAAGCATCAGGCCATCTTCTCCATAAAAATTATCTTTCAAGAACATCAGGAACGTACCGCTGACGCAGCTGATACCGGGAAGTGTTTTGATAATTTGCAAAGCAGGGCGCAGAACATCTCCGGTTGCATTGCGGGCTCCGGCAATCTCACCATCGGCATCGCCGTTTTTAATCATCAGGCAAGCCAGATAAAGAGGATCTTGAACGAGTTTATCGGCTTCCTCGGCTGTCATGCCTTTTTTCTTACGCAGCTCCATCAACAATTCGGCATACTGCTGTTTTTTTTCATGGTTGGCAGGATTCAGGAGTGTAGCTTTTGCTATGTGATCCAGATTTAACTCCTTAGCCAAAGCTTTGATTTCGTCCGGGTTACCGATAAGCGTAAGTTTGGCAACCTTGTCACGCAACAGCATATCTGCAGCACGGAGGGTGCGTTCTTCTGTGCCTTCCGGCAGCACGATGTGTTGCGGATTTTCTTTGGCACGGGCGATAATGTCTTGAATCAAATTCATAATATTTCCGTTTTTGTATGATTAGTTTTTATAAATACCGTTTTATTGTCACAAATATAATCAAATCATTATGGAGCTCCTTGTGTCAGAGTGCCCCAGCTCTGCCTGTCCAGGCTGCGATAAGTAATGGCTTCGGCTATATGTCCCGCACCGATATGCTCAGAACCATCCAGATCGGCTATCGTACGTGCCACTTTCAGAATGCGATCGTAAGCCCGGGCGCTCAATCCGAGTTTATCCATCGCTTTTTCCAGTCTCTTCATCCCTTTTTCTTCGGGCTGTGCATACTTATGCATCAATTTGGGTGTCATTTGGGCATTGCAGTGAACATGAGGTTCATGCCTGAACCGTTCGTTTTGAACAGCACGTGCCGTCACCACGCGCCGGCGAATGGCTTCGCTGCTCTCGGCCGGTTTGACATCAGACAGCTTGTCGAAAGGAACGGGAACGATTTCGACTTGAATGTCGATACGATCTAACAGAGGCCCGCTGACGCGGGAAAGATATTTCTGTACCTGTTGCGGTGAACAGACGCAAGCGTGAGAAGGGTGATTATAGTATCCGCACGGGCAGGGGTTCATTGCTGCCACCAGCATAAATCCTGCAGGGTAATCCACAGAAAACTTTGCACGGGATATTGTTACACTGCGCTCTTCCAGCGGTTGGCGGAGAACCTCCAGTACATTACGGTTAAACTCCGGCAGCTCATCCATAAAAAGTACTCCGTTGTGCGCCAGGCTGATTTCTCCCGGTTGCGGATTTGTACCCCCGCCCACCAAAGCTACGCTGCTCACCGAATGATGGGGGGAACGGTAAGGCCTGCGAGTCAGCAAGGTGGTGTTTGCTCCCAGTTTGCCGCACACCGAATATATTTTGGTTGTTTCCAAAGACTCTTTCAGGGTAAAAGGAGGCAGGATACCCGGCATACGCTTGGCCATCATACTTTTGCCACTACCCGGCGCTCCGACCATAAGTATGTTGTGCCCGCCGGCGGCTGCCACTTCAAGAGCACGTTTAACATTTTCCTGCCCTTTGACATCTGAGAAATCCAAGTCGAAGAACTCTCTGGCAGAGTCGAATTCTGCCCGTGTGTCAACGATGAGAGGCCTTATTTCCGCACGGCCGGATAGAAAATCCAATACTTCACGGAGGTTTTGTGCCGGCAATACTTTCAGTCCCTCTACCACGGCGGCTTCTCGAGCGTTTTTCTCCGGTATAATCAGCCCTTCAAAACCATCTTGAAGGGCTTTGATGGCAATAGGTAAAGCTCCCTTGACCGGTCGTAAAGTGCCGTCCAACCCCAGTTCGCCCATCATCATATAGCGGCCGAGCAGTTCGTGAGGGATGGCTTCATCCGCAGCCAATATTCCCACAGCCAGAGGCAGGTCATAGGCTGTTCCCTCCTTTTTAATATCGGCGGGGCTCATGTTGATTACGATATGTTTGCCCGGAAATTTGTAATCCGCAGAGTCGATTGCAGAGACAATGCGGTCGTAACTTTCTTTGACTGCCGTATCGGGCAATCCTACCAGCTGGTAATAAACTCCGGGGCTGCAATTGACCTCGATGGTAACGGTCAGTGCGTCTATGCTTTGTAGGGCTGCAGCAAAAGTTTTAATTAACATGAGGAAAGATAGCGGGTGTTTTTATGGTCTTCTGTTGGTAACGTCTGTTCGATTATTTTTCTCCTTTTATTGAATGAGGTATCCCAATGTGTCTATCAGCACGAGAGCGGAGGAGGTTTTTATACCGTATTTTTTTCGTGCTCTGCTGACGACTCCCAAAGAATCCGAGAAAATTACGCATTTGGCGCTGTCCCGATTGATATATTGCCGGGCCTCTTGATTTGAAGGTGTGAGTACCAAATAAACCGGGATAATCGAGTCGGCCTGAACCGAATCTATGGTCGACCGCAAAAAGAGCGAATCGGAAGCCGTTAATGTCTGTGTTCCTGTGAAAATGAGAGCTACGGGATGTTTGTAGTATAATTGAGACAGGCTGACGTTTTTTCCGTAAACGTCTTTTCCGCTTAAAAACGGAACAATGTTGTTGCGACTGCTTGCATCCGGCAGTTCGGCAGCAGACGGTACATCCTTCTCCAAGAGCAGACGAATGGAGTCCGCAGCTATATTTTGCCAGGAGCCGTTGCGGAGCAAATAACCGGAGAGCTTGCTGCCGCCATCGGTATAAAAAAGAGCATGTTTATAGATAGAGGTATCGGGACGAACAATGAAATTCTTCCCGATTTTTTTGTTCGGTACAGGGAGGGTTTCCTGTCGATATTTGCCGATCAATAAAAGAGAGAGCGAGCTGTCCTGAGGTATGACGCTCTGCACCGGTATTGTCAATTCGGGCATACGGTTTTGCTTGCATCCGGAAGTGGACAAAGAGAGTGAAAGCAAGACAAGAAGCAGTAAAAAAACTGCCGAAGATTGCGTTCTGTTTTGCATGGAACTTATTTGAAAACTATCGGTTTGCCGTACAAAACCGTTAATCCTGAAAATACGGGAAGCAAAAAACTTCCAAACACCAAGAGTTTAACCGGCAATAAAACACTGTAATATGGAAAATACATTCATCCTTCGTACTTTACCGTTTTTTATAAACTCATCACACGCAAAGTTACGCCTTTCTTTGAATGGAACAAGTATAATCCGGTATTCGATTTTCATCTCGAAAGATTTTGACTCCGGCAGGATGTTGAAAGAATAGAAGTTCTGAATGTGCATAGATCGGCGAGGATTGCTTTCTCCTCGGTTCATCAGGCTGTCGGGTTGCGAAAAGTTCTTCGTATCCCTTTTTTGATTAATTTTGCAGTCAATGGAAAAGGCTTTGCGTGAAACAAAGCCTCTTTTTTGTATTTATCTCTTCGATAATCACTTAATGAGCTATATCGAGCCTATGGAATCAATCAGACAAATTTATCGTATCGGAAAAGGCCCCAGCAGCAGTCATACTATTGGCCCGAGCAGAGCCGCCGAAATGTTTCTTTCTCGTTGTAATCATGCTGCCCGTTATCGTGTAACGCTTTATGGCAGTCTGGCCGCCACAGGCAAAGGACACATGACCGATGTAGCCATTTTGGAAGTTCTGGAGCCACGGGCTACGACCGAAATCGTATGGAAGCCCGATGTCTTTAAGCCTTTTCATCCGAATGGGATGCTTTTCGAGGGATTCGATACAGAGGGTAAACTAATCGATTCTTTCGAGGTTTACAGTATTGGTGGCGGCGTTTTGGCAAACCGGGATTTCAACGAACAAAAAACTCAGGATATTTATCCCGAAAGCACCATAAAAGATATTATCAATATAATCGGTCCCGAAGGGCTGAGCTATTGGGAATACGTGGAGAAATACGAAGGTTCCGGCATTTGGGACTATCTGCAAGAAATATGGGAAGCTATGAAGAGATCCGTGGAGGAGGGCTTGCTGGCCGAGGGTGTGTTGCCCGGCGGATTAGGATTGCGCAGAAAGGCTGCCACTTATCTCATTAAAAGTAAGGCGTACAGCAAGAGTCTTCAGGGGCGCGGACGTGTGTATGCTTATGCCCTGGCGGTGAGTGAACAGAATGCTGCCGGCGGAAAGGTCGTTACAGCTCCCACCTGTGGCAGTAGCGGAGTCGTACCGGGGGTATTGTATTATTTGCAGCAGACCCGCGAGTTCAGCGATATGCGCATCTGTCGCGCTTTGGCTTCAGCTGCATTGTTTGCCAATGTGGTGCGAACGAATGCTTCTATCTCCGGTGCCGAAGTGGGGTGTCAGGGCGAAGTGGGGGTAGGCTGCGTAATGGCCTCCGTAGCTGCTTCTCAGCTTTTCGGGGGGTCGCTGGCTCAAATCGAATATGCGGCAGAGATGGCTCTCGAACACCACTTGGGACTGACCTGCGACCCGATGTGCGGACTGGTACAAATACCCTGTATCGAACGAAATGCTTTTGCTGCTGCCCGTGCTTTGGATGCGAATACTTACAGCAACTTCAGCGATGGCAGTCACCGGGTCTCTTTCGATCAGGTTGTGGAGGTTATGCGACAAACGGGACACGACCTGCCAAGTCTGTATAAAGAAACATCCGGCGGAGGATTGGCGATTATATAGACGTGCATTTATCTTTTGTTTAAGAAAAACTATCCCCGGGCGGCTGAATTTATTGCAGGCCCGGGGAATTTCTTTTAATCTTAATGCACTCTGTATTTTAACTCAGGCTTATCTTTTATCTTTATATAAAAATTAGATGTCGTACGAGTGTAAATATCCATGAACATAGACCCTATAGAGATTATTAAACGATTTTACAGCCCTTCCGGACTGCTGTATGCCCTTTTGGTAAAACATAGTGCAGATGTGGCGAATCTGGCAGTAGAGGTCGTTCGCAAACATCCGGAGTTGGGTGCAGACGAACAGTTTGTCCGTGAAGCAGCCATGCTGCATGACATCGGCGTGTGCAGGACAGATGCTCCGGATATTTATTGTTTTGGCACCGAGCCGTACATACGGCACGGATTTTTAGGAGCCGAGATGTTGCGCGAGATCGGCTTTCCGATGCACGCCCGTGTGGCGGAACGGCATACGGGTACGGGGCTGACACCTGAGGTATTGGCCGAAAAAGGCATCATATTACCTCCCGGCATCTATACGCCTCAAAGCATAGAGGAAAAGATCGTTTGCTTTGCCGACAAGTTTTTCTCCAAAAGTAACCCCGACCGGATGAAAAGCCCCGATAAGATCAGAAAAAGCATGGCAAAATATGGTGAGGAGTCTGTAAAACGATGGGATGATATGTACGCTCTTTTCGGGTAAAAGCGTGAATTCGATGCCGGGGGTGTGTACTGAAACTATTCATTATGAGAATAAAGGCTAAGGTTATATCGAACTTACGTTGAGGAAAACAAAAAATGTGCCGTTAAGTAAAAGTTGAAAATTCTCTGCCTGATGGTTGAAAATTCTTCAGGCAAAGAAAAAAAATCCAAGTTAACTTCGTTGAAAATCCATTGCGCTAAGAATTTTCAACCATCAGGCAGAGAATTTCTTAAGTAAGAAGAATGCTTTTTGTTTTCCGGTCAACGTATCGAATCTCTGAGAATCAAAGGAGACTCGGGACCCATGTTGAAAAGTAAATCCAAAATACTGAGATTGGGCCGGAATGCTCCTTTTGTTTGAAAAAGCTGATAGTAAGGTTGGGGCTCGAAATGTTTGTCCGGTAGCGGTTTTCTGGGATTTATAACGGTTCGATAGTCATCTTTGGCCGAAGCGATATATTCTTCCGAAGCCGTAATATGAACGTCCAGATCGGACAATGTGACCAGTGTGCGAAGATAGAGAAGGTTAAAATCCCAAAGCAATTCGGTATTTTTTTCATACAAAGGCTCTATATCATCCCAGTAGTATTCAAAGAACGGGCTGCTACCGTAAGCGGAAATAATCGCCTGTTTGTGTAAATGCCGCCAATTGCCGTGCTCGGATATTTTTACTTCGGTAATCGGCACTTTTGCCCGATCATCGTGCTGCAACGGTATACTCAGCGTCATCGGCCCGTTCGTACTCATAATTATGCATCGATTGCGATAGCTCTGCTTCACGAAATTTTCATGTGCTTCTATAATCACGCCATCGCCCTGTGCCGCAAACAGTTTGGTGAAGTATTGCACCGGCGGTGCATAAGCCGTGGCTAACAACATGGAGAAAAGTTATTGATAAATGACACCGACAATTCGATTGCGTGAGATCAGCCCCAAATGCCGGCTGTCCGGTTGGTGTTTATCCAAATCGGTAAGTAACCAGTAGTAAGATTGCCGAAAGGTAAAGTGTGAGCGTACCCGGTCGTCGATAAAGAGCTTACCGCTGTCTATACGGGTGGATTCTAAACTTTCGGATAAAATAGCTTGCCTTACGGCTACCAGATTGACGGTATTAAGAGGATAGGGTTTCTTTGGATGCGGCAACCTGAGTGCATAGGAAATCTCTTTGCCGGCATTCAGAGGGTACGCCAGTTTTTTGCCGTTGTTTGTCAATATTCCCTCGAACATACGAATGCTGTCGCCCGGAACAGCTGCCACACGCGCTATGCCCAGCTGTGTCTTAGATGTCGTGGATGCCGGTATTTTGAAAATCACCACATCTCCCACTCGCGGTGTGCGAAGTTTGTTAACCACCACCCAACGTCCGGGTTTTAATGACGGTTCCATGGCATCGGAACGTAGTCGTGCCACGTTAATGACCCAGATACGCAGGGCTATGACCAGCAGCAAGGCCACCACCGGCAATGCCCACCCAAGTGAGCGTTTTCGTCCGGTTGGCAGGTCTTTGTCCGGTTTCATGGCTCAGTACGTTGAATTTAATGTGCTTTGATGGTTCGCATCATTCGGCTCCAGCGTATTTTCCCGCCGAAAAGAGATTGTTCGTTGTTGAGCGAAAGCCAGAGTAAAGCAGGTCGGCCCACGATATGATCTTCGGGTACGAATCCCCAGTAACGGCTGTCGGCCGACATGTGCCGATTATCCCCCATCATCCAGTAATAGTCCTGCTCAAAAGTATAGGAGGTGGCGGGAGTTCCGTCTATAAGCACTTTACCGTTTGCAGAGACAGTCAGGTCATGCCCTTCGTAAGCATGAATGCAGCGACTGTAAAGTGCAATATTTTCAGGTGTCAGCTCGATGGTTGTACCTTTTGCCGGAATGTAGATCGGGCCATAGTTATCGCGCGTCCAATTGAATTTGGCACCGATTGGATACATCAATTGAGAAAAGTCTTCTTCCATTTTGATGTGAACGACATAAGGCTCCTTGCTTATTTTTTCTTTCATTTCAGCAGTCAGCGGCAGATGAAACACAGCGCCGTAATTGCCATTGGCCATCGGCTCTATTCCCAGTTCATAACAGAGGCTTTCGGATTGCGCCCCGGATGCAGCTATATTTAGATCTCTGTAGTTAATGCCCAATTGGTCCAGCAATTCCTTGGAAAGGGTCGTTCCATCCGTTTGTACCCAATAGTTCAGCTGCATTTTGGGAGGATTTTCCTGAGCTTTGCCGTTGATGTAAATCTGATTGTTGCGGATTTCCACAGTATCGCCGGCAATGCCTACACAACGCTTTACATAATGGTCGCGTCTGTCTACGGGGCGTGTCACGATGTCGCCAAAAAGAGCTTTATCTTCATGCACACGCTGGCGCCCGTACATATTGCAAAGCGTATAATAGTCGGGGTTGGGCATTTTGAGTGCGACGGTATCTCCGGCCGGAAAGTTGAATACGACCAAATCCATTCGTTCTACTCCTCTTTTGCCTTTCAGACGCTTGTATTTCAATCGTGGCGCGTCCAGATAACTTTTCCCTCCTCCCGGCAGGGTGTTGTGTGTCAAAGGCATAGCTATCGGAGTTACGGGCATACGTGGCCCATAGGTTACTTTTTCTACAAATAGATAGTCTCCGATCAGCAGCGTTTTTTCTAAAGAAGAGGTGGGAATGGCAAAATTCTGAATAAAGAAAATACTTAATAATGTTACTCCGATAACAGCAAAGAGAATATCGGCAACCAGTGTGCAGAACGAGCGCAAACTCTTATTCCGGATTCTCTGATACCATCCCCAGTTTATAAATCCGATAAAATAAAAATCGATAATCAGAGGCAGCAGAAGGAACCAGCCCCAACCTGCCCAAAAAGAGAAAAGAATGTAAAGAATGCTGAAAACAGAGCCGGAGATGATGCGTATGAAACGCTGTTTCGTCGTTTCGTTTTTTCTGCGACGGTGATGTTTGAAATCTATTTTATTCATCGGTTTTCAAATTTAGTAGTTGCTGCATATTCAAAAAGCCTTTATGGTTTGCGGTAAACTCGGCTGCCAGCACAGCCCCCAGAGCAAACCCTTCCCGTCCGAATGCTTCGTGAGTTATGGAAATACAGTCTGCATCGGACCGGTAATTGATGGTGTGTATGCCCGGCACCTCACCTTCTCTTATTGAGCTAACCGGGAGAGAATCGGGCGCAATGGGCGTGTTTTCGTTTACCGGTTGCCAGTCCCTGACAGATGGAGATACTTTCACAATCTGTTCGGCCAATGTTATAGCTGTTCCGCTCGGAGCATCCAGTTTGTGAATATGGTGCGTTTCGGTTAAAGACGGCGAATAGACCGGAAAATCTTTCATCAATTTTGCCAAGTGTTTATTCAGAGCAAAAAAGAGATTCATTCCGATGCTGAAGTTGGAAGCCCAAAAAAGAGTCTGCCCTTCCTCTTCACATCTTTTCTTCAACCCTGGTAATTGCGCGGTCCAATCGCCTGTCGTTCCGCTTACAACAGGGATGTGATGGGCAAAACAATATTCTATATTCTTTAATGCCGTTTGCGGGGTGCTGAACTCGATGGCCGCATCGCTGTGAAGAAAATGCTCGCTCTCGAACAATTCTTCCTGTCCGCGGTCAATGGTCAAAACGATGCGATGACCGCGTTTTCGGGCGATTGTTTCAATGATGTGCCCCATGCGGCCGTATCCTATGAGTGTTATATCCATAATTCCATTTTTTACAGTCAATCCGCAGGAGCTGCGATTGCTGAATACGAAACGCTAACGGTCTCTTTACAAAGTTAATAAAGATAAGCTTTAGTAAATAAAGTTTGTGAATAATTGTTCGTGTCTGTCGAATGACCCAAGGGGATACGATGTCGAAATATTTTTGCCGTCAAAGCAAAACAAAATCCGGATAAGTATGGCAAATGCCGCATTATCCGGATTTGATTGTTCGCCCGATCTCCTATTTCCGGAGGAAATCTGCGTTTGAAGATTTTTGAGACTCCGGCCTGACGAATGCTTTACCGTAGTTTACCACCGTTGTCTGTCCCGATATCCGGTATTGAATGGTATCGGTGATAAAAACCACGGCATCGGAGCTGCCGCTGGCATTTATTTTTCCCGTTGCGGACCGGAAGTTTCTGAAATCTGCATCCGAAGAACCCGAAAGCGAAGCTGTCAAACTTTGCGTGTTTCCTCTCAATAGAATATCCGAAGCACCGCTGACCTTTATGTCGGTATGCCCGGCAACATCCAAATCCATGTTTATGTCGCTCGAACCGGAAATATGGATAGAGGCAGCTCCACAGCGTGCCGTCATTCTGTTGACATCCGAAGCTCCGCTCACATTCACTAACAGCGTATCGCAGGCAACGTTCAGCGAATTCAAATCTCCGGCACCTTGTGTTTTGAGGGTGAATTTTCTACAGACAAATTCCTTGCCGGGCGTTTGTTCTACATCACTGGCACCGCCGATATTCAGGGTTGTCAGTATGGGCAGTGTAACGTGTACCGTTGCTGTAATAGACCCCGGCCTTCGCTCTTTTTCCATATAAATATTCAGGTGGTTATTGTCGATAAGCTCGGTTTTGATTTTATTGATCAGTGTCTCATTGGCTTCCACTGTCACCTTAAATTCATCGCCCCGGGTTAAAATCATATCCACGGCCGAGCTTATGGAAATGGTGTCGAACCCGCTTAATGAACGTTCTTCTGTCCGGATTTCACCGTAACGGGCTATGCTTTTGATCCTGCTTCGATCTTTGCCATTGCCGTAAATGCAGCTTGTTAAAAAGGTAAGGACAAAGCAGGCGCAAAGAAAACGAATTGTTTTTGCATTCATAATTTGTTTCTTTTTATTACAGTTGTTTTACGGAAGACACTCCGCTCACATCCACTTTATTCATTTTGGCCGTTCCTTTGTAATATAATGTGCTGGCTCCCGAGGCTTCGACTTCAATCTCTTCGGTTGCCTGTATTTTCGCACGTGCTGCTCCCGACAAATCCACAGAGCAGTTTTTAGCGATAAAATCGGCAATATAGGCTTTCGAGCCGGCAGAGCAGTCTAAGAGCAAAGATTTCACACCTCCGATAAAATTTTCTACGCGGCTGCCGCCGGAGAGGTCGAGGAGCAGATTGTCTTCCAGCTGCAGTTCGCTCGACAGCCAGTGGCTTCCGCCTGAAAGGTCGACTTTCGCATTACGGGCCTGTACTGATATGTCTTTCAGGATAGAACCGCCGGACATATTGACCAGCAACTCATCGCACTTGATTTGAATTTCTTTTAATGAAGCTCCTCCCGAAAGATCCAGATAAAACTTATTGGAAGAGAAGCGGATATCCGAGGTACCGTTGGCTCCTCCCGAAAGAGATATGGCTTCCAGATTAGGGGCGTAAATTTTAACCTTGATGGGACCTTTTCGACCGAGAATGGGGAAAATATGATTTTTGAAAGACAACTCTCCTTTTTTGATCATCGGCTCGATGGCGTTTACGTTGTCCATTGTTTGTGCAAATATCTCACAGGAGTACTTATCGGAGTGTAAAATTTCCACCTCGAAGCCGTCACCCACATGAATGGCCTTGAAAGGAGAGAGTTCGTGTTTCAGAGAGGCATTGTAAGAGGTGCTTCTTGTGCTTTGTGCATTTATCCTGCAGGATGGCAGGGTTACCAGGAAAATCTGTAAAAAAATCAGACTGTACAAAATGTTTTTCTTCATATCTGTATATTCGTATTAAAGTTGTTTCCGGATGTTTTTCCTGCCTCCTCTCAGAAGAGGCCTTTTATTTATAGACGCAGCAAACGGGTATTTGTTACAAGATAAGTTTATTTTTTTTGCCTGACCAACCGGATAAAAGAGAAAATTATTTTTCCGGGTCTTGGGAGCAATTTCTCCAAAACGATTGATTCTCTTAACTTTACAGTTAAAACAAGCTATATTATGCAATCGTTATCATTGACTACTCCTTCTTTGCTTTTCTCGGCTACGTCGCTGATCTTGCTGGCCTATACCAACCGTTTTCTCTCCTATGCACAATTGGTGCGCAACCTGCAGCAGCAACACGTTGAAAAACCGGGACGAACCTCTCTCCGGCAAATCAGGAACTTATACCGGCGGATGAAACTGATTCGAGCCATGCAGATTTTAGGCGTTTCCAGCTTACTTTTTTGTGTCACTGCCATGTTTTTTATTTACATCGAATGGCAGCTGGCCGGTGAAATTATTTTCGGTGTAGGTATGTTGCTACTGGCTCTTTCTCTCTTAGTCTGTCTGAGAGAAATTCTTATATCCATAGAAGCTCTCCGTCTCAACCTGAACTCCATCGAGAAAGAAGAGAATACAAACGACTCCAAGTAGACGGATAATGTTGTGGTTCAAGGTATTGAGTAGAATTTTCAGTCTCTTTTTAACGGCTGTGCTACTCTTCTCCGGTTGTCGTTCGGGAAAGAGCGATCTACCCGCAGCGGAGGAGTTGAAAGCCGATCTGCAAAAAGTCGAAAAATTGACTTTGGCCGAGGCGGATATTCATAAGGTGATTATTTTGAAAGATCCTGATATACATCTGAAAGATGTCGGTTCGGTAAAAAATATGCTCAAATGGGCGGAGGAAAAAATAAAACCCGGTGTGCGTACGGCTGTATTCTCTTTTGACTCCCAACTTGCAGCGTTTATAGATCTGAGCCGTTTGACGGAGGAAGATATTGTCATAGACCGAAAAGAGAAAAGATGCCGTATGGTGCTTCCACCCATAATGTTCGAACTTCTTGGACGCGACTTCACGATGCAGCTGGATTATCAGCGTATAACGGCATATCGCTCGCCTGTCACGCCGCAGGAGCGGGCGGAGTTGAAGAACCGGGCTTATAAAAGGCTGGAAAAAGAAGTGGCTCAAAATCCTGCCTTGCACGAGCAGCTTCGCAGTCGTGCGGAGTACAGGGCGAAAATATGGCTTACCGAACTGTTAGCCATGAAAGGGCTGACCGCAGAAATATCTTTTAAGCAGGAAAAATCATCTGTTAAGCCATGAAAAAACGAAAATTTCTAACCGGCCGGTTCTTGCTTTTTATTGCCTTAGTCTTGGGTGTGCTTGTGGTTTTGATGCTGCTGTTGAGACAGTGTAACCGTGAAAACGAGTTGGACGACGGATACAGCGATTTGCCGGCGCGTATAGAGCGGATACGTGAGATGATCAGATTGTCGACACTGGAGATCGACCGTGAAATGGTGATAACCGACACCGTCAATCAAAAAGTTATTTGCGCCGTAGTTGATGTGCATGGCATGATCGGCTTCGATTTGGAAAAGATGCCTGTAGGTATGCGTGGAGATACGCTTTTCGTTCAGCTGCCTCCGGAAAAAATAACCTGCTACGAAAGGGGGTACCGGGTCATTGATGCATACAGTTTGAAACAACCGCTCGGTTTCGATCTTACCATGCAGGCTTCCGAGGAAAATATTTTCAAAAAACAGATCCCGTTAAAATTTGAAAATGAAATGTATTCGCGTGGATACGTGGAGATTGCACGTTCGCAGGCAAGGGAGTCATTGGGAAAATTGCTCAACCTTTTTAGCGCCAATGTTGTCATTATAGACCGTTTCCCCATGGGGGTTCAGGGAGCAGTACTGCCGGATACGCTCGTCTTCGAGCCGCGCGAAAGACTTACGATCGGACAACCGGAAAAATAGATTTTGTCCTTTTTTTAACTTTGTAATTACAGGGCCGAAGAAGCCTCTTCTAAAATTTATATCAAGACATTTATGAACGAACCGAAAAAAATCCGTGCAGCCGTAGTCGGATATGGAAATGTAGGGCGTTATACCCTTCAGGCTTTAAGCGCAGCCGAAGACTTTGAAGTAGCAGGAGTGGTACGCCGCAAATTAACGAATAAAAATCCCGAACTCAACAACTTCCCGGTGGTAACGGATATACGTGAATTGGGACATGTGGATGTAGCCGTTTTATGTACTCCCACCCGTTTGGTGGAAGAATATGCACGGCCTCTTTTGGAGTCCGGCATCAATACGGTGGACAGCTTCGATATACATAAAGATATTGTCGGTCTGCGCAGCCGTCTGGGAGCCGTGGCCGGAGCCAACAATGCTGTGTCGATTATCAGCTCGGGCTGGGATCCGGGTAGCGATTCCGTGGTGCGTATGCTTATGGAGGCCATTGTACCCAAAGGACTTACTTATACCGATTTCGGCCCCGGTATGAGCATGGGGCATACCGTCGCCGTGAAAGCAATCGAGGGCGTACGCGGCGCTCTTTCCATGACAATCCCTTTGGGTACAGGTATTCACCGTCGTATGGTATATGTGGAGCTTGAAAACGGATATGATGCCGGTCAGGTGATTAAAAACATCAAAGAGGACGATTATTTTAGAAATGATGAAACGCATGTAACCATCGTAGATGACGTAAACCGTCTTATCGATATGGGGCACGGCGTTCATATGATCAGAAAAGGCGTATCGGGTATCACGCACAATCAGATTCTGGAGTTCAATATGACCATCAATAACCCGGCTCTTACGGGGCAGGTATTGGTGTGTGTGGCGCGTGCCTCCATGCGTCAGCAGCCCGGGGCTTATACCATGCCCGAAATACCCGTTATCGACCTTTTGCCGGGTGAACGCGAGCAGTGGATTCATAAGTTCTGCTAACATCCCGACTTATGTCCGTATTCGGAGACTGCTTTGGGTCTCTGATTCTTTTTTCACCGAACGGAGTGCCTCGAATCGTTCTGAATCGACTCTTGTGGCACTCTGTTTTGTTTTTTCTGTAAAAGATCGAAATTTCTTATTCGTACCGGATAAACTTGTTTCGAGCCGGTAAACACGGTCTGTTTTTGTATTGTATTGAGAAATAAGAGGTTATTTTTGTAAGACAACATAAAAAAATAAAGAGATGAAAAACAGATTTGCCGGGCCTCTTGGCCTTGTATTCTTGCTGAGTTTGATTTTGGGTGCCGCTCTTTTGACGGGTTGTTCGGGTGGAAAGAAAAAAGTTTCGGATGCCGGGAATACGGTTCCGGCTCTACGTATCGGGGCTATGAGCTCGATGGATTACCTGCCGTTTGTTGTCGCTCTGGAACAAGGCGTTTACGACTCTTTGGGGCTTAAACTCGAAATCGTGCCGTTCTTCTCGGCCAACGATCGTGATGCCGCACTGATGGCAGAGCAGATAGACGGCACCGTGACCGATTACACCGGAGCCATGATGCAGCATGCGGGAGGGTTGCCCGTTAAAATGGTTATGAAACTGAACGGGCTTTTTTCCATGATGACAGCTCCCGGCAAGGATATCAATTCTTTGGCCGAACTTAAGGGTAAGCAGATAGCCGTTTCCAACAATACGGTTATCCATTATGTTACCTCGCAGATGCTGGAGCAGGCCGGCCTGATGCCACAAGATATCGAGATTGTGGATATCAATAAGATACCTCTGCGTCTTGAGATGCTCTCTGCCGGACAGATCGATGCCACGTTGCTTCCCGATCCGTTTGCAACCATGGGCACTTCGCTGCACTGTGTGCGTATAGCCGACACGCGCGGTACGGGCAAAATAAACTGTACGGGGTTGATTTTCGATGAAAAAGCCATCGCCGGCAAAACGGAGTCCATTCGTTTATTGCTGGAGGGGTATAACCGGGGGGTGGATTTCCTGCGTACACATGATAACGAGGCTGTTAAGGATCTTTTGAACCGGTATGTGAAAATACCCGAAGCCTTGGTACCGGAGGTGTTGAGACCGGAATATGAGTATGCCGCATTGCCGCAGACGGAAGATCTGCATGCAGCAGCAAAATGGCTGAAAGAGCGTAAACTCCTTCCGGCAGATTATCAACCGCAAAACCTCATCGACGGCCGTTTCTTCTGATTTTTTTCTCCCGTTTTGCTCGTTTATGCAGGTTCAAGCCGAACATATTATTGCCTCTTATTTGCGCCCGCAGCCCCATACGGTGCTCCACGACCTCTCTTTTGCCGTAAAAGACCGTGAGGTGGTCGGAGTTACCGGTCCTTCTGGCTGCGGTAAGTCCACGCTGCTGCATATTCTGGCGGGGCTGCATTCCGATTATTCGGGTACCGTTCTTTTAGACGGTTCCATACCCGATCCGAAAGTGCATACCATTGCGTTGGTTCAGCAGCAATACGGTCTTTTACCTTGGTTCCCGGTGAAGAAAAACATTCTTCTCCCCTCGAAAATCAGGCATGCGCAAACAGACTGCGAACTGTTCGACGAAGTTTGCCATGTGATGGAACTTGGCCATCTTTTGGAGCGTTATCCGCATCAGTTGAGCGGAGGTCAGCGTCAGCGCGTGGCCCTGGCACGCGCTTTCTGTCGCAAGCCCCAGCTGCTCCTGTTGGATGAGGCTTTTTCCGCACTCGATATTGCTACGGCCGAACGTTGCCGAAAACTGTTTCGAGAGTTATGGCAGCGTTCTCCTGTCACAACCGTTATGGTCAGCCACAATCCGGAGGAGATAGAACAGCTTTGCTCGCAAACACTGGTGATTGCCGGCTCTCCGGGACGTATTGTTTCTGTTGTAGACGGGCACATCAAGGCCGGAGAGCTGCGCCGTATATTAACAACATTAGAGGAGGACGAACATTGAAGCACCTGACCAAATCTTTTCTGCGCATGTTTCAGGGAGCCCTGCTGCTTCATGTCATTTGGTTTGTTGCCGCCCTGTTGGTAGATAAACCACTCTTGCCCGGTCCCGTCACCGTTTACCGGTCAATTGGTACGGTTTGGGAAAAAGGCTTGGCTCTGCATCTGGCTTATAGTATGAGGCGCGTGAGTGTGGCTTTATTGATTGCTTTCGGCATCGGTATCAGCATGGCTTTATCCATGTATCGATGGCCTCGCTTTGGCCGGTTGATGAGTTCGTTCGTCTACTTCTCCTATCCCATACCCAAATTGGCGCTGCTCCCGGTGGTGTTGCTGCTTCTGGGCATGGGGGAGACGCCGAAAATCGTTTTTATCGTCCTGATCATTCTTTTTCAGATTATCATAGCCCTTCGGGATAGCCTGCGCAGTATCCCGGAAGAGCATTTTACTGCTGTCCGCTCCATGGGAGCTACTTATCGGCAAAAGATACACTATGTCATTTTTCCTGCTATTCTGCCCGATGCCTTGTCTGCTCTGCGTGTGGCCATCGGTACGGCCATTTCGGTGCTGTTCGTGGCCGAAACCTACGGCACGCGTTATGGAATGGGCTTTTACATTGTGGACTCATGGATGCGTGTGGATTATGTGGCTATGTATGTGGCTATCGTATTGCTCAGTTTGGGCGGTTTTCTGCTTTTCTGGCTTACGGATGTTGTGGAAACATTGGTTTGCCGCTGGAATAAAGACCGTTAAGAGAGAGCGTACGAATATAGACGGACTTTTATGTTTACAAAAGAAAGGCAGGTGCAGCATGCCGGTGAATTCACGCTGTACGCCTGCCGTTTTTTGAAACTGTTCGTATCTCTCAGGGAGATGTTTGTTATAATAGCGTTTTATCAATTCTTTGATTTTATCGACCAAAGTATCATAGGGTATTTCTCCGTATTTGGAGGCTAAGCCCAATGTGGCTTTGGGCAGAATAACTTTGGCTAAAGGCGATTGTAGAAAACCGAATCGTTCGTTGATGTTGACGAGCTCTTTTTTGAGGTGAGGATATTGCCGGAAGAGATCGGTCAGTTTGGTATCGGGTGTTAATGCTATTTCCGTATCGTCCGTGCTGTGGATGGCCGTTTCTTTTTCCGGCCTTTGAGGTTTCTTTTCCCTCTTCTTCCCAGGTTAATAGCGTGCGGGAGCCTTCCTTTTCGTGAATATGGGTGCAGTTTTGCATCATTTCCAGTACTCCGCGGAAGTTGTTGCCTGCATCCCTTACAGCAACGTAGATGATATAGATGAACAGCCCCGGTTTATTGATCCAGAACTCGGCCCTGCTTTGTTCGCCCGTCCTGAATTTCTCGATGATTTCTTCTATCGCATGTACGCTTTTGCGAGGATGACAGTTGCGCACTTCCCGGCCGATAACTCCTTTGCTGCGAGGAAAGACACGATGCTCGGTATCGCTATAGAACCGTACGATTTCATTTTCATCGACAAAGGAAAGATCTACCGGCAAATGCTTGAAAATAAGATTGATTTGCTCCAGAGTCAGTTGGCCCTCTGCTACATCTAACACGTCGGTATCCGTTTTGCCGATGCCGTATTTTCCGAGCAATGCCGCTAAATCTTCGGCCAATCCCGGATGCTCCGGTGAAGAGGCGGCTTCGTTCGCATCGATATAAGGAGGAGGTGTAGGAATCAGGCAGAAACCGATTTCGAAATCACCTTTCGAAAGAGAGGCGAATTCGCTTTCGGAGAGCATTTCCAGAGCTGTGGGCAGAAGTATGGTATTTTCTTTGTCGATCAGATCCAGAAGAATACGCTCCATCTCCGGCTGATTGTTCAGAAATGCTTCCACGGCATTTCTTTTCAGGTTGTCGTGCTGGCCGGTAATCGTATCTCTGACCAGATTATCGTATGTCCACATCGTTGTACTCGGCTTGTCGAAACCCTTACGTTCCAGAGCCGAATAGAGTTGGTTTTGTTTGCGTGCCAGATGTGTTTTGAACTGCTCCAGCTGCTCGTACAGCTCCAGCCATCGTTTTTTGATGAAAGCTGCTCCATAAAGCTCTTTCATCTGTGCCACAAGGGTGCATACGGCATCATTTTCCTTATAGTAACTGTCGATGGGATGCCCGGCAGGCAACGAGGGACGTTCTGCTTGCAGAAGATCCTTGAAAATTGCTCTCATCTGCTGCATATTCTCCCGGATACACTCATCGTCATTGTCCGTACCGTTGCCCGTTTGTTCGGCATAGGCAATTTCTGCAGGAGTGATGCTTTTTATCTTTTCTCGCAGTCGTTTTGCTGCTTCTTCGGCGGAGATAAGTCCCTTATCCGACAGTTCTCTGATCTCTCTGATCGTCCTGATTTTCTCTTCGTTAATATCGGAGAGATGGTTTTTCATTTTATGTTCCATAATCGTTGTTGTTTTTATGTTGTTTATTCCGGTATGTCAAAGATAGCATGTGCGAGTAACGTTTAATGTCGCAAAAGAGACATATATCGAAAAGAGCCAAACAGGTTCGGGTATACGAAAAAAGAGAAAGAGAGGACGAAGAACGTCCTCCCTTTCTCTTAAGTTCGATATCTCTGCTTCTTTAGATGGAGTAGAGTGAGCTGATGGATTCGTGGTTGCAGACACGGCGGATAGCCTCTGCAAACATATCTGCAACGGAGAGAATGTGTACCTTGGAACTGGTACGTTTCAAGGGTATGGAGTCTGTGAACAGAATTTCCGTCAGGGCACTTTGCTCAATACGTTCCATAGCCGGGTTGCTCAGTACGGCGTGGCTGGCAAGGGCACGTACGCTGCGTGCTCCGTTTTCCAGCATCAGGTTGGCTGCTTTGGTAATGGTGCCGGCCGTATCTACGATATCGTCGATAAGCAGAACGTCGCGTCCTTCTACATCACCGATAATACGCATCTCTGCCACCTCGTTGGCACGGATGCGGCTCTTGTGGCAGATAACCATGGGTACCCCCAGGAATTTGGCATAGGTGTTGGCACGCTTGGTTCCGCCCACATCCGGAGTGGCAACGGTCAGCGTTTCGAGAGAAAGGTTCCTGTTAATGTATTCCAGAAAGATGGAAGAGGCATAGAGGTGGTCTACGGGCACATTGAAGAATCCTTGAATCTGGTCTGCGTGCAAATCCATGGTAATGAGTCTGGTAATACCGGCACTGCCCAACATATCTGCGATTAACTTAGCCCCGATGGAAACGCGCGGTTTGTCTTTCCTGTCCTGACGTGCCCATCCGAAGTAGGGGATGACGGCTGTAATGTAGTGTGCAGAAGCGCGTTTGGCTGCATCGACCATGAGCAAAAGCTCCATGATATTGTCCGCACTGGGGAAAGTGGATTGAACGAGAAAGACGTCTTTGCCGCGTATGCTGTCTTCGTAAAAGACCGCAAACTCGCCATCGGCAAAGTGTTCGGTTGTCATGCGTCCCATTTGGCAGCCTAAGCTTTTACAGATTTTTTCTGCCAAAGGTCTTGATTTTTCGCCGGCAAAAACGGCGTAGTTGTTGCAGTTAGTTGTACTCATATCGATTATAAGATTAGCATTCGCCGGAGCAGGAAAAAATGTGTTTGGCTTTTGCCAAACACATTTATGATGTAAAGGTAAAATTTATTCCTGTAAAACGAACTTGATAACCTGAACAGAATGCGGTTCCATGGTTAATTCGTACGGAGCCAAAGGGGTCAGGGTGCAGATCTTGCTTTGCCCGGTAAAAAGATCGGTTTGTTTCATGGCTACATTGGGGGTGAGCTTCATTTTTTCGAACAGTTCCTGCGGCATATTGATGCGTACAAGGTCTGTGGTCGGAGAGAAGTTGCTGACCACCAAAAGATATTCTCCGGGAATGTGCCTGAAGAAAGCATGATGCTTCTGCGTGTTGAAGCCTGAGTGGAAAGTGTTGGCATAGCAGAGATCGAAAAACTCTCCTTCGGTAACGGTTCTTTCCTTGCATATCCGGGTGAAGAGCGTGCAATAGAATTCTTGCAGCGTTTTCTCTTCTTCTGTCAGTTTCTCTGTATTGTAGGCTCCGCCGTTTATCCAGCGTTGCATCTTGTCCAAACTCCAGTAATCGAAGATAGACGTTCGCCCGTCCATACCGCTGAACCCTTCGGCATCCATACCTCGCTCTCCCAATGTCTGGCCGAAATAGACCATAAAAGGGTTGCTCGCGCACAGAACGGACATGGCCACGGCCGGACGCGCTTTAAGACCATCACCCACAATAAAGTCGGATGCCAGTCTCTGTTCATCATGGTTTTCCATGAAGTAAAGCATGTGTTTTTGCAGGTGGACGTGTGCCTGATAGGCTGTATAGAATTGCATGGAAGGAGTATTGCCCCGCAGTATGTTGCACATGGTATCGTACATGCCCACTTTGTCGTATAAATAGTCGAAGCCTGCATTGATATAAGTGCTGTAAGCATGCGGATTGTATATTTCTGCCAGAAAGATGATATTTCCATAGCTTTCCTTAATCTGGGGAATAGCCCAGGCCCAGAATGCGGCAGGTACCATCTCCGCCATATCGCACCGGAAGCCATCGACGTGTTTGGAACCCCAGAAACAAAGAATTTCCAGCATCCGGTGCCATGTGTCGGGTATAGGGTCAAAATGCTGCGTTCCGTTGTTCATATAGTCCACGCCGTAGTTCAGCTTCACGGTCTCGTACCAGTCGCTCTCGAAAACTTGTGCGGTAAAGCGGTCGTTACCCGAAACTTTGGCAGGAAATTCGCTGTAATTGTAGTGTTCTTCTTCTGATCCGAACATAAGCGTAAGCGGCTGCCCCGGAAGATAGTAGAAATTGTTTTGCGGATCGAAAGCCAGATTGTTGTTGTCATTCTCTCCCAGATCGTGTATATAAGGAGGCTTGACATCCGAGCGATACTGCCGTGCCACATGATTGGGCACAAAGTCTATAATGATTTTGAGTCTTAATTTGTGTATCCGTTCCACCAGATCATCGAACTCTTCCATACGGTCGTGTACGTCTTCTGCCAAATCGGGGTCTATGTCGTAGTAGTCTTTTATGGCATACGGAGAGCCGGCACGCCCTTTGACAATGCCGCTGAAGTCAGGCGTAATACCATACTTCGAGTAGTTCGTTTTTGTAGCATGTTCAGGAAGGCCGATAAACCAAATATGTGTGTAACCTTGTTTTTTTATTGCTTTTAACGCTTCGTGTGTAAACGAATTCAGTTTGCCGCACCCGTTGGTTTCTATACTGCCGTGCGGGATGCGTGTACAGTTTCTATTGTCAAAAAGTCTTGGCAAAACTGAGTAAATAATCATCTTTTCTTTCATGGCGGTTGTGCTTTAGCTGTTTGTCAATAGTATAATCTTAGATAAGCCCTGTATAACACTACAGAGAAGAGAGGGAATACAGCATCAGATCCCGGTGCCCGTTTCAGATCGATGCGCGTTGTAATCATTTATTTTCTCCCGAGCCATTTCGAATCCCTTTTTTACCAATTTGGGAGCCAGACTCAGATTAAACATGGGAACGTTCGTTTCAGGATCGATCTCTATCAATATATCGCAGAGCTCTCGATCGGGCCTCGCATTTTGTCCGAAGATAAAACTAAAACTTCGTTGGGCAATGGCTGAGACCTTTTTTTTGTATTTTCCTTCTATCGGTTCCTGTCCCAAATTAACGCCGATAACGGTACGGCAATCCTCTCTGATGGTGGATACGGGAAAGTTTTTGAACAGTCCTCCATCCACGTAATAGGTGCCGTCTATAACCACAGGGTTGAAAAGAACGGGAATACTGCACGATGCCACCACGATGTCTACCGTAGGGCCTTCGGAAAAAACCTTACTGCAGCCTTTATCCAGATCGGTCGCCAACACCCTGATGGGTATCTCCAGATCTTCAAGGCGTTTGTGACGAATGTTTTTACGCAGCATATTGTGGAAGTTGTGTGTACTGAAAAGACCTCCTTGAGGAATTTGGAAGTTGGTCATACCCAAAAAGCCTTTTTTAGTCAGAAGTTCGGCTATCTCCAGCGGTCTAAAACCGTCTGCATAGAGTACTGCTATCAAGGCTCCGGCACTTGTGCCGGAGATGATTTCGGGAGTATGTGCGATTTGTTCGAGATAATGCAGTACGCCAATATGTAAGAACCCTTTGGCACTGCCTCCGCTGAGAGCTAAACCTAACGAGTATTGCATGACTTTACGGTTTGATGGGTTTAAGTCCTAAGGATGCCGCTTTTTTGAGCATATACTCATAAGCGGCCTCGTATTCATTGGGAATAATGCCGTCCAGAATGGCATCTTTGATGGCGTCTTTAATACGTCCTACCTCCTCGCACGGAGGCAGATTGAACGTTTTCATGATTTGTTCGCCCATGATCGGAGGCTGGAAGTTGCGTATCCGGTCTTTCTCTTCGATCTCTTTCAGTTTCTGCCTTACTATGGCGTAGTTATCGAGATAGCGTCTTACTTTATCCGGGTTTTTGCTGGTGATGTCGGCTTCCACCAGCAACATCAGGTCGTCTATATCGTCTCCTGCTTCGAAGAGCAGCCGCCGCACAGCCGAGTCCGTAACTCCTTCGTCTACGAGTGCTGCCGGACGCATGTGCAATTCTACCAGCTTTTCCACATAGTGCATCTTCTGGTCGAGCGGCATTTTGATACGTCTGAAAATTTTGTGCACCATTCTCATACCCACATAATTGTGATTGTGGAAAGTCCAGCCCAGATTGCGGTCGAATTTTTTCGTACGCGGCTTTCCGATGTCATGCAGCAGGGCACCCCAGAGCAGATACAGATCTTTTTCCTGTCTTTCGCGTTGAAGAAGCATTTTTGCCAGGTTATCCACCACCTTGTAAGTATGTGTGAGATTGTCCTTGTGTCCGATACCTTCTTTTGTTTCCGCTCCTTTCAAATCCAGAAGTTCGGGCAGTATGCGTGCCATAAGCCCTGTTTTTTCAAACAGCTCCAGCCCGATGGACGGGCGTGGCGAAAGCATAATCTTGTTCAGCTCTGCAATAATGCGCTCTGCACTGACAATATCGATGCGGTGGGCATTTGTTTTGATGGCTTCAAAAACTTCATTGTCCAGCGTAAAGGCCAGTTGTGATGCAAAGCGGATGGCACGCATCATCCGCAGCGGATCATCGCTGAATGTAATTTCGGGGTCCAATGGGGTGCGAAGGAGTTGATCATCCATATCGGGCAGACCGTCGAACATGTCGATCAGCTCACCGAAACGACTGCCGTTCAGACAAACCGCCAGGGCATTTATGGTAAAGTCGCGCCGTTCCAGATCGTCTTGCAGCGTTCCGTCTTCCACCACAGGCTTACGGCTGTCCGAGGAGTAGCTTTCGCGCCTTGCACCTACGAACTCCAGTTCCATTTTATGATATTTCACCTGTGCCGTACCGAAGCGCTTGAAAACCGACAGACGGGCTGCCTTCCCCAACTTTCCGGCTACGGCCTGTGCCAGATCGATTCCTTTTCCCACAGAAACGATGTCTATATCGTCCGAAGGCCGGCGGAGAAATATGTCTCTTACATATCCGCCCACCACGTACGCCTCGACCCCTATTTCATCGGCCGATTCCGAAACCAACCGCAATATTTTGTTGTCTATTCTACTCAGTATAAGTTCTTCGTCAGTCATGCAATCTCATTGTAATCGTTCGATATACAAAGGTAATCAAAGAGCCTTTACCCGTGATTTGCTTGCAGAGAGTCTCGGCTCTTTTCTTACAAGATAGAAAAAGCCCTGTAAACATATTGTATTTACAGGGCTGAAATGTAAAATAAAAGGAATTAAATCCCGTGATAGAACTCTGTGTTTATAAAAGGAAGTTCATGCCTCAGGTTAGGGATGTAGAGAATAAAAAGAACAATCAGCATGATGATGCTGAGCACCCATAGTATCATGGAAAGGATACGAAACCATTTGGGCAAAGGTTTCGTTGCGGGTTTGGCTGTCTGTATAATACTGTGAATAAGTACGATGACGGGTACTGCGATGATGATGATTCCGCAGATGATAGCCGTTACGAACATCCATGAGTGGCCATGAATGAAGTGCGGATAATAGAAAAAGGAGAAATCCGTAAGCTCTTCAAAGAAACCGCCTATCAGTGCAATGATGATGAAAATAGCCGGTATGACCATTATTAACACCAGTGTGCCCAGGCAGCCTCTAAGCAAACATCCGCCCATACGGTTCATGCTGTTGTCCTGGGAGTGAGTGTAACGCGGGTCGTACGTAACTTCACGGCCTATCTGCTCCACAGTAACGGGTTCTCCCCGCATTTGCAGTTTTTGGTCGGCTGTGATGGCTGCAGGTACAATCATCCAGCAGGCCAGATAACCCAAAATGATAACCCAGAAGAATCCGTTTGCAAAGATGGTCAGCAGTACCGCCAGAAGCCTTAGCACTCCCAAATTCCATCCGGTATAAGCCGCAAGTCCGCTCAACACGCCGCACAGCCATGCGTTATCCACATCCCGGTAATATTTCCGGTTTGCAGTCTGTCCATTGCTATTTGTAAAAGTTCTGTTTTCTCTGTGCTCGTATGTTTCTTTTTGCTCTTCGGCAAAGATTTCCTCCGGTTTGCCGATGCGTTCGATAACTTGCCGCACCAGTGAAATATCCACGATTCGACTGTCCGAACTTCCCATTTCGACCAGCAGTTCAGCTATTCGATACTCGAAATCGTTCATCAACTCTTTGTCTTCCGAAGAGTTGCCGAAATGAGCCTGCAGGCTTCGCAGATAATTTTCGAGCAGGCTGTAAGCATCTTCGTCTATGTGGAAGATTTGGCCTGCAATGTTCATGTTCAAATTCTTTTTCATAATGTGTTTTCGTTTGCCGGTAAAATGAATGAGTTGTTCTTTAGTTTGTTTACGGTTTTTTCCAGAGCATTCCAATTGTCTCCGAGTTGTTCCAGAAAACGTTGGCCGATTTCCGTCAACCCATAGTATTTTCTGGGAGGTCCCTGTTGTGGAGACTCCGCTTTATCGTAGCTCAGGAGTCCTGCCCTTTTCAGACGTGAAAGAAGTGGGTACAGTGTGCCTTCCACTACAATCAGATCTGCTTCCTTAAGAGCTTCTATAATATCGTTGGCATACAGTTTACGGTCTCTAAGCAGTAGCAGTATACAGTATTCCAGAATGCCCTTGCGCATTTGCGCCTTGATGTTGTCTACGCTCATCAGACCGTCCGGTGCAGTGCCGGAGCCGGTATAAGAGTCGTAGTGCATGTTCGGATTGTTGTTTATTTCCATCTACTCTCATTTTAGTTATTTTAGGGTTTCAGGCAGATTTTATTTCGTTGTTCGGAAGAAGTGGCGGCCGCTCATTTTATTCCTGTCATGCTTGTTTCCATAGTCTACCTTGTATTACCTAACTAATGCAAATATAATAGAATATTTTATATCCTTGCATAACAAAGTAGATTTTTCTTGCATTGCATGGTAGTTTGTGATTTTCTTTGCTTCATTTGTGTGATGTGGGGTAAGGTTTCAAAAGAAACGGCCGGAAAGCAATGAATATGCTCCCCGGCCGTTTCTTAATTATTTAAGATGCTTACTTTTCTTTTATGAAAGAAGTGAAAACTCGATTATCTTTTTTTCAGATGATGGTCTACGAGTATTTCGTGTTTCTCGCCGTACAGTTTGATTTGGGTGATGATGTCGTTTACAGAAGCCTCTTCTTCCACTTGCTCTTTGACAAAAGTCATAAAGAACTCGCGGCTCGGCAAATCCGATAGTTCATCCGAGAGGTGAACCAGCTTGATGATGCTTTCGGAAACGATACACTCGTGCTTCAGTACTTGCTCCATAATTTGCAGGGGAGAGCCGAACTCGTTGGGTACTTCCTCGATGGGCAGTATCTGCGGACGGCCGCCTCGTTGGCTCAGGTAGTCGATCATGGCATAGGCATGCTCCATCTCTTCCTCCGCCTGTTTGCGCATCCAGTGTGAAAAACCGTTCAGGCCGATGTATCCGAAGTGCACAGACATGGCTAAGTATAAGTGAGAAGACCACATCTCGGCATTGATTTGCCGGTTGATGGCTTCTTCCATTTTTTTGTTTAGTTCCATTGTTTTTTATTATATGAGTTTATTAGAATAAAATGCCTGTTCTTTACGATTTTATTATTAAACCATGTCCGCTGCTTTATTGTTTTAGTTCTTCGGCCTTCTGCAGCATTTGCGGAGTAAAAGTAATTTTCGTGATCGATCCGTACGGAGGCAGATGTGAAAACGAGTGCCTTAGCTCTGCCAGACCTGCTGCCACGCGCGCGGCATTGATCACTCCGCCATGGCAAAACATCATGATGGAGCGCTTGCCTTCTGCAGGCATCTTTTCCTTGATAAAGTCCAGCACGCGGAGGTATTGATCCATGACAGACTCTCCGCCCGGAGTTTTCCGGGTCAGGTAGGGTAGAAAGAAATCCGGATCCCAGTCTTCTTCATTTCCCTGCAATTCCGTCCATGTTTTCATCTCCCATTCGCCGAAGTTCAGTTCTATGAGTCTGGTGTCTATGTCCGTATCTGTAAATCCGCAGTAAGAAGCCAGCCTTTTGGCTCTGCTCAGGGGGCTGCTGAAAATTTCATCCGCCTGTATCCCGGCTATGTTGTTCTTAACGATTTCGGCTTCCTGTTCGAAAGTCTCTTTCAGTTCCACGTCCGAATGCCCGTAACAGATTTTTTGCATGGCCGGCATGACGGCTGTGTGGCGTACCCAATAGGTTTGCAGGCTGGTGTGATTTTCTGCAGAGGCATCAGTCTTCATCGCGGTGGTTCATGATGTTTCTGCTCCTGCCTTTGGAGGCACGTTGCATATTGTCCTGATTACGTGTGGGGCGCTGCTTGTTGCCTTGTTTGCGATTCGGCTGCGAATGGTCTGCAAACTGTCTGTCCCATTCGTCTTTCTCGAAGCGTTTAGCCGATTTGTCTGTGTTGCCGAAACTGCCGCCCGGTGCGTTACCGTGTTTTTTCTTGTTTTGCTTGCCTGCGGACGGCCTGTCTGTATCTTCGCTTTCCCTTAGCGTTTGCTCGAATTCGGCTTCCCTGATCAGATCTGCCACGGGCAGATCCATATCGTCCAGAAGCACTTCGTCGTCTGCACCCACAACGTCGGTCAGACCGGCCTCACGTCCATTGATAATTACGCGTCCATCGCGAATCAGTTGTTCTACGTCACGTCGCGAGCCTATTCCGGCATCGCTCAGCAGTTTGTTGATTCTAACTTTCATCAGAGTCTCTGTGTGATGTAAAATTAATTGTTACTAATTGTTTTTATTTGATCCAAAACGAGCAATACCCGTTTCAGTATTTCTTCCGGTGTTATCAGTGAGCAGCAGGGGCTGTCTCCTTTGTAGCACTTCTTTTTCCGGTCTATCGTGCAGGGCCGGCAGTCCATCTCTGCCTGCAGGTGATCCTCCGGCAGCTGGTTATAAGCTGCAAAACCGCCTTTGGGGTGCGATGCAGACCAAAGGGTCAGGGTGCGTGTGCCCACGAGGGCCGATAAGTGAGGATTGGCGCTGTCCATGCTTACCATCAGTTTCAGTTGCTTTATGACGGCCAATTCTTCGGCCAGGCTGAGTGTGCCTGCTATATTGAGTACATCGGGGTATTTCTTTGCCCATTCGTGAAGGTGCCCGGCCTGTTTGCCCTGTGCCCCGAACAGCAGGATAACGCATCGGCGCGTGGCCGACAGATTACGTACGAATGTTTCCATAAGTTTCAGGTCGTAAGTCTTGTTCGGATCCAGTGAAAACGGAGCCACACCCACCCAAGGCATGTGGGTGAATTTGTCGTAAGACGGGAAAATCTGCTGCAGCGCCATTACCACATCACGACTTACGTTGAGGTAGGGCAGTTGTTTGGGCAGTCTTAGCCCGGCGCGTTTCACCGTCTCGGAGTAAACCTCGAGCATGGAGGGAATGTCCGTAAACTTCTTTTTCCGGGGTCTGGCCGTCATCTTTCTGCGTCCTTTTTTGGGCAGTCTGATTTTGAATGGTCTCGTCCTGAAAAACCTCAGATAAGTGCGCAGGATTTTAGAGCGCCAGGAGCGTTGGAGGTCGATAACGATATCGAAGTTCTCCTTACGCAGCCTGTGGGCATATTTCAGCGTTCCCCAATAGTATTTTTCCTCCCGGTTTACATCCAGAGCCATACCCTCCATATTCTGCGGGGGGTTGAACAGCAAACCGGTCAGGTAGGGTTGCGTAAGCAGCGTAAAAGAAACTTCCGGATTAGCCGTAGCCACTCCGTAAAGTAATTGTGTGGCCATTGCCACGTCTCCGATAGCTTGCAGTTTTATAATCAGGATGCGTTTCACTATGTTGGGGAAAGAGTCAACAAAGATTTCAAATACCTTTTATGTTCTAATGGCGATATGCCGGATGGCAATGTGGATTTTTGATGATATGGTATGTGTATGTCTGTGCACGTTCGCTCCGTATTCTCTTTGGTTGCCGGAGCCGATTTCGTTTCCTTTTCTTGTATTTTATGTCTACAAAATTGTTTTGTGTAAGCCAAAGATACAAAGATTTGGCACAATGCAATAACATTCGGCCTTTTCCTTTCTTTTTATGTGTGAAGATATACTATTGTCCCCCTGTGGTCAAAGCAGCCTCGGGGTCTTCTTCTTCGTCCTCTCCTTCTGTGGTATCGGGCAGTTTCTTTTTAGTGTTCAGCCCCATTTTTCGCAGTTTGTTGAAGCGTGTGATCAGGTTGCCTCGTCCGTCCGTAAGCTGTTTTCTGGCGGTCTCCATTTGTGCTGCGGCTTTCTGCAGGCTATCCTCTGCTTTGTCGAAGGTTTCGATGTAAGTGCAGAATTTGTCGTATAGCGCTCCCGCTTCTGCCACGATCTGCTGTACATTGCGCTGCTGCTTTTCCCGGGCCCATAAGTCGCGGGTCAGCTTTAGAGCCGTGATCAGGTTCGACGGGCTGATCAGCAGCACCCGTTTTTCGTATGCTTCGCTCCAGATGTCATTGTGCTGCCGGTGTGCCAGATAATAGGCTGCTTCTATCGGAATGAACAGCATCACGAAGTCCAGAGTTTCGTGGCAGTAGTCCTGATAGTTTTTACCTGCCAGTTCGTTGATATGCCTTTGTACACTTCTTACGTGCTCGGTGGCAAAGGCTTCACGTTCCTCTTCCGTTTCGGCCTCCATGTATCTGCTATAGGCCGTGAGGCTCACTTTGCTGTCGATAATCACTGCACGGTTGCCGGGGTAACGGACGATGACGTCGGGGCGCATGCGCGACCGGCTCTCTTCGTTCAGCAAGGTTTGCCCGTTGGATGAGCGGAGTGTTTGTTGCACTTCGTACTCCTCACCTTCCACTAATCCGCTGCGTTCCAGAATAGACTCCAAAATCATTTCTCCCCAGTCCCCCTGCACTTTGCTGTCACCCTTGAGGGCACGTGTCAGACTGTCGGCTCCTTCGCCCAATCGCCGACTTTGTTCCACCAGCATTTCGATCTGTTTACCCAGAGAGTGCCGTTCGCGTGCTTCATTGTTATACACGTTTTCCACTTTCTCCTTAAACTGTGTCAGATCTTCGCGCAACGGGCGCATCGCCTCTTCGCTGCTCGATTTGAGGGCTTTCGATTTTTCCTCCAGTATCGTGCTGGCCAATTCTTTGAACCGGAGTTGCTGCCGTTCGTCGATCTCCGTGAGGCGTTGTTTGTAGTCTTCGATGAGCTTACCCAGATTCTCATTGCGCTCGCTCAAAACGACGCATCTCTCCTGTACCTCGGCCAGAGTGGCCCCCAATTCGTCGTTTTTCGTTTCCAGCTCCTCTTTGTGCCGGAATGTTATACCATGCTCGGCATTCAGTTTCTCCATGGCAAGGGCCAAGCCCCGTTCTTTTTCCCGGAGATCTGCCAATTGCATATTCTTTTCCGTTACTTCTTTGAGCAAATCGTCCTCTTTGGCGCTTTTTTCATTTAGCACTGCTTTTGTTTTTGCCAGTGTCAGGCGTGTGGAAATAAACAGTATGATGGCGATAAGGCACAGGAAGCCGAATATGATGGATACGGTATTCATGTCTGAACTATTTTTCCCAAAGTTAACGATACCTCTTTTAATAATTCCTATCTAAAAGAAAAACAATTATTAACCGAAACAAACTGTATGAATATACCAAACATAACCAAACAGAATTAAATTTTTTCGAGTGTTTTTTGATTTAACTTCGATTTTAATTAACTTAAACCGCTTGCATAAGTTTTATAGTCTTTTATATAACATTATCTATGAATAATACGATTCTCCAAAGTTTTCATTGGTATTCCGAAGGAAATGGAAAACATTATGATCATATCAAAGAAACTTCAGACTGGCTGCGAGATCTGGGTATAACTTCGGTTTGGTTCCCTCCGGCCTATAAGGCTGCAGGAGGTGATTCCTCTGTAGGATACGACCCTTATGATCTTTTCGACTTGGGTGAATTCGACCAAAAAGGAACGGTGGCTACCAAATATGGAACAAAGGAACAGTATCTCGATGTTTGCAAAACATTACAGGAAAAAGGAATTGCCATAATAGCCGATATAGTTTTGAATCATAAGGCCGGAGGTGATGAAAAGGAACGTTTTCATGTCATAAGAGTGGATGGGAACGATCAGTTAAGAAATGTTTCTGAACCTTTTGAAATAGAGAGTTTTACGAAGTTCACCTTCCCCGGAAGAGGAAACAAGTATTCTGACTTCAAGTGGGATTTTACCTGTTTTTCAGGAGTCGATTATGCCGAAGGAATGGAACCCGGTATTTTTCAAATCATCAATGAACACGGTGATGGTTGGGAAAAAATTCTCGGCTATGATAAAGGCAATTTTAATTATTTGATGCACAATAATATAAATCATAGAAATCCTTTTGTTCGTGAAGAATTGAACTATTGGGGAAAATGGTATCATGAACAAATTTACTTTGATGGTGTTCGGCTGGACGCAATAAAGCACCAGTCACATGATTTCTATAAGGAGTGGTTAAACAACTTAAGGTCGAATACCGGTAAAAACATATTTGCCGTCGGCGAATATTGGGCACCGGGTTTATTGTCCTTAATGCTGGATTATATCAATGCCACAGAAGGGTGTATGAGTTTATTCGATGCTTGTCTTCAACAAAATTTTCATATCGCATCTAAAAGCGGAGATGGGTATGACTTGAGAAAAATATTTGATGATACTTTGTTGTCAGTACGTCCGGATTTATCCGTAACAATTGTCGATAATCATGATACTCAACCTCTTCAGCAATTGGAAGCACCTGTGGAAGAGTGGTTTAAGCCTTTGGCTTATGCCTTTATTCTCTTGAGGGTGGATGGATATCCTTGCGTTTTTTATCCGGATTTATATGGGGCAAGCTACATCGATAAAGGTAAAGATGGGGAAGACTATGAAATCTTCCTGAATAAAGTCGATGGCATCGAAGGTCTTCTAAAAGCACGAAAACAAAACGCCTATGGATTCCAGCGGGATTATTTCGAAGATGCCAATTGTGTAGGATGGACCCGTGAAGGCGATGATGTGCATAAAGGTTGTGCTGTCATTTTGAGTAATAAAGAGGAATATCAAAAACCGATGGAAATGGGTAAGGCTTATGCCGGACAATTTTTTTATGATCTGCTTGGAAGATTCGAGCATAAGATACAAATAGATGAAAACGGATGGGGAAATTTCAATTGTCCGGCGGGAAACGTTTCAGTTTGGGTACCCGAATAAAATGTTTTCGTATGTGACGTGATGACGTTGACGTGTACTGAAAAAAGTAAAATTCTCTGCCTGACGGTTGAAAATTCTTCAGGCAAAGAAAAAAAATCCAAGTTAACTTCGTTGAAAATCCATTGCGCTAAGAATTTTTACTGTCTGTAAGGATTCTTTTTCTTTTTTTCAGGAGGTAATAAAATTGATTTTTCAGGGTATAAAAAAAGCTGTACCTCCAATGTTCGGAGATACAGCTTTTCTGTGATTGGAGAGCCTTTTTCAGAACACATAAGACAGACCCACCGTGGCACCCTGATACTCGGGTACGAAGCGACAGATACCGCCTACGCACTGCGTGCCGGCGCGGGTGCGGCCGTAAGCTGCCGTCAGACGCAGGCTTTTGTAAGTGAAGCTGCCGCCGAAGTTGTAGTAGTGCTCTTTCTTTTCGGCACCGTAGCTGTACATATCGTTTACATACACACTCCAGTGCGGAGCCAGGCCGAACTCTATCAAACCGTAAAGCCAGCCTTTTTCGGGCATGTCCGTTTTCATGTGCTGTACCTCGGTGCGCAGAGAAGCTTTGCGGTTGATTTTCCACAAGACATCGGCTACCTGAATAAAAGATTTGAGCAGCTCGCCATTATGATTGACTTTCTGGAAGTAAATACCCAGATTGGCTTTTACACTCTTTGAAAGCCGCTTGCCCAGCTCTATGGATGCTTCGGAAAAGAGCTCCTTGCCGTCACGTCCGAAGAAAGGCATCGTTTCGTTTACATTCAATCCGAGCGATTTATAGTGCGACGTGTTGATGCTCACTTTCAGTGGATATTTGCCCAGCCAGCCGGCTTTGATGTCCCAGTAAACATCCAGCTGACCACCGATTTCACCGGCCAGATTCGACTGATGCGGATAAAGAGCGGGCAGGGCATATTTGTGCTGTTTGGTCAGCGCCGGTACATAGTTCATGGGGATATAGATGATTTCCTTCTTGTTGTCTATCCGGAAATCCATGTGTTCGATACGGCGGAAGATACCGGAGACTCCGAAATTTTCACGCGTATAGTCCATATTCACCAGAAGCGCATCGCCGCTTTCACTGACGAAATCTCCTACCGATTCGGCAAAACTCTGGCTGGCTCCTTTGCCGGTATATTCGACGCCGAAGTTGAACAGGGCATTGCTAAAGCCTGTGCGGATGCTGTATAGATTGGTATTTGTGGGGTCGGGAGATTTATCTACGGTTTCCGTATTGTGTCTGCCTACCCATGAACCGCCCAGAGTTATATCGTAAGAGGCCTCGCGGTTCCAGAGTTTGGAAATGGTGAATTCGGCATCTCCTCCCCACAGTACGGCATCGGCATAAGTGAGGTACCGGCGCGGTTGACCGCCCATGACTTTGACGTTGAGCCAATCCGTAGGGCTATACTTTACGTTCAGACCGCGCAGAGAGTTGTTTACGCCCAGAGCACGCTCTTCATAGGCACGGAAAATCAGTCCGCTGCCGAACTGTTCGTAGAAACTGCCCAGCGTAACATTGATTTTACTGTCGGAATAGTTTGCATAGTACTGTGTGAGGGCGTTTCCCTTGAGGTTTTCAAAACTCCGCATGGGCGGTTCGAATATTTCATATTGAAGGCCGGCACTGAAATTCCTGTAGTCATACTTAAGATTCAGGTAGGTGTTGTTTCCGTGTTTTTTGGCGTCGGGCTGATTATCGTCTTTTTTATAAAAAGCAGCATTGGATTCGATGCCTCCGTGTAAACTTCCCCAGTCTTTTTTCTTTTCCTGTGCCGAAAGGGATGCCGTTACGGAAAAGGCCACGGCTGCCAGTATGGTCAGAGTTCTTTTTCTCATGATATTCGCTGATTACGCTTGTGATTACTTCTTTGCATATTTCAGAGCCTCCTCTATGAGATACTCTTCATCTCCGGGGCTGTAACCGCTGTGCTTGTACACCTGTTTGCCTTTATGAAAAACGAACAGGAAGGGAACGTTCTGCACATTGAGCCTTTTATACAAATCCTGGTTGGTGTCCAGATAGATTTCGAAAGGCAGGTTTCGTCCTTTGACAAACGACGGCACTTTGGCTTTGGAGCGCGAATCGTCTATGGATATGGACACGATGCGCACTTTGCCGTCCCACTCGTCTTTAAGCTCTTTCAGAGCATCCATTTCCATGAGGCAGGGTTTGCACCATGTTGCCCAGAAAGAAACGATAACCGGTTTGTCGCCTTTGATCACATCCGAGAAAGAAACCTTTTCTCCTTTGAGATTTTCGATGTTTACATTTTGCGCTTTTGCCATCAAGAGGCAACAGAGAAGCAGCGTAAAGAAGTATAAAACTTTTTTCATGATGAAAGTATTTAGTGTTGATATATAACATGTTGAGCAATAGAATAAAATCTATTGCCCAACATGATTGAGTTCGGATTAGTAGCCGCGTCCGCTGTTGGCATTGGCTTTCTGAGCCGTGATGGCTTTTCTATCCTTATCTGTGATAACGATAAGAACCTCGCAGTTTTCCGGTTTCCAACCTGTTTTCATATCGAACCGGATTTCTTTCTTAACGGATTCTCCTTTTTTGAAAGAGATATCTTCTCCCCAAAGTTTGTTTTGGTAGCTTTGACGGTAAACATGGTTATGCTCCATGTCTTTGATCGGGTTGCCCAGATCCGGGAATACTGAATTGTTTTGATCTGCAATCAGTTTGTTTTCTGTCAGAATGGCAATCCACTTCACATCGGGCATGTCCTCTTTGGCTTTGAATGTGATATCCGTTTTGACGGCATTCCCTTCCACCTTAACCTCAACGGCAATACCGAGATCGGATTTGGCGGGGATATGCTGCAAAATTTGAGCCACATTGGTATTGCTTGTTAAAGTGCTCTTATCCCGGTTCATTACCATGCTGGGATAACCGGTTACGCCGAGATACTTGCCAACGGTATTGGTGTCCGGGCTTCCGAATTTATCATTTCCATGCATGGCCGATGCCACCACTTGGGGATTTTTGGAGGCTTTTTCCAAAACCACGATAAGTCTGGGGCAATATTGACACCATGTAGCGGTAAATTGTTCTACAAAGACTCTGGGGGTAGGATTGAAGTCACCGGTCGATTCTACGATTACAGGAGGTGCAGCATGTTTTTGATACTTTGCTGTTACGGTTATTTTCTCGTTTTTCGTTGTTTTGTATATGTTGCCTTCGATCTCTTTTCCGTTTACGGAGAATTTGGTTTCTGCGGTCAGGTCATTGTCTTTGTCGAGGGTATTGATGCAGGTAAACACAACCATATCGATACCGTCCGAAGTGAATCGGGTTTTATCCGGCTTGATAAGCAGACCGTATTTTATCGGTTCTTTTACATTTATTCTCACATAGTTCGATTTGTTGTTTTTATACTCGGCCTGTGCTGTGAATATACCCGTAGCCGTAGGGGTAAAGACGTTGCCTTCGATAGCCTGTTCATTGATAAAGATTTTAGAATCTTTTGTAATGTCTTGTCCGTCTTTATTTTTTACGGTAAAGGTAACTTTGGCATCATCTCCTTCGAGGTAAAATTCGACTTTGTCGGCCTCCAGAATGATGTCTTGCTCTTTATTTGCCTGGAAAACGAGCTCATTGGACTGTTCGCCCTCAGAAAAAGCGATGGCTTTGTACTCTCCCTCGCTGGTTGCGACATATTCATGTCCGGAGATTTCAATGTTGTTGACGGAAATCTTCGATTTCGCAGTTATATCTGTTCCATCGGCCTTTTTTACCGTAAACTTTATTTTGTCCTTACCATTTGCCAGAATTGAGGCTTTGTCGGCTGTAAGTACGAGGGTGCCGGCTTTTTTGGTTGCCTGAATAGTCAGTTCATTGGATTGAATCGTATTCAACCTGGCAATTACTTTGTAAGTTCCTTCTTTATCTGTAGAAAAAGTGTTGCCGGAAAGTTTTTTCCCGTCGACTGAAATTTGCACAGCGGAAGTTACATCCTTGCCATCCTGATTTTTTACCGTGAAGGTGACTTTGTCTTCTCCATCGGCCGTTAACGTATTTTTGTCTGCAGATAGCGTAATGGCTTGTTCTTTCTCCGGCTCTTTCTTATTGTTGTCCGAGCACGATGCGATGAAAAGAACGAGCAATGATAATAAATAGATTGCTTTTTTCATGTTTTTGTGTTTTTGGGATTTTAATTTGTAGTGTTTTGTATTTATTTGCTATTTTAGGTATGAGCAAAAATAATTAATTCATTGATTTTTCCATGAAAAAAAGCAGATATTTTTAATTGTCGGAAGCAAAAAGCGATTCTATTTTTACCATACCCTTTCTCTTTATCGTTTCGGATTGTTTCTTTTTATATTCAATCAACACTCATATAATAGAAAACGAAAAAGCCTTTTGCCTTTTTCTCTTGAAGAAATGAAAACGGCTTGTGTTTAATTGAATATGGTGCGTCTGGCGTCGATACCCAGAAAGATAAAGATAAGAAGGGTGAAACCCCATAAAGAGGAACCTCCGTAGCTGAAGAAAGGCAAGGGTATACCGATGACCGGCACGAGACCCAAAACCATACCCACATTGATGAAAAGATGGAAAAGCAGGATGGAAGCCACGGAATAGCCATAGACCCGTCCGAAAGTATGCTCCTGCCGCTCGGCCAGATAGCAGAGACGTAAGATAAGCAGGGTATAACCCAGGAGGAGGAGCATCGAGCCGAGGAAACCCTGCTCTTCGCCTATCGTGCAGAAGATGAAATCGGTGGCCTGCTCGGGCACATAGTTGAGCTTTGTCTGTGTGCCGTCCAAAAAGCCTTTGCCCAACAGCCCGCCCGAGCCGATGGCTATTTTACTCTGGTCTACGTTGTAACCGTTGCCCCGGAAATCTTCTTCGATATTGAGGGCTACTTTGATCCGTGTTTGCTGGTGAGGTTCCAGAATATGATCGAAAATATAGTTGACGGAGTAAAAATAGAGTGCCGATACGGCAATGAACAGGCCGATGAGAAAGAACGAGAGGCGGTAACGTGTCAATGTGAAAAACAGCATCAGGAGAAACAGCAGCACATCCAGCCCGATGATTACATAGCTGAAATCGAACGGAAAGAACCGGTAGGTAATGGCAGAAAGCACCAGTATGCCGCCGGTGGCAAATCCGAAATCACGGTAAAAGTTACGTGGCAACCGATGGCAATAGGTGATTATGCCGACGACGGAGAACACGAAAATCAGGGTGCCGATGATAAAAAGGTCTGCACGGGTGGTTCCCCACCAGATAATATTTTCAAAAATAAGTGAAAAGACAAAATACACGATAGCGGCAAAAGCCAGAGAGAGTATGCTGCCCGTCATTCCTTCGCGGTAGAGAACGAGGAAGAAGGCCGAGAAAACGAGAGCCGAGCCGGTTTCGCTCTGCAGCAGGATTAAGAGCATGGGAGCGCAGATGATGCCAAAGACCATGGCATAGTTGCGCCATCCTTTGATTTTGAATCCGTACTTGCCTAACTGCCGGGATAACATCAGAGCCGTCGTCACCTTGGAAAACTCCGCCGGCTGGAGCCGTAAGGGGCCGATGACCAACCAACTGTGCGAACCTTTGATATTGGGAGCCACAAAAATGGTGACAGCCAGAATAAGCAACATGATAACGTAGAGAAAAGGCGAGATGTCTTCGAGGAAATCCGTATCTATAAGCAATACGGCGAAGCCGATGATTAAAGCCAATCCTATCCAAATCAATTGCATAACAGGACGGCTACCCATCTGAAAGAGAGCATACAGATTGAAGTCGTAAGAGGCCCCGCAGATAGCCACCCACCCTGCTGCTACCATCAGAAGGTAGAGAATGACCGTAAACCAGTCTACACGTTTGGCTAAAGAAAAGTTCGCTTTGTTTGCCATAAACCGTAAATAATGGATGTTTCCTGCATGCGCCTGGCTATTGCTTCCGTAGCGGGGGACAAGTTACCCTTATTCAGGTAATATTCCATGATGACCCGTCCGATGGGCACTCCGAAATAGGCACCGAACCCCCCGTTTTCCACATAGACAGCCACCGCTATCTGCGGATTATTGCGCGGAGCAAATCCCATGAATGCCGAGTGATCTTTGCCATGAGGATTTTCCGCTGTTCCCGTTTTACCGCAAACTTCGATGACTCCCGGAGCAAAGTTGGCTCCGTGGCAGGTGCCCCCGGTAACGGCGCGTGCCATGCCTTCGACCACGGTTTCCCAGTGCGAGGGGTCGACGGTGGTATATTTTTTATTCGTATAGGCCGTATCCAGCGTGCTGTTTTCTATGGACCGGACAACATGCGGCCGGTAAAACCATCCGCGATTGGCTATGACTGTGGCCAGATTGGCAATCTGCAAAGGGGTGGTCAGAATTTCTCCCTGCCCGATGGCGATAGAGATAATGGAGCTGCTCGTCCAGCGTTGCTTATGTATTTTGTCGTAAACCTTGCTGTTGGGTATGTAGCCACGCTTTTCTCCGTAGAGATCGACCTTCAGCGGATAGCCGAAGCCGATGCTGACCATCCGGTTTTTCCAGTGTTCAAAAGCTTCTTGCACGGTAGGGTATATGCTCCTGTTTTCCAGCAGAGCACGCAGACCCCAGCAGAAATAGGCATTGCACGAGGTGGCCAGCGCCGAGGGCAAATCCAGAGGAGAAGCATGCGTATGGCAGGCCGGTCTGTTCCTTAATACAGGATAGCCGTGATAGCAGGAAAAGAGGGTCGACGGGCGAATAACCCCTTCTTCCAGAAAAACGCCTGCCTGAGCAGCTTTGAAAGTGGAGCCCGGAGGGTAAGTGCCCATTATGGCACGCGCAAAGAGCGGGTTGCCGGGAGCGTCTTCCAGCATTTGATGATTTTCGCCTTTATTGCGGTCGGAGAGCAGTTCGGGGTCATAACCCGGCGCGCTGACCATAGCCAGTATTTCACCTGTAGCCGGCTCTATGGCCACAATAGCTCCTCGTTTGCCGTTCATCAGGTTTTCTGCCAGTGTTTGCAGGTTTGCATCGATGCTCAGCGTAAGGTTGTTTCCATTGATGGCAGGCAGATCGTTCCGCCCGTTGTTAAACTGTCCCTTAATCCGTCCTCTGGAGTCTCTGAGCAGCACTTCATAGCCTTTGCGCCCGCGCAATTCTTTTTCGTAGCTTTTTTCTACGCCGATCTTTCCCGTATAGTCTCCGGGCGAGAGCAAGCTGTCTTTTTTGATATCGGTAACATTTGCTTCGGCAATATAACCCAGAACATGTGCCGCATGATGATATTTATAACGACGGGTAGACCGGCTTTGGATGGTGAACCCCGGAAACTTGTAGAGCTGCTCCTGAAACCGTCCGGCTTCGGTTTCGTCGAGCTGTGAAAGCAAAACCTGCGGCGTGTGGGGGGAATAACCCGGGTTTTTGAGACGGTCTTTTACTTCTGCAAATCGTTTACTCAGCACTTCGGGGGTGATATTGAGGATATCGCATAGAGTAAGCGAATCGAATGCACCCGTCTGGCCGGTGGTTACCATCAGGTCGTACGTGGGCTTGTTGTAAACGAGCAGTTCGCCGTTGCGGTCGAAGATAACACCGCGTGCCGGATAGATGGGTTTGTAGTAATAGGCGTTTCGCTTGGCTCGCTCTTTATAGTTGTTGTTGAGTATTTGCAGATTGAACAGCCGTGCGGTAAAAATGAGCAGAACGGCTAACGTGAGCAGTGTAAACAGGTGACGGCGTTTGAAGTAGCGGTCGTTGACCATGGCTTTTCTGCTTATGAAATACGGTGTGAAGAGCCGGTAATCAGGAAGATGATTACGGAGATCATGTAAGACAGAGCAACACAGGCACAGAAACGCAACAGGAGGTACAACGGGTCGAACAGGCTGAAAGCGTCCAGCAGCATCAGAAGCAGGAGATGCACCACCAGTATCTTCAGAAGCAACAGATAAAAACGGGTGTTGCTCATGTTTTGTCCGACCGTACCTTCTTCCAGAATGTTGTCGCCCAGGAAAGGTCTTATCAGGGTATTTCTAAGGAAAGCCGTGGCCGTAAAAGCGGATGTATGCAGCCCCGGCGTACCGCTTAAGGCATCGATGGCCAAACCGGTGAAAAAACCGAAAAGAGTGAGGGCTCCCGTACCCGTATTGATGGGAAACATCAGAAGAAGTACAGGGTAGATAAACGGGGTGGCATAGCGGAATAGACTGATGGGGTTGAACAACCACACCTGCGCTGCAATAAAAAGGAGCGATACGAATATCAGTTTAATCCACTTCTTTAGCATGACCCGGGGATATGTTTTTGAGTTCTTTGGCTTCCTCCTGTCCTTCGTTGAGAATGACGTAGACATAGGTCAGCCGGTTAAAATCTGTTGCCGTTTTCACGGGATAACTGCTGAATGTCTGACGCTGACTGTCATGGTTGGGAAGACTGTCTGTTTGCACAACGCCCACCATCAGGTTTTGAGGAAAGATGAACGAATAGCCGCTGGTTACGATGGTGTCTCCGTTTTTTATTCTGGCATGTAACGGCAACTCCGTCAGGGCAAGCATATTGCTGCTGCGCGTTACCCGTGTAAGCGTTCCCGAAATTTCCTGTCCCAAAATGTTGCAGCTTAGCTTTAGTCCGGGGTTGATGATCGGGATAACGACCGAATAATGCTCGGAAACGTTCGTTACGATGCCTACAACGCCTTTTTTGCTCATAACGGGCATATCCGCTTTGATCCCGTCTGCTTTGCCTTTGTTGATGATGTAGTGTACATTGGCGTGCATACGGTTGTTTATACTGACGATGCGTGCCGTGAGAAATTCGTATGGAGCGAGCATTTCGAGGCTGTCGCTGATATAGACATTCGGAACGATGCTGTCGGCCTGCTTATCGTCCATATATCGCTTAAGTACCAGATATTGCCGTTCCAGGCGCGCGTTCTCTTCCAGCAGTTCATCGTTTTCTTTCCGCAAATTCAGGTAAGATTTCCACTCGGTCATAGTTTCCGACATATGCCCCACGATGTAGTTGCCTGTGAGCAAACCCAGGCTACGGTGGTACATCCTGTTGTTGAATAGCATGAGGAGGGCTATTACCTCCAACAGGATGAACAGCAGCCAGTGTTTGTGCGTACGTATGAATTCAAGTAGTTTGTGCACTGTTTCGAGAGAGCAAGAACACGCGTTAATGTTTGCGAAGAAACGCATACCATCGTGTCTTCCGGAGTGGAAAGGTACGGTGATATGCGGCTCGGCGGGTTGTTATCAACGAATAAGGAAGTTGAATGTATCTATATGCTTCAGAGCCACTCCCGTACCTTTGGCTACGGCATGCAGAGGATCTTCGGGAACGTGGAACTCGATGCCGAAACGTTCCGTCAGCCGCTTGTCCAAACCGCGGAGCATGGCTCCTCCTCCTGTCAGCGTAACGCCGTTTTTAACGATATCGGAGTAAAGAGCGGGAGGCGTTTCTTCCAGTGTGCGGAGGATGGCTTCTTCGATTTTCTGTATCGATTTTTCCAGGCACTGCGCTATTTCGTGGTGGTTGACCATGATCTTCCGGGGCAATGTGTCCATCTGGTCGGCACCCCATACCAGATAAGGCTCGGGCACTTCTTCCAGATCTTGCAGCACAGAGCCTACGTTGATCTTGATTTGCTCGGCTGTGCGTTCGCCCACACGGATGTTGTGCGCTTCACGCATATAGGCCATTATATCGGAGGTAAATTCGTCTCCTGCAATGCGGATGGACTGGTCTTTGACAATGCCGCCCAGAGAGATTACGGCAATCTCGGTGGTTCCGCCGCCTATATCCACAATCATATTGCCTTCGGGAGCCAGGATGTCGATGCCTACCCCGATGGCGGCAGCCATGGGTTCGTAGATCATATAGACGTCCCTGCCGCCGGCGCGTTCGCTGGAGTCGCGGACAGCGCGTATCTCTACTTCCGTACTGCCGGAGGGGATGCACACCACCATGCGAAGAGATGAAGAGCCCATGAGGCTGCGCTTTTTATTGATCATTTTTATCATGCCTCTGATCATCTTCTCGGCACCGTTGAAATCTGCAATAACACCGTCTCTCAGAGGTCTGATGGTTCGTATGTTGGCATTGCCTTTTTCATACATTTCGTGAGCCTTGGAGCCTACGGCTATGACTTCGCCCGTGCGTACGTCGAAAGCCACTACGGAGGGTTCGTCCAGTACGATCTTGCCATCCATGATGATGATTGAATTGGCAGTGCCAAGGTCCATGGCCAATTCTTGTCTGAAGGAGAATAATCCCATTTCTTTATTCTTTGGTTTGGAGTTGCCCGGGGGCAACGTGATTTGCTAATGTTTAAAATGTCTGTTACCGGTTATAACCATGGCGATGCCGAGTTCGTTGCAGGCATCTATGCTATCCTGGTCTTTTTTGCTGCCACCCGGCTGTACGATGGCGGATATGCCGGCTTCTGCCGCTGTACGGACGCAGTCGTCGAACGGGAAAAAAGCATCGCTGGCCATGACGGCTCCTTTCAGATCGAAATGGAAAGAGCGTGCTTTTTCTATGGCTTGCCTGAGCGCATCGATACGGGAGGTTTGTCCGACGCCGGAGGCTAAAAGCTGGCTGTCTTTGACCAGTGTAATGGCATTGCTTTTGGTATGTTTGACCAGTTTGTTGGCAAAAACCATATCGTCTGTTTCGTCCTCGGTAGGCTTTTTGTTTGTTACCGTACGGAAGTCTTCCGCCCCTTCGGTTCGGTTGTCGACCTGTTGTACCAGCACGCCACCCAGCATCGAACGGTATTGCCATGCTTCGTGCAACGGCTTTTTTTGTACGAGGATGATACGATTCTTTTTGGATGTGAGCAGCTGAAGGGCTTCGTTGTCGTAATCGGGAGCTACGATAACTTCGAAGAACAGCTTGTCCATTTCGGCTGCCGTAGCCGTATCTATTGCCGTATTAGCCACGAATACCCCACCGAAAGCCGATACCGGATCTCCGGCAAGAGCCGCTTGCCAGGCCTCCAGTATTGTGCCGCGAGAGGCACAGCCGCAAGCATTGTTATGCTTGAGGATGGCCATTGTGGGAGCGGAGAATTCGCTGATGAGTTTCACCCCGGCGTCGATATCCTGAAGATTATTGTAAGAAACTTCTTTGCCGTGCAGCTTGTCGAAATAATCCTCGAAGTTCCCGAAGAATTGGCCGCGCTGATGAGGATTTTCTCCGTAGCGTAAAACTTTGGGCTGGTCGAAAGATTCGCGGAAAGCATATTGTTCGCCCTCGTCGAAATAGTGGAAAATGGCCGAATCGTATGCCGAGCTGCAAGCAAAGGCACGGCGTGCATAAACCTTGCGTTCGGCAAGTGTGGTGATACCGCGGTTGCGGTTGATCAATTCGATTAAACCGGCATACTGGTTACGACTGGAGACAATCAGCACATCGCGGAAGTTTTTGGCTGCCGCACGGATCAGGGAGATGCCGCCGATATCGATTTTCTCGATAATCTCTTCTTCGGAGCCGCCTCGGGTCACCGTATCTTCGAAAGGATAGAGATCCACAATGACCAGATCGATATCCGGAATGCGATATTTTGCAAGCTCTGCCCGGTCTTCTGCCTGTTCGCGACGGGCGAGGATACCACCGAAGATGGCCGGATGCAATGTTTTAACGCGACCGCCCAGCATCGAAGGGTAGTTGGTCAATGTTTCCACAGCCATACATTCATAACCCTGTTGTTCTATAAAACTGCGAGTACCTCCCGTGGAAATAAATTTAACACCTACGCTGTGCAGAGCGCTGAGAAGTTCTTCCAATCCGTCTTTATGATAGACAGAGATGAGTGCCGTGCGGATTTGCTTTTCCATTATGTTATAATTAACCGGATGATAATGCACAAAGTTATCTAAAAATCGCTATATGTGCAGAGTATAAGACTGTTATGTATTTTATACAGACGGATAAGAAGATTTTCTGTTGAAAATATATTCTTTATCTGCTTTTTTTAATGTTTGAAAGGAGGGAATACTGTTTCGGGAGAAGACCTTAAGGCCTGAAGACCGGTGTGGTGTTTAACGAGAACGAAGACCATTGAGGAAATCGGCCGATTTCATGGCTTTTTTGCCCGGAGGCTGTATCGTTTTGAGGCGCAGTACATTGCGCCCGCAAACCACTTCGATGTTATTTTGATAGCTGATGGCATGCCCTACAGGAACCCCCGTATGGCGATGTTCGAAATCAATCTCTTCCGATGCCAGTATCTTGAGTTCTACGGGTGGCATGCCGTCTATCGAAAGTTCGCTCCGGGCTCCGGGCGAGGGTGCTAAACCACGGATCAAATTGTGTATTTTTTCGGCAGATTCAGACCAGTCTATAATGCCTGTTTCTTTGAATATTTTAGGGGCAAGTGTGGGTTTTTCATTTGTTTCTTCCTGAGGCAGGCCTGTAATGCTTCCGGCCAGCAGACCGTCTACGGTGCGAAGCAATAACCCGGCTCCTATTGTCATCATGCGGTCATGTACCTCTCCTGCCGTTTCATCATCACCGATACTCATCTTTTCTTGCAGGAGTATTTCACCGGTGTCTATCTCATGGCGGAGGCGGAATGTTGTAGCTCCTGTTTCTTTATCCCCGTTGATCACAGCCCGGTTGATCGGTGCGGCTCCGCGATAACGGGGCAGAAGTGAGCCATGCAGGTTGATAGTACCCATGGGAGGCATACTCCATACCTCTTTGGGAAGCATGCGGAAAGCAACTACGATACCCAGATCTGCATCGATCTCTTTCAGTCGGTTCAGGAATTTCTCATCGGTGAGCTTTTCAGGTTGCAAGATTTCGAGTCCTTGCTGTGCCGCATACTGTTTGACGGGACTTGCCTGCAATTTGTGTCCGCGCCCCATCGGTTTATCCGGCATGGTAACTACGGCGCCGATTTTATAGCCGCCTTCCACCAATGCCTGAAGAGAAGGCACTGCAAATGCTGCGGTGCCCATAAACAGAATTGTACAATCTTTTTTATTCATCGTTAAATCGTTGTTCACCATCCCGGCGGATGTTTCGCAAAAAAAAAGAGGAAGAGGCATCAGTCTCCTACAAACGTTTCCGTCAGCACTTCACGGTAGGTGTTGAATATCTTCGATTTGGACACAAAGCCCAAATAACGTCCCTCATCGTCTATAACGGGGAGGTTCCATGCTTTAGTATCATCGAAAATGGTCATGATGCTTTCCATGGACATGGATTGCTTGATCCGGGCCGGAGGAGAGACCATGATTTTTTTGACTTTGAAACGGTCATAAAGCTCCGGACGGAACATAATGTTGCGAATATTATCCAGCATCACAACACCCTGAAACTGGTTGTTTTCGTCTACTACGGGATACATATTGCGGTGGCTGCTGGCTATCACTTTAACCAGGTCGCCGAGCGTCTTTTCCGGAAGAACAGGTTCGAAATCCTGCTCGATAACGCTGTTTACATTCATCAGTGTAAGTACCGCCGTATCTTTGGAGTGCGTAAGGAGCTTGCCCTCCTCCGCCAGACGAAGCGAATAGATACTGTGCGGCATGAAGACGCGTATTGTGGCATAGCTGGATAGGGAAACGAGCATAAGCGGCAGAAAGAGGTTGTAGCCCCCTGTCAGTTCGGCTATCAGAAATACGCCTGTCAACGGCGCATGCATCACCCCCGCCATTAAACCGGCCATACCGAAAAGAGTGAAATTCTTATTAGGCAGATACTCTTGTATGAATGGAAAGTAGTTGGCGCCGTAGGCAAAGAGAAAACCGGTAATAGCCCCCACGAACAGTGTGGGTGCGAACAGACCGCCGCAGCCTCCTCCGGAGTTGGTGCTTACAGAAGCAAACACTTTGGTCAATACTGCAAGCAGCAGGAACAGGAATACCGCCCAGTAAGAATCGCCGAAAGATTCAAAAATACTGTTGTCCAGCAGTGTGCTGTATTGTCCGCCGAGCAACGTTTCCACCGTGTTGTAGCCCTCGCCGTAGAGCGGAGGAAACAGAAAGACCAGCAAGCTGAGAATCAGAACCGAAACCGACCAGCGGTAACGCAGCGATTTGATTCGTTTCATTCGCCCTTCGAGCCGGAACATCGTTCTGGAAAAATAGAGAGACATCAGTCCGCAAACGATACCTAACAGCACGATGTACGGAACCAGATCCATCATAAAAGGATCGGTCAGGCTGAAGCTGAAAGTAGCCCGGGCATCCGTCATCACATAAACAAGCGAGGCCGACGTAACCGATGAAATAAGCAACGGCAGGATGGAACTCATCGTAAGATCCAGAAGCAATACCTCCACAACAAAAACCAGACCCGTAATAGGAGCCTTGAAGATACCGGCAATGGCTCCCGCCGCTCCGCAGCCTACCAGCAGCATCAGAATGCGCTGCTCCATGTGGAAGATGCGCCCCACATTCGAGCCGATGGCTGCACCGGTCAGCACTATGGGAGACTCTGCACCGACGGAACCGCCGAAGCCGATCGTAATCGTACTGGCAATAAGAGAACTGAAGGTGTTGTGAGGCTTGATGCGGCTTTTGCGTTGCGAGAGCGATGCCAATACCTTTGTTACGCCATGGCTGATATCATCCCGAATGACATACCGCACGAATATAGCCGTAAGCAAAATGCCGATGGGAGGCAATATGAGGTACAGGATCGTATCGCTTTGGAATGTGCCGAACAGCAGGTGCTGTATGGAGTGTATCATCGTTTTGAGCAACAATGCCAGAATGGCTGTAATCAGCCCGATGATGAAGCTGAGGATAATGACAAAGTAACGCTCTTCCAGATGTTTTTCACGCCACCTGAGCAGGTTTTCAAAAGAATTTGACAGTTTGGAGTTTATCGTATAAAAGCTCATAGTTCAGAAGCCGGTTATATAATGTTTATCTGGTCGGAGCGGTCATGTTATTGCAGAAGCGTTTATTTTCGAATTATGGTTACTTCTCCTTTAGGGCCTAATTTAATAATCTCGCTGGGATTGGCCGGTGTGCGATCATCCCGCCTGTAGTCGGCGATATAGTCGACACCTTTTTTTATGGCATCGCTGATCTGATCGAAAAAGTGAGGGGTAGGCTCTCCGCTGATATTGGCCGAAGTAGAGACAACCGGCACGTTCATGCGTTTGCAGAGCTCTTTGCTCCATGCTTCACGGCTGATACGTATGCCCACGGAGCCGTCTTCTGCTATGAGGTTAGGGGCTATGTTGCGGGCTCCGCTGTAGATAACGGTGAGAGGTCTTACGCTGACATCGATTAGATCGTATGCGATTTCCGGCAGTTCGGATACCAACCCCGGCAGCTTGGCTTCACTGTCTGTGAGGATGAGCATCGATTTGCTGTCCGAGCGTCTTTTCAGCTTGTATATTTTTTCTACGGCCTCTTTGTTCGTGGCATCGCATCCGATACCCCATACCGTGTCGGTGGGGTACAGAATGATACCGCCCCGTCGCATCGTTTCAACGGCTTCCCTGAGAGACTGTTCGGTTTTGTCGTCCCATTGTGTCTTACTTTTCATCTTGAAAAAGAGCAGGTTAGAGTTAGGCCTACAAATATAAGTCATACAAATTACAATCGCTATTTTTCAGAAAAGAAGATGGCCGGTTATGGGGTGTCAGTTGCTTTTGCCCTTTCTTTTCTTCAGTTTCAAGGAACCGAAAAATTTCGGACAATGGAAGTTCGGTTCAGGCAAATCGACAGGAGACCAACTCAGATAGTGAGGATATTCGGTGCCATCGGCACATTTGTAAAAGTTTGCACGTAATCGGCGCGGAGTAATTCCTTGCGGATACCCCATCGTTTGCCATGGTATCGATACCGACAGTTCCCAAAAAACAGGCCCTTCCTGCTCTTCGATTTTTTGTCCTGCAAGTTTTGTGTGGCGTTTTATTTGGGCAAACTCTTCCGGCGTAAATTTGACGCTTGCCGTGTCGTTCATGTGATGGGCGGCGTAGCAGATACCGGCAGCGTTAAACTCGAAGTTTATATAGTCTGTCCCTTCGAATGGTTGCATAAAGAACTCCACACAGCTGTCTTCGTGCACGTAGCATCCGTCTTTTTCAGCCAGTGTGCGGAGCGTCATTTCCCGTACCACAAAGTGTAAATATAAGGCTTGCGGGCTATATGCCAGAGATACGGCCGTTAAGGGTTGGTAAGGAAACTGTTTTTTCCAGTTTCGTTTTTTGATGAAAAGTCTTTTCCCTGCGGTTTCTAATTTTTTACCCAGTCGAGTGAGATCTTCCAGTTCGCAATCCTCAAAAAAAGGAATTGTTGTTTTTTTTGCCATTGATTAGAATGTGTGTAAAAAAGGGAACTCAAATCATTCCTAAAACGCTGGTCAAAAGGCCGATGATACCGACGATTGAAAAGATCAGCGCAGTAATGCGGTTTATCCAGTGTATACCCGATATGCTGATGTGGTTGCGCAACTTGCCTATTCCCCAAGTGAAAAGAGTCCACCAGATCAGGCCGCCCGCAGCTATGCCCAGCATGCCGAGTATGATATGGAGCAGTGTGTTCGGTCCGTCGTATACGAAATTGAACCGCGAGTACAGTGCCAGAAAGAAAAAAACAATCAGAGGATTGGATATGGTTACTGCAAAAGCTCCGGCTATCTTGTGCCAGCCGGTTTGCTCGTCCAGTTTCTTTTCCTTGTTCGGATTGACTACTTTTTTCACAGGTGTGCGATACAGATGAATACTGAAACCGATAATCAGAATACTGCCCAGAATACGTATGATAGAGTCGTTTTTCTCGATGAAATTAAGCACCAGGCCTACACCCAGATATGAAATGATACCGTAAATCGTATCGCTGATGGAGGCGCCTATCCCCATCAGAAATCCGTCTTTTCTTCCCCGATGAAGCGTATCTCTAAGTATGAGTATGCCCACCGGCCCCATAGGGGCGGCTACTAACATACCGATGAGGATGCCGATGAGGAAATCAAATAACATGATTATCTTTCTGTTTTAATGGTGGTAACAGTTTGTGCCGTGGTAGCTAAAAAACAAGTGAAACCTTTTCTGTATACGACTTCTCTTTGAACACTACACGTGCCACATAAACGCCCGGAGGCACAATGCCGCCAAGGTCTAAATACGTTCTCAGACTTGTTAAATTCCGGTTGATCACACGCATACCGCTCATGTGGTACAGTTCGACCGTTCCCAAAGCTTTTAAGTGATTCATTTGTGCAGTGTCTGTGATGGTTATGACCAAACGGTGCCCATCGCTTTGGATCAGTACCGGTTCCTTCGTTGCCGGCTCCGGCTGATTATCGCTGACGGGGTGGATCGGCTGGGTTACTACATCTATCCAGTAGCTTCCGGAGTACGGATCGGTATCTTGATCGGCCATTAGCCATTTACCGTCTGCTTTTAAGTGAAGAGCATTGTGGCGTGTGCTCATGCCGTTGGGGAGTCTCATCGGAGCGATGCCCAAGGGTTGGCCTTTCCTGGCGGAAGCCAGACTCACCCGATACGTTCCTCCGCCGGGAAGGTCGTAGCCTGAGCCTTTGTCCGTTATTACAGGAACAAACCATTCGATCGTATCTTTGTGAACGAAACGTACGAAATCCTTGAAATCGTCGTCTTTTTTGTCGTATGCGTTGTATCCCGGCTGCCCCAATAATATATTGAAGAGCTCTTTTGCCTCTGTTCCCTTTGCATCCGAAGCCAATGCCAATACCGTTTTCGGATAATTGTTTTCATAAAAATCTTTTGTGGGTGCCATTACGAAATAGAAGCCGAGTACCCGGCTGTTGGCGGGAATATCGATGAGATTGCCGACACCCTCCGGCCGATTGGTCTTCGGGGTGCTTTCGATTATCGTTCCGTAAATATTTTTGATAATATGACTGTGGCGTTGTACCGGATGTTTGGCCAGAGGGTCGTAGCCCGGGCATTGAGCGGTACCGCTGTTTACCGGGTCTAACCAGGGGCCTAAAATCATATCTTGCGAGCCTGCATCGGCCGAAGGAGACCACGTTGTGGCGATGGCATAGTAGGCATCGTTTGACGGAGAATTACAAGTGGAGCTGCCCCCTGTAAGTGCTCCGATGATAAGCCCGTCTTTGTCGTAAAGAGGAGATCCGCTGCTTCCCCCGGCGGTCGTGCCCAAATCCCATCTGTCGATAAGCCAGTGATGTCCGAACCAGGAAATGGTGCCGGCGGAGAAGTTCCCTAACCGGAGTTTGTCATCTGTTTGATTGTAACGTTTGAGGTTGGACATGGGGTGATGTATTCCCATAAAGGTCCCTTGAGGTGTGAGGCTTCTGTTCCAACCGCTAAAGTATGCATTATAATAGGCCGGTATTGTTCCCGGCTTTTGCGATGAAGCTCCCGGAAGCCCTGTTATACGCAGCAGGCATAAGTCCGAACTTTCATTAAAAGCGATGATCTCCGAACCGCTCAGCGAAAGTTCTTCGGTGGCACGGATGCTCATCTCCGGAACCGGACTTTGGAAGCCGAAGAAGAATACGGTACTTCGTGCGGATGCGTCACGGAAAGCTTTGTCGTTGGGGTGTGAAAAACTGCCGTTCAGACAGTGGGAAGCTGTGAGCACATAGGGCGTGCCGTCATTTTTCGTGTTGTTGATGAGAGCGCCGGTGCAGACCGAGTTTCCATTTACGATCATCAGGACCACGCTGCGAGCCTGGTTTTTAACCTTGGGAAAAGCCGCTACGTTCGGTGCACAGGTAAGCTGTCTCCAGCCTGTGTTGTACCAGGGTTCTCCCTGAAAATGGGAGGATTCCGTTTGCCTTAAATTTTTGTAGATAACTCCGATTCCTTTGTAGTCATGATAGATTTCTGTGACGGTAAAAGGAATATCCCGGACCGAGGCATTTGTTTTTTGTGCCGGGAAGTTGTACTCTATGGTTATTGCATCTCCTTCGAGTGGAGCTGTATTGAGCGTTTTGTAGGGATTGTTATGTTCGTCGGTAAAGGCTCCTCGCACCTGTCCTTTATCGTTGTAGAGAAAAACTTTTCCTCCTTCGGGGATGAAAAAATTTTCCAGCCTTAGTCCTAAGCTGTGGGCTCCGGAACTGTGAATACGAAGCCGCCAGTATGTCTCCCCGTCCGGAGTACGATAGATAGCTCCGGCATTATGACCTGTCAGATTTACCTTTCGCGTTACGGCAAAAGGGAAAACCCGCATGTTCGGTTTGTTGTATGTTTCTTCCAGAGCCACGATCGCGGCTTCGTTTACCGGAGGCAATTTGAATGTTTCCCTTTGAATGCCGCTTGCGCGTACTTCCGCTCCGGATACCGAGTATGACAGAGGTGCTCCTCCGAGAGAAAACTGTCCGCTGGCGGATATGCTGTGGAGGAGTATGATGCAGAGAAAACAGCTCAGATAATTGAGACGCATTCGTTGTATATTCATAAAGCCTCTAAAACTCAAACGTTTAATGCCTGTGTCAGGTTTTGTTTTACTTATTTAATATTTAATTATCCGTGTAACTACACGTGTAGTCGATACACTCTTAAATACAAAGGTACTTTTTTACTTGCTGTTTTACAAAGACGTAATTTTTCATTTCGAGTATGAGGTTTCTTTTGCCGATACATTTCCGTACGGAAGGATATTCTTTATATATGAGCAATGGATGGGAGGAGTTGAAAAAACAGGCGCAGAATGTGGAATCTCTGCGCCTGAAGAAGTTAAAATCCGGGCCAACTTGAAGAAACTCTCACGAAAGAGTTTCAACCTAAGGCTTGACCGGTAATTTTTCCCAAATACAGCCGGGGATAAGCGACCAGCCGAGAACCAAGGCGGCGTAGCGTCTGTCGATGGTGATGCACCGGCGTCCGTTTTCGATGGCGTGTATCATGCGTCGTGCCACCTGTCCTGCATCCATAAGCATGGGGAAACGCCTGTTTTTCAGCAGAGGGGTGTCTACAAAACCCGGTCTGATGTCGGTGATCCTCACACGGCTGTGTCTGATAGCCGATTGCTGGCTCAGGGCTTGCAGATATTTTTGCTGGAAAGCCTTGGTTGCGGAGTAAGCCGGTATGGCACCCAGACCGCGAGTTGCGGCAATTGAAGTAATCACGGCCAAACGACCTCCTCTGTGTGCTGCCATATAGTTATAGGCGGCAGTAATCATCCGCACGAATCCTTCACCGTTGACAGCCATTGTTTTCAATTCCAACTCCGGAATGAGTTCTGTGTTTACCCAGCCTATGCCGGCCGTATGCAGGTAAACATCCATTCCTCCGATCTTTTTGATCAGAAGATGGAGGGCATCCGGAGCGTGTGAGCTGGTTACGTCGATGTGTTGGGTATGCACACGGTTGGGAGCTAATTCTTTGAGCTCATTCAACGCCTCTTCGTTTCGTCCTGCCAACCCCAAGATGGTGTAGGGTCTGAAACGTATCAGGTAGCGTGCTGCTTCCATGCCTATACCGGAAGTGGCGCCCATGATAATGATGCGTTGTGCTCTGGGGTGTCTAATTCTCATGTTGTTCCTGTGTTGTTGTTTCACTTGGAGCAACTTCTACCTTGAAATCCAATGCCGCAAACTGTTTTTCCAGTTCGAGAGGCACTCCTTTCACGATAAAAGCGCTCATCTCTCTTGGAAAGTTATAATTTTTTCGTTGATCTTCAAACGTTTCGTAACGTTGACGAAGGGTACGGTCTGTGGCTATGGGATCGAATGTGGCCAACAATGCCCTTTCTATCAGATAGCTGTGGTCGTATGAAAGATCGATGACGGAGTTGATGGGAACTCCCGGACGCATCGTTTCCGGATAACCTTGGGTATCGATGGAGAAATATTTGCACACGGCAGCCAGAGCCATACGGCTTCCGTTGGCTTTGCCGTCTGCGCTGAATCCGGCAATGTGCGGAGTGGCTATGTCGCTCAGACGAAGCAGATCTTCATTGATGTCGGGTTCGCCTTCCCAGCAGTCCGTGATCAGAGAACTCACCAGTCCCCGGCGTTTGGCTGCCAGTAAAGCTTCGGTATCGGTAACGGCTCCCCTGCATGCATTGATAATGATCGGTTTGCGGGCACACTGCTCCAAAAAATCCGTTCCGATCATGTGGTAGGTGGGGTGTGTGCTCTCTTCCGGTTTCGTTAGCGGCACATGAAATGTTATGATGTCGGCCTGTCCTGCTATTTCCTCCAACCCGATGAACCCCTCAGGTCCTTCCTGAAGAGCTCTGGGAGGATCGCAGAGCAAAATCCGATAACCCATGGCTTCGGCCAGGCGTTTAACCTGCTTGCCCACATGACCTACACCCACGATGCCCAATGTCTGTTGGCCGGGTTTCCGCCCGTTGCGCATATTTAACCTTGCCAGACAACACATGACATATTGTGCCACGGACAGAGCATTGCATCCGGGAGCATTAGCCCAGGCGATGCCGTTTTGTTCGCAATACCGGGTATCTATATGGTCGAAACCGGCAGTGGCCGTGGCAATCATTTTCACTTTACTTCCTTTCAACAGTTCGGGAGTACATTTGACAATGCTGCGTATGATCAGAGCATCTGCATCCGCGATACTTTCGGGAGTGAACTCGGTGTGGTCGAGGTAAGTGACTTGTGCAAACCGTTCAACTACTCCTGCGATGTAGGGTAGAGAACGTTCTATGATGATATGGATCATTTTTGTATGTGGCTGTGCCGTTTAGAGGTGATTGATTTTCAAAATAAGGATTAGGGTTCGATAAACCGGTTAAAATGCAGTGATGCGCCAAGTCTGTTTGTCAGGCTTCACCTTTAAGATGTTTTGAAAATTGGAACTCTGCTCCGTCGCCTTTGTTGGTGCTCATTTCGGGCAGATGGATTTCGCCGAAGTTTTGCTCGTAATCCTCGATATTTTTCAGTAGCAGATGAGCCAAACGCTTAACATTGTCCGGAGACATTACGATGCGGCTTTTTACACGACTTTGTTGCTGATGAGGGAGCAGACGGATAAAGTCCAGGATAAACTCGCTCTGTGAGTGCATAACTATGGCCAGGTTGCTGTAAACACCTTCTACAAGACTGTCATCCAAATTAATGCTTACACTGTCTTTGTTTTCTTTATCTTCTTCCATTTCTATAGCCTGTTATGGTGTGTAAATTTTTTTCAAAGATAGTCAAACCCGTTAAAAAGAGGAATCGGGAAAAACGGCTCATATTTTTTAGTCCTTCTTTTTATCCTTCAGATAAATAGAGTCTATGATGCCATCGGCCAATCCCGAAATCGGAACCAGCACCCCCGGGGCCTTGAGATGATCCACGATACTGATGAAGATATCGGCTGCCGGTATGATGACGTCTGCCCGGTCGGGTTTGAGATTGTAGCGAGCCATTCTTTGCCGGGTGGTATATCTTTTCAGATCTTCGGTTATACTGTGCAGTTTTTCTGCCGGCAGCAGGTTTATCTGCCCCGTGCACCGGTCGGGAGCAGCCAGCCGGATGAGTTTGTTGATGTTGCCTCCTGTTCCGATGATGTTTACCTCCGGGTATTTTGCCGATACTTTTTCCAAAAATTGGATAAACGCTTCTTTTTCTGCAGGATTAACCATGCCGCTAAGGAGACGCACCGTGCCGATATTGAAGGATTTTGACCATTCGAGTTGTCCCTCCGATACCAGATTCAACTCTGTGCTGCCCCCTCCTACGTCTACATATAGAAAATGACCGCCCCGGGCCGTAATCTTTTCCACCCGGTCGTCGGAAAGCAGTCTGGCTTCTTCCTCACCGTCGATGATCTCGATGGCAATGCCGGTCTTTTCGCGGATTTCTTCCACCAGTTTTTTCCCGTTGCTTGAGTCACGCATGGCGGATGTGGCACAAGCTCTGTATTCTTTCACATCGTAAATACTCATGATCTCTTTGTAGGCTTTCATCAGACTGATCAGCTGTTTCGATTTTTTCTTGCTGATTTTTCCTTTGGTGAAAGCATCGCCGCCCAATCGTAAAGGAACGCGTAGCAGTTGCACTTTGCTCAGAGGCTCCACAGCGTCCGGTTCGTTGACGCTTTTGATAAGCAGGCGTACTGCGTTCGAACCGATGTCTATGGCAGCGTAGTTGACTTTATCCATGATTATGTTTTTGTTGTTTTTTTCGGTAAAATTCATAAAGAGCCGTTTGTGAACGGAAGAGAGGCTTCGGTGCGGTCATTCGTTTAGGATCTCCGTTGTTGGTGTTTACCCAGTGTCCCTGACTGGTATCGTCCAGCCCTGCCTGTACGATGTTTTTAAGTTCTTTTTTCAAATCTTTATCGTAAACGGGAGTTACCACTTCGATACGTCGATCCAAATTGCGAGCCATCCAGTCTGCCGAACCGATGAATATACGTTCGTCGCCTCCATTGCAGAAGATATAGATGCGAGAGTGTTCCAGATAACGGTCTATGATGGCATTGATGCGGATGTTATCGCTCACTCCAGGTACTCCCGGTACCACCGAGCAGTTGCCCCTCACACAGAGATCTATTTGCACGCCGGCCTGTGATGCACGGTAGAGCTTGGCCACCATCTTTTCATCTACGATGTGGTTTGTTTTGATTTTGATGTATGCGGGTTTGCCCTCCTGACTGTTTTTGATTTCACGAGTGATGAGCATGTTGAATTTTTTGCGCATTTCGTTGGGTGATACGATGAGTTCCTTGAAGTGCACGTTCATGAACGGTTTCTCGATAAAATCGAAAACTTTGCTCACTTCGGATGTGATATTTTTATTTGCCGTCATCAGCATATAGTCTGTATAGACGTTCGCCGTACCTTCGTGCAGATTGCCGGTGCCGATGCAGGCAATATCGCCGTGTACGGTGGTAATATGGATAAGTTTGGAGTGTATTTTTAATTTTTCCGGTCCGAAGACCACGTTGATTCCGGCTTCTTTCATTTTATGACTCCAGGAGATATTGCTCGCTTCGTCGAAGCGTGCCAGCAACTCTACCACAGCTGTGATATGTTTTCCGTTCTGTGCCGCCGCAATGAGCGCCTTGATGATTTTGGAGTTTTTGGCTACCCTGTACAATGAGATTTTAATTGCTTTTACATCTTTGCTGATAGCAGCCTCGCGCAATACTCTGACCAGATGCTCGAAGTTGTAATAGGGAAAATGCAACCCTTGATCTTTATGCAGTATTTGGGACAGAATGCTGTCCGAATATTGCAGTTTGTCGAAGATCAGCGGTGGTTGCGGTGCGAATTTGAGCTGCGAACGTCCGCAGTCGGGAAAGCTCATCAAGTCACGCATATTGTGGTAACGTCCGCCCGGCACAAGGGTATCCTCTTTTACCAATGCGGCAGCCTCATACAGTTTATGTTGGATGCTTCGAGGCATGGAGGCATCGTAAACCATCCGAATTGCTTCGCCGCGCTTGCGTTTTTGCAGACCGGCACTGATTTTTTCCAGTACACTGCTGTGCAGATCGCGGTCGAATTCCATTTCGGCGTCTTTGGTAAACTTGAAAGTGTAGGCCTCATAGTAGGTGTAGTCCAGTCCGGTGAAGATGTACGGCAGGCAGTAGCGTATCACATCATCCAAAAACATGATGTAGCTTTCGCCGTCTTCATCCGGAAGGCGGATAAAGCGTCCGACTTCTTTTACCGGTATTTCGATGATGGCCGTCTCTCTGTTTTTCATCTTGCTCAACGATTTTCCATTGGTCAGTTCTACTGCCAGGTAAAGCGTTTCTTTGAAATTCTTTGGGGAGAATGAAATTTTTTCCAAAAAGATCGGATTCGTACTGCCGTTCAGGTTGGCTGTATAGAAAGCCAGCACCTGCTCCCTCTGCTGTGGAGTCAACTGTTGTTCGTTGATAATGTGAATATGTTCTTTTTCCAGCTCCTGTTTCAGTTGGGAGAAGGTGTGTTCGAATATCTTGGAATATTCGGCATTGAGTTTTGTGATGGTTTTGAGGGTCTGTTCGGTGCGGGTTTTGGTTCCTTTCGGCAGATCTTTCCCGTTATACTCCATGATACGGCGCAAGGAGGCTACACGAACGCGAAAAAACTCGTCCAGGTTATTTGAGTAGATTCCTAAATAATTAAGCTTTTCGAGTAGCGGCACATCTATTCGGCCGGCTTCCAGCAATATGCGTTTGTTGAAATACATCCAACTCTCATCTCGCTCGACGTAGGGAAACTTCTTGCTCATTATCTTCTTGTGTTTTGGATGTTAGTACTTAAAAACTTTTTAAGAAGACCACAGCGTGGTTTCTATAAAGAGTATACTCTTGTAAGGTATAAAAAATATTGTGGTTCCGAAAGATGTGTGTTTCAGGGCTCTTTTTATGGAATGTGCGGCCGATCATTGCTTTTGATTCTGCCTGTGGCTTCTTGCTTTGCGCTCAGAGGTGGCATTTTGCGGATTTCATCCATGCTTCCGGCTTTTTTATTTTATGAACAAGGAGAGCCGGAAGGGGCTCCCCTTTTGCCATTTGGTATAATCAGTTTAATGAGGGATCATTGAAGGTATCGCCCTGACGGAAGTCGCCGGTCAGAAATCCTTTCTTGAACCATGTCATCCGTTGAGCCGATGTGCCGTGTGTAAAGGTATCGGGGGCTGCCCTTCCGTTGGCTGCTTTTTGCAGCGTGTCGTCACCGATTGCATTGGCTGCGTTGAGGGCTTCTTCCAAATCTCCCTCTTCCAATTCTATGATGCCCATTTTTTGTGCATAGTGTGCCCAAAGCCCGGCGAAGAAATCGGCTTGCAACTCTACTTTTACATTCAGTTTGTTGTATTCTTTTTGACTGATTTTTCCGCGCTGGCTATGGAATGCGTCCAGAATACCCAACAGCTTTTGCACATGATGTCCCACCTCGTGAGCCGTAACGTATGCCATGGCCAGATCTCCCGGAGCTTTGAAACGTTCGGATAGCTCCTTAAAGAAGGAAAGATCTATGTATACTTTTATATCCGCCGGACAGTAAAACGGCCCCATCTGTGCCATTGCCCCGCCGCATCCCGAGTGAGTCTGGTCGGTGTAAACCACCAAAGTCGGTTTCTCATAGTTTTTGTTTAACTGTTTGTTGAAAATATCTGTCCAGACATCGTTACAACTGTTAAAGACGTTGAGTGTGAAATCTTTCCACTCTTCATATTCATGCGCACGACCGGGGTCTATGGTTTCTTCTTTGGCACGGTCGCCCATGGCCGTATTGGCTATTTCCAGCAGTTTGCCCGGGTCTTGCCCTAAAAAGAGAGCCAATAATAAAACGATGATACCTCCGATACCGCCCAAAACATTCTTGGAACTGACACGACCTCTGCGGTCATCGAAATTTCCGGTATCGTTATTTTTCTTAATCCATTTCATAGCTGTCAAAAATTAGAAAGGTAAAAAATTACCGGATCATCGATACTCCGATATACCTCCGGTGTTACAAAAGACCTTTTTCTTTAGCGTAGTTTATTGTTTCTTTAAGTCCGCTGCGCAGGTCATACTTGGGGGTAAAACCCAGCTCGAAGAGCGGGGTGGCGTCACAGAGCCAGTTTCGCTGGCTCAAAATGGTATACTTGTCTTTGTTCAGAGGAGAGAGGCGGCCTGTCAAACGTCCCCACCATTCTCCTATCTGGCAGGCTATCCGCACAATACCGAGCGGACAGCGAAGATGCAGTACATGTTTTTTTTGCAGCAGTTCCTGTGCCAGTTTGCCATACTCGATATCCGTATAGCTGTTGCCGTCGCTGATTATATAGCTTTTGCCCTGTGCCTCAGGTTGCTCGAGCAGGAAAAGCGCAGCCCTCGCCACATCTCCGGCATGGATGAATGTCAGTAACTGAGGTTTGGGGCCGGTGATGAAATCAAAACCTTTGGCGATGGCTTGCAGGCTCAGAAGATAGTCCCGGTCTCCGGGACCGTAGACCCCTGTGGGCTGTAGTATGATATAGGGCAAGCCACTGTCGGTAACCTCACGTTCGGAAAGCAGTTTGCTTTTGCCGTAAGCATTCGCCGGTTTTTGCTGTTGGCTGCTTTTGAGCGGCTCATACGCTCCCGCAGGGGGGCCATAGCTCCCCATACTGCTCATCAGGAGGAAAAGCTCCGGCGGAACAGCAGCTGCAGCCAGTCCGCGTGCAAAGCGTCCTGTCTGTTCGGCATTGATGCGAACAAATTCTTTAGCATCTTTAGCCTTGGTGATCCCCGCATTGTGTATCACATAGTGCCATGCGGGTTCTCCGGCGGTTGGTGCCGTTTCGTTGGCAAGCCTGGCAACAGCTTTTTCCGAACGGTAATCTATTTCTATGAAATGTAATCCCGGCTGTGTCAAACGTGAGCGGTTACTGTTTTTTCTAACCGCAACCCATACTTCGTATCCCCGTTTGTATGCTTCTTCCGCCAAATAGCCGCCGATAAAACCGCTGGCTCCGGTAATTAGAACTCTTTTCGTGGTGGCATTGAGCATACAACAACGATTTTTTAGAAAACAGAGAAGTGTACGTAACGATTAGGATTTTTCTTAATATCGCTAAGCAGGCTGTCTGCGCTGTTTACCATGGCATTCAATCGATCGTACAACCCCGGATCGTTGAGCAGTTTACCCGCTGTGCCTTTGGTATCCTTAAGCTGCTCCGTAACCAACCGGAGATTGTTCGTTGTCTCTTCTATGTTTTTGATTAAAACCTTAATATCGGAGTTCTGAATGTCGTTCGTAATTTTAATGGCATTGTCGGACACCTGCTCGATATTTGCAATGACCGGCGGAAGGCGTTCTCCGGTCACACGCAATGCCTTGGCCAGCTCTTCAATTTGTTTCGTTGTGTTACGTATGTATCCTACAGCTTCAGCAATGTCGGGATTGTTCACTTGCCTGTTCACACCGCGAACCATCGAGTCTATATGCGGCATCAGGCTGTCGATCATGGGTAAAATCTTTTCCTGTGCAATAGACATCAGATCTGTTTGCATGTTGATCGCCTCCAATTCACCTCTCGATTCTAAATACTCCGGGCTTTTGCCCATTTCAATGATAAGATCGGCTCCGCTGAGCGGATTGAGTTTGATGCGTACTTTGGAGTCTTTGGGCAATTTGACTTTCTTGTTGATACTGAGTTCTACTTTTATTCCTCTGTTATTTTCGAAGTCGAAATCCATTTTACGAACCACACCCACTTTATATCCTTCGATCAGGATGGGGGTGGATACGGTAAGCCCGTTGACTTTACTGAAAGTCGTATAGTAGGGGGTTTCTGAACTGAAGATATTAATCCCTTTCAGAAATTTGATACCAAAAAAGAGCAATCCCAACGCCACCAGCGTGAGAATCCCGATTTTAAGCGTGTTGATGTTTCTCATCGTGCTTTTTATTAATTAGGACTATAGATTGTAGATTTCTTGTGTTCGTTTCCCACTTTTATAAACAACAATAAAAGCTTTAGGATGTTTCTTTCTGATTTGCCTGCAAAGTTGCTTGGCCTCTTTCAGAGAACCGGTGTCTCCTGCCATATAGCGGTAAATCGATTGTCCCTGATCGCGGGTTATTTTCTGCCGGATACCTGAAAACTCTTTGCTGTTTATGGGGATTTTCTTTTTGGATGCCATAAACTGCACTCGGTAGCGGGTGCCTTTTTCCGGAACCTGTTCTTTTTTTATTTCCTTTTCTGGCGTCTTTTTAGATGTCTTTACGGTTGGCTCTGCGGCTTCATCCTCTTCCTGATTGTCGATCGTTTGTTCCGGTGCTTCTTCGCGAGGTGTTTCCTGCTCTTCGACCGCAGTCTCCCCGGCGACCTGCTTGCCCTCTTTGTTCATGAACCGTGAGTAATACCTGGAAAAAGCATTGGCTATATCCCCTGCCGCTTCACGCTGGCCTTTTTCTGAACCGAGGTACCTCGCTTCTTCTTTGTTGGAGAGAAAACCCAGCTCTATCAATACGCTTGGCATGGCACTGTAAACCTGCACCCAAAAAACATTTTGCCTGACACCGCGGCTGGGACGCTTGTTGCCAAAATTGTTTTCGATACTTTCTGCCAGATAGATACTTTGGTCCAAAAATCTGTTCTGAATCATACTGAACATGATGTAGCTTTCGCTGCTTGTCGGATCAAATCCGCGATAGGTGGTTTTATAATCTTCTTCCAGCAGCATTGCCTTGTTTTCTTTCATGGCTACGCCGAGGTTCTGATTGAATTTTTCCAGCCCCAGCACGTATGTTTCCGATCCGCGTGCCGATCGGGAGCCGGCACTGTTGCAGTGAATACTCATAAAAACATCGCCTTTATTGTCGTTGGCGAAGTTGCACCGCTGCTGCAGACCGATAAAACGGTCTGTGCTACGGGTGAAAAGCACACGGACGTCGGGATGTCGCTGTTCGATCATTTTACCCGCCATCGTTCCCACTTTCAGTACCACATCTTTTTCCCTCAGCCCGTTGCTGATGGCTCCGGGGTCATGCCCCCCGTGTCCGGGGTCGAGGATCAGCGTATATTTTTTCGATGTTTTTCTTTGGGCGTTTGCTTTGTTTGCCCGTATGCCGAGGATACCGGACAGGCATAAAACGGCTAAGAAAAAACGAATAAATATTCTATTGTATAGCATCGGTTAATGGCAAGTTTGCTTAATTAGACAAATGTAGTAAATCTTCGTTATTCCCTGTATGAAAACGTCCGGTGTATATTTCTCTTTAACAGTCTCTTTTGCCGAGATATGTTTTCCGGTAACGGGAGAGACGTCTTTTTCTCATAAATAAAAGTGTCTAAGCATTAAATTCAGGATAAAGAAAAGCTTGACGTGTACTGATGTGTGTGTGACGTGTACTGAAAAAAGGAGTGACGTGTACTGACGTTGACGTGTACTGAAAAATTCTCTGCCTGATGGTTGAAAATTCTTCAGGCAAAGAAAAAAAATCCAAGTTAACTTCGTTGAAAATCCATTGCGCTACGGATTTTTATCCGTTGGCTGAAGAATTTTGAACCATCAGGCAGAGCCTCTCATCATAAAACTATAGACCACAACAAAAGACCCCTAAAAAGACAGAAGAAAAGGGAAAATATACAAAGAGAAAAGACGTTGCAGAAAGAGCGTTTTCTCTATTTGGATAACGGTTTTGCAAAACCTTTCGGCAATGTAAAAAGATGCCTATTGGAGAAAGGATATAAACAGCGTTTTATTTGATATCGAGATCCAGAAGACGATGCTCTCCCAAATAGCCGGTCAGATGTTGGCCGATGTGTACGGGGCCTACCCCGGCAGGAGTGCCGGTAAAAATCATATCGCCTGTCTTGAGCATAAAGAATCTGCTGGCGTAACTCACCAAACGGTCTATACTGAAAATCATATCGCGTGTATTGCCCTCCTGCACTGTCCGGTTATCGATGTCGAGACGAAAAGGCAGTTCCTGCAGATCGTATTCGAGAGCATCCTTATCCATCCAGTCTCCCAAAGCTGCGCTGCCGTCAAAAGTTTTGGCAAGTGTCCATGGTAAGCCTTTGGCCACTAATTTCTGCTGTAAATCACGGGCTGTAAAATCTATCCCGATCGTTACCTCTTTATAGTACCTGTGGGCAAATCGCTCTGCAATATATTTACCCACGCGGCTGATGCGCACGACTACTTCGGCTTCGTAGTCGAACCGGTCTGCAAAATCGGGTATGAAGAAAGGAAAACCGGTACGCAGTGGCGTATCTCCCTTGGTGAAAAGAACCGGTTCTTCACCCTCGGTATCTACAGTGGATGAAGTATGACCGATAATCGGAGTAATCTCACGGGTATGGGCCGGATAATTCATCCCCACACAGATTATTTTCATAAGAGAACGGAGTGCAATTTGTGCGGATCAGTGGGTATGCAAACCGCATTTCATACGGTTGAACATCAATGCCAGATGGGCATACATCGAAGTGTTTTGAACCACCACACCTTCAGGAACGGAAATACGATACGGCGTAAAGTTCCAGATGGCATAGATGCCGCACTCGATGAGCTGATCCGTTACGGCTTGTGCTGTCTGGATAGGAACGGTAAGGATACCGATATGGACCTCGGGATGAAGTTCGGCTTGCTCCGCAAGATCGTCCATCGAGAAAATAGGAATTTCATCTATCCGGGTACCGATTACCTGGCTATTCACATCAAAGCCCGCCACAATCTCCAGGCCGAACTGTCTTAGACCGCGATCCTCCAGCAAAGCAGCTCCGAGGTTACCGACTCCGAAGAGAAAAGCTCTGTGATTTTCAGTAAAACCGAGAAAATTCTCCAAAACTTCCACCATCTCTTCCGTCCGGTAGCCGATACGGGTACGGCCCTTAAGGTTTACATACGAAAGATCTTTTGCCACCAAAGAGCTGTCTACGCCTACGCCCTGCGCAATCTGTGTGGATGACACACTGTTTTGCCCCTCGGCCAAAAGCAGTTTGGCATAAGACAGATACCATGGAAGTCTGCGGAGCGAAGGTTCCGGTATCATACATTGATTTTGTTTGCACCCTTTTTCTCCATTGGGTTTCTTTTTTGCAGGCATACGGAAAGATTTTTACGTGAAAATTATCAACGGTGCCATGCCCGGCAAAGACAAAAGCACATTAAAAAATCCCCCGCATACAGGCGGTACACGGGGGATAATTGTTTATTTATACTGTTAGTCGCAAAATTTGGCCGCAATAAACTCTCTGTTCAATCGGGCAATATTGCTCACAGAGATATTTTTTGGGCATTCCAGTTCGCATGCACGAGTATTCGTACAGTTACCGAAGCCCAGTTCGTCCATCTTGGCAACCATGGCTTTGGCGCGTCTTGCAGCCTCCACACGTCCTTGCGGCAGCAGAGCCAACTGGCTTACCTTGGCTGAAACGAAGAGCATGGCCGATCCGTTCTTGCAGGCTGCAGCACACGCACCACAGCCGATACAGGCCGCAGCATCCATGGCAGCCTCGGCCTTGTGGCGAGGCACGGGGATGGAGTTGGCATCGGGCGTACCTCCCGTATTCACAGAGACGAAACCTCCGGCCTGAATAATCTTGTCGTAAGCGGTGCGGTCTACCATCAAGTCACGGATGATAGGGAAACCGGCCGAACGCCACGGCTCGATGGTGATCGTATCGCCATCGTTGAAGTGACGCATATGCAACTGGCAGGTTGTGATACCGGTGTCGGGGCCGTGGGGGTGTCCGTCGATATAGAGCGAACACATACCGCAGATACCTTCACGACAGTCGTGGTCATAAACCACGGGATCTTTGCCTTCGTTGATCAACTGCTCGTTCAGGATGTCGATCATCTCCAGGAAAGAAGCGCTTTGCGAAACCTCTTTGAGCTCATAGACTTCAAAGTGGCCTTTTTCTTTGGCGCTCTTTTGACGCCAAACTTTAACCTTGATATTTATATTTTGGTCCATTGCTTTTCAGATAATTAGTGATTAATTCTTATAGTTACGCTGTTTGCGCTCTGTTTCTTCATAGATCAAAGGCTCCTTGTACATGATCGGATCCTGATCTTCACCCTGGTATGCCCAGCAGGACACATAAGAGAAGTTTTCATCATCACGCTTGGCTTCGCCCTCTTCGCTCTGATGTTCCAAACGGAAGTGACCGCCACAGCTTTCTTCACGATCCAGAGCATCGTGAGCCATCAATTCGCCGATTTCGATAAAGTCGGCCAAACGCAGCGCTTTCTCCAGCTCGATATTCAAATCGTCGGCACGGCCGGGAATATGTACTTCTTTCCAGAACGTTTTTTTCAGCTCTTTGAGTTTCTCGATACCTTTTTTCAGACCTTCGGCATCGCGACCCATACCTACGTAATCCCACATAATGTGACCGAGTTCTTTGTGGATACTGTCCACAGAACGGTGTCCCTGAACGGTCATGAGGTGCCGGATACGGTCGTTGATATGCTTCTCCGCTTCGTCGAACTCCGGACGGTCTGTGCTGAAACGGGGCACCTGAATTTGGTCGGAGAGGTAATTCTGAATGGTGTAAGGCAATACGAAGTAACCGTCGGCCAGACCCTGCATGAGAGCCGAAGCACCGAGGCGGTTAGCACCGTGATCCGAGAAGTTGGCCTCGCCGATGGCAAAGAGTCCCGGAACCGTGGTTTGCAGCTCGTAATCCACCCAAATACCACCCATGGTATAGTGAATAGCCGGATAAATCATCATCGGCGTTTGGTACGGATTATCATTGGTGATTTTCTCGTACATCTGGAAGAGGTTGCCGTAACGAGCCTCTACCACATCTTTACCCAAACGTCTGATGGCATCGTCGAAATCGAGGAATACGGCCAAACCGGTGTTGTTGACCCCATAGCCGGCATCGCAGCGCTCTTTGGCGGCACGGCTGGCTACGTCACGGGGCACGAGATTACCGAAAGCCGGATAGCGACGTTCCAGATAATAGTCACGGTCTTCTTCGGGAATCTGGTGACCTTTGATTTCTCCGCTTTGCAGGCGTTTGGCATCTTCCAGTTTCTTTGGCACCCAGATACGTCCGTCATTTCTCAAAGATTCGGACATCAGGGTCAGTTTGGACTGATAATCGCCGTGCATCGGGATACAGGTGGGATGTATCTGTGCCATACAGGGGTTTCCGAAGTATGCACCTTTCTTATAGCACTGCCAGGCGGCCGATCCGTTACAAGCCATAGCGTTGGTGGAAAGGAAGAATGCGTTTCCGTATCCGCCGGTGGCGATAACGACGGCATGAGCGGCAAAACGCTCGAGTTTACCTGTAATCAGATTGCGTGCGATGATGCCGCGTGCGCGTCCGTCGATAATCACGAGGTCTACCATTTCATAACGGGTATAGAGCTTTACAGCACCTTTACCCACCTGACGGCTCAGAGCGGAGTAGGCACCCAGAAGAAGCTGCTGCCCCGTCTGACCGCGGGCATAGAATGTACGCGATACTTGAGCGCCGCCGAAAGAGCGGTTGGCCAGTGTACCGCCGTATTCGCGGGCAAAAGGAACACCCTGTGCCACGCACTGGTCTATAATTTCGTTGGCAACTTCTGCCAGACGGTACACGTTCGCTTCACGTGCACGGTAATCGCCTCCCTTGATGGTGTCGTAGAAGAGGCGGTAAACAGAGTCGCCGTCGTTTTGGTAATTCTTAGCAGCATTGATACCTCCCTGTGCGGCAATGGAGTGTGCACGGCGAGGAGAGTCCTGAATGCAGAAGTTCATAACGTTGAAACCCAACTCACCCAGAGAGGCTGCAGCCGAAGCTCCGGCCAAACCGGTACCCACTACGATAATATCTAATCGACGCTTGTTGGCAGGGTTAACCAACTTTTGATTGTTTTTATAATTCGTCCACTTTTGGGCTAAAGGCCCGGCAGGGATTTTAGAATCTATTTGGCTCATAATATTGAATGTTCTCTTGAGGTTAATACTTACCGATTACAGATGGCAAGCCATCTTTGCAGGTTAATATACGGGGCCGTTGTAAATGAAACCGAAATAAACAGCCACAATAACAAAGTTGAGCACCAATATGGTGGCAAGCACGATACCGATTACTTTGAGACGTTTGTACCAAATGGCGTTGTTCCAGCCGATGGTCTGAAAAGCGCTCCAGAAACCGTGAGTAAGGTGGAACCACAATGCCACCAGCCAAACCAGATAAATGCAGGTGTAAACGGGATTGGCAAAAACTTCAACAATTTTATTAAAGCCCAGAGCGGCTTCCTTTCCCATCCATTCTTTGAGCTGCATATCTGCAAAGAAGTTGTACAAGTGAAGCACCAATACGCCTAAGACAATAACACCCAGAACAAACATATTTTGAGAGTTCCATGGGATAGGAGTTTTTGAACTTACTCCATATCTGTCGTTACCGCGCGCTTTACGGTTTTGAAGGGTCAGAATCGTAGCATATATAATATGTACAATAAAACCCAAAGCCAGAACAGGTACCATAATCTGAACAAGCAGGTTGGTACTCATGAATTCGGCAATCTGGTTGAAAAGATGCGTTGTCAGTTGACCGTTCTCGACGTGCAGCGCATCATACACTGCCATCAGGTTAAGCGAGCCGTGCAGTGCAAGAAAGATAAAAAGGAACAGCCCCGAAATACTCATCAGGAATTTCCTTCCAATCGAAGATTTGTTAAGCCACATAAGATAGTTTGTATTAAATGAATAGAATTATTATCCTTCTAAGTGATTTTTAATAAAAAAATTAAACAGTACAGATTTCTTGTCGCTCACCGGCCGGATTTCCCGAAACCGGAGTTGAAAGCTGCAAAAAAACATGTCTGTTTTGTACTAAAACTTCTTCGTTTACGCAAAGATAGTCCAATAAAGCAGAAACAAAAGCATATTAAGGAAAAAAAATGATAATTCATTCATTTTACTTCTTTCTTCAGACTAAAAATCCATATATATATGACTTTAATATCTGTTTTTTCCTGCTTTCCGAAATCTTTCTGCCACGACAAATAAAAAGACGGTGTGTCATCATGCGGAAAATGTCTGCGTTGCTTGCGACATCCGGCTTCGGTTACGTACTTCAGTACGCTCCCTTGAGCCTTAGTCTTAGCACCTTGTACTTTAAGGATTCCGATGCACCTAAAAGGGGCTGTGTCAAAACTCCATTCTCCCTAAATCAATTATCATTTGTAAAGAACAATCGCTATCAAAGAGCTGAAAACTCAATGATAGCGATTGTTTTATTTGATTAGAAAGGGTGGTAACTCTCAATATGAAAGGGAACTTCTCCCAATTCCATGTTTTGACACCCCCCCCCTGTGCTATGGTTGGTCTCTGTTTGCAGCAGAGGTTTCTATTTAATGATACCGCGACCGCGCAACAGACTGTTTACATCGGGTTTATCCTTGCCGGTAAATTCCTTGAAGGCTTCGTTGAAGTCGCGGGTGTTACCGATAGAAAGCAGGTACTTGCGAAGTTTATCTCCGTTTTCACGGGTCAATGCACCATTTTCGGTAAACCAGATATAAGTATCCTGATCCATCACTTCACTCCACAAATAAGCGTAGTATCCGGCAGAATATCCGTTGCTCCAGATGTGACGGAAATATGAACTGCGATAGCGAGGTGGCACCTGACGGTTCAAAAGACCGGCTTTTTTCAGCGTTTCTTCTTCGAAGGCGGTTACGTCCTGCACTTTCTTATCCTCTGCTGTCAGTTTATGCCAACCCATATCTAAAGTAACGGCGGCCATATTCTCACCCAACGAATATGAGGAAAGGAATGTCAGAGACTCCATAAATTTGGTTTTCAGCTCGGCAGGCATTGGCTCTCCGGTGCTGTAATGTTTTGCATAGTTGTCGAAAATTTCGGGATAAGAAGCCCAGTGTTCATGGAATTGCGAAGGCATTTCAACAAAGTCGCGCGCAACATTGGTACCTGAGAGCATCGGATACTTTTGATTGGCAAAAAGTCCATGCAACGCGTGTCCGAACTCATGGAATATAGTCGTTACATGATCCCATGAAACCAGTGCAGGTTGCCCTTCTGTAGGTTTTTCTATGTTCATGACGTTATAGATAACGGGACGGGTGTTAAGCAGATGGCTTTGCTCGACCCAGTTACCCATCCAGGCACCGCCGCTTTTGGTGTCGCGACGATAGTAGTCGGTATAGAAGATCGCCATTTTGGAACCATCGGCATCAAACACGTCATAAACATGAATATCGGTCTGATAACCGGGCAGATCGGTACGCTCCTTAAAGGTCAATCCGTACAGCTTGTTGGCCATGTAGAAGATGCCGTTCTTGACTACGCTGTCGAGTACGAAGTATTCGCTGATGGTTTTTTCGTCGATACCGAATTTCTCAGCACGCAATTTCTCTGCATAATAATCCCAGTCCCAGGCTTCCAGTTGGAAATCGGCACCGGCAGTCTTGCGGGCGTAGGCTTCGAGCATGGCGGCGTCTTCGGCTATACGGGGTGTATAGTTTTTCACCAAGCCGCTGATAAACTCATCTACACGTTCAGGAGTTTTAGCTACCTGATCCTGCAGTTTCCACTCGGCAAAGTTCTTGAAGCCCAGCAGTTTTGCTTTTTGCACTCTGAGTTCGGCCATGCGGGTAATCAGATTGCCTGTATCGTATTGTCCGTGGTCTGTACGATGCAGGGAGGCTTCGAGCACTTCCTTGCGCAATTCCCGATCATCCAGTTTTGTCAGGATGGGTTGCTGTGTCGTATTGGTAATACCCAGTTTGTACATACCGCTTTTGCCATCGGCTTCTGCAGCCTTTCCGGCCGAAACGATTTCTTCTTCGGTCATCCCTTTCAGGCGATCTTTATTATCGACATAGATAGAAGCCGCCTTGGTTGCATCGGTCAGCATGTTGCCGAATTTTGTGCTCAGTTCGGCCAGTTCGGTGTTGATGCCCTTTAGCGTTTCTTTGTCCTGTTCATTCAGCAAAGCACCGCTTTGCACGAATTTATCGTAGTAAACCTGCAGTAGCTTGGCTTCTTCTCCGCTCAAATTCTTATACTCGTTATCATAAACGGTCTTAACACGCTGGAAGAGCTTGTCGTTCATGAAGATACCATCGCTGTGAGCCGAAAGTTTGGCTGAGATTTTCTCTTCTACTTCTCTTCTCTCATCTGTGCCATCGGCACCGGTGAGACCGAAGAATACAGCCGAGGTGCGGGTCAGCAACTGGCCGGTTTTCTCCATAGCCTCGATGGTATTCGCAAAGGAGGGGGCTTCGGAGTTTTTGATAATGGCCTCGATCTCCTCATTTTGCTGCTTCATGCCCTCTTCGAAAGCAGGCATAAAATGTTCGATCTTAATCTTGGAAAAATCAGGAGCCTGAAACTCCAGAGTGCTGGCCGTCATCAACGGATTGTCGGTCTGGTCGGCAGCCTTTTTCTTCTGACCGCCGTTGCAAGCAGTAAGCATAATTAAAGCACTTAAAGAAAGCAATACTTTTTTCATGAGACTCTTATGTTTGATTGGTAATTAAATTTTCGGGATAATGTAAAACAAATTGAACGCATAAGAACAAAGATAATAATTTTCCGACCTTTCCTTAGAGATGAAAACACTTTTTCCCGGTAAAACATTCGGAATGGCCATTTTGCAGATCTTATTTCTCGTGTTTCGTATGTCAAATAACTTCATACGCTGTTTTGAAAGAAACCAGTCATTCCTCTGTATATAGTATATAAAGGAACATAGAATGGAATTCATTACCTTTGTGATTAGTGAAAATAAATCTCTTACAAGAACTTTAGTCCATTCGGTAACAAAAACGAAACAAATAGACATTACTTTTACCTTCATTTATTGAACAGTATAATTTAATTCCAACTAATATAAACAGACAAAAATTCAACATTTATGAAAAAAAATCTACTTTATTTTTTCATGATGCTTGTGATGTTGTGCGGGTTTAACGGGCATCTTTCTGCTCAGGTAACCACCTCAGCTATGAGCGGACGTATTACAGACAACAATCATGAAGCCCTTATCGGCGCCTCTGTAAAGGCGAAACATATGCCTTCGGGCACGGTGTACGGTGCTATTACGAATGTCAACGGTAATTACAGTTTGCTGGGTATGCGCCCCGGAGGTCCTTATGAGTTGACGATCTCTTACATCGGCTATGAAACCAAAGAACTGAAAAATATTATGCTGAACTTAGGTGAAACCTCGGAGTTTGACTTTGTATTGGGCGAAAGTTCCACGATGCTTGAAGCCGTAGTGGTTACTGCTCAGCAAGGCTCTCGCTTCAATGCCCAGAAAACGGGGGCGGCAAGCAACTTCAATGCCAAGGTTATCCAAAGCACACCATCTATCAGCCGCAGTATCTTCGATGTAGCGCGCCTGACTCCTCAGGCCGTTTCAGCCGGCAGCGGTACCAGCTTTGCCGGTTCTAACAACCGTTACAACAGCTTCCAGATCGATGGTACGGTAAACAATGACGTGTTCGGTTTGTCCGGTAGCGGTACGAACGGAGGACAGACAGGTGCCAACCCCATCTCTCTGGATGCTATTCAGGAAGTACAGGTTGTTATCGCTCCGTTCGATGTTCGTCAGAGCGGTTTTACCGGCGGTGGTGTGAATGCCATCACCAAATCCGGTACAAACAAGTTCAGCGGTTCTGTTTACGGCTATTATAACGACGAGAATTTTGCCGGTACCACGCCTGGTAAGGATATCGAAAACCGCAAAAAACTCTCCGACCAATACAGCAAGACCTACGGTGTTACATTCGGTGGTCCTATCGTTAAAAACAAACTTTTCTTCTTCGGAAACTTCGAGTCGGTAAAAGAGTCTTACCCCACCTCTTTCAACGTGGGCGAAGGCTCTCTGATAACGAAAGAAGAGGCAGATGCTGTCGAGGCGAAAATCAAATCGCTTTTCAATGGCTACAATGGCGGCGGCTATGGTATGATTAACATCCCCACCGAATCCAAGAAAGTTTTGGCACGTATCGACTGGAATGTCAGCGATGCACACAACATGACCCTGCGTTACAGCTATTTGGATGCAAACAAACTGAATTTCGGAAAATACCGTAATGCTCTCCGTTTTAATGATAACGGTTATACCATGGTAAATAAAACTCACTCGATTGTTGGCGAATTGAACTCTCGTTTTTCCGACAAAGTTCAGAACGAACTGCGTTTGAGTTATACCCGTGTACGCGATCACCGCGATTTCAGCGGCCCGCGTGTGCCTTATACCAAAATCGAGCTGACCAAAACAGGAGACGATACCCGCAGCATAGAGTTCGGTACGGAGCGTTATTCTACGGCCAATGCTTTGGATCAGGATATCTATTCTTTGACGGATAACCTCACTTTTATTGCCGGTAATCATACGATCGTGTTGGGAACGCATAATGAGTTCTTCCACATGAAAAATCTTTTCATTCGCGAAAACTTCGGTTCGTATGTTTATAGGAGTCTGGATGATTTCCTCTCTATCGGTACTCAGGATGAAGCCATGCCTAAAGATTACAACTATTCTTTCTCTCGTGAGGATGTAACAGGTAGCAAAAGATGGGCTCCGGCTTTCAGTGCGGCACAGTTTGGTTTGTATCTGCAGGACGAATGGCGTGCAAATGATTTGCTTCGTTTGACATACGGTTTACGTGTGGATATGCCGGTATTCTTTGACAAACCTACTGCAAATCCGGACTTTAATAAATCTGCTATTGCTAAAGAATACGATGTAGCCACGGATGTATTGCCTAAGAGCAAACCGCTGTTTTCTCCGCGTATCGGCTTCCGCTACAAATTAGATGAAGACAGCAAGAGCCTCCTGCGCGGCGGTCTGGGTATTTTCACCGGACGCATTCCTTTTGTTTGGATATCGAACAGTTTCTCTAACTCCGGTGTGGAATACAGTCGTACCCGGATTAACAGAAACTTCCCGAATGATTTCCGTTACAGCCCGGATCCGGACAAACAGTATGTGCCGAAAGGTGTGATACCGACAGAGATCGATGTCGTGGATAAAAATTTCAAATATCCTCAGGTATTACGTGGCAATTTGGCTTTCGATGCTGTTCTGCCCGGTGGTATTAAAGCTACGATTGAAAGCCTTTATTCCAAGACGATGAATAATGTCGCCTACAAAGATCTGGCACGTAGGGCAACCGGTCAATATTTGGATATCCCGGGTATTGCAGATCATCGCCCTCTCTATGACCTTCGCCCTGATGCCAAGCAGTATAATGCCGGTCTTATCTATCTCACCAACACCAGCAAAGGATACACTTTCAACTTTACATCCAAACTGGAAAAAGATTTCGATTTCGGATTGAATGCCATGGTTGCCTATACTTACGGGCAATCCAAAGGAATCAACGACGGAACAAGCAGTCAGGCAAGTTCTAACTGGAAATACAACGAGGTATATGGCGGAGACATCAGCCCCGAGCTTTCGTTCTCCGACTTCGATATCACACACCGTATCGTAGCATCTCTGACCTATCGCGTAGAGTATCTGAAGCACTTTGCTACAACCATCAGTCTGCTTTACAACGGACAGAGCGGAGACCGGTACAGCCTCGTTTATAACGGCGATATCAACGGCGACGGGCAGTATGGCAATGACCTTATCTGGATACCGACAAAAGCCGAATTGGCCAAGATGCAGTTCAATAAATTCTTTGATAAACGTAAAGGCAAAGAAGTGACAGCTGAAGAGCAGCGCCGTAATTTGGAGAACTTTATCGAAGGGGATAAATACCTCTCCAAGAATCGTGGCAGTTTTGCAGAGCGTAATGCACTGCAGGCAAAATTCCACCATCACTTCGACCTGCACATTGCACAGGATTTCTTTATCAACGTAGGCGGTCAGCGTCATACCTTCCAGATCAATGCCGATATCCTGAACATCGGCAATCTCTTCAACCGTGGATGGGGGCTGTACGATGCCACCTCTTATAATTATAACAATTTGGCCTATAAGGGTAAGGGCAAATTCGAGTTTGCCAACCCCGACAACGGCTTGTACGGCATTGCTGACTACTCTTCTCGCTGGAGAGCTCAAATCGGCTTGAAGTATATGTTCTAAGAGTAATTCTTCTCAACGATAAGGGGCTGTGTCAAAATTCATTTTTGGCGCAGCCCCTTTTACAATGCGTCAGAATGCTTAAAGTACAAGACTCTAAGACTGAGACTCAAAGGAGTATACTGAAATGTGACCGAAAACGAATGTCGCAAGCAACGCGGTCATTTCCGCATGGTGACACACCCTCTTTTTATGTATTCAGAAAAAATCCCCTAAGCCGATTGAAAATCGTTTTAGGGGACATCCTTACTATTGATAAATAAGAAGCCGCGAAGTGGATTGCGTAAACTCCGAAAGACAGGATTTGAGGGTTTCCACATCTCTGTAATCCGCCCGAACCCCGAAGGGCGACGGCCCGCCATTAATGTGTAAACTTTAAGCCTCGGAATTATTATAGTGCTGAGTTTCCCAAATCAACAACGCGGCTATTAAAGTTTGCTATCTGCTTTTACAAATATAACAAAACCAAAAGAAACGGCAAAAACAGGATCCGGAGAGCATAAAATAACGTGAGTTTGATATAAGCTCTACTTATATTCTCCTGATCATTGTTTATTCTCCGATTGCCGGTGCAGCATGGACAATTGTTAAATCGGTATTTGAGAGGGAATAAAGAGCATATTTCGTTTATATCGAACCCATATTATCCCGATGTTTTACGAAACAGAGAAGGGTTCGTTTCTTTGTCCTTCAAAATAGATACGCATGCAATAGCTGTTGGGATACAGTCGTTTAATAATAAGATGGAGAATAACTATCTTTGAGCTTATCAAACGACAGCAAAATGAAAATTTATCACATACTTTGGGCAGACGACGAGATAGACTTGCTCAAACCGCATATCTTTTTTTTGGAGCAGAAAGGGTACAGCGTAACTCCCGTACTAAGCGGTGCGGATGCCATTGAAGCCGTTAAAGAAAACAATTTCGATCTGATCTTTTTGGATGAAAATATGCCCGGACTTACCGGTCTCGAGGCACTTCAGCAAATTAAGGAAATCAAACCTTACGTTCCCATCGTCATGGTTACAAAGAGCGAGGAGGAGCAGCTGATGAACGAGGCTATCGGGCGGAAAATTGCAGACTACCTGATCAAACCGGTGAATCCGCATCAATTGCTGCTTTCTGTGAAGAAGAACCTTCACCAAAGCAGCATCATCACCGAAACCACCACCATATCGTATCAACAGGCATTCAGAGAGTTGGGCGAACAGATCGGCGTGGATATGAATCTGGACCAGTGGAAAGAGCTGTACCGTCGGCTCGTTTTCTGGGAGTTGGAGCTGGAGGAAGGCAATAACCCCATGAGCGAAATGCTGGAAATGCAGAAGGCCGAGGCCGGTCGGATGTTCAGCCGCTTTATTGCACGCAACTATGAAAACTGGATCAACACTCCCGATAAGAGGCCGCTTATGAGCCCCTCTCTCTTTAAGGACAAGGTTTTCCCTCTTCTGGATGCCGGGGAAAAAGTTTTTTTCGTGCTGATCGATAACTTCCGTTTAGACCAGTGGGAGTCGGTTAAAAAGATGCTCAACGAGTTTTTTACTTTCGACGAAGATCTTTATTTGAGTATTCTGCCCACAGCCACGCAGTATGCGCGCAATGCCATTTTTTCGGGACTGATGCCTTTGGACATAGCGAAACTCTTTCCCGATTTATGGGTGGACGAAGAAAGCGAGGAGGGTAAAAACCTCAATGAAGCACCGATGATTGAAAAGCAGCTGGAACGTTTCAGAAAGAAATACCGTTTTTCATACAATAAAATCTACGAAACGCGTTTCGGAGAAAAGCTGCTGACCAACTTTAAGCAGTTTGCCGAATATCCTCTTAATGTTATGGTGCTCAATTTTGTGGATATGCTCTCGCATGCCCGTACCGAAAGCAAGATGATTCGCGAGCTTGCGAGCACCGAGGCGGCCTATCGCTCTCTGACGCAAAGCTGGTTTAAGCATTCTACAACGTATAACCTCTTCCGCCGGATGGCCGAGTTGGGCTATCGCGTTATTCTGACTACGGACCATGGAACCATACGGGTAAAGAATCCGGTAAAAATTATCGGAGATCGCAATACGAACACCAACCTCAGATATAAAATCGGCAAGACATTGAACTACAATCCCAGGGAACTCTATGAAATCAAGGAGCCCGAAAAAATAGGGTTGCCCAAAACGCATATTTCGGATCGTTTCGTGTTCTGCCAGAATGACGACTTTTTTGCCTATCCCAATAATTATAATTACTACGTACAGTATTACCGCGATACTTTCCAGCATGGCGGTATCTCCATGGAGGAGATGCTGGTGCCTGTCGTTACGATGACACCGCGATAGTCCGGAATATCAAACTCAACGTCAATACTTATCAATGGCACAATATCATATCCCCAATACCGGCTGTCTGCAAGAGGTTGCGGCAGCTTTTGCCCGTCATGAGCTTCCGGAGCATAAAATATTTGCTTTCTATGCCCCTATGGGTACGGGCAAAACCACTTTTATCAAAGCCCTGTGCGAACATTTGGGCGTTACGGATGTCATCAACAGTCCCACCTTCTCCATCATCAATGAGTATCAGGCCGAACCCTCGGGCGAATTGCTTTATCATTTCGACTGTTATCGGCTCGAAAAGGTAGAAGATGCACTTAATCTGGGAGCAGAGGATTATTTTGAGAGCGGATGTCGTTGCTTTATCGAATGGCCGGAAGTGCTGGAAGATCTTTTGCCCGCAGATACCGTGGCTGTGAAGATGGAAGAGCAGCCGGACGGCAGCCGGATTATTACCACAATGCCTCTCTTTGAATAAATACAAATCTATGGAACATTACGAAATAGAAGACAATCTGCCTGTCACCCGGAGGAAGAGGGGCAGCATCGAAGTGATTTGCGGCTCTATGTTCAGTGGAAAAACAGAAGAGCTCATACGCAGGCTCAGGCGTGCCAGCATAGCCAAAATGAATGTGGAAATATTTAAGCCTGCCATAGATGTTCGCTATGACGAAGAACAGGTGGTAAGCCATGACCGCAACGTTATAGAGTCTACTCCGGTAAATCACTCCGGCAATATTCTGCTAATGAGTTCGGAGGTCGATGTCGTTGGCATAGATGAGGCACAGTTTTTCGACGACGGGTTGGTAGACGTGGTGCAGAAGCTGGCAGATCAGGGCATGCGAGTGGTTATTGCCGGGTTGGATATGGACTTTAGGCGAAGGCCCTTCGGTCCCATGCCCACACTTTGTGCCATTGCCGATTCGGTGAGTAAAGTGCACGCCATCTGTGTGGAGTGCGGACGGCTGGCAAACTACAGTTACCGCTTAAGTGATGCCGAGCAGCAGGTTATGCTGGGCGAACTGGACGAATATAAACCTCTCTGCCGTTCGTGCTACATGAAACATACTCACCGGCATGGCATGGAAGAAGAAAAAGAGCAGAACGATAGCCTCTTTTCCAATGACTAAAATCAATTGCTAAATACTATGATAAAGAAATTCAGGACAGCAACCTTTTTCTCCGTTGCCGTCGTTTTGCTGTTAGCCGCCTGCACGGTAAATAAACCGGATTTACGAATGCCATCTGCCCCTTTAAGCCATCACACCATCGGAGGAAAGCTCTTTACCTCTGCCTGGATGCAGAGGTCGGCAGAGTATCAGGCCTTGTGTCTTCAGGCTTACAACATTGCTACCGAAAGATTGGATCGGGCAGTAGATTTGAACAGCCGGTCGGAAGCTCCTAAGAAGTTGGCCGTGATTACGGACATTGACGAAACATTTCTCGACAACTCTCCCAACTCCGTTCACCAGGCCCTTTCCGGCAAAGATTATGAAGAGGTATCATGGAATGCGTGGTGTGAGTTGGCCGATGCCGATACGGTGGGCGGAGCAGTCGATTTCTTTCGTCATGCAGCAGACCGGGGAGTGGAGGTTTTCTATATCTCGAACCGTAATGAAGCAAATCGCTCAGGAACACTCAAAAATCTCCGACGCTATGGCTTGCCATACGCAGATAATGACCATTTGCTACTCAGAACGAACACATCGAATAAAGATGAACGCCGGGCTGCCGTACTTAAGGACTATGAAGTGATTATTTACCTGGGAGACAATCTGGGAGATTTCAGCCATCTTTTCGATTCGAACAGTGAAGCCGAACGCAAGCATGCTCTCTGGAAATTCAAACGCGAGATCGGCAGCCGCTTTATCGTATTGCCCAACCCGAATTATGGCAACTGGGAAAAAGCCATGAACGGAGGCTATCCTCCGTTATCCGTTCGAGACAGTATCCTCAAGCACACATTACGGAGCCATAAATAAGATTTGCCAAAATTTATGGATAGGGGGGTGTCAAAATTCATTTTTGGCACAGTCCCTTTCAGGTGTGTCAGAGTGCGTAAAGTACAAGGCGTTAAAGACTTGGGCTGAAGGGAGCATGCTGAAGTACGTGACCGAAGCCGAATGTCGTAAGCAACGCAGTAATTTGCGCATGATGACAAACCGTCGTTTGTATTATCCCCTGCCTCTTTTATTATTAAACAGTGCAAATAGGGGAGAAGAGTTTCGTATTTTACTTGTATAAACTAACGGTATTCAGGTGTAATTATTGATGCCATATCGATTTTTTATGTACATTTCAAGTATCTTGATAAATAAAAATGATAAACTTTATAGAATGTAAACACACGTTATTCTTTAATTTTTCAAAATTTACAACACAATGAAAAGTAAACTGTTTCTCGTGGCTCTTTTTGCCACTCTGATCCTCTCGTCCTGCGGATCCAACCAGAAAAAGAAAACGGAAGACAATACCGCTACGGAAACAGCGGTAAAGAAAATGGAGGTCGACAGTCTTCTTGCTCAAGCTGAAACCCTCATAGGTCAGGAAGTTACCGTACAGGGCTTTTGCACCCATCTCTGCGCTCACGGAGCATCCAAACTGTTTATGATAGGTAGCGACAGCACCAAGAGCATTCGTGTGGAGGCTGCCTCACTCGGTTCGTTCGATGCTGCCTGTGCAAACAGTATGGTGGAGGTGAAAGGTATTCTTAAAGAGCAGCGTATCGATGAGGCTTATCTGCAGGAATGGGAAGCGAAATTGGCTGCCGGGCAAACGGAAAAACATGGCGACGGCAAAGAAGGCGGTTGTGCCTCGGAAAAGAATGCCCGTCAGGAAACAGCCAATACGCCTGAGGCTCGCATAGCCGACTTCCGGGCAAAAATAGCTCAACGCGAGGCTGAAACCGGCAAGGCATACCTCTCGTTCTACTATTTGGAAGCCAAAAGTTATGAAATTCAATAAAATCGGTCCCTCGGTGCGCAAGTTTTCGCGTATCATACATCGGGATTTATCTTTCTTCTTCTCCGGTATGGTGTTGATATACGCCATATCGGGGTTTGTCATGAACCATCGTGACAGCATTAACCCCAACTATTCGATAACGCGCAAAGTCTATAACCATACCGAAACGTTACCTCCGAAGAGCGAGATAAAGAAAGAAGATGTGCTGCGTCTGCTTACTCCTCTTAAGGAAGAGAAAAACTATACGAAACACTATTTCCCGCAAGAAAATACGATGAAAGTGTTTCTCAAAGGCGGCTCCAATCTTTCGGTAAACCTCACAAGCCGTGAAGTGATCTATGAGAAACTGACCCGCCGCCCTGTCATTGGCCGGATGACTCGCCTGCACTATAATCCCGGGAGGTGGTGGACGACGTTTGCAGATATTTTTGCCATCTCGCTCATCATCATCACCGTCACAGGACTGGTTATGATTAAGGGGAAAAAAGGACTTTGGGGGCGTGGTGGCATCTACCTGCTTATCGGCATACTCTTCCCGTTGGCATTTCTGCTGCTGTGAAACATTCCGGTTTTCCGGAATTCTCTATCTCTGTTTTTCTGTAAAGCAGAGTGCAGCAGGAGGGTCAGCAGTAAAAATCAGATAGAGCGAAGCAGGTTCACCGTTTCCCGCACAAGTTCGGGGTGAGTGGTCGGTTGTGCATATTCGTCGATAATCACAGTGCCGCCCATGCTGACATTGCTTCGCCGATATTGCATGGCGCTTGGCACATCGGTTCTTAAAGAGCAGTGAAACTGATTGATGCCGGTTTGCCGTGCCAATTCGGCTATGTTGGATGCTCTTACTCCACTGCCTGCCATGATGCCGATGCGTCCTGCAGCACGGTACACCAGTCGCCCGATCAGAGCAGCTCCCTCCGGTGCCGTGGGGGCACATCCGCTGGTAAGAATACGGTTGAATCCTCCGGCAGTGATAATCTCCTCCAACATCCTTTCGGGGTCGGCACACATATCGAAAGCCCGGTGAAAAGTTACGGCCATCCCTTCGGCCGCCTCCAGCAATATGCCGTTAGCCCGTTTATCGTAAAATCCCTCGGGTGTCAGACAACCGAAAACAACACCGTCGGCTTTCAACTCCCTTGCCACCCGGATATCATAAACCATCTGTCGCAGTTCCGTATCGCTGTAAAAGAAGTCGCCGGCACGTGGTCGGATAATGACATGTACAGGAATATCTATTGTTTCGCATGCTTCTTTAATCATGCCCGCAGAGGGAGTTGTCCCCCCCTCGGGAATACCCTGGCAGAGCTCTACGCGGGTGGCTCCGCCCTCTTGTGCCGCTATACAGCTGTCCACCGAGTTGGCACAAATTTCCAGTTCGAAGTTTTTCATCGGGAAAGTAGTGTTAATCCGGACTTTTATTCCGGTAAAGGTAGCGATAAGAAATAATCTCTAAAGAAATAAGGCAAAACAGAGGTGGCGGAAAATCCGTTGCCTGATGGTTGAAAATTCTTCAGGCAAAGAAAAAAAATCCAAGTTAACTTCGTTGAAAATCCATTGCGCTAAGAATTTTCAACCATATTGCAACTATTCGAGCTTATAAGAGTTAAGCTCAGTATTTTCATGTAAACTTGTGTAAATCATCGTTCCGAAAGATATTGTCTTATTTCGTTAGCAGTCAATCTTCTCACCTGCGTATCTGTAAATTCTCTATATTCTTCCATGCGGAAAAGCGGACTCATGCCATCGCATCTCTTCCCTTTGTTTCTTCTTAAGTATAATTCCAAATCTTCCTCGTCTGCAAAGATTTTATACGTGCTTTTTCCTTTCCCGTCCTTTATTTCATAAATACCGCATGGTTTCCTGTTCGTGTAGTCTGCGGTCCGCAAATACAGCTTTGCAATTTCTAAGGATTTGAACGGGAAATTCCATCTTTGCAATCCTCTTTTCGGGTCGTGCTCTATGCAGATACAGCGACCACAGGTGCCGCATATATATTGTGTGTGGTTTTCCAGGCAGTCCGAAGGATTGAGTAGTGGTGTAATTCTATTTCGGTCGCTATAGCATTCTTTACATATCATAATGAAGTTATTTTTTTATTTTCTTGATGATTGTTAGGTGAATTATTCAATAAAACAACAATGTAGCGATGACTACATGCGTCGGTATTTTGTTCGGCGTTTTTATTTCTACATGACTGTTGACTTATTTGCACTTCTTACGAAACTTCACCAATATAACCATTTTAGTTTGCCTGTCGCAAGTATAGAGAGTTGTTATTACTATATCTGTTTGTTGTTGTCTAAATCTTTATTGATAATTTATACGGAGCCATACCGCTCAAAAGAGCAATTGCCTTACAAAACGATTAGATACCTAATTTATTTGATGCGTCTCCTTTGTTAGGCGAGGATTTCTTGCCTTTTTGGATTTAGTGATTGTCTGTTTGCAGATTGCATTTTGTTTTTTCTTGAATGATATATGTTTGTTTTGTTTTATTTGTTTAATAGGGTCTTTTTTTGGTTTTATTGTTAAAGTTGATTTGGGTAATTGGTTTTCTGTAGTCAAAAAATAGATGTATTACTGTTTGATTATTAATTTATGTTGGTTCTGTTGTTTGATATTATAAATAAAATATATAAATTTATTAAACGAAGAAAGAAGGGTGTCGAATAGAATATTTCGTGAGACTGGAGGATGTTAACGGGTTCTGTGCTTTCATGTCTCTATGTTGAAATAGGTAAAACAGGGCCTAATTAAAACTATTGTATTATGGCGAACGTAACACCCATGGGTTACCCGCATTATGGAGCGGGAACCGTAGAAGTTTTAGTAAAAGATGTGGACGGAGTGGATTACTCATTGCTGTTTGCTCCTGATCCGAAGAACAATGAATTGCGCAATGCCGGGCTGCCCATGCAGTTTTATTATTACCCAAAGGCTCCCAGGCTTGCTAAATATCCTGATGGTCGTTTCAAGTTTTCAATGCAAGTGTTTAAAAGTACCGGAGACGAGTCTACGGTAATTGGTGCCGAGGGGTTGGAAGAAGAGGCCGGTGCTTTCACTTCTCTTACCAGTACCATTGATGTGCCCGAGCCTATATTGCTAAAGGCGATCGAAAAGTTTAAGACAACCATAGAGAAACAATTTGGAACACACCGGAATGGTTTGTTGGGGCTTTTCTCTTGGTTAAGGGGAAAAGATAAGGATATAACCCTTGCCAATATTCGTCCTGTTCAATTGATAGAGAATAACATTTCGATGCACATTATCGGAGAGGAAGATCCCGACAAGCAACCCTTTGGCGGCCTTAATCCGTGGACTATGAATGTGCAGGGTAAAGGTGCGGGGCAAACTTTCGGACTCGGAGAGAATGCTTTTTCCATCATGATGGGGCGTAACTCTGCATCCCTTTTGAAAGCTTCTTTAGAAAGCGGAGGCAATAATCTGGTAATAGAAAATGTCATTAAGTATAAGGCCTACATGCCTACTACCATTATTCGTACGGTAGTAAAAACATCAAGAGTGCATAAATACTTTTCGTCCAAACTTTCTGTTCCGGGGAGATTTATTGATTTTAACTGGGAGCATGAATACGAAAAGCTACGCACATCGGGGGCTATTGAAACTGAGATTATTGCCGATGAGCAGTTTTCGACCGAAGATCGCAAGCGATTGGAAGAATCTTTGATTGAAAAACAGAGAGATTATGCTTTTAAGGCTGTCGAGAAGTGTATTTTTGAGCCGGAAATAAAGAAGTTTACCCCGGCAAAAGAACCGGACACAAAAAGAACGAAAACAATTAGATTTTTGGGTATCTCGGTTTCTATTTCCAGACGCTGTGTCGGATGGAGTCTGAAAACGGCTTCGGATATTAAGGAGCTTGACTTTAAAGATGAAGTTAAGTTTAGCGGTATTTGCGTGCTTGATTCCAAAATTAGCGGAAACCTGGATCCTCTTATCAATAAGGGGGATCAGGAAACTTTGAAGCAATACGTTTCCGAGGTGCGTCTTGATGAAGATTTTGCTAAGGTTCATATTATTACCGCTCTTAATGGAAGCCTTGTCAAGATGGACCGGGATAATGAGATTTTGAACGATAGCCCCGTCAGTCAGGTGGCGATCGAAGTCGGTTATCCGGATTCAAAGGGTAATATGATCTGGAAGAGTTCGGGGCGCATGATTGCAGAGGGGGGCACCCCTTATATTCAGAAGACCTCACGGAGCGGAAAGACTGTAGATGCGATCTATCCTGCATTGTGGAACTCTCCGGCTATGGATCAAAACCTGTTTGTTTTTGATTTTGTACGTAATACTCCGCCCAGCGAAGTGACTGTGCGTCAGGAAGTAATGTATGAAAAGGATAAAAGAGTAAAAGTCAAGGACAAAAAAGCGGAATTCGTGTTTAAGGGTACGAAAGTCTTTATCGAATTACCTGTATTGACATTTGTCGATTATAATCTTTCTGCCGAAGAGCTTTATGAATGCGATACTCTGGAGGTGACATTGAAGGTTGATAAGATGAGCGCTAAGACATTTAAGTTCAGCTCTGAAAATTTTGGAGATATTATCCCTTATAAAGTTTGGTATGAAGCCGGTTACTCTGTCAAACCTACCGAATATAAAGTGAAGTATACCTGTAAGGGTAAGGTCAATAAGGCTTTGAAGAAGGTAACCATTAATAGTGGCTGGCAGAAACTGGACTATCTTGAGGGGGATGTTATCTTTGAAATCCCTTCAGGAACAGAAAGTCAGAATGAAGCCGTTCAAGCTATTCGCCGGAAGTTTACCGAAGAGGAATAAACTGAAATAATCAAATGAGGGTGGGGGTGTCCACCCTCTGTTATTTTAATTAAGTAAGTACAATCATATAACCTGCAAAAAACGTTATGATGTGTCTTTTGCTGTCCTGTTATATCTTTTTATAAATAATACTATGGATACTGTATATAAAGAAATGGATGGAAAGCTTGTTCCCATTGAACGGTTTAATTTGGGAAGAGCTAAAGCTTCTGTTGCATATTTCCGGGGGCAGGGTAAAACAGAGGAGGATGAGTTTGCCGTAAGAAGGCATCCGGTGGTGCAATCTATTCCTTTGGAAAAGGCTCTTTTGGATGGTGATGTGAGAGTAAAACTGCCTGATTCTTTGGAACGCGGAACGGTAATAAATCGGGAGATTATAAAGCTGCTTGTTGAAAGTGAATCCGATTATCCTGTTGTTGAAAATGTCAGTGCAATTGATCCAAAGAGCACTTTCAAGAATAAAAAAGGAGACAAGATACTTGTCTTTCCTGAAGTTAAAATTCAGCCGTATGGGGGGAAAGAGTTGTTTTATTATGAAAAAGTCAAAAGCATCGAAAGCAGGGAAAGCGTACAGGAAGCAGAAAGAAAGCGGTTAAAATATACAGGCCGTATTACGCTTGAATATGAGCTGATTGATCGGGCAGCTCAGAATCAGACCTCTATTACGATTCGATTAAGTGAGGCGGTGCTGAATTTGAAGTCCGCAAAAGAAAAGATCTGTATCAGTGGACAGATCGATGAGGATAAGAAGATGTTGACTTTTCCCATGAAAGACGATGCTGTCGAAATTGCTTTTTGGAATTTGGTTTCAGATTTTCCGGAGAATCATTGTAGTGTGAGTCTTTTCTTCGAGTTTAAGGGATATGAGCCGGTGTCAAATAGTATTTTAATTTCCGGTAATCGAGAATTGCTGGCAGAGGTTTTTCTCGAACGGCATAATGAAAGACTTGTGGGATTGACAAAGGCCAGTTTTTTGCGGGAAATTGCCGTTCCAAAATCAGAAATTCATTTTCAAAGAAGAGAAGGCATATTACGGAAAAATCCACAGAGAAGAGCAATTCGAAGGGAATTTATAGGGAGTAAAATCTTTTCTGAAGGAGAGATGCAGAAAAGCTCTTTTATCTTAAAGGTCGAGAATACAATAAACTACCCTTGGAAAAGGGATAAAAAAGATACGTTGTACCGGGATATCGACGGTGGGATCACTTCCAATCCGTTTAATTTGAATGAAAAGTTTTCAGAGTTCGAACAGTTGTACTGTCCCGGTATTTCATTTCATGATGTGGCTGTATACAAGTCAAAAACACAGCCGGATTTGTTTCTTCTTTTCCCGAAGAGATATTTCCTGGCGAGAGACAGTGATACGTCTTTGCCATGTATGACACTGACGGCTCATTTAAGCGAGGGGGGAAGCGGTAATTATGAGGAAATCTCCAAGGTTTGCTTCTCGTATGCACTCTCTCCGGATTTGTCGGACTTAAAGCTCTGTGAATTGAAGATGAAATTGTATCAGAACAAATTATTGGATGATGACAGTCCCGGTTATCTGGATCGTATTCGATTTTGGTATCCGAGTGATATCAATGCCGATTTGGAGGTGACCGGCAATCAAAATATCCTGCCGGAATCTATTCTTGAAGACGGGAGACACTTTGTGGTTTCCTATGTCACAGAGAGCCTGTCCGATGCCAGTCTGTTTATCACGGCTCTTAACAATGAAATATCACAATATGCAAATATTACTTTCTCTCATCGCGAGATACGTAACACTGCTATCATGGAGTTGAATATGGGAAAAACAATAGGCTCTTTTGTGGATATTGTGCCGAATGATGAGAAAAAGACTTTCACAATTACAAATAATTCTCTTTCTCCATGCCGTATATCCAACGTTCTGCTCGTTTCAAAGGAAGAGAAACCGTATTATAATCCTGTCTATTTCAGCAATAAATCGAATCTTAAAAGTAAAGAAAAAAGAGAATTGCCAATCCAAGACTTGACCAGTGGCAGGGAATATCTAAATCCTAAATATATACATCTTGATTATGAAAGTTTGGAAGATATCAGTAAAGAGTTTAAACAGGAAATAGCGACAACATCCAATTATCAACGTTCGGTCATAATAAACTTTAGTAAAATTGCGAATAAAAAAATCTGTCGGTTATGGGGGGCATTGAAAATAGGGGCGACCGGCAACTCTTTTACTTTTGAAAGAGAGAAATCCGAGTTTTCAACACCTCTTTTATTAAGCTTCATTATCAAAAACGAAAAAGCGAATAATAATTATCTGATTTCTTATGAGATAACATATTATGATCAAAATGGTAATGTTTTGAAAAATCAGAAAGAAACATTTGATTATTCGAAGAGTGGACGTATTGACTTGCGATGCTGAAGACAAGAACCTTTCTTTTCATGTAGATTGATACGCTTGGTGTGCGGTGATTGGCGGTGTGCGAGAGAGCCTGTTTTTATGTTTTGAGTCGTCTTTAAGGGATAATGCCGATGGAATATCGGAACAAGATAAAAGGCCAGGTCTTTCAATTTTGTTCGGCAAGGACAATCGTTATTTTCGGAGTAAAGTAAAAACAGGTGTTTGAATGTTGTAAAAAGGAGTCTTCAAATAGCTGTTATGCACGCTGTTAATCCATTACATTTACTAACTTTGTGGGAAATTAGAAACACGACTGTCTCCGAGCTTATATCTAATCTATAGGGATTGTTAGAAATAAATGACAGAAAAGGAAAAAAAGCAGTTGGCCTTAGACCGGCGCTATCTGCGTATGGCACAAATATGGTCCGAAAACTCATACTGTAAACGCCGGCAGGTGGGTGCCCTGATCGTTAAAGATCAAATGATTATATCCGATGGCTATAACGGAACACCGTCAGGGTTTGAAAATGTTTGTGAAGATGAACATGGGGTAACCAAACCTTATGTGCTCCATGCAGAGGCCAATGCTATTACGAAAGTTGCCGCTTCGACCAATGACAGTCGTGGAGCCACTATTTATATTACCGCTTCTCCCTGTATAGAGTGTGCCAAACTGATTATTCAGTGCGGTATCGTAAGAGTCGTTTACTGTGAGGAATACCGCCTGACCGAAGGAGTGGATTTACTGAAAAAGGCCGGCGTAGAGGTTGCGTATGTTCCCATCGATTGATACATGTTTAATTGACTGCAAGAGATGACACGAAGAAATTTTTGGCGAGGAATGCTTCTTTTCCTCTGCGCCGCAGCTGTTTATTCGTTAGGGCATTATGTGGGAGGATTATCCGAGCGACGCTCTCTCAGGGGTGGTAAGCTGGATCGGGTAATGAAACTTATCCGCACGGCTTATGTGGATACGGTAGACGTCGACAAACTGGAAAGCGATGCTATCCCGATGGTTTTGAGCCATTTGGATCCTCATTCGGCTTACCTGAGCAAAGAGTTGAATACTTCGGAGGTGGAGAAACTGGACGGTTCGTTCAGCGGTATCGGTGTACAGTTCAATACGGTTTTGGATACGCCTGTTGTAGTTAAGGTAATACCCGGAGGACCCAGTGAGAGAGCCGGCATTCAGGCAGGAGATCGCATATTGAGAGCCGATGGATTCCCCCTTTTCGGCGAGAAATTGGACAGTAAGGAGATTATTTCCAAACTCAAAGGTCCCAGAAAGAGTGTTGTTAAACTGGATATACTCAGAGAAGGCAAAAGCGTGGAAGCCAAAGTTTTGCGTGATGATGTGCCTGTGCCTACGGTGGAAGCTTCTTATATGGCAGCCCCCGGCGTTCTGTTCGTCAAACTTAATGGCTGGGGATTGCAGACGCATGGCGAGGTGTTGACGAGCTATGCCAAACATAAACCTGAAGGAGTCGAAGGTATTGTAATCGATTTGCGAAACAACGGTGGCGGTTATCTGGAGGCTGCCACGTCATTGAGCAGTGAATTTTTACCAAAGAACAAGCTTATACTTTATGCCGATGGCAATGCTTTCAGCCGGCAGGACATCCGGAGTACGCGTGACGGGTTACTGAAAGATGTGCCTCTTGTGGTGCTTTTGGACGAATTTTCTGCCAGCTCCAGTGAAATTTTTGCCGGAGCCATGCAGGATCATGACCGGGCGTTGATCGTAGGGCGACGAAGCTTCGGTAAAGGACTGGTACAACGTCCGTTTATGCTCCCTGACAGTTCGGTGGTACGTCTCACCGTAGCCCGATATTACACTCCGAGCGGAAGATGTATCCAGAAACAATATGATCCGGAGAATTATGACGGGTATGTTCGGGATATTCAGGATCGCTATCTGCATGGTGAACTTTTCAATGCGGATAGCATACGGTTCAACGATTCGCTCCGTTATTTTACAGAAGGAAAACGTGTGGTTTACGGTGGCGGCGGTATTACTCCCGATGTTTTTGTGCCGCGTGACAGTTCGGGTATCACATCCTATTATATAAGGCTTATCGATTCCGAGATTTTGCCCAAGTTTGCGTTCCTCTATGCCGACGGCAATCGTGCGATGCTATCTCAGGCTAAAAATGTAGAAGAATTGACGGCCATGCTGGATGCGCAGGGCGTATTGTACAAGCTGACAGCTTTTGCGCAGAAGGAAAACATACAGATGCGTACGACATTGTTTAAACGTTCTTTTGAGCTTTTGCGCACCAATCTGTATGCTCTTATTGCCGATTATTTCTTCGACCGTGAAGGTCTTTACCTTATTATGTATGAGAAGGATGAAGCTTTGAGTAAAGCTGTCGATGCCATTAATGAAGGAAAAACTTATCCGGTAATGAGCGAAGATAAAAGGAAAGCTTTGCCGGGTAAAGGCGTTTAGACTCACTGATTTGGACAGAATGATCTCCGGTCTGTAATGTGTCGTTTGGTAAATATGGATAAAAAAGAACTGCGCAGGGTGTTGAGGCGTATGAGCCGTGAAGATCTGACGCCTGAAATGCGGAATAAAGCATCGGAACATGTGTGCAATATGCTGGCTGTACATCCTCGATTTCAGGATGCGAAAAATGTAGGACTGTATATGGCTTTGCCGGATGAGCCCGATGTCAGCAGTCTGATACGTCAGAGTGAAAAAGAGAAAAATATTTCTGTGCCTCGTGTGATAGACGAGGAAATTATTCGTTTTTATCGTTTGACCGGGAATACCGAGCTTTGTGCAGACAATAAGTTCGGCATAGAGGAGCCGGGAGAAAATGAGCAAACGCTGGTCGATCCGCAGGAGTTGGACCTGATTGTGGTGCCGGCCCTGTGTTTCGATAAGAAAGGCTACCGCCTGGGACGAGGCAAAGGGTATTACGACCGTTTTTTGGCCCTTTGTCCGCAGGCCTATAAAATAGGGGTTACAATAGGTATGATGAGTGTGGAAGAACTGCCCGGCGATCCCTGGGATTTACCCATGCACGAGGTTATTTCCGGTATGTAGAAAACGACGTCTGTTTCTGAATTATGTTAGTCTTTCTGTCTCCGGCCAAAACTTTTACTCCTCCCCGGCGTATCAAGAGTGAAGAACTTCCGGCTACCCGGCCTCTTTTCTACGATGAAGCTCAATTGTTGGCTGCATCGGCTGCCTCGCTTACTGCAGAACGGTTGGGTGCCGGTATGCAGATAAGTCCTGATCTGGCAGCTTCTGCTTGTAGATTGTTGCAAGAGTTCCCGGGAGAAAGTACGCCGGCCGCTCCTGCTGCTTTGGTTTATTCGGGTATGGTTTTCAAGAAGCTGGATGCTGCGGGCTTCGGCCGGGATGAGTGGACTTATGCTCAGGAACATTTGTTGCTTGCTTCTTTTATATATGGTCTTTTGAAGCCATCGGATTTGATCCGGCCCTATCGTATGGAGGGGAATTTGCTGCTTCCCGAGCCGATCGGCAAGACGCCTTTCGATTACTGGAAAGATAAACTGACCGATATTTTTATCGAGCGTATTCGGATTGCAGGAGGGGTACTTTGCGATTTGGCCAGTGAAGAAATGAAAAACTTGTTTCACTGGCACAAAATCAAAAAAGCTGTTCATATTGTACAACCGCTCTTTCTGGTCCGCAGACCTGACGGCCGAACCAAACAGATCGTTATCTATACCAAAATGGCGAGGGGGTTCATGGCACGAAATATTATCAAAAACCGTATTGAAGACGTTGAGGTGTTAAAGAGAATGACGCCCAACGGCTTTGTTTACAGTGAGGCCGATTCTTCACCGGATATTTTTCGGTTTATTTTAGAAGATTAGTCTTCCTCTTTTTTACGGAATTTTTCTGTATAGCCTGTGCTTGTATGATTGAGGAGAAGAGTCTGTTTCTTTTCCTTGATGGCTGGGTTATGAAAAAAATAGTTATCTTTCGCAAAACGAGAACAGATAGAGTTCCGAAGTATCAGCGGAGTAAAAGCCTGTATTGCATTCGATTGCAGGGCTTTGATAACGTGAGGTGTTTCGGGCTTATTTTTTTATCGTTTTTTCACAGAGAGGCAGGAGTGTTGTGTGAAAATGGTAAACGATTAAAAAAGGAAAAATATGGCATACAGTTATATGACTCAGGAAGGCTATGACAAGATCATGGCCGAGATCAATGAACTCGAGAGCGTTCAGAGACCGGAGATTTCAAGACAGATAGCAGAGGCACGCGACAAAGGAGATTTGAGCGAGAATGCCGAATACGATGCAGCTAAAGAAGCACAGGGTATTTTGGAAGCCAAGATTGCTCAGCTCAAAGGGCTTATTGCGAATGCCCGCATCATAGATGAGTCTCAGGTGCAAACCGATACGGTGCAGATTTTGAATAAGGTTACGATCAAGAATCTGAAAAACAATGCCGAAATGACCTATACATTGGTATCGGATTCGGAATCGGATCTCAAGCAAAACAAGATTTCCGTGAATACCCCCATTGCTCAGGGACTGATGGGGCATGCCGTTGGCGACGTGGTAGAGATCAAAGTGCCCGGTGGTGTGATGAACTTCGAGATTGTTAAGATCAGTCTCTAAAATAATGGTTGTACCTCGGTGGCGTAGAGCCCAAAATACATTCTTATTATGTCAACCGTATTCAGTAAAATCATTCGGGGTGAAATACCCTGTCATAAAATAGCAGAGTCCGATCGCTATTTTGCTTTTTTGGATATCAGCCCCGTAACTGTGGGGCATGTGCTGGTCGTTCCCAAACAAGAGATCGATTATATTTTCGACCTCGAGGACGATTTGTTAAGCGGTATGATACTTTTTGCAAAACGTATTGCTGTGGCACAGAAGAACATATTCGATTGCAAGCGTGTTGCCGTAGCCGTTATGGGTATGGAGGTTCCGCATGCCCATATTCATTTGGTGCCGATGAATAAAGAGGGCGATTTGAATTTTGCGAAAGAAAAACTTAATTGTACGCAGGAGGAGCTGGCTGCAATTGCAGAACGCATTCGCGGCGAGTACGATCGTCTGGCCGGAGGAAAGAGCCTGTAAGAATAAAAGTCGGTTTAAGCATAGGAACCAATGAAAATAGCGGTCGTAGGTGTCGGATATGTAGGCTTGGTCAGTGCTGCATGTTTTGCCGAACTGGGAGCTTGTGTGCATTGCCTAGATGTGGATGTACAGAAAATAACCCTGCTGAAACAGGGGAAAACACCTATTTACGAGCCGGGTTTGGATGCTTTGGTGCGCAATAATATATCTGCCGGCCGTTTACTCTTTTTTACGGAACTTGAAGAGGCAATTCAAGAAGCCGAGATGATTTTTATTGCCGTAGGTACACCGCCTGATGAAGATGGATCTGCCGACCTCTCTCATGTGCTGAGCGTGGCATCGGAAATAGGTCGTTCGTTACAGCATTACAGTTTGGTGGTGACCAAAAGTACGGTGCCGGTGGGTACGGGCGAGAAGATCCGTCACGTTATCGAGAGTGAACTCGAAAAGAGAAAAGCGTCGATTCCTTTTGATGTTGCTTCCAATCCTGAATTTCTGAAAGAGGGTAGTGCCATTCAGGATTTTATGCGTCCCGATCGCGTGGTGGTCGGAGTGGATTCGGAAAAGGCAAAGGATCTGCTTACCCGTCTTTACAGGCCTATGCTTCTCAATAACTTCAGGGTTCTCTTTATGGATATCCCTTCTGCCGAGATGACCAAGTATGCCGCTAATGCTATGCTGGCAACACGCATCAGTTTTATGAACGATGTGGCGAATTTGTGCGAACGGGTAGGTGCCGATATTCATCAGGTGCGTTTAGGGGTCGGATCCGATAACCGTATAGGCCAGAAGTTTTTGTATGCCGGATGCGGTTATGGCGGAAGCTGTTTCCCTAAAGATGTAAGGGCTTTAATTCATACTGCCCGTGAAAACAGTTGCCGTATGCAGGTGCTGGAGGCCGTGGAGGCTGTAAACGAGAGTCAGAAACAAATTCTTTTTGAAAAATTCAGCCGTCATTATGCCGGGAAGCTGGCAGACCGTAAAGTGGCGGTTTGGGGACTTTCGTTCAAACCCGGCACAGACGATATGCGGGAGGCGACCTCTTTGGTGCTTATCGATCAGTTGTTGGCTGCCGGTTGTCGCATTTCTGTGTATGACCCTGTGGCAATGAAAGAGGCCGAAAGCAGATTGGGAAATCGTGTGACTTATGCCACCGATATTTATGCGGCGGTGCAGGGTGCCGATGCGCTATTTCATGTAACTGAGTGGAAAGAGTTTCGTATGCCCGACTGGAAGCGTATTTATCATCTGATGAAGACTCCGTTGTTGATAGACGGCCGTAATGTTTATGGTGTGGAGCCGTCGGAGGCCGGACTGCAGGTTATGGGTATCGGTTACTGAGCCTGTGTGTCTTTGAGGTGCTTTTTTTGGAATTCTTGTGAAAGATTTTCGGTTTCTGGATTTTGTGTGAAAGATTTTTTGAACGTTAATCTTGTCTTTCTCAATAATATATCAAAGGAACTATTGTTAAAAAGAAAAATATAACTACCTTTGCACGACCGAATGGAATAGTGTGTCCGTTCGTTTGCGAAAAGCATTTTATGATCAGTTATAAATAATTAGAAATGCCTACTATTCAACAGTTAGTTAGAAAAGGTCGGGAAACATTGCCGGAAAAGGGGAAAAGTCCTGCTCTGGAATCATGTCCTCAGCGTCGTGGCGTATGTGTACGTGTTTACACAACAACGCCTAAGAAGCCTAACTCTGCCATGCGTAAGGTAGCCCGTGTGCGCCTGACCAATGGTAAAGAAGTGAATGCTTATATTCCGGGTGAAGGTCACAACTTGCAAGAGCACAGCATCGTGTTGGTGCGTGGTGGTCGTGTGAAAGACCTGCCGGGTGTACGTTATCACATCGTTCGCGGTACTTTGGATACTGCGGGTGTGAACAACCGTACGCAACGTCGCTCCAAGTACGGTGCAAAGCGTCCGAAGGCTAAGAAATAGTATGGTGTAAGGTGGCCTTGCGGGTCGCCTCGTCATACGAAGCCTTTCGATGGATGGACAGGCGGTCCTCCGGCTTACCAAGTTTGAATGTTCTATTTAGCCTCTTGTGAGGGTTTGATGAAGATCGCCCTTTAAGTTGAGCATGAAAAAGGGATAACCCCAGAGAAAGAGTAATGCTCCCCGACAAGTTTTAGAACCGGTTTTCGAGTTCGATTTTGAATAGGCTACGAAACAGGGTTGAGTAAATGCTCCGGCGGGAGCGTTGAAGACAAAACTAAAACGACAACCAACAAGTAAACGTAATTTTTTTACATCAGAGACAATGAGAAAAGCAAAACCAAAGAAAAGGCAGGTATTACCTGATCCGGTGTTTGGAGATGTAAAGGTGACGAAGTTCGTGAATCACCTGATGTATGACGGTAAGAAGAATACCGCCTATAATATCTTCTACTCGGCGCTCGAAATCGTTAGAGGAAAGATGAAAGACGAGGAGAAGAGCCCGCTGGAAATATGGAAAGCTGCATTGGATAATATCACTCCGCAAGTGGAAGTAAAGTCTCGCCGTATCGGTGGTGCTACCTTCCAGGTTCCTACAGAAATCCGTCCGGATCGTAAGGAGTCGGTTTCAATGAAAAACTTAATTCTCTTCGCACGTAAGCGTGGCGGTAAATCTATGGCAGACAAGCTGGCGTCTGAGATTATCGACGCATTTAACAGCCAGGGTGCTGCATTCAAACGTAAAGAAGATATGCACCGTATGGCGGAAGCTAACCGCGCATTCGCTCACTTTAGATTCTAATAACGAAAATGGCAAAGAATAATCATCTCGAACTTACCAGAAATATTGGTATTATGGCGCATATCGATGCCGGTAAAACAACGACATCGGAGCGTATTCTTTTCTATACCGGCTTGACCCACAAAATCGGTGAGGTGCACGACGGTGGCGCCACCATGGACTGGATGGAGCAGGAACAGGAAAGAGGTATTACTATTACATCTGCTGCCACCACTACTTTCTGGAATTACGATAACACACGCTACAAAATTAACTTGATTGACACCCCGGGGCACGTTGACTTTACCGTTGAGGTAGAGCGCTCTTTGCGTGTATTGGATGGTGCAGTGGCTGCGTTCTGTGCTGTTGGCGGTGTGGAGCCTCAAAGTGAAACCGTTTGGCGTCAGGCTGATAAATATAAAGTACCCCGTATCGGTTATGTAAACAAAATGGACCGTTCGGGTGCCAACTTCTTTGAAGTAGTGCGTCAGGTAAAAGATGTGCTGGGTGCTAACCCCTGTCCTATTCAAGTGCCTATCGGAGCCGAAGAAAGCTTCAAAGGTGTTGTGGACCTGGTTCGCATGAAAGCGATTATCTGGCATGATGAATCTATGGGTTCTGAATACAGCGTTGAGGAAATTCCCGCTGAATTGGTAGCCGAGGCTCAGGAGTGGCACGATAAGATGCTGGAGACTTTGGCCGAAGTGGATGAGACACTGATGGAGAAATTCTTCGATGATCCTTCTACTATTACGGAGGATGAAATCCGCACGGCTTTGCGTAAGGGTACGCTGGCGATGGATATTAACCCGATGATGTGCGGTTCTTCATTCAAGAACAAGGGTGTTCAGACTTTGCTGGATGCTGTATGTGCATATTTGCCCAGCCCTATCGATACGCCTGAGGTAGTAGGTACATTGCCTGATGATGCCGAAACACAGGTTGTTAGAAAAACAGATCCTTCAGAACCTCTTTGCGCACTTGCTTTCAAGATTGCCACAGACCCTTATGTAGGTCGCTTGTGTTTCTTCCGTGTATATTCCGGTGAGTTGAATGCCGGTTCTTATGTGTTGAACTCTCGTTCGGGCAAGAAAGAGCGTATCTCTCGTATTTTCCAGATGCACTCAAACAAGCAAAACCCGATGGAAGTGATCGGTTGCGGAGATATCGGTGCCGGTGTCGGTTTCAAGGATATTCGTACCGGTGATACACTTTGTGATGAAAACCACCCGATTACTTTGGAATCCATCGAATTCCCCGATCCTGTGATCTCCATTGCTGTAGAGCCCAAAACTCAGAAAGACCTGGATAAACTGGGTGTAGGTCTGGCCAAGTTGGCTGAAGAAGATCCTACTTTCAGAGTGAAGAGCGATGAGGAAACAGGCCAAACGGTTATTAGCGGTATGGGTGAATTGCACCTTGAGATTATCGTAGACCGTCTGCGTCGTGAATTTAAGGTCGAATGTAACCAGGGACGTCCTCAGGTTGCTTACAAGGAAGCCATCACACAGTCTGTTCAGATCCGTGAGGTTTATAAGAAGCAGACCGGTGGTCGCGGTAAGTTTGCCGATATCATTGTTCGTGTAGAGCCGGCTGATGAGGGCTTCGAAGGTGAATTGCAATTTATCGATGAGGTTAAGGGCGGTAACGTACCTAAAGAATTTATTCCTTCGGTACAGAAAGGTTTTGCCCGTGCGATGAAGAATGGCGTATTGGCCGGATATCCGCTGGATAAGTTGAAAGTGACGTTGGTAGACGGTTCTTTCCACCCGGTAGACTCAGACCAGTTGTCATTCGAAGTTGCCGCTGTTTCTGCGTTCAAGACAGCTTCCGCTCAAGCCGGTCCGGTGTTGATGGAGCCGATGATGAAACTCGAAGTGGTAACTCCGGAAGAAAACATGGGTGACGTAATCGGAGACTTGAACAAACGTCGCGGTCAGGTGGAAGGCATGGAAAGCAGCCGCACCGGTGCGCGTATTGTTAAAGCTAAGGTGCCTCTGTCAGAAATGTTCGGTTATGTAACCGCTCTTCGTACTATTACTTCCGGCCGTGCAACCTCTACGATGAGTTTCTCTCATTATGCCGAAGTTGCCTCTTCTATCGCTAAGCAAGTGCTGACAGAGGTAGATGGTCGCGTAGACTTGATTAAATAATAATTCCCCATATCATAATCTATGAGCCAAAAAATTAGAATTAAACTAAAGTCTTACGATTATATGCTGGTCGATAAGTCCGCAGAGAAAATCGTTAAGACCGTAAAGGCTTCCGGAGCTGTAGTTAGCGGTCCTATACCTCTGCCTACACACAAACGGATCTTTACTGTTAACCGCTCTACGTTCGTAAACAAAAAGTCTCGCGAACAGTTTGAGCTAAGCTCTTATAAGAGACTGATCGATATCCATAATTCTACAGCCGAAACAGTGGATGCTCTGATGAAATTGGAGTTGCCCAGCGGTGTGGAAGTGGAAATCAAAGTGTGAGAACAATAATCAATAAACAAAACTGAAATGCCAGGTTTATTAGGAAAGAAAATCGGAATGACATCCGTATTCAGTGCCGAGGGTAAGAATTTGCCATGCACTGTTATCGAAGTAGGTCCTTGTGTGGTATCGCAGATCAAAACGGTAGAAAAAGACGGCTATGAGGCTCTTCAATTGGCCTTCGGTGAAGCAAAGGAGAAGAATACTTCTGCTCCCATGAAAGGTCACTACCGCAAAGCAAACTCTGCACCCATGAGGCACTTGGCCGAGTTCAAGGGTTTTGATCTCTCTCAGTACAAACTGGGTGATGTGATCAATGTAGATTTGTTTGCAGATACAGCATTTGTAGACGTTGTCGGTACCTCTAAAGGGCACGGCTTCCAAGGTGTTGTGAAACGCCATGGTTTTGGTGGTGTGGGTCAAAGCACTCACGGTCAGCATAACCGCTTGCGTGCTCCCGGTTCTATCGGTGCCTGCTCTTATCCTGCGAAAGTATTTAAGGGTACCCGCATGGCCGGTCAAATGGGAAATGAACGCGTTACGGTACAAAACCTTAAAGTGATTAAGGTTATGCCCGAGCACAATTTGCTGCTGGTTAAAGGCAGTGTGCCAGGCGCTAAAGGTTCAATCTTGTTAATTGAAAAGTAAATGGAACTGAGTATTTATAACATTAAGGGAGAAGACACCGGACGTAAGATCAACCTCAATGACGAAATCTTTGGTATCGAACCTAACGATCATGCTATCTACATGGACGTTAAGTTGATCATGGCCAATCGTCGTCAGGGTACCCATAAAGCAAAAGAACGCAGCGAGATGTCCGGAAGTACCCGCAAGCTGATCCGTCAGAAGGGTGGCGGCGGTGCTCGTCGTGGGGATATCAACTCGCCTCTGTTGGTGGGTGGTGGCCGTGTGTTTGGTCCGAGACCCAGAAACTACAGCTTTAAGCTGAATAAAAAGGAAAAAGCGCTGGCTCGTCGCTCTGCTTTGGCTTATAAGGCTAAGAACGAAGAGATACGTGTGATTGAGAACTTCTCATTCGATGCGCCTAAAACAAAGAATTTTGCAGCTTTGTGCAAGGCTATCAACGTGAGCGATGCTAAATCTTTGTTCGTATTCCCCGTTATCGAGGAAAACATCAGACGTTCTGCCAATAACTTGCCGAAAGCCAGTCTGTCTACTGCAGCTCAATTAAACACTTATGATGTGTTGAATTGCAAGCACCTGGTGCTTACAGAAGATGCTGTAGCTTTCATTAATGATAATTTTAAGGCGTAAGGAGGATATAAACAATGAGTAGCATTATCATTAAGCCGATTATCTCCGAGAAGATGACGGCAATCACAGAGGGGATGCCCGAGCGCTGTGCTTTCCGTGTAAGTACGAAAGCAAATAAGATTGAGATTAAAAAGGCTGTTGAAGCCATGTATAATGTAAAAGTCGCACAGGTAAACACCATGAAATATGAAGGCAAGCGTAAAGATCGCTATACGAAAGCCGGCATGATTCATGGCCGTAGCGCTGCTTTCAAGAAAGCTGTCGTTACATTGATGCCGGGTGAACAGATCGACTTTTTCAGTAATATTTAATTGAGAAATGGGAATACGTAAGCTTAAGCCCACAACCCCGGGGCAGAGACACAAAATTATTGGTGCTTTTGATACAATCACTGCAAGTGCACCAGAAAAGTCTCTTGTATGCGGTAAACCTAAAAAGGGAGGCCGTAACAATACCGGTAAAATGACCATCCGCTATGTGGGTGGCGGCCATAAACGCCGTTTTCGTTTTATCGATTTCAAGAGAACAAAGGACGGCATTCCTGCTGTGGTAAAGACTATCGAGTACGACCCGAACCGTACTTCGCGTATTGCTTTGCTGTATTATGTCGACGGAGAAAAGAGTTATATTCTGGCTCCGGACGGATTGCAGGTTGGCCAAACAGTGATGTCGGGAGAGGATGCCGCACCTGAAGTAGGAAATGCGTTGCCTCTTTCTAAAATTCCCGTAGGTACGATTATCCACAATATAGAACTTAGACCGGGACAGGGTGCCAAATTGGTACGTTCAGCCGGAGCTAATGCACAGTTGACTTCTCGTGAAGGAACTTATGTGGTTATTAAAATGCCTTCTGGTGAAACTCGCCGTATTTTGTCTGCCTGTAAAGCTACGATAGGTAGTGTTGGCAACAAAGACCATGCTCTTGAAAAATCAGGTAAGGCAGGTCGCTCACGCTGGTTGGGTCGCAGACCTCACAACCGTGGTGTAGTTATGAACCCTGTTGATCACCCGATGGGTGGTGGTGAAGGTCGCGCATCCGGTGGCCATCCCCGTTCACGCACAGGTCTTTACTCTAAGGGCTTGAAGACCAGAGCACCTAAGAAACACTCTTCGAAGTATATCATCGAAAGGCGTAAGAAATAACACTGATTAATCAAGAACATTATGAGTCGTTCACTAAAGAAAGGTCCATATATCAATCTGAAGCTCGAGAAGAAAGTATTGGCGCAGAATGAGAGCGGTAAGAAGTCTGTTATCAAGACTTGGGCACGCGCATCAATGATTTCGCCGGACTTTGTTGGGCATACGATTGCAGTGCATAATGGCACTAAGTTTATTCCTGTTTTTATCACCGAAAATATGGTGGGACACAAGTTGGGAGAATTTTCTCCTACACGTACGTTCCGTGGCCATAGCGGTAATAGAAAGAAATAATTCGGTTGAGATTAATCTCAGGAATCTGAAATAAAAAAGTATTTAATATAATGGGTTCAAGAAAACAAAAATCAGCCGATGCCCGCAAAGAAGCTCTGAAAGCATTGTACTTTGCTTCACTGCGTAATGTGCCCACTTCTCCTCGAAAGATGCGTTTGGTGGCAGACATGGTACGTGGTATGGAAGTAAACCGTGCTTTAGGTGCTTTGCGCTACTCTAAGAAAGAAGCGTCTGTACGGCTGGAGAAATTACTCCGCTCGGCTATAGCTAACTGGGAAGAAAAGAATGGTCGCTCTGCAGAAGAAGGCGAACTCTACATTTCACGTATTTTTGTGGATGGAGGTAGTACCTTGAAGCGTCTGCGTCCTGCACCCCAAGGAAGAGGTTATAGAATTCGAAAACGTTCGAATCACGTAACGCTCTATGTAGACACACTCACTAATAACGAAAGCACAAAGAACTAACGATGGGACAGAAAATTAATCCGATAAGTAACCGTTTGGGCTACATCCGTGGTTGGGATTCTAACTGGTATGGTGGCTCTAATTATGGAGAGAAGCTGCTCGAAGATAGCCGTCTGCGTCGTTATCTGAAAGCAAGATTGGCAAAAGCCAGTGTATCGCGCATCGTTATCGAACGTGCTCTGAAAGTAATTACCATTACGATTTGTACGGCTCGTCCCGGTATGATTATCGGTAAGGGCGGCCAAGAAGTTGATAAGCTGAAAGAAGAGTTGAAGAAGGTAGCGGATAAAGATAAAGATATTCAAATCAATATCTTTGAAATCCGCCGTCCGGAGCTGGATGCTGCTATCGTAGCAGACAATATCGCTCGCCAATTGGAGGGTAAGATCGCTTATCGCCGTGCAGTGAAGATGGCTATTGCTTCTGCAATGCGTGCCGGTGCCGAGGGTATCAAGGTGCAGATTTCAGGTCGTTTGAATGGCGCTGAGATGGCACGTTCTGAAATGTTTAAGGAAGGTCGTACGCCATTGCATACACTGCGTGCCGATATCGACTATGCACAAGATGAAGCCTTGACCAAGGTGGGTCTTTTGGGCGTAAAGGTTTGGATCTGCAAAGGAGAAGTGTATGAAAAGCGCGACCTCGCTCCTAACTTTGCTGCTCCCAAGAACACCGGTCGTCGTGAAAACGGCAGCGGAAACCGTTCAGATCGTCCTCGCCGTAAGAAAAGAGGTAATCGCTAATTTTTTAAGTTGACAACAGTAGAAAATGTTACAACCAAAGAAAACCAAATTTAGAAGACAGCAAAAGGGCCGCAGCAAAGGTTTTGCCATGCGCGGCAATCAGCTGGCTTTCGGTTCTTTCGGAATCAAGTCTTTACAGACAAAGTGGATTACCGGTAGACAGATCGAGGCTGCTCGTATTGCTGTTACACGTTATATGCAACGTCAGGGGCAAGTTTGGGTACGTATATTCCCGGATAAGCCAATCACAAAGAAACCGGCTGACGTACGTATGGGTAAGGGTAAGGGTTCTCCGGAGGGCTTCGTGGCTCCCGTTACCCCGGGCCGTATGATTTTTGAAGTGGAAGGCGTGCCTTATGAAGTGGCCAAAGAAGCTCTTCGCCTTGCTGCTCAAAAACTTCCTGTTACTACTAAGTTTGTAGTTCGTCGTGATTATGATATGTCTAAAACTAATGCATAGCCGATATGAAGATAGCAGAAATGAAAGAACTCACTGTGGCTGAATTGAAAGAACGATTGGCTGCCGAAGAGCAAAACTATGCTCACATGCGCATCAATCACGCTGTGTCTCCTTTGGACAAACCCAGCCAGTTACGTGATACCCGTCGGATGATTGCACAGATGAAGACAGTACTTCGCGAACGTGAAATAAATAATAACTAATCTCTGAAGCGAACTCGATGGAAACAAGAAATTTAAGAAAAGAACGTGTGGGTGTTGTTTCAAGCAACAAAATGGAAAAAACCGTAACCGTTGCCGTGAAATGGAAAGAAAAACACCCTATCTATGGTAAGTTCGTGAATAAGACGAAGAAATACCATGCTCATGATGAGAAAAATGAATGTAATGAGGGTGATACCGTACGCATTATGGAAACTCGTCCGCTGAGCCGCACTAAGAGATGGAGAGTTACAGAAATAATCGAAAGGGCTAAATAAGATGATACAACAAGAATCAAGACTCGTCGTAGCAGACAACAGTGGCGCAAGAGAAGCGCTGTGTATTCGTGTGCTGGGTGGTACTCGCCGCCGTTACGCTTCCGTTGGTGATATCATTGTCGTTTCGGTTAAGAGTGTTATTCCCTCCAGCGATATTAAGAAAGGCGCCGTGTCTAAAGCAATCATTGTACGTACGAAGAAAGCTGTTCGTCGTGCGGATGGTTCTTATATTCGTTTTGATGACAATGCTTGTGTGTTACTCAATGCCGCAGGCGAAATGCGTGGTAGCCGTATTTTCGGCCCCATCGCTCGTGAGTTGCGTAACAAGAACATGAAGATTGTTTCTTTGGCACCGGAAGTCCTCTAATTTTATTATAACGAAAGAATCATGAGTAAGTTACATATAAAGAAGGGCGACACCGTATTTGTTAACTCCGGTGAAGACAAAGGCAAGACCGGCCGTGTGCTGGAAGTGCTGGTAAAAGAGCAGCGTGCTATTGTAGAAGGAGTTAATATAATCAAGAAGCACACCAAACCCAGTGCTCAGCACCCTGATGGAGGTATTGTGGAGAAGGAAGCCTCGATTCATATCTCTAATTTGAACGTGGTGGATCCGAAGACGGGCAAACCTACCCGTATCGGCCGTCGTGAAGATAAAAATGGTAAGCTGTTTCGTTTTTCTAAAAAATCAGGAGAGGAGATTAAGTAATGAGTACAACAGCAAATCTGAAGAATGAATATAAGGAGCGTATAGTGCCTGCTTTGATGAAGCAGTTCGACTATAAATCTGTGATGCAGGTGCCCGTGCTGAAAAAGATTGTTATCAATCAAGGTTTGGGTATGGCAACAGGTGATAAGAAGATTATTGATATTGCTATTCAGGAACTTTCTGCAATCACCGGACAAAAAGCCGTTGCTACCGTATCAAAGAAAGATATTTCAAATTTCAAACTTCGTAAGAAAATGCCTATCGGTGTGATGGTTACATTACGTCGTGAGCAGATGTACGAATTTTTGGAGCGTCTCGTTCGTGTGGCTTTGCCTCGTATTCGTGACTTTAAGGGTATAGAAAGCAAGTTCGACGGACGTGGTAATTATACCCTTGGAATTCAAGAACAAATCATTTTCCCTGAAATTAATTTGGATTCTATATCTAAAATTATGGGAATGAATATTACCTTTGTAACCTCTGCGGCTACAGATGAAGAAGGTTATGCTCTTTTGAAAGAGTTTGGCCTGCCTTTTAAGAACGCAAAAAAAAGCTAATTAAATAGAAGAATGGCAAAGGAATCAATGAAGGCTCGTGAAGTTAAGCGAGCTAAGCTGGTGGCCAAGTATGCAGACAAACGTGCACAGTTGAAAGCTGAGGGCAATTATGAAGCTTTGCAAAAGCTCCCCAAAAATGCTTCTCCTGTACGCTTGCATAATCGTTGCTCTATGACGGGCCGTCCGCGCGGATATATGCGTCAGTTTGGTATTTCACGTATTCAATTCCGTGAAATGGCTTCTAAGGGATTGATACCCGGAATAAAGAAAGCCAGCTGGTAAATGAATATATAGAAGCCTTGCTCTCTGTCTTGAGTCCTGACTCCTGACAGAGGGCATGGTTATAAATATATTAAACTATCGGATGCATAGGGACCAAAAAGGTTGAAAAGCTTGTTTTATCGTGTATGCATCATATTGTTAAATATTGTCCGGGTGTTCCGGATCAATTTAATTTTTTAATCAATGACAGATCCTATTGCAGATTATTTGACGCGGCTGCGTAATGCGGTAAGTGCCGGTCACCGAGTGGTGGAAGTGCCTGCGTCTAATCTAAAGAAAGAGATCACCAAGATTCTCTTTGAAAAGGGCTACATCTACAATTACAAGTTTGTGGATGAAGGGCCACAGGGCTTGATAAAGATAGCTCTTAAGTATGATCCACAAGACAGAGTAAACGCAATCAAAGCTTTGAAGCGTGTTTCGCGTCCGGGCTTGCGTAAGTATGTGGGATATCGTGAGATGCCTCGCGTTCTCAACGGATTGGGTATCGCTATCCTTTCTACATCGAAAGGTGTGATGACCGACAAAGAAGCTCTTCGTGAGAAAGTGGGCGGTGAAGTTTTATGTTACATTTATTAATCTTAGGAGATACAAAAGATGTCAAGAATTGGTAAGTTGCCTATTAGCATTCCTTCCGGTGTGACAGTATCTCAAAAGGATAATGTAATCACCGTAAAAGGACCAAAAGGAGAACTTTCTCAAGTAGTTGCTCCTGAAATTGAAGTTAAGATCGAGGGTTCGGAGATTGTCGTAAGCCGCCAATCTGATGAGCGTGCCGATCGTTCGTTGCACGGTTTATATCGTTCACTTATCAATAATATGGTAAAAGGTGTTTCTGAAGGTTTTTCTAAAACACTTGAACTGGTGGGTGTGGGTTATCGTGCTTCTAATCAGGGTCAAATTCTCGAACTCTCTTTAGGTTTTACGCATAGTATTTTTATGCAATTGCCGAGTGAGGTTCGGGTTGAAACTAAGAGTGAAAGAAATAAGAACCCATTGATTATTTTGGAAAGTGCAGACAAGCAATTGCTGGGTCAGGTGTGTGCTAAAATTCGCTCCTTCCGTATGCCGGAGCCTTATAAGGGCAAGGGTATTAAGTTTGAGAACGAATATATCCGCAGAAAATCTGGTAAGTCTGCCGGTAAATAAACGCTAAACTTTTGAATAATCATGGTACAAAAAGATAATAGAAGACTAAAGATCAAAACTCGGATTCGCTCCAAAATCAGCGGAACGGCAGAGCGTCCGAGATTGACTGTTTTCCGTAGCAATAAGCAAATCTATGCTCAGCTTATTGATGATGAAGCGGGTAAAACGCTTGTTTCATTTTCAAGTCGTGGCTTGGAAGCTGAAGGAAATAAGAAAGAGATTGCAGCGAAAGTGGGTGCAGAGTTGGCCAAACGTGCCAAAGATGCTAATGTTTCGACTGTAGTATTTGATAGAAACGGATACCTCTATCACGGTAGAGTAAAGGCTTTGGCTGATGCAGCCCGTGAAGCAGGTCTAAAATTTTAAAAGATGGCAGGAATGAATAATAAAGTAAAATCCGTAAGTGACGTTGGTGAACTGAAAGATCGGTTGGTTGCTATCAATCGCGTTACTAAGGTAACAAAGGGTGGCCGTACGTTTACATTTGCTGCCATCGTCGTTGTTGGAAATGAAGATGGTGTTGTAGGCTGGGGTCTTGGTAAAGCCGGTGAAGTATCCGCTGCTATTGCCAAGGGTGTTGAGGCTGCAAAAAAGAATCTGATTCGTGTGCCGATTCACAAAGGTACTATCCCTCACGAACAAAGTGCTCGCTACTCCGGTTCGAAGGTTTTTTTGAAACCTGCTACAGAGGGTACGGGAGTTGTGGCCGGTGGCGCTATGCGTGCCGTATTGGATAGTGTTGGCGTTACCGACGTGTTAGCTAAGAGTTTCGGCTCTTCTAACCCTCACAATTTGGTAAAAGCGACATTTATGGCTCTGAGCGAGATGCGTGATCCGAAGATGATTGCCAAGGTGCGTAACATTTCTGTAGATAAAGTATTTAACGGTTAAAATTATATTCAATGGGAACAGTAAAAGTACAGCAAGTTCGCAGCCGTATTAAGTGTACTAAAGTGCAAAAGCGTACGCTGGATGCTTTGGGACTGAAGAAAATGAACCAAATCGTGGAGCATGAAGCTACTCCTCAGATTATGGGTATGATAAATGCCGTTAACCATTTGGTTCGTGTAGTAGAATAATTAAGACGCAAATAAAACAGATTATAAGATATGAATCTTTCAACTTTGAAGCCTGCAGAAGGCTCTGTTAAGACGCGTAAGAGAATAGGACGTGGTCCGGGTTCAGGCTTGGGTGGTACTTCTACCCGTGGTCATAAAGGAGCTAAGAGCCGCTCGGGATATAAGAAAAAAAAGGGGTTTGAAGGAGGCCAGATGCCTATTCAGCGCCGCTTGCCCAAGTTTGGCTTTAATAATATCAATAGAGTGGAGTATCGCCCTATCAATTTGTCTGACCTGCAAAAGCTGGTTGAGCAAAAAGGGGTTTCGGCCATATCAAAGGCTGAACTTGTAGATGCAGGTTTGGCGCAAAATAAAGATCTTATTAAAATCCTGGGCAATGGAACCCTGACAGCAAAAGTTGAGGTTACTGCTCATGCTTTTTCTAAGAAGGCAGAAGAAGTAATCACAGCAGCCGGTGGTAGTTGCATAAAGTTATAAGCTCATGCGGTTTGTTGAGACTATAAAGAATATATGGAAGATTGAGGATTTGCGTAAGCGACTCCTCACTACCATTTTTTTCGTGCTCGTCTACCGATTGGGCTCCTTTGTGGTGATTCCGGGTATTGATCCGAGTGCTTTGTCGTCACTGAAAGATCAAACCTCTACAGGTTTGTTGGCATTGTTGGATATGTTTTCCGGTGGTGCTTTTTCCAATGCTTCGATTTTTGCTCTTGGGATTATGCCATATATCTCTGCCTCCATTGTGATGCAGTTAGCTGCCATTGCAGTACCTTCTTTGCAGAAGATGCAACGCGAAGGAGAGAGCGGAAGACGTAAGATCAATCAAATTACCCGTTATTTGACCGTGGCGATTTTGATTCTTCAGTCTCCTGCATATCTGATAAACCTTAATACTCAACTTCATGCCGTAGGTGCTTCTTTGCCCGGAGGTTTTTGGTTCCAGTTTGTAGCTGTTATCATCCTTACTGCCGGAAGTATGTTTGTTTTGTGGTTGGGTGAAAGAATTACGGACAAGGGTATCGGTAATGGTATTTCATTTATCATTTTGATCGGTATCATTGCTCGTCTTCCGCATTCTGTGGTTGCGGAGTTTTCTTCTCGCTGGTCAAGTGGATCCGTAGGAGGGCTCGTTGCTTTCTTGGCAGAAATCGTATTCTTGCTTTTTATTATTGCAGGTGCAATCATGTTAGTACAGGGAACACGCCGTGTGCCGGTACAATATGCTAAGCGTGTGGTTGGCAATAAACAGTATGGAGGTGCCCGTCAGTATATTCCTCTTAAGGTTAATGCGGCAAATGTAATGCCTATCATTTTTGCTCAGGCTATTATGTTTATCCCTATTTTCCTGGTAGGTTTCTCGAAATCTGCCGAAAGTAGCGGTTTTGTTCGTGCATTTATGAATAACACCAGTTTCTGGTACAACTTTGTATTTGCGTTCCTTATTATAGTATTTACCTATTTCTACACCGCGATTACCATTAATCCCACGCAGATGGCTGATGACCTGAAACGTAATAATGGTTTTATCCCCGGAGTTAAGCCTGGTAAAGCTACAAAAGACTATATCGACCAGATTATGGATCGTATAACTTTGCCGGGGGCATTTTTCCTGGCTATTGTGGCTATTTTACCTGCTTTTGCTGAAATTTTTGGGGTGAGTGCTCAGTTTGCTCAGTTCTTTGGCGGTACTTCTTTGTTGATTTTGGTGGGTGTCGTATTGGATACTTTGCAACAGATAGAAAGTCACTTGCTGATGCGCCATTACGATGGTTTGCTGAAGAGTGGTAGAATTAAGGGTAGAACCGGTTCTGTAGCTGCATATTAAAATGATCTATCTGAAAACGGACGAAGAGATCGAGTTGATGCGTGAGGCAAATCAGTTGGTTGGTAAAACATTGGCTGAGGTTGCTAAACATATAAAACCGGGAATAAGTACTTTGGAGTTGGATCGTGTGGCGGAAGAATTCATCCGTGATCATGGTGCTGTTCCGGCTTTTCTTGGTTATGGTGGTTTCCCCAACAGTCTTTGTACTTCCGTAAATGAACATGTGGTTCATGGCATTCCTTCTGCAAAACATATTTTGAAAGACGGAGATATCGTTTCTGTAGATTGCGGTACAAAGTTGAATGGTTTTACCGGAGATTCGGCTTATACTTTTGCTGTGGGAGAAATTTCTTCCGAAGTAGAAGCTTTACTCCGGACAACAAAAGAATCGCTCTATGTGGGTATTGAACAGGCAGTTGCCGGTCATCGGGTAGGTGATATTGGAGCTGCTGTACAAGCTTACTGTGAGAAACGGGGTTTCCATGTGGTGCGAGAGTTAGTCGGTCACGGTATAGGTCATGATATGCATGAATCGCCTGAAGTGCCTAATTACGGACACAAAGGTACCGGAGCTTTATTGCGTGCCGGCATGTGTATCTGTATTGAACCGATGATCAATTTGGGATCTAAGAATGTGGTTTTTGAGAAGGATGGCTGGACTGTCCGGACCAAAACGCGTAAACCTTCAGCTCACTTTGAGCATTGCATTGCAATACGTGAAGGTAAGGCTGAGATCCTCTCTTCGTTTGAATATATCAAAGATGTTTTAGGTGACAGAGAATTTTAATAAAGTATATGTCTAAACAAGCAGCAATAGAGCAAGACGGAGTAATCCTTGAGGCGTTGTCTAACGCTATGTTTAAGGTGGAACTCCAGAGTGGCCATATTATTACGGCGCATATATCGGGAAAGATGCGTATGCATTATATAAAGATTTTGCCGGGTGATAAGGTCAAAGTAGAGATGTCTCCTTATGATTTGTCAAAGGGACGTATCTCTTTTCGTTACAAGTAAATTCAAAAAACAGCAAAATAGATATGAAAGTAAGAGCATCAGTTAAAAAGCGCACTTCTGACTGTAAGATTGTGCGCCGGAAAGGTCGCTTGTATGTGATCAATAAGAAAAATCCTAAGATGAAACAACGTCAAGGATAGTTTTTAAGTATTAATCGTTGCATAATTATTTTACCAATAGAATATGGCTATAAGAATTGTTGGCGTTGATTTGCCACAAAACAAACGAGGAGAAATCGCCTTGACCTATATCTATGGTATCGGCCGCAGCAGCGCTTCAAAGGTTTTGGATGAAGCCGGTGTAGACCGTAATATCAAGGTAAAGGACTGGACAGATGATCAGGCGGCCAAAATCCGTGAAATCATCGGAGCGAACTTTAAGGTAGAGGGTGAATTGCGTTCTGAAGTACAAATGAACATCAAACGTTTGATGGATATCGGTTGCTACAGAGGTATTCGCCATCGTAATGGATTGCCGTTACGCGGACAGAAAACGAAAAATAACGCGCGGACCCGTAAGGGTAAGAAAAAGACCGTTGCGAATAAGAAGAAAGCTACTAAATAATAAAGGTTGATATGGCAAAGAAAATAGTTGCAAAGAAGAAAACCGTAAAAGTTGATGCTATCGGTCAGGCACACATCCACTCTTCTTTTAATAACATCATCATATCCATTGCCAATAGTGAAGGTCAAGTAATTAGCTGGTCTTCTGCCGGTAAGATGGGATTCCGTAGCTCTAAGAAAAACACTCCTTATGCTGCTCAAATGGCAGCTCAAGATTGTGCTAAAGTAGCTTACGACCTGGGGCTTCGCAAGGTTAAGGTGTATGTGAAAGGACCGGGTAATGGTCGTGAATCTGCTATCCGTACTATTCATGGTGCAGGTATTGAAGTTACTGAAATCGTTGATGTAACGCCAATGCCACACAACGGATGCCGCCCTCCTAAAAAGAGACGCGTATAATTATCAGCTAAAACAAAAATCCTTCTAACATTATAGATCGTTTTTCTATAAGATTAGATTTTAACGTTTTAACATACACAAAAAACGAAGCTTGGTATCTTTAATTGATTATGAAATAAAGCAGTAAGATACCGAAGAAGAAAAGAAACAGAAGAAAAACGGAACGAAAGAGTAACGAGGTGAATAGATTGGCTATCTTACTTTCATATAGTTTATACCCTCTCTCCTTTTTGTCAATCGCGGCTGCACACGTTGCAAATATTTCGTATTTGTATTTTTCTGCCGATTAGATTTTGAAGAGCTTCATATTATAACAGAATAAAACAATGGCAAGATATACAGGTCCTAAGTCCAAGATCGCTCGTAAGTTTGGTGAGCCTATCTTTGGCGCTGACAAAGTTTTGTCCAAGAAAAATTACCCTCCCGGTCAGCACGGCAATAACCGTCGTCATAAGACCAGCGAGTATGGTACGCAGTTAAAAGAAAAGCAAAAAGCTAAATACACATATGGTGTATTGGAGCGTCAGTTTCGCAATCTTTTTGAGAAAGCTCAACGGAGCAAAGGTGTAACCGGTGAAGTGCTGTTGCAGTTATTGGAGAGCCGTTTGGATAATGTCGTTTATCGTCTCGGTATTGCTCCTACCCGTTCTGCCGCCCGTCAGTTGGTTTCTCACCGTCACATCACCGTAGATGGCGGTGTGGTAAATATCCCGTCTTACTCTTTAAAACCGGGTCAGATTGTTGGTGTGCGTGAGCGTGCTAAAAGTCTTGAAGTAATTTCAGATTCTCTGGCCGGTTTCAATCATAGCAAGTATCCTTGGCTGGAGTGGGAAGAAAGTACAAAATCCGGTAAAGTTTTGCACATTCCGGAGCGTACCGATATTCCCGAAAACATCAAGGAACAATTGATTGTAGAATTGTATTCTAAATAATCCACTTAATCCCATGGCAATATTAGCATTTCAGAAGCCCGAAAATGTAATAATGATGGACGCGTCAGATACGTTTGCGCATTTTGAGTTCCATCCGTTGGAGCCTGGCTACGGCATCACCATTGGTAATGCTTTAAGGCGTATCCTCTTATCTTCACTCGAGGGGTTTGCCATCACCTCTATTAAGATCGATGGCGTAGATCATGAATTTGCTACTATTCCGGGTGTATTGGAGGACGTTACCAACATAATCCTTAATCTTAAACAAATACGCTTCAAGCAGATCGTTGCTGATACTAACGAAGAGACTTTCTCTGTGTTGGTTGAGAAGAAAGATGTATTTACAGCCGGAGATTTGAATGCCCAATTAAGCGCATTTGAAGTTCTTAACCCGGATTTGGTAATCTGTCATCTCGACAAATCAGCTTCTGTCAATATCGAATTCAAAATCTCGAAAGGTCGTGGTTATGTGCCTGCAGAGGAAAATCGTCAGGCAAACGGTGATTTGCAATCGATTGCAATCGATTCGATCTACACGCCTATTCGCAATGTGCGTTATTGGGTGGAAAACTTTCGTGTAGAGCAGAAAACCGACTATGAGAAACTTCTTTTGGAGGTGACTACCGACGGTAGCATCAGACCTCAGGAGGCTCTTCGTGAAGCTGCGATCATTATGATACAGCATTTGCAACTTTTCACCGAAGAGAATATCGAGGTTGAGAAGTCGGAGATTGGTGCCATCGATGAGTTGAATGCAGAGGCCCTTCGTATGCGTCAGTTGCTCAAGAACAGTCTGGAAGATTTTGATCTCTCGGTACGTGCTATTAACTGCCTCAATTCAGGTGGTGTATATACGTTGGGAGAGCTTGTGCGTTATCAAAAGAGTGACTTGTTGAAGTTCCGCAACTTCGGCAGGAAGTCTCTGAACGAGTTAGAGGAGTTATTTGATACGCTCGGCCTATCGTTTGGGATGGATATTAGCAAATATAAATTAGAAAAAGAGTAAGAACGATGAGACATAATAAGAAATTCAATCATTTAGGTCGCACGCATGCCCATCGAGCAGCTATGCTTTCTAACATGGCTACTTCGCTCATTATGCACAAGCGTATCTTCACTACGGTGGCCAAGGCTAAAGCTTTGCGCAAGTATGTGGAGCCTATGGTTACCCGTGCAAAAGAAGATACCACACACAGTCGTCGTATCATTTTTGCCGATCTGCAAAATAAATATGCAATTAAAGAGCTTTTTGGTGTAGTTATTCCTAAAGTAGGCGATCGCCCGGGTGGATATACCCGTATTATTAAAACGGGATTTCGTCAAGGTGACAATGCTGCTATGTGCTTCATTGAACTTGTGGATTTCAATGAAAATATGCTTAAGGATAAAGCTAAAACTGCTGCACCTAAAACACGTCGCTCACGTCGTAAGAAATCTGACGATGTTGCTGCTACTGCCCAAGCTCAGACCGAACAGTCTGCAAAGGAAGAGACAAAAGAGGAAGCATAGTCAAATAATTGATCTTTTTAGAGAAAAGGCGACTCCGAAACAAAGGAGTCGTCTTTTTTTGTTTTGTAATTCGGCATGTTTTGAAGGCTGTTTTTTAACATGAATTCAATCCAAAGTGCAAGCAAGATAAAGTCGGTTTGTAAATCTTTGATATTGAGTTTGGATTTCGAGTAAGGGGGCTGTAAGTGGTAATCCCGAAGATAAGATTGATGGATATAGGATATTCAGATGTTTAGGTGCTGTTGTTTCCTTTGAGTTCGTGAGGTTTCGAAGAGAGATGCCTCTTATAATACTCTTTATCTTATGTTTAAGTTTGCAATAAACGTGCTTTGTCTGCTGATTTTATAGTTTGTTTGAACATTGAAGTCGATATATATATATCCCGGCAAGATACCTTTCAATCCCTATAAATCATTAAATAAAAGGGAGATAAAAGCAATCAATATCATCTTTTGTGGTGATATTTGATTTGATGCTTGTTGTGTATTTTTGTCTTAAATAAAGCTATGAATATGATTTTGACAAAAATTGAAAAAGATAATAGAACGGCCGTGATCCCTTTGTCTGTCATAGAGGCCCTTTCTACCGAAGTGAAAGTGTTTTTACATCATATTTATGAATACGAGAAAGGTGTGCGCAGAATGGTTTTATGCACACTGCATGCCGATGAATGCCAATTTGCATGTGAACGGTTGGAAAGCAAGGGAATCGCTTTTTTTACACAGCCTACGCCGGGAGGGAAGCGTGTTAATGTCTTTTTCGGACGAAAAGAGTGTATTGAAGCTATACGGCTGTTTACTTGTAACAGACCTCTTAACAGCTTGAGTGCAGAAGAAGATTTTATCATCGGAGCTTTACTCGGTTATGATGTATGCCAGCAGTGTGAGCGTTATTGCGAACGCAAGAAGATGGAGGTTTGAGGAGTATTTCGTATTTATGAATAAGTTTTCTCTTTTTCTTTGATAAGAGGATGAAAAATATAAAAAAGGAACCATTATTCGAGAAGAGTAATGGTTCCTTTTTGTTAGCCATCAGCCTTAAGGCTGATAATGACATCTTTATTTTTTCTCTTTTGCAATGTCCTTTTCTGTTTTTGTGCTGCGAAGGATGATTTTTGAAACGTTCTTTTGTTTGTAAAGTTCCTCTGCAAATTTGCGAACAGATTCCGGGGTGATTGCATTCAGTTCTTTTTCGTAGTTGGTTACAAAGTCTTTGTTCCAGATAATATAGTCTACTGCATTATTCAGCCAATAGCCGTTTTCTACCAGTTTCTCCGCATGATCTTTCTTCATGTTTTCAATCGTCTTGGCAAAGTATTCTTTGTTCAAGCCGTTTTTAAGCATTTCTTCATATTCTTTGAAGATCAAGCTGTTCAGGTGGTCTACTTTTTCCGGAGCTGTGCGGTAGAAGATCTGTATGGCAGCTTCACCGACAGGCAGTCTCTCCAGCTTTCCACCTACGCTTACACCATAAGTTCCTCCTTCGTCTTCGCGTATGCTCTTCAGGTACATCTGGTTCATTACTGCAACCAATACGTTCATTGAGATTGCATTTTTGAGATTATACGGCATTCTGCCATTAATTACGCTCAGTACCATGGCCATCGGTGTATCGAGGTCTTTCTTATAGTCGCATACATTTGTTCCTTTGCTCATTTCAAAAACCTTATCCAATGCGGGTTTTTCTTTTTTTCCGGATGCAGGTAGAGAGGCAATGTACTGTTCGACCAGAGTTTTCATTTTTGCTTCGTCGATATTACCCACGAAGAAGAAGCTGAAATCACCGGCATTGGAAAAACGTTCCTTAAAGATTTGCATGCAACCCTCGTAGTTTACTTTTTCCAGATCTTCGGCTTTCAGAGGAGTCATATACTTATTGCCCGGGTATAACACTTGCATGAGGCTGTCTGCGAAACTTTTTAGCGGATTTTGCTGAGCGGCCTGCAGCTCTTCTATAGAACGTTGTTTATAGGCTTCAAATGCTTCTTTATCAGCGCGCTGAGCTGTGAATTGCAGGTGAACCAGCTGCATCAGGGTTTCCAAATCTTCGGTAGTACTTTGTCCTGAAATATTTTCCGTGGTCATATTTACAGCAGGACTGATTGAGGCAGTACGTCCGGTCAGTGCTTTTTTCAGCGCTATTTGGTCAAAATTGCCCAATCCGCCCAGTTCTGCTACATCGTTGATAACCTTCATGTTGGTCAAATCTTTGGCCAGATATGGCAAATAACCGCCAAAGCTTACGATGTTCATACGGATTTCGTTCTCTTTGTGGTCTGTTTTCTTCAGATATACTTTGGCTCCGTTGCTCAGCGTCCACTCCGTCATACCGTATTTGAGATTTTCTTTTACGCCCACCACCTTGCCCGGTTTAGGCATGGTTGTCATTAGTTTTTCGTCGCTTTTTTGCTCTTTATAAGGGTCTACTTTGATTTTGCGGGCATTCTGGAATGTTTTAAGGAGTTCTGCTTCTGTCGGATATTTGAGATTATCTTTTTTGGGTCCCATGGTGAAGATCACCAGATTTTCAGTATCGGGCAGCCCCTCTTTCATTATCTGATTAACAGCTTGAATCGGGATGTTGGGAGCCAATTGTTGCAGTGTTTTGTATTCTGTTTCTATGCCGGGGATGTATCCGCCACGAGTGAAGTAATTCTTGTATTCCTCTGCATAAGTTCCATTCTTGCGTTTACCACGCTCTTTGTAGCTGTTTTCATATGCTTTTAACAGGTTTGTGCGTGCACGGTCATATTCGCTTTCTGTAAATCCGTGCTGACGTACGCGTTCGATTTCCATGGCCAGGCGAATTAAAGCTTCATTCAGCCCTCCCTCCTTTACTTGAGCAGAAATGCTTATGGCATCCATCATCGGGGTGATATCCATATACATACCGATAGACATATCGGCATTCATAAACGGAGCATTCGGTTTGATGGTGATTTCATGGAAACGGTCGTTCATCATGTTTTGCACTATCGAGTACAGGTAGTTTTGAACCATGCCGTAGATCGTTCCTTTCTGCTCACGGCTCAGCGGCTCTACTTTGAAATTGATGCTCAGTATCGTAGACGTTGCTTCAGAATCTGTGGCGATTACAACGATAGGTTCTTTATTGTCTTCAACTTTCAGATATTCACGCGGAGCCGGATTTACCGGTTTAGGCACGTCTTTGAACATCTCTTTGATTTTGTTTTCCACGTAATCCACATTTATATCGCCCACGATAATCAAGCCCTGCAAATCCGGGCGATACCATTTGTGATAGTAGTCGCGCAGTTCTTTATAAGAGAAATGATCTACCACGTCCATGCTTCCGATCGGCAGCCGCTGGCCATAGCGATTTTTGGGGAATATGCGTGGCAGGATGGTTGTAAACATACGCATGGAAGCATTGTTGCCTTGTCTCCACTCTTCGTGTATAACGCCGCGTTCGTTGTCGATCTCTTTTTCTTCCAAAGAGATAAAGTGACTCCAATCATGCAGGATCAACAGACAGGAGTCGATAATGCCTGAGCGATTCGAGGGCACGTCCATCAGTGTGTAAACCGTTTCGTCGAAACCGGTATAGGCGTTCAGGTTTGCCCCGAAACGTACGCCGTTTTCTTCAAGGTAGCTGATCAGGTTTTTTCCGGGGAAGTTTTTTGTGCCGTTGAAGGCCATGTGTTCCAAGAAGTGAGCCAATCCGGACTGTGAATCTTCTTCCAGAATAGAACCGACACGTTGTGCTATGTAGAAGTGTGCACGCTCTTTAGGGTTTTCGTTGTGTCTGATAAAGTAGGTTAATCCGTTCGGTAAGGTGCCCATGCGCACTGCCGTATCGATAGGCAGAGGTGGCATTTGAGGTTGTTGTGCTTCCGATTGTGCAAACAGCGGGGTCAGCACAAGTGTCATGGCAGCAGCAACCAGAAGTTTTTTCAGGTTCATTGTGTTTGTTTATAAAAGTTAGTTATGATTATCGCAAATATACAGAATTTCTTTCAGGTGCAATAGCTAAATAGAACACCTATATAACTTTTTTGAAAAAGATATATCGTGTAACTGTTTTTGTGAGGATAGGCTTCTTGAATTGGAGTGATTTTTGGTGTAAAAAGAAAGAGCTGCCCGATGATTTCGGACAGCTCTTATTTCTGCTCAAGGCTCATCGCTTGCCTTCGGGCTTGCAATGTGCAGCTAAGATTACTCGGCCGGAGTGGCTTCTGCTTCAGGTGCCGTTGCCTCCGTTTCAGCGGCCGGTTCTTCACCGGCAGCTTCGGCTTCGGCCTCGGCTTTTGCTTTGGCAGCGGCAGCTCTTTTTTCTGCTACGGCTTCTGCTTTAGCCTGATTAGCTTTCTTCTCTGCTTCCAGAGCTGCTTTCGCAGCATCTTCTTTTGCTTTAGCCATGGAAGCCTTTGTCTTGTTCAGTTTTTCGTCTTTACCGGATTTCCACTCTTCGAATTTGCGTTGTGCCGTAGCTTCGTCGAAAGCCCCTTTTTTCACTCCGCCCTGAAGGTGTTTCATCATCATAACGCCCTCACGTGAAAGGATGTTACGAACGGTATCCGTAGGTTGTGCACCTACGTTCATCCAATACAGCGCACGTTCAAAGTTCAAATCTATTGTAGCAGGATTCGTGTTCGGGTTATAAGAACCTATCCTTTCAATAAACTTGCCATCTCGTGGCGCCCTGCTGTCTGCGATGACGATCTTGTAAAAGGGATAACCCTTACGACCGTGACGCTGCAATCTGATTTTTGTTGCCATTAAATTTTGATTTGATAATTTATTGCTGTATGTAGCGGGCACAAAGATATGGATAATCAGATGATTACGCAAATATCCCCGCATAGCTCTTTACTGTTTTGCTACTGACCGAAAATTTCAAAAAATTCTTCCGGCCGTCCCAGATATTGGCCGATCACCGAAACCTGTAATGGGGTGAGAAGGCGGCGTCCCGGCTTCCAGCCGTGCGAACGGAGAACATTGTGCAGTTCGCTGTCCGATTTGATCAGGTTGTTTAGATTGCGGCTCGCCTGTCGCGGATCGTGTTTGGGGAAGTAGGTGCCTGCCAATTCCTTAAAGGTATAGGCTCTGAATTCGAGCATCGCTCGTTCCGGCCCATACTGTCTGTTTGAAGCTTTTTCCATGTCTAAAAAGTATAAGAATATAAAAAATAAACAAGTCTCTTCAGGAGCTTGAACCGGTTGCGGGCATAGTCTGCCGGTTGTTTGTCTTCCGTCTGAGACTTGTGCAAAGTAAAGCCTTTTAGGCAACGAAAACAAGAACTTCTACAACTAAAATTTTTAATAAATATAGAGATGAATTTAGGCATGTACGGCAGAGTATCCCCGGCTGCTTTTTTGGGAAAAAGACTGCTGCTATTCCTTCCGCCTGTAGTGGTAGTCGATACCCAGCAGAGCACCGGCAAAAGTCATTACTTCACCGAAAGCCACCAGTACACTTGATCCGATCTCTCCTTCCGGAGGGGCATAAAACGAAGCATAGAGCAGCCCTAAACCTCCTGTTGTCAGGAGCAGGGCTAACATACGTTCTAAATAGATATGTTGTCTGTTTTTCATTGTTTTAATTGTTTGTTTATAACCATTCATATTCTGCTGCTGCATCGAAGCAGGGGCATAGTTTCAGCCATTCCGTTTCTTCGATTATCCCATTCCCGTTACGGTCCGGGCTGAGATCCCGGTGGCCTGTAATCATTGCCTTAGGGTATCGCAGCCGTAGTCCTGCTACCAGTCTGCGTAGCGTTCGCCGCTGTTCCCGGGTCCGGGTGTCGGCCGGTTGTCCGCCCGGCAGTAATCCGCCTTCGTAGCAGATCCCTATGCTGCACGTATTATAGCCGCGTACATGTGCCCCTGCTTCTGTGGGCGGACGGAGATTTTCCAATGTACCGTCTCTTCGTACATAGTAGTGATAACCCCAGGTGTAAAATCCGCGGTTCTTATGATCTCGCAGCATTTGTTCCTTGTCATACCTTTTATTGCAGGGCGTAGCCGAGCAATGCAATACGATATATTTTATGCTTTCGCTTTTCATTGTTTTTTATTTTTGTCCGTTTATGAAAGAAGCTCTCATTTCCGGAGTATGAGAGCTTCCCTGTTTTATCCTGTATTCAGGAATTAGATACCTTCTTCAGATGGATTGTCCTTTTCTGTTCCTCCCGGCTTTTCCTTTTTCTCAGGTTTTTTACCGGAGCCTACACATTCCAGCGAGATGTCTTTCGTTAACAGTTTTATGGCTTTTCCCGGGGTGAAAATCACTCCCACACCTTTGATCATATCGTTTTTGAAATCTTCTGCTTTCTTCGCACTTTTGCTTCGCAGGGTGAGGCGCAACCTGCCCAAATCGCCCAGAGAGACCAGTCGCCCGTTGGAGAGTTCTTTAGCCACCAGTTTGGTCAGAGTATAGAGCATGCTGCGCACATCTCCCACGCTAATGGCCGAGATATCGGCTATCAGTTCGGCCAAAGAGTTGATGTCGGCCTCATTCGTGTAAACGGGTCTGGCGTAAGCGATTGCCTCTCCTTCTTTGTTTTTCAGTTTAGAAACAGTTTCCAGTACTTTATACTTTAATGCCATAATAAAAAATAAATAAAAAAATAAACAATTGAGCCACTTGACTCTTTTCGGCGGGAGTGGCTCGTTGTCCCGCATCATGTCCGCACAGCTTTAGTCCCGTTTCTGCCATGTGCACATCTTTTTTTCCGGAGGCAGGGTGCCTATCGCTCTGTTGACACTGCAAACATACAACCGCTCTTTCACGCATGGGTGCAGGAAAAGGCACTTGGAGATACTTGGCGGCATTTTTTGGTGCGAAGAGTTCTTTAACCGGACTGTCCGAAGTCTGTGGTACGGGTAATTTAACGAGTCGTATTCTCGGGTTTGATATCAAACAGAGCCGGTCGCTTAATCTCGAGACTTTATTCTCGAGGTCGGAGGCACATTATATCTCTGACAAACCGGTGTTGCGGATGAAAGATGGATTTCGGGTTTTCGTCTCCCTTCGATGCTGTTTTGTGGATATCTATTTTTCTGTATTCCCTTAAAATCACCCTTTCGGGTATTGCGAAGAACAGCGTAAGGGTGGAACTTTGCAGCAGCGTACAATTATCATCAATCGGAATTTATGAAAAGATACGAGCGAAACCGGATATATATATCGGAGCAAGAGCAGAGAGAAATAAAAGGTTTCCGGGTCTTGTTGGGGGGAGCCGGGATAGGCAGTAATATAGCCGAAACCATTCTCCGGTTGGGCTTTGAGCATATCACCATTGTGGATGGCGATGTGGTGGAGGAGAGTAACCTTAATCGACAGAACTACAAACAGACAGACTTGGGACGTCCGAAAGTCGAAGCCCTGAAGCAGAGACTGCTCGGCATCAACCCCCGGGCGAAAATCACAGCTGTTCACCGGTTTATCGACCATGAGAATATCCGGGGGCTTATCGAAGGACATGATGTCGCTATTAACGCTTTGGATTTCAAAAGCGATATTCCGTTTCTTTTCGATCGTCTTTGCTCCGAACGGGGAATCTATGTACTCCATCCATATAATGTGGGATTCGCCGGCATCGTGATGGTGATGAAACCCGGTGGCATGAATTTGGAAAGCCTGTTGAAAGAAGGAGAAAGCCATGTGGCGTTTGAGAAACTTGCTGTCCGGCACGTTACGGATTACTTCAATTATTGGGTACGTCCCAAACTCTGGATAGAGGAGGTTATCCAAAAATACGAAGCAGAGAAAGAGGTCCTTCCTCCGCCGCAGTTATCTATTGCCTCTTCTCTTGTTGCCGGGATGTGTGCTTCCATTCTTCTGCGCATTGCTACCGGGGCTTTTGTTAAGGTTTTTCCTAAGTTTTACTATTATTCCGAATACGACGACTTAAATTAACCGACGATGGGTGGCAACGGCTATTGCTTCGGAAATATTCGTTACGCCTAATTTGACAAACAAACTCTTGCGGTATCCTTTCACGGAATCCTCCGAGCGGTTGATCTCACGCGCTATTTCACTTACCGAAAAACCTTGGTTCGCCAGTCGAATCACGGCTTTTTCGCTTTCAGACAAGTCGATGTTTTCAGAGAGTTTCCATCGTCCGGTTTTTAGTGTATAATGCCAGCTTTGATTCGAGTGGACGGCTGTGATGTAAGCAACGTGAAGTTCCTGTGACGGAGCCAGAGAAACCATACACAGGGCAAGCCAGATATTCCCTTCGGCTGTAAGCTTCAAAGGCGTAATCTGGTGGTTGACAAGCATTTTCTCTTTAGAGCACTCCCGGTATAAATGAAAGTTGTACGAGATGGTATATTTATGACGGTCCGAAATCGGTATACCCATGAAAAACTCGAATCCTGCCCGGTTTACGGAAAAAAGGAACTCCAAATCCTCTTGAGGCACATGCCTGTAATAAAATGCATACCCTTCCTGTTGTACCTGTTCCACCGTCTCTCCACAGAGAAAAAGCGGATTCTCCGACACGTAGAGGAAGTTCATCCGGTTGTAATCGATGATATAAAGCGATTTGTAAGTAAGCTGGGCAACTGCAGCCATTGAATCCATGTAAGGCTGTATATTCAGGTATTCATCCTCACAGACCTGAGGACGAACGCCTTTACTAAGCTCAAAACCGGATAATTTGCGTGTTTCTATATTCATACCTTATGAAAACCATGGTTTCACAAATATAATCATTTGTAAATACCCGATTACCCGAAAGGGTGAAAATGTCTTTCACCTCTGAAAATCACCCTTTAGGGTATTGTGCAGGGGGTTACACTTCTTGAAATTTGTATTGTAAGGTAAATACAAACAAAACGACAATGGATAGATTTATTACAAAGTTCGAAGAAATTACTCTTTGGCAATTATCAAAAGAGAGCCTTTTTTCTTTGGCCAAATTTGTTGTGGATGAGAATTATATACATCATCAAAAAGTAGGAGATAATAAAGAGACTTATGTAGAAGAATATCAAATGATATTTACGGAAGAATCTATCTTTTTTGATTATTCTTCTATTGTAGTGGCAAAGGACAATGCAGGTTCGATTGTCGGATCTATTAGAGTAATGAATTGGAACCTTAATCCTAATACAATTCCATTAATGAAACTGTTTGGAGAGAATCTTATCAATAAAATCAAGCTTAAAGAAGAGTATGAACATATTTGGCATGTGGGGCGTTTTGCTGTTCAAAAAGCTTATAAAGACAAAGTAAAGCTTTTTAAATTATTGATGTTATATGCCATCAGCCCTGTATTTCGACATGATCGGGGAGTCTTGTTGGCAGAAGCTGACGAAAAACTTTTGCGGGTAATGCGGGCAATGAAAATCGATGTTCAACTTTTGTCCGAAGGAAAAGAATATATTGGTTCAAAAACTATACCGATGATGGTGACGAAGAATGGACTTAGTGAGTTTATGCTGAATAATGTTGCAATGGCTTTTGATTTGCGTTTTGATGTGGAAAAGACTCAATTACCCGAAAGGGTAAAATTTAAGTCTCGCATGCAGAATTACCCTTTTGGGTATTGTGATGCTATTGAGGCATACCGAAATTCGCAAGTATATAAGGATAATAGCATATATCAAGAATACAATGATATATAGACATGAAGCAGACAAAGATCTACTTTAATGAGTTTTATGAGAGGAATATTCTTAATTATGAACTATGAATTTTCACTCAAAATAGAATGGATAGAAATGACATCTTATACAAATGAACTTCCTACATGTATGTTTATGGGGGCAGAATTAACTGCCGATGGATGGATGAGAAGTTGGAAAGAGTTCACTCCGGAGGGAATAAAGACGCGTGGGACGATACTTTTGAAGCAGGATATTCGACAGTTGAAGAAGTACATTATAAAATATTGGGTAAATCACATTGAAGAGGTACTTGACAAGCACAATATAAAGGCCGAGGAGATAAGTTATGTGATATCACATGTTTCCTCGATGTTCTTCTATGAGAAGTTGAATGATGAAATTTCCACTCGTGGAATTGCACTAACGAAAGAGAAGTGGTTTACCAATCTCACTTCTGTTGGAAATATCGGTTCGGCAGCTATTTATGTGGCATTGGATGAGTTGATTAGATCAAAAGAGATAAAGCAAGGACAGAAGATACTTCTTCTCGTTCCCGAGAGTGGCAGATTCTCGTATGGAACAGTACTTCTAAGTTTAGATCTGTAAACAATACAGAGGCATCAACCCTATATTGAAAAAACAATATAAATCTTTATAGATAGTATGGTTAAATTTAGTCTTTATTTACTCATATTGTTTTTGGGTAGTGTTGTTACATTTTCCCAAACGATCGAAGGGGTGATTGTTGATAAAGTAAGGCAGCCGATTGAGTTTGTCAATGTAGTGCTTTATTCTTTACCTGATAGCAGTTTCGTTGCAGGGGCCGTAACAGACAATCAGGGTTTTTTCTCTATACCACTCAATGAGAATCGTAGCTGTTTTTTGAAAGTTTCTCGTATCGGCTATAAGTCTCAAATTTTGTCTCCTGAATCGAATCTATCTATTTTGTTAGAAGAAGACTCTCAACAACTAAAAGAAGTGGTAGTAACGGGGAGGCAAAAAGTATTTAAGGTTAAGAACGGTGGCATTGTCGCCTCGGTGAAAAATACCATATTGGAATCCTTACCAACACTCAATGATATTATTCTTCAACTTCCTTTTGTCTCTGGGGATGATGGTTCTTTTCATATACTTGGTAAAGGCAAGCCTGCAGTATACATCAATAACCGTCTCGTGAGAGATCGTAAAGAGATTGCACAGTTTTCTCCTGCAGATATTGATAAGATAGAAGTAATTACAACACCAGGTTCAAAGTACGATTCGTCTGTAAAAGCGGTAATTAAAATCCAAACTCGTAGGGATATAGGAGAAGGACTAAGTGGTCGTTTCGATTTGTTGACCACACAAAGAAGCACTTTTTCTTCAGATGAAAACGCTAACTTTAATTACCGAACTGGAGTATGGGACATCTTTGGTGGTCTTTCTCTTTCTCAATCAAAGCAAAAACAAAGTTCTTTCTTCACTCAAGAATATCTTAAAAAAGGTCTTGAGCAAAAACAGAGTTCACATTCAGATGAAAGATATAGGTATAATTCCTTTATTCCTTCATTTGGGGTGAACTATAATCCCAATACAGCACATTCGATGGGTCTTCGTTACAGGAGCAATATTAATACAAACAATACCAAAATATGGAACACCATTGATGTTATTAATAAAGGATCGCAATATCAGGTTGTGCAGTTTTCTGAAGCGCAAAATAAGGGAAATAATCATTCGATTAACACTTATTATAGTGGAGCCCTTTCTAAACATCTTTCCCTAGATCTTAATGCTGATTGGATGACTGGACATATTGACAAAGGGCAAAAAATTAGCTATAAAGAAATTTCTGATGATGGTCTAACGACCAAAGGACTTAGTGATTACTCTCTATATGCTGCAAAAGGAGTACTTTCTTATCGTATGAAACATGGAGTTTTAGAAGCTGGAGGGGAGTATTCTTACACACAATATCTACAGTCTTATAGCACGGACAAACCAGAGATTGGCATTGAAGATTCCAAAGACAAATCCCTCCAACATCGAGCAGCACTATTTTCTTCGTATAGTATGCAAATAGGAAAGTTGGGACTATCTGTCGGGCTTCGTTACGAGGATATCTGTATTTCATATTATCTCAATGGTACTCTAAATAAGGAACAATCTCGTATTTATTGGCAATTATTTCCAAATATATTAGTTGCTTACAATGAAACTGGGACGCAAACTTCTTTTAGTTTCGAGAGAAAAATAGAGTATCCGACCTATAGCGATCTGAGAAGTAATGTGCAATATAGTACTCCTTTTTTATACGAGAGTGGAAATCCATCACTCCTCCCTAAGATTGCGAATGTTTTTACAGCATTGGCATCGTGGAAAGATTTACAAGTGATGTTAGGGTACACAATAAATGAGAATGATATTCTCCAGATGATACGCACCTACAAAGAGAAAAATATTATGATGAGTCGCCCAGAAAATATAAAGAAAACCCAAAATGCAAACGTAGGAATCTCTTATGCCCCAGTAATAGGGCTATGGCGTCCACAACTCGTAGTAAGTGGAATATGGCAATGGTTGGACTTGGATACTTCATATCGGCAAGAACAGTATAAAAGTCCACTTTTTAGCATAGCTTTTCAGAACACATTTTCCTTCCTTGACAATTGGATATTACGTACTGGAGTTATGTGGAATAGTGGAGGGTATCGAGGAATTACCTATGGGAAGCACTCTTGGCAAATCAATCTTAGACTCTCTAAGAGTTTGTTCAAGCGAAAACTTTGGATAAATCTAACACTGAACGATATCCTAAAGACAAGTACAAGTTACTGGAAAATGCATTTCGATGATCTTAGAGTAATGCAGGAGAAAAATATGGATAGTCGCTATATGATGTTGTCGATTTCCTACCGATTCAATCCGGCTAAAAACAAATATAAAGGAAAACAATCTAGTGATGAATTAAATCGCTTATAAGAGGTAAGGTTATGAATAGCATGCTTTCCATCAAAGGGTTACATTTTAGTTACCAGAATAACCCAATACTCCGAGGTATAGATTTAGATATCCCTTCTGGTTCTATCTTTGGGTATCTCGGAAAAAACGGAGCTGGTAAGTCTACTACCATTAAACTATTATTAGGACTACTTCCAATAGATGAGGGAGAAATCTTCTTTAAAGGTGTCTCACTCAAGAAGTCACCTTTATTGCTGCGTTCTCATGCGAGTAGTATGATTGAGCATCCTTCCTTCTATTCATTCCTTACAGTATCTGAAAATCTTGACTACCTCAATAAAATATTCAAGATGGGAAAGTGTCGAAAACAGGAAGTTTTATCGCTTTTAGGGCTTAGTGAGCATGCTAATAAGAAAGCGCAAGCTTTATCTTCTGGACTAAAGCAACGTCTTGGCTTAGCGATGTGTTTATTTAAACGCCCAGAAATGCTCATCCTTGACGAGCCGCTCAATGCTCTCGATCCTCAAGGTATATATGAATTAAGGCTAATCTTGAGACAACTAAATGAGGAAGAAGGAGTAACTATATTTCTTTCTAGTCACATATTGGAGGAGTTGGAAAAGCTTGCCAATCAAGTTGCCATAATTGATGGTGGCAAAGTCCTTTACCAAGGAGATATTGATGGTTTGACAAAAAAACATTCTGATGTCATAAGCCTAAAGGTTGATAATACGGATAGAATTATACAGTTAAATTATGCGTCTATCTTCTCTGTGAAGCAGGTTGATGCCCCAAATCATGTAGAGTTTGAGGTGAGAGACGAGGAGGAATTTTCCAGGTTAATCTCTTCTTTGAGTAAGGATGGGATCTCTATCTACAATATAACACACAAGGGTTCTGCCCTTGAGAACGCATTTATCCACCTAACTAAGTAAATGTATTATGAAGCTCCATATTTCTCTTCTAAATATCATTAGAGCAGAGGTTTATAAAGCCTCTCGTAGTAAGCTAATTATAGGGATTCTATTGTCCCCTTTAGTTATCTATTTATTGATGTTCATCTACATCATCTATAAAGGAAGATATGGGCTTTTCGACCATACAGCACTCGCTTATAGCGGAGATCCATGGCTAATGGTTTGGTCGCGTTACACCCTACCCTTATTCTCCTTAATGCTTCCGCTCATATTGATCGTCTTGTCCTATCTGATCTGCGAATTTGAGTTTCAGAATAACAACATAAGATCGCTTTTCTCCTTTCCTATTGTTCGGTGGAAGTTGTATCTCTCAAAGTTTATTGTGTTATCCGTACTCATAATTGCTCTCTGTATTATTACATGGAGTGGTTTTGTTTCGTTTGGCTATTTGTTGGGGGAGGTGATTCCTGCATATAGATTTGCTGAATATGCTATTGGGCTATCCTCTTCTCTGGTTATGTTGAGAGTCTTATTAGCTTCATTTTGCGTGGGAACATTTGGACTAGTAGTCAGTTTATTAACACGCAACTTCACGGTCCCTATCTTGTTAGGAGTGTTCCTGACAGCATCCGCCATTTTTGTAACAAACGAATCGGTGGGTGAATTCATTCCCTTTACAACCTTTACATACCTTGCCTCAGTACGGCCAATAGATGAACTTACGAGCTTTACCACGAGAGATGTGATAAACATTGGTTTCTTGTGCATTGCAATGCCTATAGGTTATATAAGCTTTACTCCAGAAAAGAAGTCATAATTACATAGAAAGTAATATAGACTCTGATGGTTAATGCAGACTCGCCAGAGGAGTTTTAGAAAATAACAAAAGAGTTTGCTTAATTTTCATTATGAAAGAATCTCGTAAATTGACCCTTTCGAAGAAGGTTATCTCCTCTCTAGAAAACGACAGGATGAGAGGAATCGTAGGTGGTGAAGATGTCCAAGGAGTTACCTTCGACAATGGATGTACAAGAGGTTGTACAGATGGATGTGGTCCATTCCAAACATGGTGGAATTGTACCAGAGAAACTTGTACTGCAGATTGCACTTCTTCCTTAACTTGTAATAAGACCGTTACAGTAATTGAGGAGGATTAAAGAACTCCCTCAATACATAATTGAGGAAGTTCGACGGAAAGGATAGGGGAAGGGGACCCTTCCTCTATCCTTATGAAATATAATGCACTAATGCAGCGCTATAATTCTAATATCCACAGAGAAGACTAATGCATTTATTCTCCAATATGGTTAGAGTTTTGAATATAGCTTAATATATAAATATGAACACAGAGAGAGTTTTGGAAAATATTGCGGACCGTATCATTGTGCGAGAAGGCAACGACTTAGGGCTTCTATCTGGAGCAATGGGAGATGTCCTCTTTCTCTTTGAATACTCCAGATTTAATCATATCTATAGAGATAAAGCGGAATCGATCTTTAATATTATCTTGGATCGTATTCAAAATACTCCGCCTCATTATTCATATTGTTCTGGACTTGCCGGAATAGGAATGGGGGTTTTGTACCTAAAATCACAAAAACTCATTTCAGATGATTTTGAAATAGGAGAAGAAATAGATGAGTATCTGCAGAAAAGCTTGGTCAGTTGTATTGATAAAGGCAATTACGACTTTTTACATGGAGCTATCGGAATAGCATTCTATTTTATAGAACGATTTATACAAACAAAGAGTGCTCATATAAAGAGTGTTCTAATTTTCTTGATGAGAAAGATCAAAGAGTCTGCAACTGTTTTTAAAGATAAAGATAAAAGTATTTATGCTTGGTGTACAAAAAACAAAAATGGACAGGAAGTTTTCGACCTATCTTTAGCACATGGTTGTTCTCATATTATACTTCTTCTTTGTAGGCTATATGATATTTTAGATGACAACTATCGACCTGATTTAAGAGAAATGATCATAGGTGCAGTTGAATTTGTTTTGCATCATCAACTACCCAATCCACGCTTTTCATACTATCCATATAGTGTTCAGAAAGAAGAAGTTTTTACTACTCAACATACGGCAAGCCGATTATCATGGTGCTATGGCGATTTCGGGATCGTATTATCTCTTATTCACGCAGATAAAATTTTACCCAATCATGGCTTTTATGATAAAGCTAAAGCAATCGCATTATTCATGACAAAACGGAGGAATTTATCTGAAAATTTAGTTGTTGATCCTTGTTTCTGTCATGGCGCATCGGGGGTTTCTGCAATATTTGCTTTTTTATACAAAAAAATCAAAAACAAGGAAATGCTCAATAGTTACTTCTATTGGTTAGAAGTTACAAATAAAATGCTGGTTAATAACGATATTGAATTGACATATTTCAATCCAACTACAGCGAAATTCGAGAAGCATGAGGGGATGCTTACGGGGATAGGTGGAGTTGGTATTGTTCTTTTATCCTCTTGTTATAAAACAATTGAAAGAAAACTTCCGTGGGGTAAGTTGTTTTTATTAGAATAATTGCTACGATGAAATCAATTTCTTTTTTCTCAAAGTATATAGTAAGAACACCAACGTTCTCCTATGATGAGGTGGATAAAGTATTATCGTCTCCCTCTTGTTTTGAGCAAATAATCTCAAACTCGATATTTGCAGAGGCCATTTTTATTGCTAGTCAAAGTCTTTATAAAAGAATATATCAACAAAACATAGAAAAGATGACTAAGGAGGATATTGATAGGATTCAATCATCCATCGTAAAATACTTTTCACGAATGTCTGTGAGGAGTACCCCGTTTGGTCTTTTTGCAGCTTGCTCTGTAGGAGAGTTTTCTTCAAGTAATTCTTTTACAATAAAAAAAGATGTATCAAGAGTTATTCGCTTAGATCATTCAGTTCTTTGTAAGATTGCTGAAGTAATTACTAATCCTGAAAATTGTGCAGATAATCACATTATGTATTATCCTAACACATCTCTATATAGAGTGTTTGGAAATAAAGCAAGATATATAGAGCCGTCTCAAGGGAAAGAGCTAGGAAGACAGTATTTGTTAGAGGAAATCATTTTGACAGATTATCTTATTGATGTTTTGAATTCATGTCATGATGGAGCATCTCTCGTGGAGCTGTCTAATATGATTAAAAACAAATATGGAACAGATTCTACAGAGTCAATCGAGTTCCTACATGACCTTGTAAGGTCAAAAATAATTGTTCCTGAATTATATTATTCTGTAACTGGCGATGATTATCTAAATAGAATTATCAATCTTCCTTTTTTGAAAAATACAAGAATAAAGAAAACGCTTAACTCCATCAAATGGCATACTCTTAACGATGAATCTGGAATTGTTGCATACACCAATATCCAAAAGGAACTTAGTTCGATAGGTTGGGAAAAGATAGACGATAATCTTATTCAAATCGACCTCGTTCGTAGCTCTAAGGACTTTTTTATTGGAGAAAAAATAAAAAATGACATCAAGGAAGTCTTTTATCTTCTTCGTTCCATCTCTCCGAAAAAGAATTTGCATCGAACAATGGACCAATTCAAGAATAAATTCTCCGAGGTATATCAATTACAAGAAATACCCCTAGTACTAGCACTTGATCCTGACATAGGCATTGGTTACCCAGTAGGTGCAACTAGAGCTACACAATCATCCATGATGGATTACGTTGAATTTCCCAATTTAAATAATGAGAATGAAACATCAAGCATCGTAAATCGCTTTTTGGAGAATAATATTGCAAAGACTATTGCTGAGAATCAGAAAGAAATAGACCTTACCAGTATTTTCAATAAGATAAGAATAGACGAGGATGATTTATTAGATCAATACCCTGAGTATAGTTCTTTTTTCACCAAGATTAGGCCCTTTATTTTGAATAATTCTGGGGAAGTAATAATTGAATTGAGTTCTTTTCATGGGAACTCCGCGTTGAATATAATAAATCGGTTCGCACACACATCGCCTGAGATAATGTCAATCTGCAAAGAAATTGCGTCATGGGAGAATAATCTTGGAGGAAAGGATTCCATAATTGCTGAGATTGTTCATCTTCCAGAAGATAGAGCAGGAAATGTAACATATCGCCCACTTCTAAGGGATTATGAAATCCCTTATATATCTTCAGCATCAACAAGTCGGGATTGCACTCTCAATATCGAAGATCTATACATATCAATTGTTAACAATCGATTAAAGATTAGATCAAAGCGTTTAAACAAGTGGATTATCCCTCGATTATCCAATGCTCATAACTTTGTATACTCCAAACTTCCAATATATCGTTTCCTTTGTGATTATCAATCTGAAATATCAGATATACAAGCTTTTTTTCCAAAGCCATCTAATCTTAAGTCTTCGACCTTTTTCCCAAGACTAAAGTATAAGAATATTATTCTTTCTCTTGCGTCTTGGCATGTTGATAAAAAAGAATTTGAGCACATCTTTGATATTAACGATGACTGCGATTTACTTTTTCAAATATCCCAATGGAGGAAGCATAACAATATTCCCAATAGAATTTTATTGTGTCAAGGTGATAATGAGTTATATGTAAATCTCTCCATACCGAAATCTATTAGAGCTTTTATTTCTTCAGTAAAAAAAAGCAGTTCATTCTTAATAAAGGAATTCTCTTATCCCAATACCACTCCTGCCATTATGGATGAAAATGGGGAACGACATTGTGGAGAAGTTTTTGTTTTTCTCAAAATAAAAGATAATTAAGCATGCTATCTAATAAGCAAAGAATATATCCTCCCGTATCGGAATGGATTTTTTATAAGATATATCTTGGAAAGAATTTAGCGGAAGAACTAATCATAGAATTAGGTAAAGAAGCAAATGACTTGATAAATCAGGGTGTTGCTCAAAAATGGTTCTTTATCCGATATTCGGACCCAAATTTTCATATCAGATTTCGGATTTATTGCCCTCTTAATAATCGCATGTTCGTTCTTGATAAAATTAATGCGATTATTTCAAGATTACTATCTTCTAGAATCATTCACAATGTCATGATTGATAGTTATCATAGAGAATTTGAGAGATATGGAGAATTCGCTATAGAATACGTTGAAGACATCTTTTGTATAGATAGTTACGCTGTTTTGAATTTGATCGATATCGCTATGAATACATGTTCTGATATTGAAAAATTCAAACTACAGTCGTCAATTGCTTTAATTGAAGAGTATTTCAAAGTGTTCAATATATCATTGGACGATAAAATATTAATCTTGCATGGAATTAGCGATAGTATGCATAAAGAGTTTGGATTTAATGAATATAATAGGAAAAGCCTGAATACACTCTATCGACAATACAAGCCTTTGGTATTTTCTACATACGAGAACCATGAGGATGAGCAAGTTATCCTAATCAACAATGAGATAAAGAAACACCATGTAAAATACAAATTATCGGCGAAAAAAATTATGAACGCAAGCAAGGGATCTCCTCTGTTTATTCAAAAATCATTGCCTAGTTATATTCATATGACAATGAATAGACTTTGGGCTGATAAGAATAGGATGTACGAACTCGTTATTTACGATTTCTTGGTTCGGTATTATAAAAGCTATATTGCACGCGAAAGCAATAAGCGTAAATAAAATTCGAAACAACATCAAGTATAAATGTTTTGAAGACTCCCGTTTTTATATTTTTGCACTTATGAATGCTCGGAAAATAAGACTGATAAAACAAAAGGATTCGATGGACTGTGGTTCTTCTTGTTTGTTGATGGCCGCTATGTACCATGGTATACAACCGAATATTGAAGTCGTACGATCTACTTGTGCATTAGGTAAGGACGGAGTATCTCTACTTGGCATAAGTAAAGCTGCGGAAGGAATAGGATTCAAAACTATTGGAGGGTGTTTAAGTTTTGCGAATTTGATCGATGGAGTTCCATTACCATGTATTGTTCATTGGAATCAAAAGCATTTTGTCGTAGTCTACAAGATAAAGAAACACCGGAAAGGGAGATATACGATCTATGTTGCAGATCCCGGGAAAGGGTTTGTAACATATACTAAGGAGGAATTTTGCAACCATTGGATTAGCACAAGAGTCAATGATGAAGAGAAAGGTATTGCTCTCCTCATCGAGCCTACAGAGCAGTTCTATGCCCAGACAGATACAGAAAAAACTCAGACACAGATTCGGGTAAAGTTTCTATGGAGCTATATCAAAAAGTATAAACGTTTCTTTCTTCAATTGATATTGGGCTTATTGCTTGGCTCGCTCTTACAATTAGTCTTTCCTTTTCTTACCCAAGCTATTGTGGATACGGGTATTGGAGGAAAGGATCTCAGTTTCGTATGGCTGGTTCTATTGGCACAAATGATGTTACTATTCAGCCGTACTGCCATTAACTTTATTCGATCGAAGATCCTCCTGCATATCTCTACCCGCATCAATATTTCGCTTATTTCGGATTTCTTCATCAAGCTGATGAAGCTCCCGATGAAGTTTTTCGACACCAAACTGATGGGTGATCTCTTACAACGCATCGAAGACCACAGGCGGGTGGAGCAGTTTCTTACTTCGAGCAGCCTGAGCCTTCTGTTCTCTTTCTTCACGTTCCTTGTTTTCGGGGTCGTTCTGGCCATTTACAATCCTGGTATCTTTTTTGTCTTTCTTCTTGGAACGCTCTTATATGCCGGCTGGATCATCCTGTTTCTCAAAAAGCGCCGTCGGTTGGATTACAAATACTTCGAGCAGTCCGGTCGTAATCGTAACGTAACCTATCAACTGATTGGAGGAATGCAGGAGATCAAGCTGCAGGGTTGCGAACAGCGCAAACGGTGGGAATGGGAGGATGTGCAGGCCGACCTCTTCAAAGTCAATCTCCAATCCCTCAATCTTCAACAGTTACAGCAGGCAGGAAGTATCACCATCAACGAGGTTAAGAATATTCTTATCACTGTTCTTGCCGCCGCAGCAGTCATACAAGGGCATATGACACTCGGTATGATGCTGGCGGTACAGTATATCATCGGACAACTCAACAGTCCTGTGGAGCAACTCATTCAATTCATCTATTCATGGCAGGACGTGAGCATCAGTCTCGATCGTATGAATGAAATCCATACGGAGAGCAATGAGGAGAATACGGACAGACATAGAAACGGCTATACCGGTGAAACATCCGTAGATCATTTGCTTTCGGTGAAAGAACTTTCGTTCAAATACGATATTTACAGTCCTAAGGATGTTCTTTCCGGGATCAATCTTTCCATCCCGAATGGCAAGGTAACGGCTATCGTGGGAGCAAGCGGAAGCGGTAAGACTACGCTTATCAAACTCCTGCTCGGGTTTTATGAACCGCTGAATGGGGAAATTCGGGTAGGCGGTGCGAATCTCTCGGAATACAATCTTTCCTGGTGGCGCCATCAGTGCGGTGCGGTGATGCAGGAGGGCTATCTCTTCTCCGATACCATTGCACGGAATATCGCCATTTCGGATGATGAACCCGATATTGAACGTATTCGCCGCGCTGCTCGTGTGGCAAACATTGCAGACTACATAGAAGCCCTCCCTTTGGGTTATAATACCATGATCGGTCAAGATGGGCAAGGCATCAGTCAGGGGCAACGACAACGGATACTGATAGCGAGAGTAGTGTATAAGAATCCGATGTTCGTTTTTCTGGACGAAGCGACCAATGCGCTTGATGCCAATAATGAGCGGGCCATCACCGAAAACCTCTCTGAGTTTTATCGGGGCAAGACCGTCGTGGTTGTTGCACACCGACTCTCCACCGTTCGCAATGCCGACCAGATTGTAGTGTTGGATGAGGGGAAAATTGCAGAAATCGGCACACACGAAGAACTCACGGCTCGACGTGGCAAATACTTTGCTTTAGTCAAAAACCAATTGGAGTTCGGCAATTGACATGGAAGACAGAAAGAAACAGGAACGGAGTTTTGAACTCAGAAGCGAAAAAGTTCGCAGTATTGTGGGGCAGATACCGCCCTCGCTTGTACGTTATGGGATCACGGTTATCGGAGCGGTATTGTTGTGTCTCTTTATGATTGGTTATTTCTTGCCGTATAAGCAGGTTTACTCGGGTACGGCCGTAGTACATGGCATAGCCGGAGAGTCGAAGACAGACAGTATGGAGATAACTCTCCTGCTGAGGTTTGATGGGCAGAGGATGAACGGAGGGAACAATCTGTCACAGCCGGTTTTTTTGCAGACTGAGGATGGAACGCTATCAGGACAACTGCTCCAACTGTCTTCTCTGCGTGACACGCTGCAGAGGCAGGAAGCTCTTGGCCGTTTTAATGCAAAAAAGATCAAATCGGTAGAGCATCAGACGGTGGACTTCCGGATTATTCGGTCTTCGGGTAATCTACTGCAAAAAATGCTCGGAGATCTATAATCGGTTTACAGGATTTTTGACTTATCCTTAAATGCTATTCTTTCCTCTTTAATCGAAATAAAGTCTTTGCGAGAATCATTCTTGCTGCGAATGTGTATAAGAGGCGGAAGAAACGGCTAAGTGAGGGGGCGTTTTGCTTTTGTGTAAACGGAGGAGAGCGACAGAGTAGGGTATAGAGCAAAGTTGTTGTTATCTTTGTTTCTCGTATAGAACGTGTTTTCGTAGAGCCGGACAAACGGACATCGAATTTTCGCAAAGATGCTTTTCCCGTCTGTCGAAGTGTGCACTTCGGAATACGTACACCGCTCTTTTATGGATAGCATGGAAATAGATAAAAAGCCGAAGCCTGTTTTTGTTGTTATGAATTTGGGCTCTCCCGACAGTGCGAGCGTGGAGGATGTACGCCGGTACCTGACCGAATTTTTGATGGACGGACGGGTCATATCCATTCCCCGCCCTTTTCGCTGGTTGCTGGTACACGGTTATATAACTCGCTTCAGGACTCCACGTTCGGCTAAAAAATATATCCGCATCTGGAATCATGAAAAACAATCTTTCCCTCTGATTACTCATGCCGAACAACTTGCGCATAAATTGAGCCTTCGGACCGGTGCCCCGGCATACAGCGCGATGCGCTATGGTCAACCTTCGGTGAAGGTGGTACTGAAACGGATATTGGACGAACAGCCTGAACAGAGTCCTGTTGTTCTGCTGCCTCTTTATCCGCATTATGCACAGAGCAGCTACGAAACGGCTGTCGAACATTTCCGCCGCCAGGCGCGAAAGTCAGGACTTACGCATCGTTTGCATGTTTTACCTCCTTACTATAATGATTCCGGATATATCGCTTCTTTGGCGGCATCCATAAGACCTTACCTTTCCGAACCGTTCGATAAACTGGTGTTGAGCTATCACGGTATACCGCTGCGGCATCTGGCTCCTGCCTGCCGTTTGTATAACGGCAATGATGCCTGTCACGGATTGTGTGCCGAAGATCCTGTTTGCTGCTCCACCTGTTATCGTTTCCATTGCTTTCGTACCACCGAGCTGGTAGCCGTTTCCTTGGGGCTTGATCTGAACAGGGTGGAGATGTGCTTCCAATCCCGCATGGGACACGTAGAGTGGTTGAAGCCTTATTTTTCCGAACGGATGAAAGAACTTCCTGCCGAAGGAGCCAAACGGATAGTGGTTGCTGCCCCCGGGTTTACGGCCGACTGTCTGGAAACGCTGGAGGAAATTCAAGAGGAAGGGCAGTCCGTTTTTATGCAGAGCGGAGGACATTCATTTACTTATGTGCCGTGCCTTAATGACAGTGATACTTTTGTCTCTTGTCTGGCTTCGCTGGGAAATGCTTTGGTCGAATCGGAGGGATAATCTCAGTCTCTTTGGATATTTCTCACGCCAAGGGGAATTTTGTATTCATGTCTTTGAGTGGTAGACAGAGGCGTTTTTATGCATTAAAAACGTATTCTTTTATTTTTCCCGAGAGAGGTGAAAATTCTTCAGGCAAAGAAAAAAAATCCAAGTTAACTTCGTTGAAAATCCATTGCGCTAAGAATTTTTACCCATCAGGCAGAGAAATCCGCTCTCTCCGGCAGAGAGAAATCAGCATATTCCGAGAAATTCAGGAAATCGCCCTCTCAAAACCGGAGAAAAGCTGTATACCATATACTTTAGAAGCAATAAAGAGCTATTCCGATTTAAGGGTTTTAGCCGGATTCTGCCGGGCAGCCTTGAATACCCGACTGAAAATACTCATATAAACAACGACAAACACCACCGTTATGATACTCAAGTAACTCCAGATACCTGCGGTAACCTGCCGGGTGTACTGCTCCACCCAACGCTGCATGATATAGTAGCCTACAGGCAAGGCAAAGAGAACGGAGCATAAAATCACATAAAAATATTGGCGGAAGAAAAGCATCATCACTTCCCGCACACCGGCTCCGTTGATTTTGCGAATGGCTATCTCTTTTCTACGCCGGTTGCAACTGAGCGTAATCATCGAATAGATACCGAAAACGGCAATGAGCACAGCTACTCCCGTCATCACCGAAAGCAGATAAAGCAAATAGCGTTCGCTTTTCATGTAACCGCGATAGACTTCCTCCATACTGTACATTTTATGCAAAACATAATTGCCTCTTTTTCGATATGCTTTTTCAATCTCTTCATAAATACGCGGAGCATCTTTCTTTTCGCATCGAAAAGCGAATGACTTGGAAACGGAACCGCCACCCCCGGAATTTCCATAATAGATAGTCGGCAATACCGGTTGCGTAGGCGATGCCGTATAGAAATCTTCAATAACACCCACCACTTCTTTTCCGGCTAATTTTTTACCTACCGGATCTTTTTCGCCCCACTCTTTGAGCGCGGCCTGATTGATCAGACATGCCCCCTCTTCTCCTTTGTGAATACAACGCCCGTCAACAAGTTTGATTTTGAAAAAACGAATAAAATCTTCCGGAATTCCCATATCATAAGCCTGATAGATAACTGTCCGGGGCTTCTCGCTCTTATTGTTTTCCGTCGTTTTAATGGTACTCCATGTATTTTGGGGCAGAAAGATCTGAGGAAAATATATCACATCGGTTACTCCGGCTATACTGCGTATTTCGTCTCCGGTAACGGGATCTTCATCATCGAAATTGAAATTATACACCGTATGCGTATTCATCCGGTCGAAGCCGGCAGATTCGTTATTATTCAGATGGATAAGTTGCATGGTCATAACCATGGTACAGAAAATGAGCAGGATGCTTGCAGAAAGTTGAGCCCAAAGACTGATAACGGTAAAGCTGTTCTTGAAACCCTTACCGCCGTATGCGGGACGGAGGATCTCCTGAATACCCCGTCGCATAAAATGGCGAATAGGCAACCAACCTGCAAGAAAAGAAAGAATCAATACACCCGCAACATAAAGAAGAGACATTTTGAAGAAGAAACCGCGATTGGCTGTAATCAGTGAAAATTTGGCAAAAGGGACAAAAAGCAACTCCGAAAGCATAAGCCCGAAAAAGAGACTGATCAAAATAAGCAGGAGATACTCGGTAAACAGATACTGCAACAGATTTTTTTCACCGGCACCGTTTGCCTTGCGCAGGGTCAATTCGCGACTCCGCAACTTAATGCTGTTTATAAAAAGCATCAGGAAGTTGAACAATGCGCCCAAAGTGACAAGAAGAGAAACCACAGCAAAAATCCTGAGATGGTTGTATCTTATAGCCGTTTCCTCTAAAGGCTGAGTATAGTGCATTTTTTTCAAAGGAATCATTTTAAGCTCCGTCTCCGGCGCATTTTCCTGAAGAGAGCCCAATGAAGATATTTTCTTCTCAAAAGCCTTTACATCTACCCCTTTGCGTATTTTGACAAATGCAAGAGAACCGAATTGCTGCCAGGAATGGGGATCGTTTAAGTCGAACAGCCGCGACTTCAGCTTCAGAGCCTGAAAGGCAATATTCGTGTGCTTCACATCGGGCAGGCTGCCGATATAATTTTCGTTGGTGATTTTACCCTTCAGGTTATTATCGGCGATGAGTTTATCGGACAGGAAGAAACTCCCGTCCACCACAAAATGAGGTCTTCGTGTTTGCCATTCAGGGTAAAAAACTTTGAAGAAACTGCTGTCGGCATACGCTGTTTTGATATTCAGCAAGGAATCCGTGGCACTCGTTTTAATTGTTTCTACAGCCACAAAAACGCCCGTGGCAGCCTCCACTTCCGGATAGTTCGTTTCCAAATGATGCGAAAGAGGAATCTGTGTGTACATGGCCCAACTCACCGTTTTATCTTTACCTCCCTGTATCAACAGATAGATACGGTCGGCATCCGTTATGCGGGCATCGAATGTCTTTTCATACCGTATCCAGCTTGCAGTGAAAGAGAATGCGGTAAAACCGATGGCCAACCCGATGATACTGATCAGCGTTTGCGCACAATGCCTGCCAAGGTTACGCCGGGCCATTTTCAAATCGTGTGTAAACATATCTTTTAAGATTGTATTATTTTCTGAAAACCGTACAACAAATATGATGCCAAAAATATAACTTACTGTCAATTAAATAAATACAAAAACACTCTCTTCCGCTTGTGTTCGGAAAAGCACGCCGGACTGTTCGTATCCGCACGTTTCGGACAGACTATTATTCTTATCTTTGTTGCAGTTCCTTTCAATAAAAAAACAACCCCATGGATAAACAGGGACAAATACTTATCGTAGACGACAACGAAGATATTCTCTTCGCACTCAATCTGCTGCTGGAACCGCACTGCGAAAAGGTACGCGTAACGACCGACCCCGAACGTATCGGCTATTTTATCAACACTTTTCATCCCGATGTGATCCTGCTGGACATGAACTTCCACAAGGACGTGGCCGGCGGACAGGAGGGGTTTTACTGGCTGGAGCAGATCAAGGCTTTGGATCCCGATGCCGTGGTTATTTTCATTACAGCTTATGCAGACATGGAGAAAGCTGTGCGTGCCATCAAAGCCGGAGCTGTGGATTTCATTCCGAAACCATGGGAAAAGGAGAAGCTGCTGGCTACCGTATCGGCTGCGGTTAGGCTGCGAATGAGCCGTAAAGAGGTAGACAGCCTGCGCCGGCAAGTGGAGGCGCTGCAGGGAGCAGTTCCTCCCCTTATCGGTGAAAGCCCCGCAATGTGCCGCCTGATGGACATGATCGGTCATTTAAGCCAAACGGATGCCAATATCCTGATACTCGGAGAGAACGGCACGGGTAAGGACCTGGTGGCACAGCAGCTGTATCGACACTCGCCACGTGCAGGCGGTCCGTTTGTACATATCGACATGGGCAGCATTCCGGAACAGCTGTTTGAAAGCGAACTTTTCGGCTACGAAAAAGGCGCCTTTACCGATGCCGGGAAGACCAAGCCGGGACGTATGGAAACGGCCTCGGGCGGGACGCTTTTCTTAGATGAAATCGGCAACCTGTCGGCAGCCATGCAGGCCAAGCTGCTCACGGCAATAGAGAAAAAGGAGATTGTGCGTCTGGGAGCTAACGTACCTGTTCCGATAGACGTGCGCCTGATTTCTGCCACTAATGCAGACCTTGACCGACTCATCCGGGAGGGACTTTTCCGTCAGGACCTGCTTTACCGCATCAACACCATCGAACTGCATATCCCTCCGCTCCGGGAGCGAGGCGACGATGTGTTGCTGCTGGCAGATTTTTTCATAAAACGTTTTGCTGCCAAGTATAACAAAAAAGTATCCTCTATCAGCACCATGACGGGACGCAAACTCAAGGAATATGCCTGGCCGGGCAACGTGCGCGAGCTGCAACATGCAATGGAGCGGGCCGTTATTCTCTGTACGGGCAGCACCGTCACACCTGCCGACCTGATGCTTTCGGCCAAAGGAAAGAACAGAGGCAGCATACCCGGAACGCTTAATCTGGAGACACTGGAACGACAAGCCGTCCAACAGGCGTTGGCACAGTGTGGCGGCAATATCAGCCGGGCAGCCGAACTACTGGGAATCACACGCTTTGCCCTTTACCGAAAAATGGAGAAATACGGGTTATGATCAAATACCGCAAGAAATACATTGCAACCTTCGGGCTTAAAATAGCCGCCATCGTGGTGCTGGCTTTCCTTTCCGTATGGCTGGTCTATCGCTCTTTATACATCTCGGCTTCTTTCGTCTTCCTTCTGATGATTGCTTTGGCAGTGAGCATTTACAGAGCACGCCTGCAACTGATACGACGCATCACCGAGGCGATACGGAGCATCCGCGCCGATGATTTTTCCAGCCGGCTCGTTTCGGAAGAAGCGACTTCCGGCAAAGAGATGCAGAAGCTGATGGAGGAAATGAACGAAGCGCTCGCCCACTTCCGGACGCGCACACATGAAGCCGTGGAGCAGGAAGCGGAGACGGCAGCCTGGCAGAAGCTGATCAGTGTACTTACCCATGAAATCATGAATAGCATGACGCCCATCATCTCACTTTCGGAAACCATGAGCGAACGGCAGGCGGAGTGCCTGCCGGAAGATTACGAAAAGATGCGCAGTGCCATGGAAATCATCCACCGACGCAGTGAAGGACTGCTTGCCTTCATCAATAACTACCGGAGGCTGACGCGCCTGCCGGAACCGAAAATCGCCACCGAACCGCTCGAACCTCTTTTCTCCACACTCCACCGACTGCTGAAAACCGAAGGTATCCGGTTCGACTATGAGGTTTACCCGGATACGCTAACCTTGGATGCAGACCGGGAGATGCTGGAACAAATGCTAATCAATCTCATCAGAAATGCCGGCGAGGCAGCAACAGACACATCGCAAGAAGTAGAAATCAAAATAAGAGCCCAAATGACAGAGCAGGGCGTAGAGATTGCCGTCCGGAACAACGGGCCGGAAATTCCGCCAGATGTGCTGGAGCGTATTTTCATACCGTTTTATTCGACCAAAGCAGGGGGCAGCGGCATCGGGCTGAGCCTCTGCCGGCAGATTATGCACAAGCACGGAGGTTCCATTTCGGCAACCTCGGCTCCCGGCAATACGTCCTTTATTCTCCGGTTTCCCCGGCATAAAGATTTTATGAGGTAACGGCCGATAAATATTAAAAAGAGACTCTCGCAGGCAGCGTTACCCACGGCACTCCATCGTTTGGGATATTTATTAATGGATGGATATTCGGATGAGAAGCGGAAACGCCCCGAATAATTATCGATTTTTCATCAAAACAGAGCTCTTCAACTCGTGTGATTTCCGCTATTCGGGCGAAACGGATATTGAATACAATTTAATTTTTTTGTCAATATCTTGGGGGACGGGCATAAAAGCCATCCGTAAACCCATCTCGCACGTCTTTCAAAAAGCCGGGAACGGGAACCTCGCCGGATTTTACACCTCTGACAATATCCGGACCATCGATAAACACCACGTACGTAAAAAAGCCCACAGCAATGGCCGTTAAGACAGTCCTAAAACTTAATTTTTCTTTTTTAATGCCTCGATCTTCTGTTAAATTCATCGCTAAAACCTCTAATATGGCTGAAATTATCAATAAACGAAATTACAAAACAGCTGCTATACCCGTTAAGATACGGTCCCTGATACTGCACTTCATCACCGGTGAAAATAAGTTCATCATGGTCCGATTCGGTTACCTGCCGTCACTCAGAAACATTGCTGCTATTCTATAATTCTTTTTCTGTTTTTATCGTACAAAGTTAATGATTGGAAATCAATATTAAAGTACAGATGTACGGTTTGGCCTCTTGTGTAAATTCCGCTTACCGGCGCAACACGGTGAAAAGATGTCTGTTTATTTAATATTTGCTATCTTAACAACGATTTTAATCCATGAGCAACTCTTTGGGAGAAGAGAACATTCACTTAGATAAATGTAAAAGCCATGAAAAAATCTCAACAGATATACGTATCGGAGATCATCGAAGGAAGTGGTAAAGGGCCTTTGCCCCGTTTTGTTTACCGTTTGCTGGAAAAAATTACCCACCAGGAAGAAATCAACTACATCTTACGTACCTATGGCCATTTGAAAGGCGTGGAATTCATGGGTGCACTGATCGGCTATTTCAATATAAAGGCCGATTTCGTTTTTCCCGAACGACTGCCGGAAAACGGTCGCTGCATCTTTGTCTGCAATCACCCGCTGGGAAGTCTGGACGGTATCTGCGTATCTTATTTACTGGGCAAGCATTATGGAGATATACGCTACGTGGTAAACGATCTGTTATATCGCCTCAAACCGCTGCGCAACATCTTTCTGCCGGTAGTTTTGTCGGGAGATGAAAAAAAACGGCGGAAAGCGGTAGAGATACTGAAGAAAGCCATGCGTTCGGATGTGCCGGTGGGGGTTTTCCCCGCGGGAGCCTGCTCACGCAAAATTAACGGGAAAATACAGGATCTGCCCTGGCGTAAAACGTTCCTGAAACAGGCGATACAATACGAACGGGATATCGTCCCTCTGCATTTTGTCGGATTCAATTCGCCGAAGTTCTACAACGCCGAGCTCATCCGTCGCAAAATGGGTATAAAAAACAACTATATATCGCTGTTTCTGCCCGACCAGATGTTTCGCTCCAAAGAAGCGGACTATAAAATAGTGGTAGGCAACCCCATTCCCTGGCAATCCATAGACCGGACTAAACATTTGGAAAATACGGCCCGGGACATCAGACAGATCTGCTATGATCTTCAGGAGGAATACGGCAAACTGTGTCTACCCTGAATATACGGCGTGGTTTTATCGAAAAAGAGAATGGAACAAAGCAAATATCGATATGGCACGGGAAAACGAGGCAAAAGAGTTACCTTTACAAAAGCGGGAAGCCGAATCGTAGCGCTTTATCGATTGCAGTTTGGCGGAAATATCTGCAAAAGGAACAAAAACAGGCTGTACCATATATAAGAAGAAGATTATGACTAATCTGAAAAACGATATAAAAATGGCTGAAGCCAAGAAGGCGATAGCCAAAGACCGGGAGCGAACAAATGTTTTACGAAAAGGAGAACAGACAGCCATAGCATGGCTGGTGCAGCGCATACCCTCGTGGATAACATCCAACGGACTGACCGCAATCGGATTTATGGGTAACGTGATTGTAGGCCTGAGTTTTATTTTGGGGGCTTACGTCAACCGGTACTGGCTGCTGATCTGCTCGATCGGCTTTTTTATCAGCTGGTTCGGCGACTCGTTGGACGGCCGTCTGGCTTACTATCGCAATAAACCGCGCAAGTGGTTCGGATTCTGTTTGGATATTACCGTAGACTGGTTCGGCATCGTGCTGATCGGGCTCGGTTTTATTTTTTATGCCGCGGGGTTCTGGAAGCTGATCGGCTTTGCATTCGTAGCCATGTATGGCGGAGAGATGATCGTTTCGCAGCTGCGTTATAAAGTGAGCGACCGGTATTCGATAGATTCAGGAGTATTCGGACCCACAGAAGTACGCATCCTGCTGGCAGCGATGATTTCGCTGGAGGCTTTCGTGCCGGGGACTCTGAACTACTTAGGGCTGGGTGCCTGCATCATCCTTACCGTTTTACATTTTCTGGATGTGAGAGCCCTGCTCCGTACAGCCGATGAAAGAGATACGATAGAAAATGCCGAAAAACTCAAAAACAAGGCCTCTTGATCTGGAATAAACTGTTTATGTTTGCAAAGGCTCAAGCCTCTGCATTCATCGGAGGGGTGGTAGATTACGGGGTAATGATTTTCGTTACCGAAGTTTTTCATATTCATTATACGATAGGCATTGCCATCGGAGGTGTAGTAGGAGCTATTGTCAATTTTACGGTCAACAAGGTTTGGACGTTCAGCGATAAGAAACGCAAGTATGACAGTACGCTGTTCCAGCAATTACTGAAGTTTGCCGTAACCGTTTTGAACAGTATTATGCTGAAATCGGCGGGCACTTTCATGATGACCACGCTATTGTCTCTGGACTATAAGATCAGCCGTATCATTGTCGATCTGATCGTTTCGCTGGGCTTTAACTATACTTTGCAGAAGCTGTGGGTATTCCGTAAAGTGAAAGCGAACGGAAAAGCCCGGCACATATAAACCGTTGCCATATCCGTAAAACCATATCTGCAAAAGCTATGGCTTTTGTTTCTTATTCGCCCGGCAAACGGAGCGAATAGTGTTATATTTGTACTTATGGAAGTAAGTGTAGACGAATGGCTTAAGAACCGCAGCGAATGGCTACTGCTGGACGTGCGCACGCCTGCCGAATATGAGCAGGGACATATACCGGGGGCACTCAACCTGCCGCTCTTCGACAACGAGGAACGTGCACGTGTCGGTACCCTGTACGTCCAACAAAGCCGGGAAAAAGCCGTAGACGAAGGCCTGCGAATTGTGGGGCCACGCTTGCTCCGTTACGTTAAAAGAGCCCGTAAGATGGCCGGTGGCAAACCGATATGCCTCTACTGCTGGAGGGGCGGTATGCGCAGTGGGAGTATGGAATGGCTTTTAGCAACGGCCGGAATGGACGTAAGGCGAATCGGAGGCGGCTACAAAGCCTATCGCAATCATCTGGACGAACTGTTGAATGAAAAACCATGGCGGTTCATCATTCTCGGAGGACCTACAGGCAGCGGGAAAACACCTATCCTCTACGAACTGCAAAAGCAGGGCGAGCAGATTATCGACTTCGAGGGGATGGCACATCATAAAGGTTCGGCTTTCGGAGCTTTGGGGCAGGAGCCTCAACCCTCTACCGAGCATTTTATCAATCTGGTGCACGACGAACTGTGTGCTCTCGACCCACACAAAAGAGTTTGGATGGAAAGCGAGAGCAAACTCATCGGCAAAGTTTTTATTCCCGACCTGCTTTGGACAAAGATGCTCACCTTTCCGATCATACGAATCAACCTGCCGCCGGATGTGCGGGCAGAGCATATCGCCAAAGAATACGGAATATTTGAAACGGAAAAACTCATCGAACCGTTCGAACGTATCGTAAAACGTCTGGGTATGGCCGAAAAGCAGCGAGCCATAGGGGCTTTGCAGCAAAACGATGTTCGGACGGCAGTCAGGATAGCTCTGGTTTATTACGACAAGGCCTACAACAAGTCTCTGGAAAAAGACTGGGGAACGCCACTGCTCTCTCTGTCTATCGAAGAGGATAACCCGACAGAAACGGCACGCCTGATTTTGAAAGAACTGGATAAACTAAACAAATAAAAGATATGATTACTGTAGATACGCGCGGACGTCTTTGTCCGATACCTCTGATTATGCTAAAAAAAGCACTGACCAACTGCAACCCGGGCGAGGATGTTTGCGTGCTTACCGATAACGAAACGGCCTGCGGAAACCTGACGGACTTTATCAGCGACCTGAAGTGCGAAGTGGTAAAGAAAACGGAGACCACGGCGGAAGGCTTAAGTTACACATCTCTGTCGTTCAAAGCTCCCACCGGCATAGTGGCTACAGGCACGGCAGAGACATGTACCGCTCCCCCGCGCAAATATGAAGAAGAACCTTACGTGGTTGTCATCGACAGCGACGAGATGGGTGGAGGCAACCGGGAATTGGGGCAACTTCTGCTGCGCTCGTTTGTCAATGCTTTGATCGAAATGCCTCATCTGCCTACGCATGTCATCCTGTATAACAAAGGAGTGTACATGGCACTTAAGGGAACGGATACGGCAGAAACGCTCCAACGCATGAACCGTGAGTTCGGCGTAGATATCGTTTGCTGCGGAACCTGTGTGGATTTTTATAAAGTGCGCGAGCTTTTATTGTTAGGACGCATCACCAATATGTATACCATCATGGAGTTGCAATCCAAAGCCGGCCATATCATGCGCCCGTAACAGACCGGAAAGATGCCCCAAGAGCCGAACCGTTACTTCGATAACGCCACCACGAGCTATCCGAAACCCGAAGAGATGAAACGGGTGTTGGCACACTTCTACGATGTGCCCGTGGGCAGTTATGGACGAAGTGCAGATGAAGCCACTCTCAGTATAACGCTCAAGGTGGAGGAGCTGCGAGACCGGCTGGCTGCATGGTTGGGTGTATCGGAGGCTTCCCACATTCTTTTCTGTGAAAATGCAACTTTCGGGCTCAATGCCATTCTCAAAGGATACAAACCGCTTCGTAAGCCGGGCAGTATTGTCTGGATAAGCCCTATGGAGCATAATGCGGTCATGCGACCGCTTACAGCCCTCTGCGCAGGAAGCGGCATTTCTTACCGCATTATGCCGCATTTGCCGGATGGTACCATAGATACAGCAAGGCTTGCCGAAGAGTGGCCGGGCAGCCAAACGGCTCTGGCCTGCATTAATTTGGAAAGCAACGTAAACGGTATGATGCAGCCGATAGAATCCATCGCAAACGAACTGCACCGCTTGGGTGTGCCCATTCTCTGCGATGCAACCCAGCTACCCGGCACCGAACGCATAGAGGCAGACCGGCTGGGGATAGATTTCGTTGCTTTCACCGGGCATAAAGGTTTGTTAGGCCCTTCGGGAACGGGGGGCTACTTCATCCGTCACCCGGAATCGGTGGAACCGCTTACCGCAGGAGGAAACGGCGTGCACTCCGAAAGTATGGACATAACGGAAGAGATGCCCGACCGGTTCATGGCCGGTACACCAAATATGTTGGGACTGGTGGCACTTGCCGAATCCGTTGCTCATTTGCCGGCATACGGCATTACGCAGGAGCAGTGGTGCGATGCGCTGGACGAGATGGCAGAGATGGAAGGATTGACGGTATGGCGTTCGGCGGATAGGAAACGGCAGGGTTATGTATGCTCGCTTACGCACGAAACATTGCTGCCATCCGAAACAGGAGATCTGCTGCTTTACAGACACGGCCTTATCACGCGCATGGGGCTGCACTGCGCCCCCCTCGCACACCATACATTAGGTACAGATAAGACGGGTACGGTGCGCATCTCGCTGTCGCCCTACCATACCTCACAAGATCTGCAACTCTTACTCACCGGCCTGCGCGATGTTCTCCACAGCAGATAGGCTGTATTGCCTCTTCCCGACCACGCGTGAATTTATCCGCGGTATGAAAGCCGCCTCCGGGGCAGGACTCAAACATCGTGTGATATCGGTGCCCACACGCATCAGCCACGAGTGCGGGATGTGTCTGGAGTTTGCACCCGAACTGAAAGAAGAGCTGCAAAAGCTGTTAATACAAGAAGGTATCTCCTTCGAGATAGCAAAATAAACAAATGGAAAATAAAGACTCTTTCGACCTGCTCGGCACCGTAGAATATGGCGGTTGCTCAGCCAAATTGGATCCTCTCAAACTTCAGTCTTTACTGAAAGATATTCCCCTGCGTACCGATGCGCGGGTAATGGTGGACATCAGCACGCACGACGATGCAGGAGTGTATAAACTGAACGATGAAGAAGCGTTGATCGTAACTACCGATTTTTTCCCACCTGTCTGCTCCGATGCCTTTACTTTCGGACGCATAGCAGCCGTCAACGCCTTATCCGACGTGTATGCCATGGGCGGTACTCCTTTGTTGGCTCTCAACCTCACCATGTTCCCATCCCAATCCATACCTCCCGAAGTTCTGGCCGAAATCTTAAAAGGGGGCCAGGATGCCATCAATGAAAGCGGAGCTCTGACAATGGGCGGGCATACGATAGACGACAATCCGCCCAAATACGGACTGGCAGTGGTGGGGCGCGTACATCCCGGCCGACTGGTAACGAATGCCGGAGCAAAGCCGGGACAGGTATTGGTTCTCACCAAGCCATTGGGTACCGGCGTAGCCATCGCCGCACAGCGTCTGGGATTGATTTCTCCCGAAGCCTATCAGGCAGCACTCGACAGCATGCAGTTATTGAATAAAAAAGCTGCCGAACTGATGCTCGAATATGGAGTGAAAGGAGCTACAGATATAACAGGTTTCGGACTGATTGGGCATGCTCTGGGGCTTGCACGGGCTTCCGGTGTGGTCTTGGACATCGACACACGCTCGGTACCGGCTTTGCCCGAAACCCGTCGTTTAATCGCCGACGGCTGTGTGCCGGGGGCTGCCTTTCGCAACGTTCGTTTTGCAGGTAGCGAGCTGAACGTTTATTGCAGGCATGAAGAAAAGATGCTGGCAGCAGATGCCCAAACGTCGGGCGGCCTGCTGATGGCGGTGGATGCGAACAGGGCTGCCGGTCTGCTGCAGGAACTGCACGAAACGGGAGTACATCCGAAAGCCGCGATTATCGGTGCGGTAAGCGAAAAAACATCCGATACCGCTCCCTATATCAACTTATATTAAAAAGGCCTGTTCGATTAAAAACATCTTTCCAAAAGTCTTCCGGAGCCGGCTTCGTCGAACATCTGCAAACACATAACGGAATTTCTCTTTCCTCCTCTCCCGTCAATAAAAAACTACGCTGCCTTCCATCAGGAAAAGCAGCGTAGCCAACACATTAACAACAATCTTATTTCTTGAAAAAGAGCCGAAAGCCGGACTCGAACCGGCGACCTATTCATTACGAATGAATTGCTCTACCAACTGAGCTATTTCGGCAACTTTAGAACCACGAAAAGGGAAAGCATTCCCTCAAAATCTGCGCAAAGATATAAAATTATTTAATATCCCCTAACAGCTCTTCCATAAATTTATTCAAGTCGCGGTTCAGGTCTTTCAGCAACGGTTCGTCCAGGATGATCAGATCATCGTCTAAGAATAGCAGTTGCTCGATGCTGTTCATTTCATCATCCACCAGCTCGACAGAAAGAGGCTTTAGAAAAAGCGGATTTTCCCAGAAACCTTTCTGTTCCAAAGTACTTACTGTTTCACGCACGGTTCTCTTCATCTCTGCCGTAGGCTCATTCGAAGGTTTTTCCGCCCAGTTGAACAGTGTGCAAGAGCCCAGCAATCTGTCCTGATCGTCATACAGATTGACCGCTCCGTTTTCAGGGTCTATCTGTACAAACAAGTCATGCATGGGCACAGCCAGATAGTCTTCTTTCGATTTGACGATTTCCTGAAACAAGTTTCGCAGCAGAGCGATTTCTTTTTCGTTATTCATTCCTGTTATTCTTAGATTGATGGTGTCTGTGTCGGTCGATATATTCTCTAATATACCGTTATTTCTGAATTAATTGCTCCAAAGCCTGACGAATTGTGGCGATGCGCAACTCGGCATCGGCTTCTTTTTTACGTTCCAGCTCCAGCACCCTGGCCGGAGCATTCTTTACAAAACCCTCATTGGCCAGTTTCTTTCTGACCGATTCAAGGAACTTTTGCTGATATGCCAGGTCTGCCTGCAATTTGGCGGTTTCCTCCTCCACATCGATATGTGCAGCCATGGGTACGCCGAACTCGTGAACGCCTACCATGAAGATAAAATCGCCATCCGCCTTGGTTGCCACACGGCGCAACTCGTTCAGATTACCCATTTTACAGAGAACCGCATCGAACCGGGTTGTATAATCTTCGGGCATTTCCAATTGCAGCGGCTCTTTCTGAGGGATATTCTTACCGGCGCGTATATTGCGGATACCGGTGATGACTTCCTGTATCTCGGCAAAGTCTTTCAGATAAACTTCATCTACCGGAGCAGCCTCTTTAATTTGCCGGTACATAATGGTTTTGCCGTCCTTGCGCTCCTTGATGTTTTGCCACAGTTCCTCGGTGATAAACGGCATAAACGGATGCAGAAGACAGAGCAATTCCTCAAAATATGCCAGTGCCTCGTTCAATGTTTTTCCATCGACCGGCATACCGTAAGCCGGCTTGATCAGCTCCAGATACCATGCTGAGAAATCATCCCAGAAAAGACGGTAAACAGCCATAAGCGCTTCGCTCAGTCTGTATTTGGAGAAGAGGTCTTCCACTTCGCTCTTGGCGGCATTCAATCGCATGCCGAACCAGTGGCTTGCTTCCGTTGCTGCGGCCGAAGGTTCGGCTGCCTCATCCACCTGCCAGCCTTTGAGCAGGCGGTAGGCATTCCATATTTTATTACAGAAATTACGTCCCTGTTCGCAGAGCTGCTCATCGAAAAGCAGATCATTACCCGCCGGTGCTGCCATCATCATACCCATACGCACGCCATCGGCGCCGTATCTCTGCATCAACTCTATGGGATCGGGAGAATTGCCGAGACTTTTGGACATTTTTCTTCCCTGAGCATCGCGCACAATACCTGTCAGGTAAACATTGTTGAACGGCTTCTTGCCGCGGAATTCGTAACCCGCCATAATCATACGCGCCACCCAGAAGAAAAGAATGTCGGGGGCAGTGATCAGGTCACTCGTGGGATAATAGTAATCCAACTCCTTATTCTCTTTGTCCATCACGGGAGCAAATACCGAGATCGGCCAGAGCCAACTGCTGAACCAGGTGTCCAAACTGTCTTCCTCCTGTCTCAGATCCGCTACGGACAATTCATCGTTACCCGACTGTTTTCGAGCCAAAGGAAGTGCTTCTTCGGCATTGCGTGCTACCACAAACGAACCATCGGGAAGGTAATAAGCCGGTATCCGGTGTCCCCACCAAAGCTGCCGGCTTACGCACCAGTCTTTCACATTCTCCATCCAGTGACGGTAAATGTTTTTGAATTTCGCCGGGTGTAACTGTATTTCGTCCGACATAACGGCGTCCAGCGCCGGTTTTGCCAGTTCGCTCATTCTCAAGAACCATTGCATGGAAAGTTTGGGCTCGATAACGGCATTCGTACGCTCGCTGTGTCCCACTTTGTTTACATACGGCTCGGTACGTTCCAGAAGGCCGGCTTCCTGCAGGTCTTTTTCAATCCGTTTACGCACGTCGAACCGGTCCATACCTGCATAAACATCGCCATACTCGTTGAGTGTACCGTTGTCTTCAAAAATATCGATACTTTCCAACCGGTGCTTTTCACCCAGCATATAGTCGTTGGGGTCGTGGGCGGGGGTAACTTTGAGGCATCCCGTTCCGAACTCCAAGTCCACATACTCATCCTCGATAATCGGTACGGAGCGATTGACCAGAGGCACGATAACACGCTTGCCCCTGAGCCATTCGTAGCGTTTGTCTCCGGGATTGATACATACGGCCGTATCGCCCATAATCGTTTCAGGACGCGTGGTAGCCACTACGATGTATTTGCCGGCTTCACCCTCCACTTGATAGCGGAGATAATACAGCTTACCGTTCGTCTCTTTGTACACCACCTCTTCGTCGCTAAGGGCAGTAAGCGCTTGCGGGTCCCAGTTAACCACGCGGATGCCACGGTAAATCAGTCCTTTGTTATACAGATCTATGAATACGTCAATAACGCTTTCGGAGCGCACCTCATCCATGGTAAAAGCCGTGCGTTCCCAGTCGCATGAGGCGCCGAGGTGCTTAAGTTGCTCCAGAATAATACCGCCATGTTCTTCCGTCCACGCCCATGCATGTTTGAGAAACTCTTCACGGGTAAGGTCTTTTTTCCGAATGCCCTGCTCCGCCAGTTTGGCCACCACTTTGGCCTCGGTAGCGATGGAAGCATGGTCTGTGCCCGGCACCCAGCAGGCATTGAAACCTTTCATGCGTGCCCTGCGCACCAGAATGTCCTGTATCGTGTTGTTGAGCATGTGCCCCATGTGCAATACACCGGTCACATTGGGCGGCGGTATAACGATGGTGTACGGCTTGCGCTCATCGGGTTCGGAGTGAAAGAATCCATTCTCCATCCAGTATCGATACCATTTTCTCTCTACATCCTGCGGATTATATTTTCCGGAAAGTTCCATTTGTTGTCGTCTGCTTGTAATAACGTTATAACACAGGAGGTTCAGAAGCCTCTCTGTCTGATTGTTCGAGCCGGATAATCTACGGCTGCGAATTGATTTGCAAATTTAGTAAATATTCTTATTTGCATTAGGATAAGAGGCTTACAAGCTTTTTCCGGCAGATTGTATGTCACTTTCACCCGACAGCTTGGCAAAACATCTCCTCTACTCTACAAGAAGAATTTTGAACCATCAGGCAGGGAATTTTAAGCTCTTCCCCAAAAGAGGAAAAGAGTCGGCAAAAAAAGAGACAACCCATATCGGATTGTCTCTTTACAGTCTGATGTCACCCCGCATCGGGGATACACTATTTTACGCGTTTGTAACCGTAAACGGCCAGATCGCCCAATTCCTCCTCAATGCGAAGGAGTTGGTTATACTTAGCCATGCGGTCGGTACGGCTCAGAGAACCGGTTTTGATTTGTCCGCTGTTAGTGGCTACGGCAATATCGGCGATGGTAGCATCTTCCGTTTCTCCGGAGCGATGGCTGGTAACACTGGTATAACCGTGACGGTGCGCCATATCGATAGCATCGAGCGTTTCGGTCAGAGAACCGATTTGGTTAACCTTGATCAGGATAGAGTTGGCACAACCTTCTGAAATACCACGTCTCAGGAAGTCTACGTTGGTCACGAAAAGGTCGTCGCCCACCAACTGGCAACGGTCACCGATGGCATCGGTCAATTTCTTCCAGCCTTCCCAGTCGTTTTCGCTCATACCGTCTTCGATAGAGTCGATGGGATATTTGTTGACCAGCTCCGTCAGATAAGCCACTTGCTCATCGGCAGTACGTTTCTTGCCATTGCTGCCTTCGAACTTGGCATAGTCGTATATGCCGTCTTTGTAGAATTCGCTTGCGGCGCAATCCATGGCAATGGTAATATCCTTGCCGGCAACATAACCGGCAGCCTCAACGGCTTTCAGGATAGACTCGATGGCATCTTCCGTTCCGTTCAGGGCCGGTGCAAAGCCACCTTCGTCACCCACGGCAGTACTCAGGCCACGGTCTTTCAACACTTTTTTCAGTGCATGGAATACCTCGGCACCCATACGCAGACCTTCGCGGAAGCTTTCGGCACCGACAGGACGGATCATAAACTCCTGAAAAGCAATAGGAGCATCGGAGTGAGAGCCGCCATTGATAATATTCATCATAGGCACAGGCAATACAAAAGTATTAGTGCCGCCGATATAACGGTAAAGAGGCATCTCCAGATAGTTGGCAGCCGCCTTGGCTACAGCCAGAGAAACGCCGAGAATGGCATTGGCACCCAGGTTGCTTTTGGTTTTCGTACCGTCCAGCTCCAGCATCTTCATATCGATGGCACGTTGATTCAGTGCACTTAAACCATATAACTCGGGGGCAATAACTTCGTTGATATTTTTAACTGCAGTGCAAACACCTTTACCGCAGTAGCGAGATTTATCGTTGTCACGTAACTCCAAAGCCTCGTGCTCGCCGGTAGAAGCACCGCTGGGCACAGAAGCACGACCCATTACACCGCATGCCAAATGTACATCTACCTCAACGGTAGGATTGCCGCGAGAATCCAAAATTTCGCGACCTACAATCTTTACAATTTCCATAATTTCTGATTACTATTTAAGAAGTTAAAGTTTTAACCTCCACAAAGATAAGAATTTTAATACCATATAACCGCGAATATAAAATAACGGCATTAGAGTGCGGTTTCATCTTTCGTTGTGAAGTATGTATAAAATAATAGTACGATTGTTTTCATACGTATCGAAACAAAACCGGCTTGGCATCTCCACATACCGCTCTATACGCAAACAGCGGGCAAAATAGCTGCTTAACGGAAATAATTTGTTACTTTGCAACATTGCGTATTACGGAGTATTTTTACCAAACAATACAGTTGCAATGAACGAAGCTAAATACAAAAGAGTTTTACTGAAACTGAGCGGCGAGAGCCTGATGGGTGCCCAACAGTACGGCATAGACCCTGCACGGCTCAACGACTATGCGGCAGACATCAAAACAGCCGCGGGCATGGGCATACAAATAGCCATCGTGATCGGTGGCGGTAATATCTTCAGAGGTCTGAGCGGTGCCACAAAGGGTTTCGATCGTGTGAAAGGCGACCAGATGGGTATGTTGGCCACGGTAATCAACAGTCTTGCCTTAAGTTCGGCGTTGACGGCTGCGGGCGTAAAGGCAAGAGTGCTGACTGCTACGCGCATGGAGCCTATCGGCGAATACTACAATAAATGGCGTGCCATCGAATTGATGGAGCAAGGTGAAGTGGTTATCCTTTCGGGCGGCACGGGCAACCCTTATTTTACCACCGACACCGGCAGCTCGCTCAGAGGTATCGAAGTGGAAGCCGACGTCATGCTTAAGGGCACGCGTGTGGACGGTATTTATACGGCCGACCCCGAGAAAGACCCTGCGGCTACGAAATTCGATAAAATCACCTACGACGAGATTTACCGCAGAGGACTCAAGGTCATGGACCTTACGGCTACAACCATGTGTATGGAAAACAACCTGCCCATCGTGGTGTTCGACATGGATACGCCCGGCAACCTGTTGAAAGTTCTGCGCGGAGAACCCATCGGCACTTATGTTTCAAATGAATAACGAATAAAATTGCATAATAAATTATACTATGATCGACTTGAATATTTTTGTGGATGATGCCCGTGAAAACATGGAGCGCGCCGTAGAGCACCTTACCGAACAGTTGTCCCGAGTCAGAGCCGGCAAAGCCAATCCGAAGATTCTGGACGGTATCTTTGTGGAGTATTACGGCAACAATACGCCCCTGAATCAGGTGGCTACCGTAACCACACCCGATGCACGCACCATCGTGGTGGCTCCATGGGAAAAGAATCTGCTCAAAGAAATAGAGAAAGCCATTATCAACTCTCCCGTAGGTATTACACCGGAAAACAACGGAGAGGTCATTCGTTTGGGTATTCCTCCGCTGACCGAAGACAGACGGCGCGACCTGGTAAAACAGGTAAAGAGCGATGCCGAAGATGCCAAAATCAGTGTACGCAATGCACGACGCGACGCCATAGAAGCCGTGCGCAAAAGTATCAAAACCGACTCTGTGCCGGAAGATGCAGCTAAAGATACGGAAGCGAAAATACAAACCGTGCACGATAAGTATATCAAACGTATCGAAGAGGTTTTCGGCGATAAGGAAAAGGAAATCATGACCGTGTGAAAAAGCTGGAAGGGCTGGTCACGCACAACACCGGCAGTCACTACCGCGTATTGTGCGACGACGGCAAGGAACGTCTCTGTTTGATAAAAGGCAACCTTCGCCTGCGCGGTATCCGCTCCACCAACCCGGTGGCGGTGGGCGATCGTGTACAGGTGGAGGTGATGAGTGTCGACGGAGATAACCCGGATTATATCCGAGAAATCTTACCGCGACGCAACTATATCATACGGCGTGCCAGCAACCTCTCCAAAGAATCACATATTCTGGGTGCCAACTTAGACCGCACCCTTCTGGTATGCACCGTGGTACAGCCGCAAACCAGCACCACATTCATAGACCGTTATTTAGCCACGGCAGAGGCTTACCGCGTACCTGCCGCTTTGGTGTGGAACAAAACAGACCTTTACGTCCCGAAGGAACTGGAGGAACTGGAGTTTCTCTGTGCCATGTACCGTTATATCGGTTATCCCTGTTATTGCGTTTCGGCCGAAACAGGCGAAGGCGTCGAAGCCCTGTCGACCGATCTGGCAGGGCAGACAACTTTACTGGCAGGACACAGCGGCGTAGGGAAAAGCTCGCTGATTAACCGGCTGGTTCCGGGTATAAACCTGCGCACAGCGGAAATCAGCGATGCACACCGTACCGGCATGCACACCACCACCTTTTCGCAGATGATTGCTTTGCCCGGTTCTGCAGGAGGATATCTTATCGACACACCGGGAGTCAAGGGATTCGGTACCATAGACATGGCTCCCGAAGAGGTCGGACACTACTTCCCCGAAATATTCAGGGAATCGGCGCACTGCCGGTTCAATAATTGCAGTCATACGCATGAACCCGGCTGTGCTGTGCTGGCTGCTTTGGAAGAAGGACGCATACCCCAAAGCCGGTATACGAGCTATCTGGGGATTATGGAAGACAAAGACGAAACGAAATACAGGCAGGACCATTGACGGGTTACCCTGCACCTGTGTTCAACCGGGTACAGAAATCCTTTTCATCTCTTAAACATTTCCGATCATGATTGCCTATCTTAAAGGAACATTTACCGAAATTACCCCTACATCGATGATTGTAGAATGTGCCGGCGTAGGTTACGAAGTGAACATTTCGCTCAATACTTATACAGCATTGCAGTCTGAAAAAGAGGGACGCGTGCTGACTACCGAAATAATCCGTGAGGATGCCCATCTTCTCTATGGCTTTGCCACGCATGCCGAGCAGATTCTTTTTGTCAAGCTGACTTCTGTGTCGGGCGTGGGACCCAATACGGCGCGCGTCATCCTCAGTTCGTATGCGCCGAATGAGCTGACGCAAATTATCGAGACGGGACAGACGGATGCCCTGAAAGCGGTAAAAGGAATCGGACTCAAAACAGCACAGCGTATTCTGGTGGATCTGAAAGGCAAACTTACACTGACGGAAGAGATGGCTCCGTCCGGTTCGGGCGCCGGCATCAATATGCCCGACGCACATGCAGCCGAAGAGGCCATTAGCGCTCTGAAAATGCTGGGGTTTGCCGATGCTCCTGTTCGAAAGGCGGTAAAAACCATCCTGATGCGCGAGCCCTCTGCTCCGGTCGAAGACATCATCAAGCAAGCTCTTAGAATGTTGTAGTCATATTCGTTTCGCCTGTTGCACGATTATCCGTTAATGTATTAAACTCCCTGCCGGATGATGGCCTGTCTCCGTTCGCTATACAAAGTGGTACTGTGGTGCCTGCTCGTCGGCGGAGTGAGTTGCGGCCTGCTTACGGCACAGGACAGCCTTCCGCGGCGGCGTTATACTTCGACCTTTGTTTACGATGCACCGAACAACCGGTATCTTCTTATTACTTATCTGTACGGGCAACCTGTAGGCAGCCCTGTTGTTTTTACGCCCGAACAGTATCGCCGGTATATGCAAGCCCGAGACGGCGGGGCATTGCCTGTGCCGGATCTTCTATCAGGGGAATCGTCAAAAAGAACGGAACAACCGAAAAGCATGCTGCAATTCGGTGCCGTTAACATGAATGTCAACGGCTATGCCGAGTTATCGGCCGGAGCGCACCGTACCCGTACGGACAACCCCACTCTGCACGAACGGGATCGCAGTCACCGCTATCCGGACTTAAACCAGAACATCCATCTTTCTCTCAACGGTTCTGTGGGAGAGCGTCTAATCTTCGGGCTCGATTATAATACCGATGCTCCGTTCAAACAGGACGCACGACGCTTACGTCTGGCGTACAAAGGCACCGAAGATGAGATCCTGCAATCCGTGGAGTTCGGCAATGTAAACCTGCTTCCCCGCAATTCGCTGATTCAAAGCGGCGGAGGACTTTTCGGCATTTACGGACAGATGCAGTTCGGCAAGTTGCGGGTGGATATGGTGGCGAGCCGTCAGCGAACGACGGTCAAACGTTATTCGGCTCCCCGCGGCAAGTCCGTAACTCCTTTTGAAATCAGTGCAGACCGCTACGACGAACGGCGACACTTCTTTTTAGCTCCTTTTTTTTATCACCGCTTCGATGAGGCAATGGCTTCCTTGCCGGTTGTCAACAGCGGTATCCACATAGACCGGATAGAGGTTTGGATAACCAACCGACGAGGCGTTTACGACGGTGCACGCAATATCGTGGCCATAGACAATCTGGCCGATCCGATCAATGTCGAACAGATTCCGCCTGCCAATAACGAGGGCGAACTGTATGCCATGTTGAGCGCCAATCCGGCCGTTCGCAATCTCCATCAGGTCGACGGTATTCTCTCCCCCACACATCAGCTGCATCACAGCTACGAAAGGCTCGAAAGCGCACGAAAACTGGAGCCGCAAGAGTACACCCTGCACCCCGCATTGGGATATATCTCCCTGCACAGAAAACTGGAAGCCGGCGATGTGCTGGCCGTGGCCTTTCAATACACCTATAAGGGAAAGACCTACCGGGTGGGTGAGTTCACTGCAGACCGACCGGGAGGAGCAGCCGACAATCTGATTCTCAAACTGATTAAAAGTTCGTCCTCCTCGCCCATCGACAAGGTATGGCCGCTGATGATGAAAAATGTTTACCGCATTGCTTCCGGTATTACGCTCGAACCTAAAGATTTTAAGCTGGAGATTGTGGGGCGTACAGACTCTACGGGCATTTATCTGCCCTACTTCGATGTGCAGTCCAAACGCGAAGAGAGCATCCTCCGTCTTTTGGGATTCGACCGTTTGAACGAACGACACGAACCGCACCCCGACGGTCGTTTCGATTTTGTGGAGGGATATACGGTCGACAGCCATTTGGGTACAGTTATATTCCCTTCTGTGGAACCATTCAGAATATCCGTAAAGAAAGCTCTGGGAGCAGATGCCGGACTCTATGTTTTCGATGCCCTTTACGATTCCACACGAGTAGCAGCCACACAACGCACCGAGTACAACCGCTTCCTTATCCGCGGAAGTTACGCAGGCGGAAGCAGTACGGACGACACAGGGACCGGACGGGTACGTCCGGGTTCCGTACAGGTTACCGCAGGCGGGGTCACTCTTGCCGAACATATAGACTATGAAGTGGACTATGCCACCGGAGCCGTACGTATCATCAACGAAGAGATTTTAGCTTCCGGGGTGCCGGTGGATATCCGCTATGAAGACCAGGGAACAGATCTGATACAGCGCAGGTCTGTTTTCGGAGTCGATCTCAATTATGCCTTCAATCCCGAACTGAATATCGGAGCTACACTCATGCACCTGAGAGAAACGCCTCTGGATGCCAAAATGGCTTTCGGACTCGAATCCATGCGCAATACACTCTGGGGTGTAAATCTGAACTGGCGAAAAAAGAGTACGAAGCTGACCGAATGGCTGGATGCCCTGCCTGCCGTAAAAGCCTCCGAACCGTCTCATATCTCCTTCGATGCCGAATTTGCCCATCTTATTCCTGGGCGCTATAAAAGCCGTTATGCAGGCGATTACAGCTATATCGACGACTTTGAATCCGCACGCAGTTATGATGATTTGCTCAACGCCTATTCCTGGAGTCTCTCCGCCACTCCGTGGGGAGTGCCCGGAGATGAGCTGGGAAACGAAGCCCGTCTATCCGGAGACATCCGTTACGGCATGCACCGGGCTTTGCTTTCGTGGTACCATATCGACCCGTTGTTCATGCGCCCCGATGCCCGATATATGCCGGCTTACCTGCGTGCCGACCCCAATCTGCTGAGCAATCATTACAGCCGTTCGGTAGAGGTGCATGAGCTGTTCCCTTTCCGGGATTTCTCTCTTTCCGCCATGAGCTATCTGCGCACGCTGAATGTCAGCTATTACCCCGAAGAGCGCGGTCCGTACAATCTGTCCACCGACAACCTGCTACCCGACGGACGTCTATCCGAACCTCAAAAAAACTGGGGCGGCATGATGCGTGCACTCAATCAGACCGACTTCGAGGAGGCAAATATCGCTTATGTGGAATTCTGGCTGCTCGATCCGTTCATCTATCATCCGCAGTCTAAAGGTGGCAACCTCTGTTTACATTTGGGCGATGTCTCCGAAGATGTACTCCGGGACGGAAGAAAGTTTTTTGAAAACGGCATGCCTGTGAACGATACGTCCGGAGCCACGGAACAGACCGTCTGGGGCAAGGTACCCGCTGTGCAGCCCGTATCCTCCGGGTTCGACAATACCGGTACGGGGCTAAGCCGGCAAGATGTCGGGCTGAACGGATTAAGTTCGGAAGAAGAAAAGCAAACACCGGTCTATGCCGATTACCTGAGCCGCCTGCACCGTATCGTCAGCCGGGAACAGATCGACCGCTGGGTGCAGTTGCCGGTAAGCCCTCTGACAGACCCCGCAGGCGACGACTTCGTTCATAGCCGGGACGAACGTTACGATCGCCTGCAGGCTTCCGTAACGGAGCGTTACAAATACTACAACGGCACGGAGGGCAACACGGCACGGAAAGCCGAGACCTCCACCGGAGAAACGGCCGCCCGCCTGTTACCCGATACAGAGGATGTAAACGGAGACAATACACTCACAGACCGGGAGCAGTATTACGAATATCGCATCGAATTGAAACCGTCTTATATGAAACCGGGACAAAACTTCATAGCCGACAGCCGTACGGCCTCGGTCAGCCTGCCCAACGGAAAAACCGAAACGGTTACGTGGTATCTCTTCAAAATTCCCATTCGCGACTACACCGCACAGGTGGGGAACATGCGCGATTTCCGTTCTATCCGTTTTGCCCGCCTGTGCCTTCGTAATTTCGAGGAAGAAGTGCACCTGCGGTTCGGCACATTCAGGCTGGTGCGTGGCAGTTGGCGCCCGTACGAACAGCCTTTGAACGCTCCGGAAACATCCCCCGTAACGGATGCACGAATCACGGTCGGCACGGTCAATCTGGAAGAAAACGGCGACCGCACCCCGGTCAACTATGTATTACCTCCGGGCGTAACGCAGAGTATAGACCGTTCCGGCCTCAATCCCTCACGAGTCAATGAACAGTCTCTGAGTTTGCAGGTAGAAAATTTATCACCGGCCGATGCCCGGGCAGTATACAAAACAGGCAATTACGATTTGCGCAGATATAAGAAACTGCAACTGTTCGCCCATGCCGAACGGCTGATAAACAGCACATCGACTCCCGACGATAAAGATTTGGAGCTCTTTATTCGCTTAGGATCGGATTACAGGCAAAATTATTATGAATACGCCCGCCCGCTACATCTGACCAAACCGGGTGTCTACAGTTCGGAAAACGAATTCGACCGTGAACAGGTTTGGCCTGAAGTCAACAGGATGAATATCCATTTACGCAGTCTCCCGGCTCTTAAACGCAAGCGCAATGCTGCCATAAGGAAAGCGGAGGCTTCGCTCTACGAGCCTTATATCCGTGAAGACGAACATTCCTCCGGGGGGCGTCTGTCGGTGATGGGGCAACCCACGCTGTCCGATGTACGTGCTGTCATGATCGGAGTACGCAACCGATCCGGGCGGGTGCTCAGCGCAGAAGTCTGGGTGGATGAGTTCAGGCTCACCGATTACGATGAGGAAGGTGGCTGGGCGGCACGAGCCAATCTGGGCATGCAACTGTCCGATATGGGCACGGTACATCTGGAAGCACGCCACTACTCGGCCGGCTTCGGAGCATTGGATCAGCGACTGCATGAACGGCGAATAGACCACCTGACGCTGCTGGATTTTACGGCGCAGATGGATATGGGGCGCTTCCTCCCGGAAAAATGGAAGACAAGTATCCCCCTTTATGTTACGGCGCACAACGAGCAGAGCACCCCGCTTTATAATCCCATAGACCCCGATGTATTACTGGACGATGCGCTGAAAGATGCTTCACGCTCTTCGGAACGGGATTCGATGCTCGACCTTTCCCGCAGTGTACAGCGCTCTCACAGCGTGGCTCTGACCAATGTGCGTGTGGGGATAAAAAGCAAAAACCCGATGCCTTATGATCCGGCCAACTTCAGTTTCAGCTATGCTCATAGCCGGGCACACAGTGCTACGCCCGAAGTTCGCTTCGACGACAGCCGCAACTGGAGCTCCGCCATCCATTACGATTACGCACCACGATTCAAACCGCTGCGCCCTTTGGCTTCTATGGCTTCGCATAAAAACGAGCGGTTCAGACCTCTGGCATATTACGCTGTGAACCTCTGGCCTTCCAAAATACATTTGAGTTCCTCGCTCAGGCGTTACTATCAGGAGCAGCAGATGCGCGAATACACCGCCCATTCCGAAGCCATCGTTACGCACCTGCAACATTTCTACTGGGATCGTGAGATGCAGTGGCAGTGGGATCTGACTTCCGATCTGAAAATAAACTGGCAGAGCGGCACGCATGCACGCATAGAAGAGCCTTACCGGCGCGTAAACAGACGTCTGGATCCGGACGGTTATCGTATCTGGCGCGATTCGGTGATGCGCAGTATCAGAGAACTTGGAGAACCGTTGAGCTACAGACGTATGGTTAATATTACCTATGTACTGCCCACGGCCATGCTTCCGAAACTGACGTGGGTGCGAGGCGATGCGGCTTACAGCGCCATGTACAACTGGGAACGCGGAGCACAAACACCTGCAGGCACACCGGCCATGGGACATGTGATACGCAATAACAGCACTGCTGACCTCCATTTGACATTGGATCTTCTATCTTTTTACCGACAGAACCGGCATCTGCAATCGGCTTTACAGGGGATAGAAGGAACAGGATCTGCGCGCGATACGACAACACGAACCGCTCGGCTGTGGCGTTATGCCGCAATGATCGTGCGCCGCATACAGCTCAACCTCAGCCGGAGCAGCACCACCTATCTGCCGGGGTTCATCCCCGAGATAGCCCCGTTCGGCGGTCAGGCGCATACTCACGGAAGCCTTAGCCCGGGGTTGCCCTTTGCTTTCGGTTTTACCGGCGCAGACTTCATCGATCATGCAGCAGACCGGGGCTGGTTAGTGAAAAATAGCGGCAGAATAACGCCAGCCACCTATTCCCGAACCAATACCCTCGATATGGTTGTCCGTCTGCGCCCGGCTCCTCATCTGGATATTACGTTAAACATGAACCGCACGGACACGAGACGCACCGAAGTACAGTATATGTTGGATAACCGTCCCAGAACATACGGGGGATACTTCAATATGACCACCATAGGGCTACGCAGTTTCTTTAATCGAGGCTCGGCAGATAACGGTTACCGGTCTGCGGCCTTCGAGCAGTTGCTGGCAGCCCGGGAGTCTATTGCCGGAAGACTGCGCCGGCTGTATGAAGGAAAAGTTTACCCCGATGCCGGCTTCCTGCACGGAACGGAATACGCGGGTAAGGCCGTCGATCTCTCTTCCGTCGCTTTTGCAGCCAACAGTGCCGAAGTACTCGTATCTGCCATGCGCGCCGCCTATCTGGCAGGTGGGGAGGCCGGGCGCGTGTCTCTGAATCCTTTACCGTCCCTGCTATCCATGCTGCCCAACTGGAATGTAGTTTACAATGGATTTGGCGAATTACCGTTTATGCGAAAAATTTTCAGTCGTCTGGAGCTGAGTCATGCCTACCGGGGTGTTTATACAGTAGGGAACTACACATCCGTAAACGACTGGGCCGGTTACCGCGGGGAGCATTGGGGTTTTCTGCCCGATGAGAAAGGAGAACCGCGTGCAGCCATGCCCTATTTGATACCGATGGTTTCGTTGCAGGAGGCATTCTATCCGCTCGTCGGCGTAGAAATCAGCATGTACAACGGCTTTACACTTAGCGGACACCGGCGTTACAGCCGTGGCGTACTGTTGAATACCGGAGCGGCACAACTGATCGAGTCTTATACCGATGAATGGGCTTTGATAAGCAGTTATAAATGGAAGAACCTCCCTCGACTGGATTTGGATGCACTCTTCGGCAGACAGAAAACCGCAACCCCGCCAAGTGAAAAAGAACGCCGGCAGGGAGGGATACTTCTCCGTGTGGAGTACAGCCGCGGACATACGCAAACCTTGATACGCAATATCGTAGCCGCCCGATCGCAGGCTACCACGGGCAATCTGAACAACCGTCTGCGCATGACCGCCGACTACGACCTCTCGCGCTATATCACCCTGCGCGGCTACTACGAATGGAACAGCAACAAACCGCTGGTCAGCGGCAACTCTTTCCCCGTCCACGATACACATTACGGCCTTTCTCTGCATTTCAACTTCTTACCGCAATAGGATTTCTTCAGACTGTTTCCAAGGCGTTCGCAAAAGTCTATGATACAGCTTCTTACAAGCAAAGGAATTTCTTTGCCTGACGGTTGAAAATTCTTGTTAAGGAAAATAAAAATCCAAGTTAACTTCGTTGAAAATCCGTAGCGCTACGGATTTTTAACCGTTGCCCGAAGAATTTCGAACCGCCGGCCGGAGATTTTTACTCCTCTGAAAAAACGACACTCTCATCATAAAAAGAAAGAAATCAATCGATTCGGAAGATTGAAAATACTGTGTTTTAGGTATTGAATTTTCGATTATTTCTCCATTATATTTGTGCATTGATTAACCATAGCAAGGTTGTTTGTGAAAACCCGGGCGTCCGACAGAGCTAAAGAAAAAGAAGAAACCCGTAACCATATCATCGAGGTTACCAAGAAAGCTTTCTTAGAAAAAGGCTATCGTGGCGTATCTATGCGCGATATCTCGAACATGTCGGGAATCGGGTTGAGCAATATTTATAACTATTTCAAAAACAAGGAGGAAATTTTCAGTTGCATCGTTCATCCTGTATTGGAGGCTTTCAATGATATGCTTTCCAAACATAATGAAGAGCCGCAACTCTCTGTAGACTTTTTCTCTTCCCAGGATTTACAGTACGAATTCATCCGAATGACGCTTTCCATTGTCACTCAATTCCGGGAGGAACTCCAGATTATCCTTAACTCTTCGCAGGGATCTATCTTTGAAAATTTCAGACAGCAACTCATTAACCGGAACAAAACGATCGGCATACAATACATAGAAGAAATGAAAAAACGTTATCCGGAACTGAACACGAATGTATCCTCACTTCTTATCGAACTGAACAGTATGAACTATGTCACAGTTTTCGACCTTATTGTGGAGAATTACAATCGCCCGCAAAAAGAGATAGAGACATTCGTATCACAATATATTCAATACGGAACTGCAGGATGGAAAGAAATTATGCAAGTACATTAATCCCAAGGCATTCACCGCCACAGTATCTAAAAACCCATAGCAAAAGTGTCCGACTCAAAGAGTCGGACACTTTTGTTTCTGAACGAATCTGCATTTTGTTCTCACTGACCTTGACCTCAAAAACATTATCGATATGAAACAAACCAAATCTACTTTTCTCTTATTTTTCCTGTGTCTGAATATATTTACACTTGCAGCACAGACAGCAGTCCTAAAAGGGATAATCATCGACTCTAAAAACGAGGAACCGCTTATCGGAGCCTCCATTATACTGAACCCTCTTAAGAATGGGACTACGACTGATAACAACGGAGAGTTCACTCTCCTCAACTTGCCGGCCGGCCGCTACGAAGCCTCCGTTTCCTACATAGGCTATGCTCCTAAAAAGGAAACCGTCATACTCAAAGCCGGCGAAACCAAATCCATCATTATCCGTCTGAAAAGCGAAGCCAAAAGCCTGAAAGAAGTAATCGTAACGGCAAAAAGCACGGCCCGCAAACTTCGTGAGCAAGCCATGCCCATTTCCGTTATCAATATGAATCAACTGCAGGGTACGGTCAGCAACGTACAGGATGTTTTATCCAAAACCATGGGCATAACGATACGCTCTTCGGGAGGTGCAGGGAGCAAATCCCGTATTTCGGTCAGAGGACTCGAAGGCAAAAGAATCGGGTTCTTTATCGATGGAAGCCCCATAAACGACAACTCCGATTTCGTGGATATCAACGATATACCCATCGAGATGATAGACCGCATAGAAATCTACAAAGGAGTGGTACCGGCTAAATTCGGCGGATCTGCCGTGGGAGGAGCTGTCAACATCGTGATCAAGGAATATCCGCCGAAATATATCGACGCTTCCTATTCCATCGAAAGCTTCAATACGCACAAGTTTTCCCTTGTAACCAAACATAACAGTGCCCCAAAAGGATTGGAATTCGGCTTGGGAGGCTTTTATACGCATGCCGACAACGACTACAAAATGCAGTCGCCTTTCAACGATGATCTGATTATAAAAAGAGATCATGACCAATTCAAAAAGATGGCCTTGGGAGGCAGCTTCAAGGCGCGTAAATGGTATTTCGATCTGGTGGAGCTGGAAACAGTACTTCTTCGCAGCAAAAAACAGATTCAGGGAATCGAAAGCAATATACGAAAAGCTCACAGCAGAGCTAATGTTTTATTGATAAACAATAAACTGGAGAAAGAAAACTTTTTGATCGACGGCTTAGACTTAGACTGGGCTGCTTACTATGCCTACACAAACTATTCGGTGATAGATACCGCTTCACAGCGCGTACAGTGGGACGGCACGATATTGCCGGGGGTTTCCTCCGAAGGAGGCGAAATCGGCTTGTGGGCTTCTAACTCGGATAATAAAAAACATACTACTGAAAATAAATTGAATCTGAACTATGTGCTGACGGAGAATCATTCATTAAACTTCAACTCTCTGTTTTCCTTTGCCTACGGCAATCCTAAAGACGAGACGAAAGAGCGCGCCATCGGATATAAAACGGATTTCGACAGTCACATGGTGAGTTGGGTGGCGGGACTCACATACGACTTCAGGGCCGGCAATGACCGGTTGTTAAATTCCCTTTCCGGAAAATTCTATTATTATAATACAAAAACCCGCAAAGCAAGCATTGCCAGCCCTCAACCGCAGGATTTCAATATTAGAAAAACAGACTGGGGCGTAAACAATGCTTTCCGCTACCGGCTGATACCCAATCTAATGGTTAAAACAGCTCTCGGTTACGAAGTACGCCTGCCTTCCGAAAACGAACTGCTCGGCGACGGATTTCTGATTGCACCGGCCGGAAATCTCTCTCCGGAACGTAATGCAAATTTGAATGTGGGGATGCTCTTCGACCTTACGGGAAAACATTCCACAAATCTTCAGGTAGAAGTCAACGCTTTTGCCATGTATCTGAAAAATATGATCAGATTTACCGGCGGAGTATTGCAATCGCAATATGAAAACTTCGGAGAAATGCGCACGTTAGGCATCGAGGCCGAAATAAAAGCGGATATTACATCCTGGCTGTACGGCTATGCCAACATGACCTATCAAGATCTGAGAGACACGCGCAAATACGAACAAAATACCTCTGTTCCCAACCCGACCAAAGGTTCGCGCATTCCCAACATACCGTACTTTATGGCCAATGCCGGATTCGAGTTTCACAAAGAAAATCTCTTTGGCGGAAAAGGGCAAAACACCCGTTTTTTCATCGACGGCTCTTTTGTGGAAGAATACCTTTACGACTTTGAGCAAAGCATCTATCAGGAAAGGCGCATACCTCGCACTTTCAGCTCCAATGCAGGTATCGAACACAGTATCCTGAACGGGCGTATCATCCTGAATGCCCGCATCAACAATTTGACCGATACGCGAATGCTATCCGAATTCAACCGTCCTCTGCCGGGGAGGAACTTCGGGTTTAGAATCCGTTATGTATTCAAATAAAAAACAAACCGTATTTCTAATAAATCAAATTCTAAAAAGCAATGAAAAAGTATTTTATGCCGCTGACAATGACTGTAATGACAATGTTGCTGTTGCTCAGCTCCTGTAAAAAAGACAGTCCATCCAACAACCCCGAATCGCCATTGGGCGGAACAGGCAACACTCTTATCATGACCGTCGTTCCGAACACGGATGGAATGTCCGGATCTCAGTTTGTCCGGCTCATAGAAGGCCTTCAGCCCCGGGTAGATAACAAAGAGGCTATTCCCGTTCCCTACAGCAGTGCCAACCCCTGCATTTTCGGGAATGACATTTATATCTTTCCGAGTTATATGAACGATGGGAAATTCGAAATCGTCAAGTACAGAAGGGAACAAAACCGGTTAAAAAAAGTCGGAACGATGAAAGTTCCCGAAAAATCATCGGCAACGAATATCGTGGTCATAGCTGCCGATAAAGGTTATATAGCTTGTGCCGGTATCGGGAAAGTACTGATCTTCAACCCTGAGAAAATGCAACTGACAGGAGAAATAGACCTGTCTTCTCTGGGACATCTGGATAAAGACCCGAATGTAGGAGCCATGATATATCGTGACGGTCATCTGTTTGTAGGGCTGAATCAAATGGTGGGCGGATGGGTTCCCCCTGCCGATTACACGAACACGGATATCGCCATTATCAACACTCAAACGGATAAGCTGGTAAAAATGATTTCCGAAACCACGCACAACTTCTCCATGGCTACACGCCCCATCGATCCATATTCCATATTCATGGATGAGAACAGAGACATTTATGTAAGCTGCCTCGGAGGCTTCGGCATGTTGCCGAATACGAAGCATAAGGCCGGCTTTCTTAGAATCAAAGCCGGTGCATTGGATTTCGACCCCACTTATGCGTGGGCTATTACGGGAGAAAAAATAGCCGTCAAATTCGACAGCAAGCACAATCCTGTCGAATACGACAAAAATACAGCCGGGTTCATTGCTTCTATCCGTTATGTCAAAGACGGAAAGGCTTACGGATATGTAGATATTCCCGGTTATTATAAAGAAGGGGAAACCGGGCACAATGCCATTTCCAATATGGCCGTAGAAATAGACTTGAAAAACAAAACTCTTCACAAAATCGAAGGGCTCGACCTCTCCAACGGATACGGTATTTGTGTTGCTCCGTATGGAAGCGATCAGATTATTTTCGGAAATTCATCCAAAACATCGAAAGGAGTCTATTTATATAACAGAGTAACCCGAAAACTCTCCGAAAAACCGGTCATCGTGCCCAGTTCAAACATAATTATGCTACATCCGTTCTCTATATAATTATAATAGAGAAGCAGAGACTTCGGGCTGAAAGACCGAGAGGCCTGTATCGTTTTTTCAGTCCTAAAAACACATGATATTCTCACAGAGTTGGCTTTTGGAGTTTCGGACCGAAAGCCAATTCTATTTTCGATTTTCCCCGTAATTTATATTGACAGGATTTTATATTGTGTAAGAAATATGCTTTTTGTACCTTTGCAGAGATTTTACGACGACGAAAACGAATGGAGCAAAGCACAAAATACACGCTGAAGTTGAAGTCTCTGCCCGAAGGGAAAGAGGATTTCGACTTTCAATTGGACGAAAAGTACTTCGCTCAATTAGAAAGCAATGTCATCAACAGTGGCTATGTACGCATGCAAGGAACCATTGAACGTGTCGGTACCGTATTTACTATTAACATGCGTTTCGAAGGAAATATCGAAACCGTTTGCGACCGCTGTCTGGCTCCGGTGACTGTTCCGGTGAATACGGAAACTCGCTTGATTGTAAAATTCGGAGAAACATACATAGAAGAGTCCGATGAGATTGTGATCGTGCCCGAACAGGAAGGCACCATAGACCTCGGCTGGCACATGTATGAGTTTATTCTGCTCAGCCTGCCTATGCAGCGTATGCATGAAACAGGCGAATGCGACCCTGAAATGATGGCTGTCATCAACCGCTATGAAGCGAATGAAGCCACAACGGATACCCAACAAACCGATCCGAGATGGGAAGCGCTGAAGCAGCTCAAAAACAAGAAAGATTTATAACAATAAAATAAAAAAAGATGGCACATCCTAAAAGAAGACAGTCTAAGACTCGTACAGCCAAACGTCGTACACACGACAAGGCTCAGATGCCGGCTTTGGCAAAATGCCCGAACTGCGCATCATGGTTTATTTATCACACCGTTTGCCCCGAATGCGGCTACTACCGCGGCAAACTGGCTATTGAAAAAGAAGAAGCATAAATCTTCCTTACAAAACCACACAAAAGGCTGTCTGAACTCTATGAATTTCGGACAGCCTTTTTAATTATGCAAACTGTACAAAAGCAAAACGGATAAGCCGTCAAGATCTGCACAGGCAAGAACAAAAATAACACGAGGAAGAATACCGGATATTATTCGATATTATTTCGTTATTTAATGGAAGTATCTGCACTTTTAATTAAATTAGCACGATATAATTCATTAACAATGAGATAAGAAATAAAAGAGATGAATAAAATCAACGCTGCCATAACAGCCGTAGGAGGATATCTCCCCCCGCATCTGCTTACGAATGCAGATTTAGAGAAGATGGTCGATACAACAAACGAATGGATAAAAACCCGTGTGGGCATTGACCGGAGACATATATTAAAAGAAAAAGGAAAAGGAGCGGCATATATGGCTACTCAGGCCGTTCTGGATATGTTTGAACGCAATCATATCGACCCGCTAAGCATCGAAGGTATTATTATGGCCACGGTAACACCCGACTACCATTTTCCCACTTCATCATCTATCGTAGCACATGAAACCGGCTGTCTCAATGCCTTTACATTCGACTTGCAATCGGCTTGCCCAAGCTTTATGTATGCTTTGGAAACCGGAGCCAATTACATACGTTCCGGCCGATACAAACGCCTCGTTGTGGTCGCATCCGAAAAGATGTCGGCAATTGTGGACTATACAGACCGCGCCACAGCACCGCTCTTTGGCGACGGCTCCGGCTGTGTACTTCTGGAAGCTACCGAACAGGAAAACGGCGTGATGGATGCTTATTTCCGAACCAACGGCGATTTCAAGGAACAGCTTATCATGAAGAGTGGCGGATCGGTAAGCCCTGCAACAACCGAAACCGTAGAAAAACGGGAGCATTTCGTTTATCAGGAAGGACAGGCGGTATTCAAAAATGCTGTATTGGGCATGAGTTCATCCTGTTCGGAGATCATGCGCCGCAATGCGCTGTCTAAGGACGATGTAACGTGGTTCATCCCCCATCAGGCCAACCTGCGCATCATCGATGCCGTGGCACGCCACCTCGAAGTGCCCAAAGATCATGTGATGATCAACATTCAGGAAACGGGCAATACCAGCTCCGCTACTATACCCATCTGTCTGTGGCAATGGGAAAAACAGCTGAACCGCGGCGACGTGCTTATTCTGACGTCTTTCGGATCCGGCTTCACATGGGGAGCCATGTATGTGAAATGGGCCTACGACGGTGCCAAGCGTATCAATGCTCAAATCGATCCGGCAGAAACGGAAGCCGAAGCTTCTGCAGAGGAAAGCAGTAATCCTCCTCTATAAATATAAATAGGGTCTCGAACCGGAAATATCGCTAATGGGGCAGGAAAGGCAATGTCTTTCAGCCCCATAGCTTTTCTTTTGATGAGACACACAGACCGGGAACCTGGTGCCCGGCCAACCGATAAAAGACGAAAACAAACATGAACGACGGCATATCACCTCAAACCTCGGCAGACAAAAAGCATCGCTCTGGCTTCGTAAACATCGTGGGCAACCCCAACGTGGGCAAAAGCACGCTGATGAATTTACTGGTGGGTGAACGTATCTCCATCATCACATCGAAAGCCCAGACCACCAGACACCGTATATTAGGTATTGTGAATACGGAAGAGATGCAAATCGTTTACAGCGATACGCCGGGTGTATTGAAACCCAACTATAAACTCCAAGAGTCTATGCTGGAGTCGTCAAAGTCGGCTTTGGGCGATGCGGATGTGCTGCTCTATGTAACAGACGTTATCGAACAGCCGGATAAAAACGTAGACTTTGTGGAGCGGGTGAAACGTATGCAATGCCCGACCCTGCTTATCATCAACAAAATAGATCTGGGCAATCAGCAACAACTGGAAGAGCTGGTGGAGCGATGGCATACGCTGCTGCCGAAAGCAGAGATCATCCCCATATCGGCCAAAAGCAAGTTCAATGTAGAACCTTTGCGCAAACGTATCGAAGAATTGATACCGCCCTCTCCTCCGTTTTTTGAAAAAGATGCGCTTACAGACAGGCCTGCCAGATTTTTTGTAACCGAAATTATCCGGGAGAAAATTCTGCTTTATTATCAAAAAGAAGTACCCTATGCCGTAGAAGTGGTTGTGGAAACTTTTGAGGAACAGGCAAACCTTATACGCATTCAGGCCGTTATAATCGTAGAGCGAGACTCCCAAAAAGGTATTATCATCGGACATAAAGGCGCTGCGATCAAAAAAGTGGGAGCAATGGCACGCAAGGATCTGGAAAAATTTTTCGAAAAGAAAATTTATTTGGAACTGTTTGTAAAAGTAGAGAAAGACTGGCGGAGCAACGAAGCCTATCTGCGCAACTTCGGGTACAGACAAGAGGATTGATTTTTCCTGTAAAAGGATACAACGCTCTCTGCCTGGGGCGTAAACCTTTCTTGACCTGAGAATTTTACACAGGCAACACATGACTGTATAATACACCAAAAAGTGAAAGATGAGTAGTTTAATAGCAATAGTAGGCCGTCCGAATGTGGGCAAAAGCACCCTCTTTAACCGACTGACACAAACCCGCCATGCAATCGTAACCGAGGTGCCGGGCACCACACGCGACCGCCAATACGGAAAAGCTCTATGGCTGAATCGTGAATTCTCCGTTGTAGATACCGGCGGATGGGTGGTAGGCTCGGACGACGTATTTGAGGAAGAGATCAACAAACAGGTAGAGCTTGCCATGGAAGAGGCCGATGTTATCCTTTTTCTGGTAGACGTCAACAATGGCATAACTCCTCAGGACGAAGAAGTAGCCAACAAACTCCGGCGCAGTAAAAAGCCGGTGATTCTGGTGGTCAACAAAACCGACAACTTCTCACAACACGCAGACTCTTACGAATTCTATTCTTTAGGGCTGGGCGACCCCGTCTGTATCTCTGCTGCCAACGGTTCCGGCACAGGCGATCTGCTGGATATCGCTGTAAAAAACCTGCCCGAACCAACGGAAGAAGAGGAAGAGCGGACTATTCCCAGGCTGGCTATCGTAGGCCGTCCGAATGCCGGAAAATCATCGCTGATGAACGCTTTTATCGGAGAGGACAGACACATTGTTACCGATGTGGCAGGCACCACACGCGACTCTATTTATACCCATTACAATAAATTCGGTCTGGAATTCGAACTGGTGGACACGGCCGGTATTCGTAAAAAAGGCAAGGTGGAAGAGGACTTGGAGTATTACTCCGTGATTCGATCCATAAGGGCTATCGAAAACAGTGATGTCTGCCTGCTGCTCATCGATGCTACGCGCGGCATCGAAAGCCAGGATGCCAATATCTTCTCGGTTATACAAAAAAACAGCAAAGGATTAGTGGTGTGCGTAAACAAATGGGATTTGGTGGAAAACAAAGATACCAGAACACAAAAGCAATACGAAGAAGCCATCCGCAGCCGCTTTGCCCCGTTTACGGACTTCCCCATCCTGTTTATTTCGGCTATGACCAAACAGCGCATCTTCAAAGTCCTGGAAACAGCGCGCAGCGTATACGAAAAAAGATCGAACCGCATACCCACACACAAGCTGAACGAGGTACTGCTGCCCATCATCGAGCAAACACCTCCTCCGGCATGGAAAGGGAAATACATAAAGATTAAATATGTCATGCAGCTCCCCACAATGGTACCCAGCTTCGCATTTTTCGCCAATTTACCTCAATGGGTGAAAGAGCCCTACAAACGCTTTCTGGAGAACCAAATCAGAAGCCATTGGGACTTCAGCGGAACGCCGATTAACATTTTTATTCGAGAAAAATGAGTTAAAATTTGTTTTTTTCAAAAAAAAGTAGTAACATTGCAATGTGTTTTTCATGATTAAACAATTAAGATTAACGACTTCAAAAGTCACCGTGCGTGAGCATAGTGACTTTTTTTATTTCAAAGCCTCTATTTTTCCCAAGAAAAAGTATATCGAAAAGAAAGTAACCAGCCCCCCCCTCAAAACCATTATCCGGATGACTGTCCGTGGCGTTCGCCCCAATTGATCATACGGCAAATCTGCTCCACCGTTCGTTTTATGTTTTCCCGTGCATAAGCCGGTTCCATGGCTCGTTGTAAAGCAACGGGAGAAGGAGTTATTGAAAAGACTCCCAAAAATCCGGCACCGTTCAACTCTTTTTCGTCTTCAATGCTGCCGGAAAGCAAAATCACCGGAATCTGTTGCTTCACAGCCTCGTTCAGAATACCGGACGGCACCTTACCCATCAAAGTTTGTCTATCGGCTTTACCCTCTCCGGTCAGAATAAGGTCGGCATCCCATATGATGTCCGAGAAATGGAGAGTATCAAGCAACAATTGTATGCCGGGTTTGAGCTCGGCATTCAGAAAAGCCAGCAAACCGCCACCCATACCGCCGGCAGCACCCGTACCGGGTATCTGCGAAATATCTCTGCCGGTCCGGTGGTGGATAACTTCAGCCAAATGCCGCATCGAAGCATCCAGTCGCGCAATCATTTCTTCATCCGCCCCTTTCTGCCGTGCAAAAGCATGTGCGGCTCCGGTGGGGCCGCAAAAAGGATTGCGCACATCGCATGCCACCGTAAACTGCGACTCCGCCAGAGCAGGATGAGCGAATGTACGGTCGATTGCAAAGACTTCGGACAGCAGGCCTCCGCACAAAGGTGAAGCAGTCCCCAATTCCACCCCCGATTTGTCGTAGAAACGGAAACCCAATGCCTGCAACATTCCTAATCCCGCATCATTGGTAGCACTTCCGCCGATACCGATAATAAAATTACGGCAACCCCGTTCCAAAGCATCTTTTATCAATTCCCCCGTGCCGTAAGTCGTTGTTTTCATCGGGTTGCGCTTCCCTTCCGGCACAAGCGGCAAACCGCTGATACTGGCCATTTCGATAAAAGCCGTCAGTCCGTCTCCGGAGATACCGTAATATGTTTCGATCATTTCCATCAGAGGGGAATGAGCACGAACAGGAATCCGCCGTCCGCCCGTTGCACCGATCAGCACATCCTGCATACCCTCTCCGCCGTCGGACACGGGCACAAGTGTCGTTTCGCACTCGGGACAGGCTGCATGCACCCCGGCCTCTGCAGCCCTTCCGGCTTCAATGGAAGTAAGGCAACCCTTAAAAGAGTCGATGGCAATAATGATCTTTTTCATACTTTATTCCGAAGATACGATACCTTCGATTAAAAAACAACGATACTCCAACTTTCCGGAAATCCGGACACGAACAAAACGAAAAGGTAAAAATGTCAGCTTTTGTCAGTAAGTTGAGATGGTTCTAAGGCAACAAAAAGCTCACTTTGTAAAATCCCCCCCCCCCCCAGTAAAATCATCTTTTTGACTATTGCAGGTTTATAATAATTGCCGTATTTTTAACATAAGAGTCTGAAAACAATACAACGAGTAAAGACTTCACATCTTTTCCCGTTCTTGTGATAATACAAGTTCACAAACAACATTCAGAAAAGTCATTGATATAGAAACAACTGAAAAGAAGAAACAATGAAACATATTTTCATCATTACAATCATCTCCCTTATTGCAATCTCTTGCAGCAAGGAGGAAATCCGGTTGAACCATCTTCAAGGGAAATGGAACGAATGTTATGACAATTCCGAATTTTGTATGGATGGAAGAATCGAATACGATTTTCTCGGAGAAAATGCTTATGTACAAACATCTTACGACATACTTTCACATAAAATGTCTGTCAGCAAAGGATATTATGCACTTGGCATGTTCGGAGAGAATGTCCTAACGCTGAATCCTCAGATGTCCGACTTTTCCGGAGAAAGCTATACCATCGTCAAACTCACTTCCAAAGAGATGGTCTGGCAAAAAGTCGGCACAACATACTCAAAAGGAACATTCGGCACTGAACACCGACGTTTCAAGCGAATCAAATAGCATTCCTTATTTCAATGAGAAAACAATGCTGATTTTGGGAATCATTCCCTGCTCACCTTTAGAGATATATTTCCTTGTTTTCTCTTTCTCCTCTTTGTCGCATTTTCAGGATTCGTTTCATCGTTTGTTTTACAACCCTCTTTTTCGTAAAGGAGGGGGGATCGTATTCATCTATGCCATATCAACGCCGTACCAATCCCGGAAACTTTCTCATATCCCGATTCTGCTTAATCTGTTTATGAACAGTGAAAGCACAAGCGTTATCATGTAAAAAGGCATGAGATAAGTGCAGTTAGGGAAATTCTGGTTATCTTTCTGCTTAATAAACAGTTTTGTTTCTCAAAATCAGACTACAGCATCAAGACCTATGCGCTCAACACGCTTTCTGCCTGCAATCGTAACGATTGCTTTTCTGGCCTGTGGCTTACAAGCCCAAACAAAGCAAGTAAACCCTGTTATCACCTCCGTACCCTCACTGGCCATCACACCCGATGCACGGGCTGCCGCCATGGGTAATCTGGGCGTGGCTTCCTCGGCCGACTTTTACGCCCAATACTGGAATCCTGCCAAATATGCCTCTACGATGGCAAAATCGGGAGCTTATATCGGCTACACACCATGGCTCAGCAAGCTGACGGACGGTATAGCTCTGATGAATATAGGTGGCTTCTACAAACTGTCATCAGGCACCGATCAAACCATAAGCGCCTCTCTGCGCTATTTCTCTACGGGCAAAATGATCCAATGGGACGATATGCTGAATAAAGTGGGGCAGGTCAGCGCCAGCGAGTTGGCCTTCGACATCGCCTACTCGCGCAGACTCTCCGCCTCTTTTTCAATGGCGGCAGCCTTGCGGTACATTTATGCCGACCCCGGCATTCAGCGCGAAGGTATCGGCAAAGGACACGCCTTTGCCATGGATATTGCGGGCTATATGGATAAGCCCATATACCTGTTTAAGCAGGATATGCGCTGGCGTGCCGGCTTCAACATCAAAAATATTGGCACAAAAATCAGCTTCGACGGGGGTAGCCACAAAGGATTTATTCCCACGAATCTTGGTCTGGGAACAGGGTTAAGTATGGATCTTGCTCCGGCACATGCACTGGAGGTAAACGTGGAGCTGAACAAACTGCTGGTGCCTACGCCGCCGATGTATGACCCCAAATCTTCGGAGCTCCGGGACAAGGCTTTTGCAGACTATTACAACACCTCAGCCCTCGCCGGCATATTCAAAAGTCTGGGTGATGCCCCCGGTGGCTTTAGCGAAGAGATGAAAGAGATTCTGTGGAATGCAGGCATGGAGTATACTTATCGCCAAATGTTCTTTGCACGTATGGGATACAGTTATATCCATCCCGACAAGGGAGCAATGCAACTGTTCGGTTTCGGAGCGGGCGTACGCTACAACGGTTTTACCGTAGATGCAGCCTATCAGATCGCCACCACGCCGAACAATGCGCTTGACGGCACTTTCAGCATCACCCTCGCCGTGGAGCCGGATCAGTTGAAGAATTTATGGAAGTAAAAACGGAGAAAATGATCCCTTTTAGAATTGGTTTCGGATACGATGTTCACCGCCTCTGCCGGGGGCGCGAACTCTGGTTGGGCGGCATACGCATCGACCATGAAAAAGGACTGGACGGGCACAGTGATGCCGACGTGGCTTTACACGCACTGAGCGACGCCCTGCTCGGAGCGGCAGCTTTGGGAGACATCGGCACGCACTTTCCTCCGTCCGACATGAAATATAAGGATATCGACAGTAAAATACTGCTTCGCGAAGTTATTGCCTTGTTGAAAGAGAACGGTTATCGACCCGTAAATGCCGACATAACCATCGCAGCCGAAAGACCGAAACTAAGACCGCACATAGACCGGATGCGAGAGGTTATCGCCGGCATCATGCATTTGCCGGTGGAGAATGTTTCGGTAAAAGCCACGACAACGGAAAAACTGGGATTTACGGGCAGAGAAGAGGGGATAGCCGCCCATGCCGTCTGTCTGCTGGAGAAAACAAGTGCAACGTCTTCTTTTTAAGCTGTTTTTGTTAAATTTGAAACCATACACAAAAAACGATACATCTATGCCAACTATCAATCATCGAATCGGGAACACAATAAAGATCATTTTAACCTGCTCTGCCATGCTTTTAGGCCTCGGCAGCTGCAGCAACGGCGGCGGGGGCGGCACTTTCACCCGGTCTACGGGTAAACCGGGAGAGGTCATGCTGGCTATCAACAAAAAACATCTTAATGACCAAACAGGGAAAAAGATACAGAACATGCTGGTGGAGCCTGCAATCGGTTTACCGCAAAACGAGGCTTCCATGCGTGTTTCACGGGTAAATCTGGAAAGTTTCGACAGCTTCCTGAGATACGTGCGCAACGTTCTTCTGGTAGACGTAGACCCGGAGCGGTTTACAACCACCTCACTCAAATACAGCTATGACGAGTGGGCCAAAGGACAAATCGTGATACGCATCAACAGCGTTTCTCCCGACTCGTTGAATGCCTACATCGATCGCAACAAAGAGGGCATCATGAATCGTTTTATCAACCACGAGCTCTTCCTCTTCGGCGAAGTTCTGGAAAAATCGTACAGTGGCAGTGCAGACCGCAATGCCGACAGCATTTTCAATCACCGCATCAATGCTCCCGGCGATATCGTGGGGTGGAAATTCGGGAAAGATTTTCTGTGGATGTCCAACAGCCTGCCGCGGAAACGTCATGATCTGCTGATCTATACCTACCCGTATACGGGTCAAGGCTCTCTGGGTATCGACCGCATGACGGAGATGCGCGACTCGGTGCTGCGCGAAAACATACAGGGAGCTTATGAAGACTCCTATCCTACCACACAGAGGGAATATTCTCTATACCACCGTTATGTCACCATGCACGACGGCACGGTGCGCGGAGAGCTGCGCGGCCTCTGGCACATGCACGGCAAGGCACGCATGGGCGGCCCGTTCGTAAGCCAGGCATACGCCAACAAAGAGGAGGGTAAGGTGTACGTGGTGGAAGGCTTTGTCTACAACCCGAACGACGATCTCCTGACGTTGCTCAGGATGATGGAATCCATGCTTTATACATTCAGGCCGGGCACCGAAAAGAAATTCGACCCGGAAAATATCCTCAAGTGTAAATACACCAGAATGAATTAACCGGCGTTTTTGAAAAAAACTTAAACTGAATCACTTATTCCGGTACTTCTATCGAAACGGTCTCGGACAACATTTACAATGAAATGGAAAACAGAAAGCTACGCATAGCCATCTCTCAAGGCGACATAAACGGCATCAGCTACGAGATTTTATTCAAGATATTCGAAGAAGAGCTTATGCTCGAATTGTGTACGCCCGTCATCTACGGCTCCACGCGTGTGGAAGCTTTCTGGCGAAAACGCCTGGAGCAGAAACCCGAAGAACATAAAAAATGGGTGCCGGTAAACGATGTGAGCGAAGTGCGCGATGGCAGGGTAAACATCATCAACTGCGGCTGCCGCGAATGGATGGTAGATCCGGGCAAAGCAACGGCAGACAGCGGACAAGCGGCAGCCGAAGCATTGTTTTGCGCTACGCAGGACGTGATGAAAGGTTTGTGCGACGTACTGGTCACGGCGCCTATCAATAAGGCAGCCATGCCGAAAGAAATTTTTCCATACAAAGGACATACCGACTATTTGCAGGAAGCAGCAGCCGAAAAACCGGGAGAATCTCTGATGATACTCTGCTCCGGAAACACCCGTGTAGCTCTTGTCACCACACACCTGCCATTGAACGAAGTAGCCGGTGCAATCACACCCGAACTGATCCTGCAGAAACTCCGGCTTATGGAGCATAGCCTGATCCGTGACTTCGGCATCGTAAAGCCGCAAATAGCCCTGCTCGCACTCAATCCGCATGCCGGAGATAAAGGGCTGATCGGAGAGCAGGAACAAAGGATCATCAAACCGGCAATGGAACAGGCCAAGGCATTGAACATCTTTGTTCACGGTCCTTTTGCTGCAGACGGTTTCTGGGGATCGCCCAACACGCTGGATTCGTTCGACGGTATTCTGGCCATGTACCACGACCAGGGATTGGCTCCGTTCAAAACGCTCTACATGGACCGGGGCGTAAACTTTACTGCCGGATTGAGCATCGTGCGCACATCGCCCGACCACGGTACGGCATACGATATCGCCGGCAAGGGTATTGCATCCGAGGTTTCCATGCGCGAAGCCATCTACACGGCAATAGACATCTACCGCAACCGCAGGACCTACTACGAAGCCAACCGCAATCCGCTGCGCAAACTCTATTTCAACCGTGGCAAGGATGATGAGAAAATCGATCTGACCGCAGAAGACGATAACGACTGATTTCCCGCTCTCGCCACATTCTTCTTTTTTCGTTCTCAAACGCAACTCTCATGCAGCTCAGTGTATATACAGCTTCGGCTGGTGCCGGAAAAACGCACAAATTGACAGGAGAGTTTCTCTTGCTGTCTTTAAGCAGACCCGGAGCTTTCAGGCACATACAGGCCGTAACGTTTACCAACAAGGCCATGGCCGAGATGAAAGAACGTTTCGTGAAGGAGCTGCACACTGTAGCCATAGTACCGGAGGAGTCGGCTTTCACGGACGAACTTTGCGAAAAGCTGAGAATAAGCGTGGAAGAACTGCAGAAAAAAGCAGGCGAAACGTTGTACAATGTTATGAACGACTATGATGCTTTCAGGGTCAAGACGATAGACGCTTTTTTTCAAGAAGTGATCCGCGCCTTTGCCCGCGAGCTGAATATGCCCTCGCATTACAGGCTGGAGATGGATGCTAAAATCATGCTGGATCTTGCAGCCACTCGCCTTTTAGACAGTCTGGACCACAACCCCGATATGGGCAAAGAGCAAAAGAAAGAACTGATCGACTGGCTCAAAGAGATTGCCGAAGAACAAATCGAACAGGGCAGAAACAGCAACATCAAAGCCGGGCTGATACGCATCGGTAAAGAACTCTTCTCCGAACGATTCAAACAAAACTCCGTTAAAATCATTTCGCCCGAAGAATTCAAAGAGCTGAAGCAACGTTGCCACTCATCCATTGCTGTTTTTGAAAAAAAACGGCAGCAGCAGGCCGGGCAGCTCCTTGAGCTGCTGAACGATGCCGGGCGAATACCTCAGGAGCGTGTAAACAAAAATCTGGTAAAAGGATTGGAAAAGCTGCTCCGCAAACCCAAAGAAACGGAGCTGGCGGCAGCCATCCGTAACGTGGCCACGGCAACTCCCGCCCCCGGTGAGTGGAAAGAGCAGGAAAAGGGTATCCTGAAAGCTGCAACGAAAAACTCCGCACAGGCAGACGGCACAGCCATCGACGAAATCCGCTCGCTTATCATCGATCTTTATAATTACACCGAAAAGGAAGGTAAGGACTACGCCTCCGCCCGGGCAATACTCAAAAACCTGAATACATTTGCCCTGATCAGTGCGCTGCAGGAGCAACTCAACCGGATAAGCAGCGAAAACAACGTCAGCCTCATTACCGATGCTACACAGTTCATCAACCGTATCATAGACGGATGCGAAATACCGTTTATCTATGAAAAACTGGGCGCACAGATACACCACCACATGCTGGACGAGTTTCAGGATACCAGCCGATTGCAGTACGACAACTTCAAACCGCTTCTGAAAGAAAGTTTGGACAAACAATACGGCAACCTTATCGTGGGCGATGTCAAGCAGAGCATCTACCGCTTTCGCAATTCGGACAGCAGCTTACTGTCCGGGCAGGTACCTGCAGATTTCAGCCACTATGTAAGAGAGTACAATCTGGATCGCAACTGGCGCAGCGTCCCCGAAATCATACGCTTCAACAACGCCTTCTATAAATCCTTTGCAGAACACCTGGAGCAACTCTTCAACGAGGAGTACGAAACCGCCCTGAAGCTCTTCACCGAAACCTACTCGCAAGTGGAGCAGCAGGTACCGGCATCGCACAAAGAAGAGAGCGGGGCTGTGGTCGTTCATTATCTGCCGGAGGAAACGGACGAAGCGGATGAAATGGAACCGCTCGACGAAGCACCGGTTGCCGATATCGAAGAGATACGCCTGCAGGATCTTTGCGAAACAATATACGACATCACCCGGCGCGGATACGGCCCGTCGGACATTGCTATCCTCGTACGTACCAACCGCGATGCGGAGATCATCGCCGACGCCATATTGAAGTACCGCACACCCGAAGGGGAACGCATACAGGTGGTTTCGGCCGAAGCGCTCAAAGTACGTAATTCCGCATCCGTAAGGCTGATTATAGCAGCACTCTGTTTCATCTCGGGCAACACTTCGGAAACTCCATTAAACACCCTCCGCCTGCAAGAGGCTTACCGTGTTTCCTACGAAACGCTGAAAAGAAATGACCCTCAAACGGCAGTCGGTGCATCGGTCGATACGGAAAAGATAGCAGCCTGCGCAGATCTGAACGTGGCCGAAGCGGCAGAAATGATTATCAACATTTTCGAGCCATTGATTCCGGAAGGGGAATGGCCTTATGTACTCAAGCTGCTGGATCTGATTGCCGGAGCACAGGCCGATTTCTCGGCAGACATAAAAGAGTTTCTCGATTTATGGGAAACGCGTCTCAACAAAGAGACCATCCCCGAATCGGCCGCCGCCCATGCCGTAACCATCATGACCCTGCACAAAAGTAAAGGACTGGGGTTTCCCGTAGTGTTGATGCCATTCCTCGACTTCTCCGTCAGGACGCATGGGAGCAATGACTTCCTCTGGTGCGATATATCGAAATTCGACAACCGTTTCGACTTCGAAATGCCTGTCGAATACAACAAACAACTGCTCGACACCGTATTCAAGCAGTACTATATCGACGAGGTGAGCCACATGCTTTTGGATCAACTGAACGTGCTCTACGTAGGAACGACCCGTGCCAAACGCGAACTGCACCTGTGGATAAAACAGGCAAAGCAGGACAAACAGCGTGTCACCCGCTTCGAGTCGATGATTCAATCGTGTCTGACTTCACTGAATGAGACCGACGAAAGAAATAATCAACTCTTCCTGAGCAAGCAGGTTGTCGATAAAGAAATGCCTCCACTGCCATACCTGCCGACGGAAAAACAGGAAAAAGAAGACAAAAAACCGAACGAAACCATACAGCTTAAGAGTATAGGCAGCAACCCCGTTCGCCAACGCATCGGCGTACTGATGGAAGGGCGCGATTTCTTCAAAGAGGATAACCCTCGCCGTCTGGGACGCATCATGCACTTGATTCTTCAGGAGATCAAGCAGCCGGCCGACATTCCGGAAGCCATCGAAGCTGCTATGGGAAAGGGGCTGATCACATACGACCGGGCCGAAATGCTAAAAAAAGAGCTCTTACAGATGATGGAGAACCCCACCGTAGCCTCCTGGTTCAACGGAAAAGATACGCTACTGCGCGAACAAGCCATTATCGGCCGCGAAATAGAAGGCAGCCGCAGACCCGACCGTATTCTGATTCATCCGGACGGAAGCGCCACAGTCATAGACTACAAATTCGGGGCATATCGCAGTAAGAAACATTTCACGCAAGTACGGGAGTATATGCAGTTACTCGCACAGATGGGCTACAGCCCCATAAAAGGCTTTTTGTGGTACGTGGCATTGGACGAGATTACTCCTGTCAAAATCGACAAACACCCATAAAGACAAATCATCCGGCCCTGCTCGTTTCTACGGCAAGATCTGCCAAACGGATGGATACCGTTTCTTTTGTATATATAAATATGGTGTATGAAGAGGCTTTTCACCCCTTTTGCCATAAGATTATATATAGCTAATCGGACTAACCGGCTCATCAAGCAAAAGTTATTAGTTACCTTTGCCTCATACCATTCTGCAAATCTTATCGAAAGAAGAAATGTATCAATTCGATTATATCGTAGTCGGTGGGGGGCTGGCCGGTTTGTATACCGCACATAGAGCGGCCCTGACGGGTGCCACCGTTGCTATTATTACGAAAGAGGACATAACAGACAGCAATTCATATTATGCACAGGGCGGCATTGCTGCCGTTACAGCTGAAGATGATAAGCCGTCGAACCATTTTGAAGATACCATAGAAGCCGGGCGCGGGCTCTGCGACGAGGAAGCCGTGCGCATACTGACCGAAGAAGCTCCACACCGTATCCGCGAACTTATTGCTTTGGGCATGCACTTCGATGTGGAGGCCGGAGGCGATCTTTCCTTGGGTTTGGAGGGCGGACACCGCCATAAGCGTATTTTGCATGCCGGAGGCGATAGCACAGGGCGTAAGGTAACGGAGTTTATGATTGAAGAGGTCAAGCGGGATAAACGCATCAGACTTTTTACCGAAAGGCAGGCTGTGCACCTGTTGGTAGATGATGAAGGCTGCTATGGCGTGAGTGTGTGGAACTGGTCTAAGGACTGCGAAGAAGTGTACTGCGGCAAGCATATCGTGATGGCTACCGGAGGGTCGGCCGCCATTTACGACCGCACCACCAATCCGAATGTGAGCATAGGAGACGGCATCGCCATTTGCTACCATGCCGGTTGTAAGGTGCGCGATCTGGAGTTTGTGCAGTTTCATCCTACGGCTCTTTATTCGGAAACGGGGCATTCTTTTCTTATCAGCGAAGCTGTGAGGGGCGAAGGCGCCTATCTGCTGAACAGCCGCGGAGAGCGATTTATGCCGGGCGTACATGAATTGGCCGAATTGGCACCGCGCGATGTGGTGGCAAGACAAATTTTTCAGGAGATGCAGCGTTTGGACGATAACTTCGTTTACCTGTCTCTTGCTCATCTCGATAAGGATATCATCCGGCATCGCTTCCCCACCATTACACAGCATTGCAAACAGTTGGGGCTCGATTTTACCGATAAGATTCCCGTTGTTCCTGCTGCCCATTATACTGTGGGCGGTGTGGTTACGGATCTTTACGGCCGGACTACGGTGCCGCATCTGTATGCCGTGGGCGAGTTGGCCAGTACGGGCATCATGGGAGCTAACCGTTTGGCATCGAACTCTTTGATCGAGTGTCTGGTCTTCGGTCACCGTGTGGTAGAGGATGCCCGGGTACAGGTGGGTCACAGCCTTACTTCTTATGCCTACAATGCACATCTGCCCAGACCGCTAAGCAGCGAGCTGTACGAAAAGATCAAGCATGATTTGGCCAAGACCATGATGAATTATGTGGGTATCGTGCGTGATGCACCGGGGCTGGAAAAGGCTTTGCATCAGATCGAGGAGATGAGGCTTCTGCTGGATTTGAGTGCTGCCAGCAACCTTTACTCCCGCTTTGCCGCCCAACTGCTGGATGTGGGCGAATTAGTGACACGCGGAGCCATACAGCGTAAGGAAAGCAGAGGCGGACATTACCGCCGGGACTACCCCGAGCCACGGGAGGAGTACAAAAGACATCTGGAGAATAGACTGAAATAACATGAAAACAATCTTTTTTGAGTATCTTATTATAATGAAAGGGATTGTTTGTAATCGATATATATGAAATATGGTAAATGAAGAAGTATTGATAGAGCGGATGCTGGATATTGCTTTTGATGAAGATATTGCCACGGGAGATATAACCACAAACTCCATTATTGCCCGAAGCGATTCGGCAGTGGCGGAGTTGAAAATGAAGGCCGACGGCATTATCTCCGGTCTGGCCGTAGCTCGGAAAGTTTTCGATCGTTTCCCCGACAAGGTGGAGTGGGAGCAGCTGGTGCAGGACGGCGACAGCGTGCACCGCGGGCAGATTATTCTGCGTATGCGGGGCAGTTATCGCACTTTGCTGCAGGGAGAGCGTCTGGCTCTGAACCTGTTGCAGCGGATGAGCGGCATAGCTACGGAAACAGCCCGCTATGTAGCTGAATTGCGCGGAACGAAGACCCGTATTCTGGATACCCGAAAAACGGCCCCGGGCTTGCGCATATGCGATAAAATGGCGGTACGCCACGGTGGCGGACTCAACCACCGTATGGGGTTGCATGATATGGTGCTTTTGAAGGACAATCATATCAAGGCGGCAGGCAGCATAGCGGCAGCCGTGGAGGCGGTGCGCCGGACGGTGCCCGTATCGGTGAAGGTGGAGGTGGAAACCGCTACGCTGGACGAAGTGCGCGAAGCCGTGGAGCTGGATGTGGATGTGATCATGCTGGACAATATGGATACGCAGACCATGAAAGAGGCGATTGACATCATCGACGGCCGTTGTTATACCGAAGCGTCGGGTAACATGACGCGTGAAAGACTTGCTAAAGTGGCTGCCGTGGGAGTCGATTTCATCAGCGTGGGAGCCCTTACGCACTCCGTAACGGCGCTGGATATCAGTATGAATTTCGTTCTCGACCCGGCTTGATGCACTTCCGGGCAGTCGAAACACTTAAACGAAGAGATGAAAAAAGAAGAAATTATAGCTGAAATTGCACGTTTGAAGAAAGAGAAAAACGTGCTTATTCTGGCGCATTATTATGCTCGTCCCGAGGTACAGGATATTGCCGATTTTATAGGAGATTCCCTGCAGCTTTCGAGACAGGCTGCGGAAACGCAGGCCGATATTATTTTGTTTTGCGGGGTGCACTTTATGGCCGAAACGGCAGCCGTGTTGTCTCCGTACAAAAAAGTACTTGCCCCCACTAAGTATGCAGGTTGCTCTCTGGCCGAAGGGGCCGATGCCGAAGGTTTGCGCCGATGGCACGAGAAAAACCCCACAGGATTAGTGGTGAGTTATGTAAATACCACTGCCGCCGTGAAAGCCGAAACGGACTATTGTGTGACCTCTTCCAATGCGTTGGAAATCGTTAAAAGCCTGCCGGCAGGCGTACCCGTTCTTTTCGGCCCCGACCGTAATCTGGGAGCCTACATAGCCAAAGAAACGGGCAGGGAAATGGAGCTGTGGGATGCTTGCTGTTTTGTGCACGAGCGTATAGACACCGAGTCGATCGAAGCAGCCCTGTATGCCTACCCCGAAGCAGATGTGCTCATTCATCCCGAAAGCAAAGGCGCCAATGATGTGTCGGTAATGAACCATCCGAGATGTTTCATGTACAGTACGGCAGGTATTCTGGCTCATGCGAGCCGCTCGTCGAAGCAGCAGTTCGTGATTGCCACCGAGCCGGAAACGCTCCACCTCCTGAAGAAGCAAAACCCCGGTAAAGAGTTTATTGCCATTCAGCCGGAAAACCGTTGCCATTACATGAAGCAGGCCGGTCTTTGGGAAGTGCTGGAGGCATTACGCGAAGAAAAATACCGGGTGACTGTGCCCGATGAAATCCGCGAACGAGCTCTGATTTCTCTGGAACGTATGTTGAGGTTCGGTTGAAAGTTCTGTCTCTCTCTCATACAAGAAAGTTCTTTTTGTGCGTTATGTTTATAGAATTTGCCGACCCGTAGCATGATAACGCAATAAACAGGGCGGTAGTAGATTGTTGAATGTTTTTCCATCAAGAGCAGAATATGGACTTAAAGACAAAGATTGCTTATAATACTTTCCTCCGTCACAGACTGACCGCCGTCGACCGTTATGCCGAAGATCCACGCACAATACAATTGAAGCAGTTGCGCTACATTCTGGATAATGCGCAGCATACGGATTTCGGCCGGAAGCATCATTTGGAGAGGCGTCTGACTTACCGCCAATTTGCCGAGCGTGTGCCCGTTCAGACCTATGACGATGTCAAGGGCGATGTGGAGCGAATGATCAATGGTGCCGAAGGTGTGCTGATACCGGGCAAATGTATATGGTTTGCCAAGAGCAGCGGCACTACAAATGACAAAAGCAAGTTTATTCCCGTTCCCTATTCTTATCTCTCGCGTAATCACTATCGAGGCGGTTCGGATGCCCTGACGCTTTATTTGAGGAACAGGCCGGACAGTCGTTTTTTCGACACCAAGGGGCTTCTTCTCGGCGGCAGTCATGCTCCCACACCCTTGAATGCCAAAGCTCGTATGGGTGATTTGAGTGCAGTGCTCGTTCAACATATGCCGGTGCTGGGGGATGCCATTCGTGTACCCAAGCGCAGCACTCTGCTGATGAGCGAATGGGTGTCGAAGCTGGAAAAGATTGTCGATGAGGTTATCCCGGCCCGTGTGGGCAGCCTTTCCGGAGTACCGAGCTGGATGCTGGTGCTGATACGTCGTGTTCTGGAAAAGACGGGATGCAATGATCTGAGCGAAGTTTGGCCGGACCTGGAAGTGTTCTTCCACGGAGGCATCAGTTTTCAGCCGTACAGGGAAACGTATCGGGAACTTATTTCCTCTCCGCGCATGAAATACATGGAGACGTACAATGCCTCCGAAGGATTTTTTGCCCTGCAGGACGATCTCTCTATTTCTGCCATGATGCTGATGCTCGACTATGGCGTCTTTTTCGAGTTTCTGCCTCTTGAGGAATTGGATGAAAGCCGTACGCCCGTTTGTGACCCGTCCAAACTGTTGCCTCTCTGGGAAGTCGAGCTGTATAAAAACTACGCCATGGTGATTACGACTTCGGGTGGTCTTTACCGTTACCTGATTGGCGATACGGTTCGTTTTGAAACGGATATGCCTTATCGTATCGTCATAACCGGACGCACCAAAAGTTATATCAATGCTTTTGGCGAGGAGCTGATGGTGGGCAATGCCGACAAGGCGCTGGCTGTCGTTTGCGAGCAGATGGGGGCGAAGGTGAAGGAATACACCGCTGCTCCTTTCTTTTTGCCCGATCAGGCGAAAGGACGTCATGACTGGCTCATCGAGTTCGAGCGGAAACCCAAGGATATGGATTGCTTTGCTCTGGAGTTGGACGGTGCTTTGCAGGCGTTGAATTCGGACTATGAGGCCAAACGGTACAGCAACATGACGCTGCTGCCTCTACGGATTACGCAGGCACCCGAAGGGCTTTTCCACCGCTGGTTGGATGAAAAAGGCAAGCTGGGCGGCCAGCATAAGGTGCCCAGACTGTCAAACAACCGCAAAATTATGGATGAACTGCTGTCGATGATATAATATCGAGGAACAGGTTCGTTTTTTCTCAAATACAGAACAGGCCGGGCTCCGTGAAGGGGATACCGGCCTTCTTTTTATGGAAACGGTTCATTTCGGATAAACGATTCCGCTGACCAGTGTAAAATAGTTGCATAATTCGTCGGGCTTGCACCATAGCATTTCCGTATGCAGCAAATCGGATGCCGTGCGGTTCAGGTCGAAACCCACGGCTTCCAGCGACAGGCGCATGCGACGGGGGAAACGGCAGGCTGCCCCTTTCTTTCGCGAACAGTGCTCTTCCGGGCATACATGACAGCTGCCGGCAAAAAACACCGTGCTGCCGTGCTGCTCTTTCTCACGTTCCAGTAGTGCTTTGTCCAGACGTGCTCGTGCTTCCTTGAACAGCATCTCGCAGGCCTCGCGGACCGATAACTGTTGTGCGATTACAGCTTTTTTCAACTCTTCGGACGGATAGACCAAGTCTACGATAATTTCGATTGTCATATCCTCTGAAAAACCGGCCGTCGGGTCGTAGCCATCGAACGGCGGGCAGGTCCATAGCATTCCGTAGCTGCGGCACTGTTTGCAGTAGCCCAGCATTTGTTGTGTGTTGCGATACTCTTTGCAGTATGTTCCCCACGCAAGGGAGCAGGTGCGTCGCTCGTATTTCTCTATCGGTCTCATTTGCCGGATGGTCTTCGTTTTTTACAAAGATAGTCATCCGGATAATTCCCTTTCCGGGAGAAACGGCTAAAGGCTGTGAACCCCGGATAATTGTGATGAAATAGCGTTAATTGCAGCGGACGGTGTATATTTGCATATTATATAACCTTTTACTCATATGGAAAGACAAACTCAGTTGGATATCATCAAGATGCTTCACCGCGAGGTCATACCCGCCACGGGATGTACCGAACCGGTTGCCGTAGCCCTTACTGTGGCTTATGCTGCTCATGCTTTGGGTTGTGTGCCCGACAGCATCAAACTGGAGTTGAGTGCCAACGTGTTGAAAAACGCCATGGGCGTAGGTATTCCCGGAACGGGCATGATAGGTCTGCCCATTGCCATTGCTTTGGGCGCTGTGATCGCAGCACCCGAGAAAGAATTGAAAGTTTTGGACGGCTTTTCCGACGAGCAATTTGCCGAGGCTCGTAAACTTATGGAAGGTAAATTCATCGATATTGGTTTGAAAGAAGGTGATGTGGATAAGCTTTACATTGAGGCAACGCTTTGCGATACCCAAGGACACGAAGCGAAAGCCATTATCGAACATGCACATACCGCTCTCAAACTGCTGACTTTGGATGGCAAGCCCTGTGAATTGAAAGAGACTCAGGCGGATAGCCGGAGCGAAGAGAGCGGTGTAAGCAGCTTCGACGGCCCCGAAGTGCCGCTTACTTTCAGCATGGTGTATGATTTTGCTACGCAGATGCCTTTGGAGGAGATTCGCTTTATCAGCGAGGCTGCCAGGCTGAACCGCAATGCTGCCGAATACTCTCTCAAAGGCAGTTTCGGCCATGCTGTCGGCCGTATGATTCAAGGTCCGTTGGGACGCAAATATCTTGGAGATACCGTTTTTACTCATTTGTTGACTTATACCAGCGCCGCCTGCGATGCTCGTATGGATGGCGCTCCCGTAACCGTAATGAGCAATTCGGGCAGCGGCAATCAGGGTATTACCGCCACTTTGCCCGTACTGAGTTTTGCCGAAGACGAGGGTGTGAGCGAAGAGAAGAAGGTGCGTGCCCTGCTGTTGAGCAATCTTATGGTTATTTACATCAAACAAAAGTTAGGTCGTCTTTCCGCTCTTTGCGGTTGTGTGGTGGCGGCTACGGGAAGTGCTGCCGGCATCACGTATTTGATGGGCGGGAGTAAGGAACAAATAGGTTTTGCCATTAAGAATATGGTGGGCAACCTGACCGGTATGATTTGCGACGGGGCAAAACCCAGTTGCAGCCTTAAGGTTTCCAGCGGTGTCAGTTCGGCTATGCTTTCTTCTCTTTTGGCTATGGAGCAGAAAGTGGTTACCAGCAACGAAGGTGTGGTAGACGATGATATAGACCGCAGTATAGACAATCTGACGAGCATCGGGCGCGATGCCATGAGCGAGACGGACAGGCACGTGCTGCATATCATGACCCATAAGAATAAAGACAAATAACACTCGAACCTTTATTCCGGAACATAAAAAACAAATACCTGCCGTTATGTAAAGAGTTTATACGCTCTTCACATAACGGCAGGAAAGGGTAGAATATGTGCTTGCTTGAACTTGCTAACAAACAGGATTTAAGACAGATTAAATCCTGATATAGAATAATAATCGTTTCTATTTTCTATGTTTTGAAAGGAACTTTTAAGAAAAGGGAAATTACAATCATTGCAGTTCGAATGCGAAACAAGCGGTGTTGCTTTTAGAGGAGATCTTTTTTTTCGTACTTTTAAGATACCATAATTATGACCGTTTGAAGTGTCGTTGTCATAACTCGGTTAATACTTCCTTTCCCGTAGTGTTATTTTGTGTAGTATTCCCAAACTTTCCTGGCAATATCCGAAATAATCTTTTCGTTTGTTTTAATATCTTCGGCGGAGTTAGAGACCAGAATACTGATAAAGACAGGATCTCCTGTTGGTAAAATTATTATGCCGATATCATGAGTGGCTGCGATTATATTTCTTTCATTTATTCCCGATGTTCCCGTTTTATGCGCCACCCTTGTTCCTTCTGGCAGTTGTCCTTTCAGTCTGTTGCCTCCTGTTGAAGTATCGACCATTACCTTCCACAAGAAGTCGAAAGATTTTTGTGAAAGAATGCTTTTGTTTCCAACACCATAAAACATCGTTAACAGTTTAGTTAAAGAAACCGGGGTTGCCCGGTTTCGGAACTGAAGATCGGGTGTCTCGTGCATCTCTTTTTCACTTGCTTTTATTGAAATGTCGGTAAGTTCATACTTGGACAGAAACTTTTCGACAGCGGTTGTTCCCCCAATAAGTTGCAGTAATATATCACAGCCGTTGTTGTCGCTTTCGGATACGGTATACCTGATAACTTCCGAAAGCGGCATAGTCGTTCCTTTGGGGTATTTATTCCTGATAGGACTCCATGTGTCCGGTAGTAAATCCGTGGAAGAAATTCTGATTTCCTGCTCTAAACGGAGAGCTCCTTTATCGACTTCCGATAGAACCGTTAATGCGATGGGCAACTTAAAAACACTTTGCATCGGGTAATGGAGATTTTCATTTATGCCTATTGTATCTTTACGGTTATTTGCAATAATCGATACCCCGACAGTAGCGTTTTTGTCCTTTATCAGGCGGTTGATCTCTGATTTCAAACGGTCAATTTGTGCATGGGAAATTACACAGTTAAAGATAACCAAGGCTATCGTAAAAATTCTTTTTTTCATTTTAATGTCTGCTTTCCCTCCTTATTTTATTCAATGATACTTTTATACTCAATTGGATATAGGGAATGATACAAAAGTGAAATTACGAAATCTTCACGCCGAATTCCAATATTTATGAGTTTACCCTGCTACTTTCAATAAAAAATCTTGGGATCTCTTCCAATGAACAATGATAACTGAAGCATAGCAATTGCAGAGGAAACATTTTATCCCTTGGGGAAGAAGGAGATAAAAGATGTCCGATGGTTCTTCTTTTGCGATTGTTTGAGGGAGGTTTTACTGTATAGAAAACAAAATGTATTTTTGAGGAGATCTAATTTTCGGTGTGTTTGCCTCTGCGATGATACATGCCCTGTAAATTGTAATCACTTATGAAACTGCGAAATTTCGGTCTTTTCACTTTGTTTCTTTATATGACTTTGCTTTCTGTTCATTCACTTGAAGCCAAAGATCTTCCGGATACCGTTTATTTGCATGACGGGTGGACTTTCGGTCCTCCTGCCAAGCCTGCCCGATTTCCTGCCACTGTGCCCGGTGTGGTGCAGCAGGATTTCATCCGTCTGGGCGTTTTACCCGATCCGGGGTGGGGAACCAATGAGGATTCCGTACAGTGGGCAGGCGAGCATGACTGGACTTACCGGCTGGTATTCAAACTCACGGATGAACAATTGAAAAGCCGTAACAGCATTCTCGAATTTCAGGGTTTGGATACTTATGCCGAGGTGAAGTTGAACGGCAGGGAGATTTTGCGTTCGGAAAATATGTTCGTGGGGCACCGTGTGCCGGTGCAGGGCTTGCTGCAAAAGGAAAACGAACTGCTGGTCGCTTTCACTTCTCCGCTTAAGGCAGCTTTGCCTGCATATGAGAAAAGCGGGGTAGATTATCCGGCCGACAATGACCACGGACATCCTCGCCTGAGTGTTTATACTCGCAAGGCGCCTTATCACTATGGTTGGGATTGGGGTGAGAGGTTGATTACCATCGGTATCTGGCGTCCCGTGCTCCTCCATTTGCAGGGCGATTTGGCTTTTGAAGAGCAGCCCGAAATAACCTGTCGACTGAATGCTCCTGCTTGTGATAAGGCTGAGGTTGCAGTAAATGTGACTTTGCGTAATAATACTCCCCGGACGAAAAAGATACAGATCGGCTGCACTCTTTTTGCTCCCGACGGGCATATTGTTCATCAAAGCCGTAAGCCCGTTGCCTGCCGGGGTGTTGTTTCCGATTACTCCATCGCTTTCGATGTTCATCGACCGGAGCTTTGGATGCCCGCCGGCCGGGGTAAGCCCAACCTTTACCGTACAGAGGTCGTTCTGTATGATGAGAAAGGTAAACCTTTGGGACTGAAAGCAGAAGCCTCCGCCGGGTTTCGGACGGTAGAGCTGGTGCGTGAACCAGATGTGTATGGACGGAGTTTTTATTTTCGTGTCAATGGCAAACCGTTTTTTGCCAAGGGGGCGAACTATATTCCCGGCACGTTGCTTCTGCCTGCGCGCGATGAAACATATCGCCGGCGACTGTTCGATGATATAAAGGATCAGGGCATGAATATGCTGCGCGTTTGGGGTGGCGGTGTCTATGAACACGATTGGTTTTACAACCGGGCCGACAGTCTGGGGATCCTGATTTGGCAGGACTTCATGTTTGCCTGCACGGCCTATCCCGGCGATACGGCTTTTCTGGATAACGTGGAGCAGGAGGTGCGGTACAATGTACGAAGGTTGCGCCGGCACCCCTCCGTGGCTGTTTGGTGCGGTAACAATGAAATACGTGAGGGTCTGAAGTATTGGGGCTGGCAGAAAAAATACAGCCCCGAAGTTTATAGCCGTTTCCTCACGGACTATGATAAACTCTTTGCCCGACTGATACCTTCCTTGCTGAAAGAAGAAGATCCGAATCGTTCTTATATTCAGAGTTCGCCCGATACTGCCAATTGGGGACGTCCTCAAACTTTGGGTTTGGGCGAAAGTCACTATTGGGGCGTATGGTACGGACGGGAACCGTTTGAAATCCTGCGCGAACGAACCTCGCGGTTTATGAGCGAATTCGGTGTGCAGAGCTTTCCCGCACTCTCTTCCATCAGGCGTTTCAGCACACGGGCGGATGAATCTTTGGATAGCCCGGTGATGAAAGCTCACCAGAAAAGCAGTATCGGCAACGAGGTTATAGCCGAATATATCGATCGTTATTATACGCCAACGTCCGATTTTGCCCGCTTCGTTTACCTCTCTCAGGTGATGCAGGGCGCAGGCATTCGTTTGGGTATCGAAGCTCAGCGCGCAGCTGCTCCTTTCTGTATGGGCAGTCTTTACTGGCAGTTCAACGATGCGTGGCCTGCCGTTTCATGGAGTGCCATTGATTATTACGGGCAGCGCAAGGCCTTGCATTACGAAGCACGCCGGGCTTTCAGACCGGTTATTCTGGTCCCTGCGGCAGACGGTGCCGGTATCCGTATTGTGAATGACCGGTTGGTATCGATGAAGGATTTGACGCTTTCAGTGACCCCCGTACGCTTCGATGGATCGAAGCCGCATCAGAAAGAATGGCAATGCGCCGTTTCCGTAAGAGCCAATAGCGTATCGGACGCCTGTTCCATACCGTTGGAAAAACTTTTGCCTGAGGCAGAAAAAACGAGAATGCTGTTGCTGTATCAATTGAAGGACCGGAAAGGTACAGTGCTTGCCGACTATCTCTATTATGCCCGCCCGCCCAAAGATTTGGCTTTGCCGCAGGATCCCGGGCTTACCTTTACCACACAGAACACAGAGCGAGGAGAGTTGAAAGTGAAAGTAAAAGCCAGACAATTGGTTCGCAGTCTGTATCTTGAAGTGTCAGAGTGTTTCGGACGATGGAGCGATAACTATTTCGACCTGTTACCCGGCGAGGAGCGTACCCTTCTTTTTACTCCGGACGAACAGTTGCCGCAGCAGATACGGCTTTTACACCAACATCTGTGATCTCGAAATTCTCTGCCTGATGGTTAAAAATCCTTCAGAGAGTTTTAATATCCCCAAAAGAAATGGTAACGGGTTTCCATCGTGAAATTTCACCTATCCGGTAAAGACGCCACCCAACGATAGACGGACGGATAAAAATAACCCATACAAGAAGCAATCCAAGGGAAACCCAACCCGGAAGGTGGAGCAATGCACCCAAAATAACAGCAGCCAAAGAACCGAATATGGCCAAATAAAAAAGAATTAAATTTTTCATTGTAATTAAATTTATTTTGTTGCACTTCTGCGTACCCGTCTTTTACTGTACGGTCTTATTCTATTTTCTCCAAAACATAACAGGCCAAGACTACATGCAGCAAAAATAGGTAAAACAATCAAAATAGCACAGTAAATCTTCTTACTCAAAAACACATGCAAATACCCTTGTACAAACGGAACTTCAGCTTTTCCATATATAAGGTAATCCGTATACTTCAAGAAGAATCTATACGATAAATCGATAAAAAACACTTTGCAGAATCATGCAACCTGTATTCACATGACTGCCTTGCTTAATACCCGAATGTGCAAATACCGGTTTCAGAGACCGCCTGCTTCGATATTGGGGCTTTTTTTGTATTTTTGATTTGTCTTTTCAGATTGTTGCGCTTGCAACACCCTTACTTAAAACAAACGAGACATGAGCTCTGACAGGAATACTGCTCTTAAAAGTTATCTCTTCTATATATTTCTGCTAATTCTATTCGCCGGAGGCCTCTGGGCTACACTTTATTTCGGTGCGGATTATATTCCTCACTCGGAAACAGTACTCGGAAGCGGTCGTTTTCTCAACGAATCTTTCAATCAGTTCATGGATGGCGTCAGCCACCACATGTCTTCCACCATCGGGCTGCTGCTCCTGCAAATACTGGTAATTCTTGCCGTTGCGCGGCTTATGGGCTGGCTCTTCACCAAAATGAGACAGCCGTCAGTCATCGGGGAAATCGTGGCCGGTATCCTTCTGGGGCCTACCCTCCTGGGCACGCTTTGGCCGGAAGGGTTCAATTTCCTTTTTCCGGCACAAAGTCTGGCTTCCATCGAGCTGCTAAGCCAGTTCGGGCTTATTTTATTTATGTTTGCCGTCGGCATGGAGCTTAGCCTGAACGATATCAAAACTCAGTTTACAGACAGTCTGGTACTCAGTCACGCCGGCATCTTCATTCCGTTTTTACTCTCTCTGCCCCTTTCTTATTTTATCTACCCGCATGTCAACATGGAAGGTACACTGCCCTTCATTCCTTTCACTCTCTTTGTGGGTATAGCCATGAGCATTACGGCCTTTCCTGTATTGGCACGTATCATCAGCGAGCAGGGACTGTCCGGCAAACCGCTGGGAAAACTGGCTCTCAGCACCGCTGCCATGGGCGATATCAGCGCATGGCTTTTTCTGGCGGCCATTATGGCCATTACGCAGAACGGGAATATACTCAGCTCCGTCTACAATCTGATCTTTCTGCTGGCCTATTTGGGGGTAATGTTCGGCCTGATCAGACCGCTCTTTAAGATTATGGGCAAGATTTACGACAACACCGAAGTCGTCAACCGCACCATGGTCGGTTTTATTTTCATTCTGCTCATCATCTCTTCTTACGCTACAGAATTGCTCAGTATGCATGCACTCTTCGGCGCCTTTATCATGGGACTGGTAATGCCCGAGGATGATAAGTTCAGACACATCATCACGCAAAAAGTGGAGGACGTTTCGCTGATGCTTTTCCTGCCGCTCTTCTTTGTTTCTTCGGGTTTGCACACACACCTGGGGCTGATAGACAGTGTCTGGATGTGGGCTTTGCTGGCTCTCTTCGTTTTCGTAGCCGTATCGGGCAAAGTGGGAGGCACCTATATTGCCGGACTGGCTACGGGGCACGGTTCGCGTCAGAGTTTGTATCTGGGAGCTTTTATGAATACACGCGGGTTGATGGAGCTGGTAGTGCTCAGCATCGGTTTGCAGCTGGGAGTACTGCCTGCACCCATTTATGCCGTGTTGGTGCTGATGACCATCATCACTACGGTGATGACACAACCGCTCGTGAGTCTCATTAACAGTCTGTATAAACGCCGGGAGAAAAAATATCGGGATCCCAAAGCACGAAAAGGCATTTACGAAAACGGGCGTGTACTGCTTTCGTTCGGCCGTCCGGAGTCGGGAGCCATGCTGCTGCAACTGGTAGATCGCTTACTGCGCCGAGGCGAACGTGTTCCCGACGTTACGGCATTGCACATCACTCCCGATGTAGATATTAACCCGCATCATGCGGAAACCATTTGCAAACAAAGTTTCCAACCGGTTCGCCGGGAAAGCAAACGCCTGAATATTCCATTGACTACGCAGTACGAGATTTCTACGCAAATAGAACGCCTGGTGGTGGAAAACCTCGAAAAAGGATACGATATGCTTGTCGTGGGCGGCGGTATCAAACTGTCGGCACGCTCCAGCGATTTGGCTGCAACAAGCTACAGACGCACCATGCGTCGCCGCCTGGGCAATCTGCCCGTAGCTACGGGCGAAGCCCTCTTTGCCATGAGAAACATGCTGCGCGACAAAATGGATTTCTTCGTCAAGAATTCTCCGTGCTCGGTAGCGGTGTTTGTAGATCGTGACTTCGGACAACCCCAAAATGTGCTTATGCTCGTGAGTGCCCGAGCAGATATGAACATACTGCCCTATGCACGCACCATGGCGCAAAACTGCAATGCCTCGCTAAGCCTTTTGCCGACGAATGACGATATGATTATTACTCCGGACAAACTGCGCACGGGAGAGATGCAATTATCGCCCGAACGCCTGCCGAAACCGGAAACTCTGGCCTCCTATGACTTTATGCTGGTTTCTTATGACCATTGGAAGAGACTTATGCACGAATGTCCCGACCTTTTGATGGCCATACCCAGCACTGTAATTCTGAACATACGCAACTATAAAAACGACTTGTAATACTCTACCCGATTACCCGAAGAGTATTTTTTCTTTTATTTTTACACAGAACATCAACGACACTCCGTATATTATGAAACTATTGGATCAAGACCCCTGGCTGAAACCCTATGAAGAGAGAATAAAAAAACGGGCTCTCTACTCTTTAAGCAGAGAACGCTCTCTGACACAGGGAGGAGACCTGCTTTTAAGCGAATTTGCCGATGGACATCGTTACTACGGCCTGCACCGCCGGGAAGACGGCAGCTGGGTCATCCGGGAATTTCTGCCCAACGCCACCGAGGTCTACCTGATCGGAGACTTCAACAATTGGCGTCGCATGATTGTCTGGGGGATGAAACGTACCAATGACTACGGAGACTGGGAAATAAACATCGCAGCCGACAAGATCAAACACGGGGATCACTACAAGCTGTTTGTGGTCTGGCCTCACGGCTCGGGCGAACGGATACCGGCATGGGCTACGCGTGTGGTGCAAGACCCACGGACGGCTATTTTCAGTGCGCAGGTATGGGCACCCGCCAAACCGTATACTTTTCATCACCTGCGCCCCACTCCGAAAGCGGAACCGCTGCTCATATACGAATGCCATGTGGGCATGAGTGGCGAAGAGGAGGGTATCAGTACTTACAATGATTTCCGCCTCAACGTTCTGCCCCGCATCGCCAAATCGGGATACAACGCCATACAGGTGATGGCCGTTCAGGAGCATCCCTATTACGGCTCTTTCGGCTACCATGTCTCCGGTTTTTTCGCTCCGAGCAGCCGTTTCGGTACGCCGGACGAACTTAAACAACTTATCGACGAAGCACATGCCCTCGGAATACGGGTGATCATGGATCTCGTACACAGCCATGCCGTGAGGAACGAAGTGGAAGGGCTGGGCAACTACGATGGCACGCGCACACTCTTCTTCCATGGCGGAGAAAGGGGGGAACATCCGGCATGGGATTCGCTCTGCTTCGATTATGGGCGAAACAATGTGATGCACTTTCTGCTCTCCAACTGCAAATACTGGCTGGAGGAATTCCAGTTCGACGGCTTCCGTTTCGACGGCGTATCCAGCATGCTTTACTACAATCACGGGCTGGGACAAACATTTACGGGCTACGGCGACTATTTCAACGGACATCAGGATGCCGATGCTATTGCCTATCTGACAATAGCCAACAAACTGATTCACGAACTTTACCCTAATGCCATTACCATAGCGGAGGAGGTGAGCGGTATGCCGGGGATCGCCTCAAAGATAGAAAACGGAGGCATGGGATTCGACTACAGGCTGGCGATGAACATACCCGACTACTGGATCAAAACGATTAAGGAACTACCGGATGAACGATGGAACCCCGGAGATATTTGGTATCAGCTGACGAACCGGCGCAAAGAAGAGAAAACCATCAGCTATGCCGAAAGCCACGATCAGGCACTGGTGGGTGACAAAACGCTGCTTTTCCGTCTGGCAGACGCCGAGATGTACTGGCACATGGAGCGCAACGATCGCAACTTTGCGGTAGACCGCGGCATTGCATTGGTAAAAATGATCAGGCTGGTTACAGCGGCTACAATGAACGGTGGATACCTCAACTTTATGGGAAATGAATTCGGGCACCCCGAATGGATAGATTTCCCGCGCGAAGGCAACGGATGGTCCTATAAGCATGCTCGCCGGCAGTGGCAGCTGGCCGATGACAAAAACTTGAAATACAACTGCCTGTACGAGTTCGACAGAGATATGATTGCTCTCTTCAAAAGTGTGGATCACTTTGAGAAAAACAGTCTGGAAAAAACATGGGACAGCAGAGAAGACCAGATACTTTGCTTCAAGCGAGGCAATCTGGTGTTTGTCTTCAACTTCCACCCCGACAGTTCTTTCACAGATTACCCCCTGCCGCTTCCGGCAGGCAAGTATAAAGTGGTTATGAACACGGATAATCCGGAATACTGCGGCTTCGGTCTGACAGACGACAGCGTGGAGCATTTCACCATACCCGATGTGGACGAAAACGGTAAAGCAATACCGGGACAGCAGCACATCAACCTCTACATCCCAAGCCGCAGCGCACAGGTGCTTCGCTTAGAGGATTGACACCCGGTGGCTTATAGAGAGCTGTTTCTCTTTCGCCATTCCTCAGAGATTTAACCCAAAAGACACTAAAAAAGCCCGAAGAACATCCTTCGGGCTTTTTGTTTTATACAGTAAGCTGTCTGTATTACAGCAATTTGTCGATTTCTTTCTTAAAGGCCTCTTTGCTTTGAGCACCTACCATTTTGTTAACCATCTGACCATCTTTCAGGAAAATAATGGTGGGGATATTGCGTACGCCGAACTGAGAAGGCAGGTCTGCATTGGCATCTACGTCAACCTTACCGATGACCACACGACCTTCGTATTCGGTTGCCAACTCATCGATGATAGGACCGACCATGCGGCAAGGACCGCACCATGTTGCCCAGAAATCGATAACTACGGGCTTGCCTTCTGCAAGAATCTCCTGGAAGTTTGCGTCTGTGATTTGTTTTGCCATAATTAAAATAGTTTTAGGATTAAATGTTATTTGTCTTAATAATCTTTTTTCAGTTGTTTTTGTTCACGCCTACCCGATATTATAGGCAATATTATTTTCTTCGAGCAGATTGAAGAAGGTCGTAGAGGGCGTTACGGATGCCAGATGCGAACGCAGCTGGACGCCTACTCCCGAGCTCTCATCAATGGCATATACGGAAAGCGAAGCCTCCCCCGGATTGCTTTTTGCTATCTCCACGAGACTTGCTGCCATCGTCTCGTCTAACTCGGTCACATTCAGCCGGAGTTTCACCTCTTTTATCAACGAATCCGCTACTTCGGGCAGCAAATCGATTTTGTTGACAACAAGCTCCAGCTGATTGTCCCAGCGGCGCTCCTGAATGCCGGCGCGCACCAACAGGAAGAGCCCGTCGATGGCGAATTTGCCGAATTCGATATGCTGACGGCTGAAAAGCGGGAACTCGAAGCTGCCGCTGTAATCTTCGATGGTTATGCGCGAGAAGGGTTCGTTGCGCTTGGTCATACCCTGATAGGTTTTCGTTACCTGCCCACCGAAGATAAGCGTTTTGCCGGCTCCGTATTCACTCAAATCCGACATCTCGGCTGCACGGATATTGCAATAATGTTCGAGGATAATTCTATATGGCTCCAGAGGATTGGAAGAAAGGTACAGCCCTACCAGTTCGCGCTCTTTATTGAGTCGCTCCAGATCGCTCCAGAGCTCGATGTTCTGAGCAGGCTCGGGCTTTGCCACGGTAGCCATCACCTCCGAAGTGTCGAAAAGAGAGAAAGCGGCCTGGTAACGGTCTTCCTGCACGCCGCTGCCGTAACGCATGAGAGACTGGATGAAAGTATCTTCCTGCCCGGCAGAGGACGGTTGCAGGTATGCCTCGCGCGGGATACCGAAACTGTCGAAAGCTCCGCTAAGCGCCAATGCTTCAAGAGAACGACGATTGCAGGCTGAAAGATTGATACGCTCGACGAAGTCGTAAATATCTTTGTAGGCGCCGTTGGACTCTCTTTCGGAAAGGATGGACTCCACTCCGCTACTGCTCATGCCTTTAATTGCACTCAGCCCGAAGCGAATATCCCCCGATTCGTTAACGCTAAACTTAAAGTCCGATTCGTTAACGTCCGGAACAAGCACTCTGATACCCATACTCTTACATTCGTCCATCAACTTGGTGATTTCAGTAATGTTGCTAAGGTTTCGGCTCAACGCCCCGGCCATGTATTCCGAAGGGTAGTTTGCCTTAAGGTAAGCCGTCTGGTAGGCTACCCAACTGTAACAAGTGGCATGGCTCTTATTGAATGCGTAGCTGGCAAATTTTTCCCAGTCGGCCCATATCTTATTCAGCACTTCCTCTTTATGCCCGTTAGCTTTACCGCCGGATAGGAATTTCACTTTCAAAGCATTCATTTTATCAATGAGTTTCTTTCCCATCGCTTTACGCAGCGTATCGCTTTCTCCACGCGTGAAATTGGCCAGTTTACGGCTCAAAAGCATGACTTGCTCCTGATACACCGTAATACCGTAGGTTGCTTTGAGATATTCCTCCATTTCGGGCAGATCGTATTCGATCTTTTCCCGCCCGTGCTTACGATCTATAAACTGCGGAATATAGTCCATGGGCCCCGGCCGGTAGAGGGCGTTCATAGCGATAAGATCTTCAAAAGTACTGGGTTGCAGTTTGCGCAGATAGTTTTGCATACCGGCAGACTCGAACTGGAAAGTACCTACCGTACGCCCGTCGCAGTATAACTTGTATGTCTTCTCATCATCCATAGGAATGCTGTCGATATCGATATCCTGCCCCGTCCTTTTCTTGATGTTAAGAAGAGCTTCCTTGATAATGGAAAGAGTTTTGAGCCCCAGAAAGTCCATCTTGATAAGCCCCGTTTCTTCGATAACGGAGCCTTCGTACTGGGTTACCAGCAGCTCGCTGTCACTCTCCTTATCCTTCACCGTACTGATAGGCACCACATCGCTGATGTCGGTTTTACCGATAATGATACCACAGGCATGCACGCCCACGTTACGCACATTGCCTTCCAGCATCTGGGCATATTTAAGCGTATCGCGCAGCACAGGATTGTCACTCAGGGCTGCCTGCTTGAGTTCGGTTACATTGTCGATAGCGGCCTTGAGGTTCACTTTCTTGACATTCGGTATCTTATCCGGTACCAGTTTGGCCAGACGGTTACTTTCGGCAAGAGGGAGACGTTGCACCCGCGCCACATCTTTAATGGAACTTTTCGTGGCCATGGTACCGTAGGTGATGATATGAGCTACGCGATCGAATCCGTACTTTTCAGTTACCCAGCGCAAGATCGTGGCTCTTCCGTCATCGTCGAAATCCACGTCGATATCCGGCATCGAAATACGGTCGGGGTTCAGGAAACGCTCGAAAAGGAGGTCGTACTTGATCGGATCTATATCCGTGATACCCAAACAGTAAGCCACTGCCGAACCGGCTGCCGAACCTCGCCCAGGCCCCACCGAAACGCCCATTTTCTTGGCTTCGTTGATAAAGTCCTGCACGATAAGGAAGTAGCCCGGGAATCCCATATTTTTAATCGTGTTGAGCTCAAAGTCGATACGCTCCTTCTGCACCTCGCTCAATTCTCCGCCATAGCGTTTCTTGGCTCCTTCATAAGTCAGGAACTTCAGATAATCGTCATCGTCATCGAATTCGCTCGGAATCGGAAAGTCGGGCATCAACGCCGAATGGTCGATGCTGTAAAACTCCACTTTGTCGAGTATCTCGATGGTATTTGCCATGGTTTCCGGCACATCGGCAAAGATTTTGTTCATCTCCTCCGTCGTCTTGAGCCACTCCTGTTTGGAATAGCGCATACGGTTAGGGTCGTCCAGATCCTTGCCTGTACTCAGGCAAATCAGCCGGTCGTGCGCCTCGCCGTCTTCTTCATTGATAAAGTGCACGTCGTTTGTGGCAATAACCTTTACGTTATGTTTGGCTGCAAGTTGCAGCAACACACGGTTTACTTTTTGCTGTTCGGGAAAAATGGACCGGTTGCCAAGGGGATTGTGCGTTTCATGACGCTGAATTTCCAGATAATAATCGTCACCGAAAATACGTTTGAACCACAGGATACTCTCTTCTGCACGCTCGATCTGCCCGGCCATGATATGTTGCGGAATTTCACCACCCAGACAGGCCGAACTGACGATAATGCCTTCATGATACTTTTCGAGCAGTTCGCGGTCTATACGCGGGCGCATATAATAACCCTCGGTCCACCCGTAAGAGACCATTTTGATAAGGTTGTGGTAGCCTACTTTGTTTTTGGCCAGCAGGATGATGTGCCAGCCGCTGCTGTCTATACTCCGGCCGGGTTTATACGGGTCTGAGACGGATTTATCCTTATCGTGCCGGCTACGGCGGGCACAATAGGCTTCACATCCCAAAATGGGTTTGAAAAGTTTTTTTTCTTCCGCTCTGATCTGTTCGTCTACAGCCTTTCGCTCCTCTTCGGACATATCGTCCGTAATCTTTTTTTTCAGCTCCTTGATGGTGCTGTTGCAGTCAGCATTTTTTCTGTTTACATAGTTAAAGAATTCTTTGATGCCATACATCACCCCATGGTCTGTCAGTGCAATGCCGGGCATGCCGTCTGCCATGGCTTTATCCACCAGTCCTTTAATGGATGCCTGACCATCGAGTAATGAGTATTGCGAGTGTACGTGCAGATGTACGAAAGGTTGCATTGTTATTGTCGTTTTAGAGTAAGACGCCATCGTGAATTTCGTGGAATTTTCACCGGCATACAAGTGGTATTTGTAAAAACCTTACCGGACAAATATAACCAAATAAGCCCTATTACGCATGGAAATATTTGTAAAAAATCTTTCGGAAAGAGATGCAACATGCACTCTGTCAAAACCCTGAATCACCCGAAATCGATGACAGTATCTCAAGGAAAAGCAGATATTCCGTGTCGAAAAAAATCAAAAAGAAAAACCCGGAAAAGGATTCCGTTCAAACAATCCTTCTCCAGGCTTCCGTAATTTTTTTTGTAAATATAACCCTATACAGTTTACAACTATTGCAAAAGCATTATAGTTTGAGGTTTATTTTGGCCGGTTTACTCTCATTCCAAAAGCGGTCTATAGCAGTAACCAAATAGGTATAGCTTAACCTGCCGTTTTTATAAGGGAGAACATAATACGGCGCAGTACTTACCTGTACGAGAAAGCGGCTGTTCTCCACATCGGGTTTGACTCCTTTCGGAAAGGCATAAACGGCGTAATAAAATGGCTCCACGGGGTCGTTCGGTTGTCTCAAATCTTCCCACATCAACACGTAGCCTTCCGGCACCCATTCCGCGTGCAACGAGGGTACCGGCTTCGGTCTGCCGTTATGCAGCGAAGAGTAGGCATAAGGCAGAGCCTTAAAATGCTGATAACGTGTTGCAAGGCTATCGGCAACGCCTTTATAATTTCGTATCAGCTCGTCTCCCGGCCACCACACATTACCGTGGCTGTGTCGCCTGCTCAACGCCAACTTATGGTGCAGTTGCCTGCCGTCCATGGTTCGCTTAACATCCTGCCCGATGTAGAGCTGCGTATTATGGAGGTGCAGGTTGCCCCACCAGGTTGTCAGCACATCGTAGTCCGCAGCCTTCGTTCCTTTATTCCAATAAATTTGAGGAGCGATATAATCGACCCAGCCGCGATTGATCCACTCCAGTACATCGGCATAAAGGTCGTCGTAATTCTGCAGGCCTGAAGTAACGCTTCCTTTTGCCCACGAACGCCGGTTACGATAGATACCGAACGGGCTGATGCCCAAGCGCACCCAGGGTTTGGTATAGAGGAGAGTGGATTTTATTTCACCCATGAGTCTGTTTACATTGGCTCTCCGCCAATCGCCTTTCGTAGCTTGCGTATAACCGTTTCCATAGAGGGCAAAACTGCGATCGTCGGGGAAAGGCAATCCACCTGCGGGATAAGGATAGAAATAGTCGTCCAGATGAATGGCGTCTATATCGTAGTTCATTACAATATCCCGCACCACATTGCATATATGCTTGCGACAATCGGGCACTCCGGGGTCATAGAGCAGCTGATTGTTATAAGTCACGAACCACTCGGGATGCACATTGTACGGATGTTTGGACGATAAAGGTACGTTAATGTTGGAGGCAGCCCGGTACGGATTGATCCATGCATGCAATTCCATGCCCAACTGATGGCAGAGTTTCACAACAAAGGCAAGCGGATCCCATTCAGGATTCGGCGCCATACCCTGCATACCGGTCAGAAAACGGCTCCAAGGCTCATGTTTGGAACGGTAGAACGCATCGCTTTCGGGTCTTACCTGAAAGATGATCACATTGCACCCCAACCGGTGCAATTCGCGGATACGCTGCTCCAGTATTTTTTGAGTGCCTTCGCTGCCGGCACTGCTGTACTCTGTACGGAATATGGTGGGCAACCATGCAGCACGCACCTCTCGTTTGACAGGTTTTGCGGGCTCGGGCAACACTTTTCTGCGCGTACCGCAACTCACAAATACGGCCATAATAAAAAACGCCCACAAGATTGCGGCAATTTTGTGGGACGTCATCTGATACAAGTTCTGTTTTTTGTTCACAATCTTAAAGGTTGTCTTTTTCAATGTCTTTGAAATAGCGGTACGTGCCCACCTTCAATTCTTCGCAGGCAGCCTCATCGCTCACAATAATGCCGTGCGGATGAAGCTGAAGAGCGGTAATCGTCCACTGTTGGCTGATAGCGCCTTCGACAGCTTCGCGCAGAGCACGGGCTTTGGCATGTCCGTTCACCAGAATAAGCACTTCACGCGCATCCATCACCGTACCAACTCCTACCGTCATGGCCGTTTTAGGCACTTTGTTCACATCATTATCGAAAAAACGGCTATTGGCGATAATGGTATCCGTCGTAAGCGTCTTGATGCGCGTACGGGAGGTGAGGGAGGAGCCGGGTTCGTTAAAAGCGATATGTCCGTCAGGTCCGATACCACCGATAAAAAGGTCGATGCCCCCGATTTCGGCTATGGCCTTTTCATAGGCTGCACATTCGGCTATGGGGTCAGCGGCATTGCCATTCAGAATATGTACATTTTCCTTTTTGATGTTTATATGGTTGAAAAAATTATTCCACATAAAACTGTGGTAACTCTCCGGATGATCCTGTGGCAAACCGATATATTCGTCCATATTGAACGTTACCACATGTTCGAAAGAAATACGCCCTCTCTGATAAGCATCGATCAGTGCGCGGTACATACCCAGCGGAGAAGAACCGGTAGGCAAACCCAGACGAAATGGTTTCTCTGCCGAAGGAATAAACGCATTGATTTTTTCAACTACATAGTTTGCTGCCCAGGCAGACATCTTATCGTAGTCCGGCTGTATAATAAGTCTCATCGTATATATCTTAAAAAGTGTCGAAAAATAAAGATTATTTACCCGCTTTCAGTTGCTCGGCCATATCCAGCCCGAGGTGATAGGCATCGTCGGCAACGCCGGTAAGATCGCCCTGCTTCAATTGAACAGGATTACCCACAGCCTCCCAGCCCATCTCTTCGCCGAAAGCGCTGAGAATGCCTGCGGCTTTACCGGCCCAGCTGAAAGAACCGAAACAGCCGAAGAGACGGCCTTTGACCTCTCTCAGTCTGATCATTTCCAAAAGATTGGTCAGCGGAGTAAAAAGACCGTTGCTGTAAGTCGGTCCGCCGATAACGACACCGCGGTATTTGAAAATGTCGCGGAGAATTTCCGAAGGGTCGGCATAACTGATATTATAGCACTTTACCTCTTTGATACCGCCGTCGTGCAAACCGGCAGCCACCACATCGGCCATCTGTTCGGTATGCCCGTACATCGAACCGTAGATTACCACAGCACCCTCATGCCCGCGGTATGTACTGATATCGTTGTAGAGAGAGAGCAGTTGGGGTAAATGACGCTCTCCCCAGACCTTACCGTGGGTAGAGCAGATATACTTCATTTCGATCTGAGCATCCAATACGCTCTTGAGCGCTTTCTGCACAAAAGGACCGTATTTACCTACGATGCAGGAATAGTAACGGGTCATCTCATCCAAATATGCCGGGTCGATCATATCTTCTTTGTAGATCACTTCGCCGTCATTCGCTCCGAAAGAACCGAAAGCATCGGCAGAAAACAGCACTTTTTCGGTTTGTTCATAGCAAAACATCACCTCCGGCCAGTGAACCATGGGAGCCATGATAAACGAAAGCTCATGATGTCCCAGGCAGATGGACTCGCCCGTCTTCACCTCCAGCGTATTTTCGGTGATACCATGGTAACCTTCCAACATGCTTAAGGTTTTGCGGTTACCCACCAGTTTGATATCAGGGTAGCGTTGACGCAGCAGGCTGATAGCTCCGCTGTGGTCGGGTTCCATATGATCGATAATCAGGTAGTCGATGGGCTTGTCTCCCAATACCAGCCGGATTTTATGAAAAAACATATCGGCATAGCATACGTCCACACAGTCTATCAATGCCACTTTCTCGTCTGCAATCAAATAAGAATTGTAAGCTACGCCATGGGGAATCGGCCACATGCTCTCGAACTTCGTTTTCGAGCGGTCGTTAACGCCAACGTAATAAATATTGTCGGTTACTTTAGGTACTTGATACATAATAAGGAAAAGTATTTTAGTTGAGATGAGTTATTTGTTTACGATTTTTGTGTTTATGGGGTTTCTCAGAGCTCTGATCATCAACCATACACCCACGACAACGAAGGGGATACTTAACAATTGTCCCATGTTGAGTCCGATATCTTGAATCAGATTCAATTCCCAGGGCTCCTGCACGATTTTAACTTGTTCGATAATGAGACGCGAGGCGAAAACACCTGTCAGAAAGAATCCGACAATCAGCCCGCTGTAACGCCGCGCCGCATCTGCTTTCCAGTACAGCAGGAGGCAGATACCAAAAACAATCAGGTAGCAAATGGCTTCGTATATCTGTGTGGGGTGGCATCCTGAAATGCCGTCGGGCACCAGCCGGTGATATTCGGCACTGCGAACAAACCGGAAAGCCCACGGTAAGTCTGTGGTACGGCCGAAAATCTCGCTGTTGAACAGATTGCCCAACCGTATCATGGCAGCGACCAATCCGGTGGGCACGGCCAAGCGGTCTAAGATCCACAGAATACTCTTGTGCGTCACTTTACGCGAATATATCCAGCAAGCTATAATGATACCCAACGTACCGCCATGGCTTGCCAGGCCTCCCTCCCATATCTTGAAGATCTCTACCGGGTTGGCCAGATAAAATTGAGGATCATAAAAAAGACAGTGCCCCAGTCGTGCACCGAGAACGGTGCTGATCATCACATACCAGAAAAGTTTGGGGTAGAGCCACTCCTGATTCAGTTTTTCACGCACCCACATTTTATTCATGATCCAGGGGCCGAGCAGTACCAGTCCCACACCGAAAAGCAAACTGTACCAGCGGATACTGCGCCCGAAGAGCGAGAAGATTTCAGGGTCGACATTCCAGGTTATCGCATTTAACACCATAAAGTTCAGAATTCTTATTATTAATAATGGTAGAAACCATGATTTTGTTTATCGTGCAGATAACCGGCCGGTTGCAGTTAGCCGGGCAAAAGGTCGCACAATCATAATTTACAAAGTTACGTCTTTTAGCTTAATTTTTTTGTGTTTCCGTTTATCGGGATTACCGGACAGCCAAACCTTTCAATATTCCAAGAAAAATGGTAAATTGCTTTGCTTAATTACAATTAAAAGAAAACCTTAAAGAAACAAAGAAAAATGGGCAGCGTCAAGAAAAACTTCATACTGGACACCAATGTTATCCTGCATGACCATGAGTGCATCGAGAAATTTCAGGAAAACGATATTTACATCCCCATTACCGTATTGGAGGAATTGGATAAATTCAAAAAAGGCACGGAGCAGGTAAACTACAACGCACGTGCTTTCATACGGAAACTGGATAATCTGACGAACGAAGATTTTTTTGCAAAAGGCGTTTCGATAGGAGACGAAGGCGGCAGGCTTTTCATCTACACGCACAATGTTATTCACAAAAAAGTGCAGGAGGCTTTCCCCTCTGCCATACCGGACCATCGTATCCTGTCTGCTGCGTTTAACATCCATGACGAACAGCCCGGCGAAAAAACGATCCTCGTAACCAAAGATGTGAACCTCCGAATGAAAGCCCGTTCTTTGGGTATGCCGGTAGAAGATTACATCAACGATAAGGTAACGGAGGTAGACATCTTCAACACCGGTCAGGAGGTTTTCGAAGGAGTAGACGCCGATCTGATCGACAAAATATACGCATCTCCCAACGGTATCGACGCCGATGAATGGGAGCACGCCAAAGAACTCGACTCCAACCAGTGTTTTATGCTCAAAAGCGAACGAAACAGCGTAATGGTGCGTTACGTTCCGAAAGAGCATGTCATACGCCAGGTGAAGAAACTCACCCTGATGGGCATCACCCCGCGCAATGCGGAACAGGCATTTGCTTTCGACATGCTCACCGACCCGGATATCAAACTGGTGGGCGTAACCGGCAAAGCAGGTACGGGTAAAACGCTTCTGGCGTTGGCTTCGGTACTGGCGCAGGCCGAAAGCTACCAGCAAGTTCTTCTGGCAAGGCCTATCGTTTCGCTCGCCAATAAAGACATCGGCTACCTGCCGGGCAACGAACAGGCGAAGGTAAGTCCCTACATGCAACCGCTTTTCGACAACCTCAATGTAATCAAGTCGCAGTTGGGTAAAGACAGTAACGCTTTGACCAAAATCAACGAACTGCAAAAGAGCGGCAAGCTTGCCATCGAAGCGCTGGCTTTCATACGCGGACGCAGTCTGGCAAACACCATTGCCATTATAGACGAGGCTCAAAACCTTACACCGCACGAAATCAAAACCGTTATCACCAGAGCAGGCGAAGACACGAAAATGATTTTCACCGGAGACATCCAGCAAATAGACTCGCCGTATCTGGATATGCAAAGCAACGGATTGGCTTACATGATCGATCGAATGAAAGGTGAAGAAATATTCGCCCACGTAAATCTGGTCAAGGGCGAGCGAAGCGAATTGAGCGAACTGGCTTCGAATAAGTTATAACCTTCATAACAAAAGACAACAACCGCCTTGTGAGAATTCCGATACTTTTCTCACAAGGCGGTTCTCTTTTCAGACCCTTTCCTTCAAAAACGCATCCGACATCGGCAGGGCTTTATTATCTTTGATACGACCAAAGAAGAGAAAAACGTGCCTCGAACAACAAAAAAGAAAAACCCTCGTACCGAAGAGAACGAAGATTTCAAACCCGACCCTGCCAACAAAGAGATGCTCAATGCTCTGCAACTGCTGCGCGAAACGAACGAATCTTTCTTTCTCACCGGTAAAGCCGGTACCGGTAAAAGTACACTGGTGCGCTATATCCGCAAGCATCTTCACAAAAAATGCGTCATGCTGGCACCGACAGGTATCGCCGCCTTGAATGTAGGCGGCCAGACCATCCACCGCTTCTTCAAAATTCCTATCAGGCCTCTACTGCCGGATGACAGGGATCTCTCGGATCGCAAAATATCCCAAACCTTCAAATACAACAAAGAGCAAAAAGATCTGCTACGGGAGCTTGAGCTGATCATCATAGACGAAGTTTCCATGGTGCGGGCAGATATCATCGATGTCATAGATCGTATCCTGCGGGCATACCGCGGAGTTCACAACGAACCCTTCGGAGGGGTACAAATTCTCTTCGTGGGAGATCTTTACCAACTCGAACCGGTTACCGATGCAGACGAGCGTGATATTCTGCGCAACTATTACCCGGATATGTATTTTTTCTCTGCCAGAGTTTTCAACAAACAGAAACCTCTGACCATCGAACTGACTAAAGTTTACAGACAGGCCGATGCCCGTTTCGTGGGCGTGCTGGATCATTTCCGTACGGGAGCAGTGACTGTAGAGGATCTGCAAATGATAAACAGTCGCGTGGGGCAAACTCTTTCCGAAAAGGATATGGTGCTGCGTCTGAGCACCACACGGGCGTTGGTCGATCACCACAATACAGACCGGTTGAATGATTTAGAAACCGAGGAGGTTATTTTTACAGGCAAAATAGTCGGAGACTTTCCGGAGAGAGACTTACCCACCGAGCTGCATCTCAAACTGAAAGAGCAGGCTCAAGTCATGTTCCTCTCGAACCATCCGGATCAATTCTGGGCAAACGGCACTCTGGGCATCATCGAACATATCGATGAAGAAGGCACCGTAAGCGTCAGGCTGGAAGACGGACAGATACATACGGTAGAGGAATATATCTGGGAAAACATTCGTTACACTTATTCACACGAGGAGCATAAAGTAAAAACGGAAGTTATCGGCCAGTTCGTTCAACTGCCGCTAAAACTGGCATGGGCTATTACCATACACAAAAGTCAGGGGCTGACCTTCAATCATGTGAGCATAGACTTCGGAACACGCATCTTTGCAGCAGGTCAGGCGTATGTAGCACTGAGCCGTTGCCGCAGCCTCGAAGGTATCCACATGCAGCGTGCCGTGCAGCCCCACGAAATCATCTCGCGCACGGCGGTCGACCGATTTTACAGCCAGGCCAATAACGATACTCGCATGAGTGCAGCATTAGATCGCGCCAAGGCCGAGGCCGGTTACATACAAGCAGCCATAGCCTGGCGCAAACGGCAATTTGCCGACGCCTCGAATTATCTGGCCGAAGCTATGAATATCTGCAATCTTTTCGACAAACCGGTATACAGACGAATGCTGACAAACCGCATTTACAGTATGGCACAAACGCAGCAGGAAACCATCGAAAAGCAGGCGAAACGATTGACCGGGCAGGACAAGTTGATGAAAGAACTGGCTTTGGAATACGTGACCATGGGAAACGATTGCATAACCGGGCTAAACGAACCCGAAGCTGCCATCAGAAACTACAACAAGGCTTTGCGCCTGAATCCCACACAGATAGAAGCGATGGTCGGCAAAGGACGGGCTTTCATGAAAATGAACGATGCCCACGGTGCCATGAGTGCACTAAACGATGCCGTAGCCTTAGCTCCGAAAAATGCAGAAGCTCTCATTGCCATAGGCGAAGCCGCTCTACACTTTGGTTACCCCGAAAATGCAGAGGGTTACCTGTTGAAAGCCCTGACACTGAAAAAACATCGCCGGAAAGTTTTAGATCTCCTCATCAAAACCTATGAGAAATTGGGAGACGATGAACTATACGACAAGTTCAGGAAAATGAGGAAAAAAGAAGATAATCCCGAATAATCGAAAAAACTCTTTACCCAACACAAGCCGGCAATATAAAATGAGTGAGACCTGCCTCTCAAACTAAAACAATATCCTTGTCAAAGGGGAAAAGAAGCAGAAGAACTACCACTGCTTTTGAGAAGATACCGAGCATTTTCGTTTTCATAACAAACTCATATTGGATAATCATGCTCGGTCATTAGGTTATGACACTTGAAAATTCTTCAGGCAATGGACAAAAATCGGTAGCGCTACGGATTTTCAACGAAGTTAACTTGGATTTTTTTTCTTTGCCTGAAGGATTTTTTTTCTTTGCCTGAAGAATTTTCAACCATCAGGCAGAGATTTTTTGTCCATTGAGTGCAGAGAGGAAAATTACCCATTGAGGTGTTGCATCTTACCCACCATGCCATGCTTAACTGTTCAGCCCTGCATATCTTCGCCGGGCGATGCGTATCGAGGAAGGCGTTTTGTTGTTTCTCTTTAATTCCTTATTAATTATTACTTTTGTTTATTCTATTGGTATATAGGGCAATGTAGGCTGTTCGATAGCCTTCAAGCTGTATCTTTTGGGTTTAACGCCAATGGAAAATTATCTTTCTGACTATGAATATATCCTATAAATGGCTGCGCGAGCTGGTAGACACCACGCTGACCCCGCAGGAGGTGGCCGACGTGCTGACCTCGATCGGTCTGGAGACCGGAAGCATTGACGAAGTGGAAACCATCCCGGGCGGACTGCGTGGGCTGGTAATCGGTAAGGTGTTGACCTGCGAGATGCACCCCGATTCGGACCATCTGCATATCACTACCGTTTCGGTGGGCGATGACCGGGAGCCTCTGCAAATCGTTTGCGGAGCACCTAATGTAGCGGCCGGACAGGCAGTGGTGGTAGCTACTGTCGGTGCCGTGCTGGGTAGCGGTAACGAGCAGTTTACCATAAAGAAATCCAAGCTGCGCGGAGTGGATAGCTACGGCATGATTTGCAGTGAAACGGAGATCGGCGTGGGCTCCGACAGTAGCGGTATCATCGTTCTTGACCCCGAAAAGGTTACCGTCGGTATGCCGGCTGCCGAGTACTACGGCGTGGAAAGCGATTATATTTTAGAGGTGGATATTACCCCCAACCGTGTGGATGCCACCAGCCACTACGGTGTGGCACGGGATTTGGCAGCCTATCTGACGCTGCACAATGGCAAAGAAATCCGGGCCGGATTGCCTGATGCCGGTCCTGAATTGCCTGTGGGCAAACCGTGCCCTGTGGAGGTGGAGCTGCGAGGTGAAGACGAACTTTGTCCCCGTTTCGAAGGCGTGGTGATCAGAGGCATAAAAGTGACCGATAGCCCCGAGTGGCTGCAGAAACGTCTCAACGCCATCGGACTGAAGCCTGTTAACAATGTGGTGGATATTACGAATTACGTGCTGCACGAGGTGGGGCAACCGCTGCATGCTTACAGCCTGAATGCGATAGACGGCAATCAATTGGTTGTGGGACCGGCTGCAAAGGGAGCCAAAATTCTCACATTGGACCATGTGGAGCATGAGTTGGACGAGCGGGATATCGTTATCGCCGATGCCGAAGGCACGCCTCTCTGTGTGGGTGGTGTGATGGGCAGCGAAGCGGCCGGAACGACAGCCCGGACAACCGATATATTCCTTGAAGCGGCCAATTTCAACCCTACCCGTGTTCGTAAGACGGCACGCCGTCTGGGTATCAACAGTGACTCTTCTTTCCGTTTCGAGCGAGGGCTGGATGCCGATAATACGCATTGGGCTCTGCGCCGTGCTGCCAATCTGATTCTGGAGGTTGCAGGCGGAACAATAGACGGAGGCGTTACGGATCAGTACCGTATTCCTTCACAGCCTTATTCCGTTACCCTTAATCTGACAAAGATGAGGAAACTGGTGGGGCAGGAAATCCCATTGACTGATGTCAAGCGAATACTCAAGAGTCTGGAAATCGAATGTATATCCGAAAAAGGGGAGGAATTGCAGCTGAAGGTGCCGAAATACCGCTACGACGTAACCCGCGATGTGGATGTGATCGAGGATCTTATGCGTATTTACGGCTACAACCGCATCCGGCTGTCGGGGTATATCCGTGCCAACTTAAGCACAAAATCGCAGGAAGATATCAATTACCGCAGGCAATTGTTTATTTCGGAACAACTGGTCGGTGCCGGTTTCAATGAGTTGCTCAATAACTCGCTATCCTCGAGATCCAATTATGAGGGACTGACCTCTTTCCCGGCGAACAATGCCGTAGAGTTGCTCAATCCGCTGAGTCATGACCTGGATGTGATGCGTCAGACACTGCTCTTCGGCGGTTTGCAAAATATCGGTTATAACCTGCGCCGGCAGAAATCACGCTTTTACTTTTTTGAATGGGGCAAATGTTATGCCGTTGACAAAGAGAAAGCAGGTAAAAATTCGGAAAAACCGTTGCAGGGATATACGGAAGAAAGCAAACTGGGTATTTGGATTGCCGGGCAGCGGGTCAGTAACAGCTGGGCGCATGCCAACGAGGAGACTTCGCCGTTTGAGTTGAAAGCGGCTTTGATAAATATCCTGAACCGGTTGGGAATTTCTCCCATTGCCATGCAGATGAAACCTGTGACGATGGATATCTTCGATGGTACAGCCTATGAGCTTACGCTCTATCAGGGACGTCGCATCGGTTTTCTGGGAGCCGTAAGTCAGACGCTGCGCAAACGTGCGGATATCAGTATCCCCATCTATTTCATGGAATTGGATTGGGATCAGATTTGCCTTTTGGCAGACCGGAATAGGGTTGAAGCACAGGATCTGCCCCGCTTCCCGCTGGTGAAGAGGGATTTGGCGCTACTGGTCGATAAGGCGGTTTCTTTTGTCGACATCGAAAGCGTGGCTTATAAAACAGAGCGTAAACTGCTTCGGAGTTGCGAGCTTTTCGATGTGTACGAAGGCAAAAACCTGCCGGACGGCAAGAAGAGCTATGCCGTAAGTTTCTACCTGCGCGACGATGAGAAGACCATGAGCGATAAGCAGATCGACGGCATTATGCAGAAACTGGCACAACAGCTCAATAAACAGCTCGGAGCAGAACTGCGTTAACGGTTGAGAATATCATTAAATTAAAATAAACGAATATATATGGGAAGAGCTTTTGAATACCGCAAAGCACGCAAGATGAAACGCTGGGGCAACATGGCTCGCGTATTCACGAAACTGGGTAAGGAGATCACGATAGCCGCCAAAGAGGGTGGCCCCGATCCTGACACCAATCCCCGCCTGCGCGTACTTATTCAGACGGCAAAAAAAGAAAACATGCCTAAGGATAACGTGGAGCGCGCTATAAAGAAAGCCACGGACAAAGATTACTCGGGCTACAAAGAGATGAACTACGAAGGCTACGGCCCTTACGGAATAGCCATCTTTGTGGAAACAGCTACGGACAATACCACACGGACGGTGGCCAATGTGCGCAGTTATTTCAATAAACACGGCGGTAACTTGGGGACTACGGGCAGTCTGGAGTTTCTTTTTGAGCACAAGTGTATTTTTCACATTGTCAGAAAAGAGGGTATGGATCCCGAGGAGCTGGAGTTGGAACTCATCGATTACGGTGTGGACGAATTGGAAGTGGACGAAGACGAGATCATCGTGTATGGTGATTTCTCGGCAAATGCTCAAATACAAAAGTATCTTGAGGATAAAGGTTTTGAAATCAGTTCGGCCGAGTTCGTTCGTATTCCCAATGATTCCAAGGCTGTTACTCCGGAGCAGCGCGAGCAGCTCAATAAGCTGATCGAGAAGCTGGAAGAAGACGAAGATGTTCAGAATGTCTTTACCAATATGCAGGAAGAAGAATAATTGACGGATATTCGATTCAAATAAAACCGGCTGCCCAGAAAGTTCGAGGCAGCCGGTTATTTTTTCGGTCTATTTTTATGAAACTACTGTTCGGCAATGGTCAGATCGTTTCGGATCAGTCTGTTGCTGTAGCTCTGGATGAATGCTTTAAGCATCTTTTCCAGCGATTCGGCTTTGTCTTTTTGTAAATCGAGCAGATTATTCTTTTGCTCCGGATCTGCGGTCAGGTCATAGAGTCCGTAGACTTTGTCGTTTCGGAAGAGAATAAGCGAATCGTTCCTGATCATCTGGAAGTTGTCATCCCGGTTCATTACAGCGATGTGCGGTTTATCCGGGTTCATCAGATCTTGCCCGAAAGAGATGAAAGGTTTTTCATATCCCAGCAGATTAAGCACCGTGGGCATAATATCTATTTGCTGTGCCGGTGTAGAATCCCGACCGATAAGTCCGCCTTGCGGGTCGAAAATAATAATAGGGATGCGGTAAGCGCCGGCCGAAGTTTTATATTGCGGCAATACGCCGGGTATCGAGTGATCCGCTACAATGATGAACAACGTGTTTTCGTACCAGGAGCTTTGTTTGGCTGTATTGAAGAAGTTACGCAGAGCATCGTCCGTATAGCCGATACATTTCATCAGGGGCAATTCGCCTTCCGGATATTTACCTTTGCATTCTGCGGGGATATTGTACGGGTGGTGCGATGTTACCGTAAACGCCGAAGCGACAAACGGCTGTTGCAGCGTGTCCAGTTGCCGGCTCGTGTATTCGAGGAACGGCATATCCCAGATGCCCCAATGTCCGTCGTACAGGCTGTTGTCTCCGAACTCCGTGGCACCGTAATAGCGATCGAATCCTATCTGACAGGAAAAAGGCAGAAAACCCATCGAACCGTTTTCCGCTCCATGGAAGAAAGCGGAAGTATAGCCCTCCGATTTCAAGAGTTGGGGGATAGAGTTCAGTTTATTGCCCGAGTAGTTCGACAGTACGAACGACGTTCCCACATGAGGAATGGTGGTCATGATAGAAGGAATGGCGTCTATGGATATCTGCCCGTTGGCGTAAGCATTCGTATAAACGTAGCTGAAGTTGGAAAGCGAGTCGATAAAGGGGGTATACCCCTTGTATCCCGGTATGTCGGTGTTCAGGTTGCCCACCCATTCACGGGCAAAGCTTTCCCAAATCAGTATCACCACATTCCGTCCATTGTATTTGCCGAACAGCTCCTGCCTGTCTTTTGAAAGCTGCTGTACAACGGGGTAAATTTTCTCCGCTTCCTCTTCGCTGAAATACGAAATGGGTTGCAGTACACTCTTTTTGGCGGTGCGAATGAGAGAGAAAGGCGTGTTGAGCACCATGGCTCTTTGTTGCGGTTTTTCTACGTATTCCGAGGCTTTGATGAGCGTAATCGGCCGGTCTGTGTTCAAAATGCCACCACGAAGTCCGCCTACCGAAAAAATAACGGCAAAAAACATCCACAGAATATTTGTTCCGTAGTAAGCATAGGGCTTTCTTACCCAATACTTTTCTTTCGTGCTTAGCGTACGTTTGTATAAAAATGCCATCAGAACAATCAAGACTACGGCCAGAAAGGTCAGCAAACGGAAATCCCAGATCATACGCATGAAATTCAGCGGATTTTCATTGCTGAACTCACTGAAAAAAGAGGACGTCGTACGTCTGAAGGTAAACCGGTAGTAGCCGATATCCGCAATGTTGATGATAATGCAAATGCTGTTGATAACCAGAAATAGCCATTTGCAGACTTTCTGATACAGAGCATTGTCTCTGAAGCGAAAAGGCAGGATACTGAGAAATAAAACAGGAATGTTGGTATAAAGTATGGCAGAAATATCGAACTGGACGCCACCCCAAAAGATTTTGAGAATCGAATAGCTTTCGTCCAGCTGAAGTAAATCTTTATTATAGAAGAAAAATACAAGCCGCATGAGCGTATAGATAAGCAGGATAATCCCTAAACGCTCGACAAGTCTGACAGCGGTTGTCTGTTCTATTGTTTTTCTTTGATGTCCGCTAACGGTATTCATTGTTCCTTTAGAAATATTGATGTGAGAATAAATCTTTAATCGTAGTTTTCTGTTTGGTTAAAAAACTGTTTCTGTAAAACCGGATTTTCCGTTTACTTTTCAAGAGTCAATTCATTGTTCAACAATCTGTTGTTGTAGCTCTGGATGAATGCTTTGAGCATCTTTTCCAGCGATTCGGCTTTATCTTTTTGCGAATCGATCAGGTTTGTTTTCTGTTGACGGTCTGCAGCCAAATCATAAAGTCCGTAAACCTCGTTGTTATGGAAAAGGATCAGCGAATCGTTCCTGACCATCTGGAAGTTGTCATCCTGATTCATCACCGCTATATGCGGCTTATCCGGGTTCGTCAGATTTTGTCCGAAAGAAACGAAAGGTTTATCGTATCCCAGCAGGTTGAGCACCGTGGGCATAATGTCTATTTGCTGTGCCAAAGTGGTATCCCTGCCGGTCGATTCTTCCTTGGGATGGAAGAAGATAATGGGAATGCGGTAAGCTCCGGCGGAGGCTTTGTAGCCGGGCAATACGCCGGGTATCGAATGGTCTGCCACAATGACGAACAGCGTGTTTTCGTACCACGAGCTTTGTTTTGCCATATTGAAGAAATTGCGCAGCGCATCGTCTGTATAGCCGATGCACTTCATCAGGGGGAGTTCTCCCTCGCGATACTTGTTTTCGAACCCTTTGGGCAATTGGTACGGGTGATGCGAGGAAACGGTGAAAACCGAAGCTGCAAACGGCTGTTTCATCGTATCCAGCTGGGTTTTCATATATTCGAGGAACGGGCGGTCCCAGATGCCCCAATATCCGTCGTGCTGACTGTTGTCTCCGAACTCCGTGGCACCGTAATAGCGGTCGAAACCTATTTGATTGGCAAAAGCCAGAAAGCCCATCGAACCGTTGTTGGCTCCATGAAAAAAGGCGGAAGAATACCCCTCCGGTTTCAAGAGTTGGGGGATAGAGTTCAGTTTATTGCCCGAATAGTGCGAAGAGATAAACGGCAGGCCGATATGCGGAAGGGAAGTCATGATCGAAGGGATGGCGTCGATAGACTTCACACCGTTGGCATAAGCATTGGTATACACCAGGCTGTGGTTGCACAGCGAGTCGATAAACGGGGTATAACCCTCGTAGCCCGGTACATCGGTATTCAGGTTGCCCACCCATTCGCGAGCGAAGCTTTCCCAAATGATAATAACGACGTTGTTTCCTTTATAACTGCCGAAGCGATTCTCTGTTTCCTTTGAAAACTGCTGCACAACGGGGTAGATGTCTTCGGCCTCTTCCTGCGTAAAGAAGTAAATCGGTTGAAGTGTTTTTTTCCCGATCGTACGGATAAGCGAGAAGGGGGTGTTGAGTACGGCAGCCCGTTGCTGCGGCTCCTTTGTGTATGCCGAGGCATTGCTCAGCGTAATGGGGCGGACGGAATGTGCCAGACCGCCGCGCATACCGCCTATGGTAAGGATGATAACGGTTCCCATCCAGAGCAGATTAAGCCCGTAGTAAAAGAATGGCTTTTTAGACCGGTATCGCTCGTTTACTTCTTTTGTCTGTTTATAAGCGACTGTCATCAGTACGATTAAAATCAGAATCATCAGGCTGACAGTCCGGTAGTCCCAAATCATACGTACGAAATTCAGCGGATTTTCATTGCGAAATTCACTGAAAACCGAGGTTGTTGTCCTTTTTAGCGTGAAACGGTAATAAGCAACATCCATCATGTTAATGATGATGCACAGCCCGTTTACGACAAGGAAAATCCATTTGCAAATCTTTTGGTAGACGGTATTCTCTCTGAACCGGAAAGGGACGATCGATAAGAGAATAAACAGAATATTGGTGTATAGAATGGCTGAAACATCGAATTGAAAACCGCCGGTAAAGACATTCCATATCGAAGTGTTGTCATTCAGTTTTAACAGGTCGTTGTTGTAAACGAAGAAGATAGCCCGCATCAAAGTATAAAGTACTAAAATGATGACCATCCGCTCTATCAACCTGATTACAGATGATTTCATAAACCTGCTGCGGGGGGCAGTCTTGCAAAATCTTTTCATCCTATTGCCGTAATCTAAGGAGATAATATCCTTATTGTCAGTCTGCAAAGATAATTCGTTTTCCTGTAGAGCGATTAGAAAACAGGATAAAATCCTTTGTTTTAGGTAGAAGAAAAGTCTATTCCAGCATCATACTCATGAAGAGTGGCGTTTCGGCGAAGATGATTTCGGTGAGTTGTTCGGGGGTTAAAACTTCTTTTGTAAAATCCTGTTCGGATGTTTGCGGTTCGAAGGTTAGCAGCCGGTTCCTTACCGTATACACGCCGTTGTTTTCCGGTATTTGCTCGTCGCGGAGGATAAATTGCCTGTCGAATTTTTGATTTCCGGCTGCATAAATCCGCATGATTTCCGGTATACGGAGTAGCCTGAGCATACCTTTCGGTTCCCGGCGTTCCGGCGATGCCGGCAGTGTGGCTTGCAGGAGATGACATTGCAGTTTCATCATCAGTTTATCTATGAGCTGCCTGCGCATGTGGTTCGGTCCGTAAATATCCGGTATGTAAAGAACTCCGTCGTTTGTTCGATACCAGCAAATAGCAGAAACTTCGGGGCTGTCTTCCGGATAACGGACTATACCTCCTCCGGCCAGATTCAGATCTTCTGCCACCGCCTGCAGTTGTGCCGTGTTGTGCAGTATGCCGCCAGGTATTCTTTGCTTTTCCGCCCGGCGGATAAAATCGTCCCATGCACCGGCGGGTATATCCTCTCCGTTTTTGCAGACTTCCTCTACACCGGAAACGGTCTGCTTATAAAAGGCTGTTTCAAAACCCGATTTTCGTCTGTAGAAATCGTATAGCCCGGGTTCTGCCGGAATGAGAAAACTGAAAAAATCGCCCCGTTCATACATTTTCCTTAAAGCACGTTGCATCAAGTTTTTCATTAAACCCTTGTTGCGCTCTTCGGGGATTGTGCAGGCACCGCTGATATAACCGGCGGGAAGGCGGAGTCCCTGCCAGTTCAATTCATAAGGCAAAAATTGTACATGGGCTGCGGTTTCTCCTTTGTCGTTTTGCAGGAGAAGCGTATTGCCGGCTTTGAAAACACGGCTGAAATACAAGTCCAGAAAAACCTCCGGGTCATTGGGAAAGCACCGATGCCAGATGTTGCGCGATTCTTTTAGTATGCGGTCTTCAGATTTTGTCATGGCGCAGAATGGCTGTTGCCTTGGGTAGTAACAGTTCCGGTTTATATGACAGCTTGCTTTGCCGTAAACCTTCCAGTCCTAAATCCTCTTCGCGGTTGATAAAGTCGAAGTGTGAGGGTATACGGCGTGCAAATTCGCGGTTGATGATGGTGAAAGCGCCGTCCACCGAAATATCCGCTTTTTCGATATGGATGCCGAAAGTATTGTGGTTGATGGGGCCTCCGATGGAGAAAGCCACCACGCGCCCATCGATGCGAATGGCTCCGCCTGTCACTCCCAAAGCATCCATATTGTTCATGACGCGTCTGATCATGTTTTTTTCATTTTCCTCACCGTCTTCGCTGCCTCGCTTCTTGAGCCATTCCTGCTCCAGTTTTAGACAGTCTTTGGCGATTTCCCTGTCGATGTTCACATACTCATAGCCGGGGTGCTCACGCTCGAAGCGGTTGGCATGGTTGCGCTTGCTTTGCAGTTTTTTGCCGGCCAGTGTGCAGAGTTTCTCCCGCTCATATATATAGTCGCAATAGTTACGGTCATTAAAAAAAGTGAAAGCATCGGGGAATAGCTCTTCCAAGTGATTACGGCACTTTGGTGTTATCCCCATAAGGGTAAGCGGATAGCCTTCCTCTTCGCACTGTTTAGCCAACACATCGATGGCTTCCTGGATATGGCAGCCTTCACGGCTTACGGGGCAGAGGTAGACGGGGTGATTGCGGTGTGGCGATGTGAAGCGGATAACCAGGGCTTCTTCTATGATTGCCCATGAAGTCTTGTAGAGAAAGCCCCAGCCGTATAGATTGCTGATGGCCAAATCGCAGATATTGATGTCTGACGGCATCGTGTAGGCCCTTATGGCATCTCTGTCTGACGGCTCGAAAATTTTATAGCTCATAAACAGAATATAAATGAATTGTTAATAAAACTTTCCGGTAGCCCCTATTGTTTGATTTTTTTCGCTTTTCGGTTCTGATTCAGTGTGCCGGAAATGTTTTCTTTTAGTTAAGAACGGAAAATAATCCTCTGATATTGCCGCAAAGTATTTCGATATCTGCCAAATTATTACGTTATTTGTAAGATAAACAATGTGTATATCGAAATTAAGAATAAATAAATATACTACTGCTATGAACAACTTTATGAAGGCGCTTGGCATCATCATTCTGATTATCGGTGTGCTGATTTTGGCAATTCCTCATCTGACGAATACTGCAACCAATGCAACATTGTGGACGGGGTTGATTTTGATTCTCGGAGGCTTTGCCGCACACATTATCTTGAATAAGCGTAATGCCAGATAATAAACGCTGACATTTCTTTCGGGAGGCTCCCGAACTGTTATAATTAAGGACTGCTCTTTCGGTTTCATGCCGGAGAGCAGTCCTTAATTTTTTTGTGGTTAAAGGGGTAAAATTCCTGTTAAGGGAAATAAAAATCCAAGTTAACTTCGTTGAAAATCCGTAGCGCAAAGAATTTTTATCCGTTGCCTGACGGTTCAAAATCGTTCAGACAACCGATTTTTATGGCCTGTCCGGATGAAAAACAGCTGTTAATGTGAAGCGAAAAAACTATCGATGAACTCTTTTTATCATTCTCGAAGTATTTGAAACAGTTATTGACAATGGTCTGTATTCTTTTCGGGGTATTTTATTTATAATACAGCCGTTTTCTTGTTTTCTACCCTTTACGATATGCTTTTATCTACAAGTTATTCACAGGAAAGGGGCTGTTTCTTAACTCATATAAAGGTTGGATAAACAGTATATCCATAAGTTTCAGACAAATTATCGACATTGAGGATGTATCTTATAAACCGGTTATTAACAAGTTTGATTTTCGAATGAGATTGGCTAATCCGTTTAAGATGAATTGGTTAACCGGTTTCACGAAATGGTTTTCAACAAATGTATACGGTTGCTTAAAGAGGCAGATATATGAAAAACAACAGGTGGAGTTTCAAATATCGATAACTGTGAGGTATAAATATTCCTTCCTGCTGTCTTTTTTCAACAGGATAAATGACAGTATTTTATCATAAAACAACAAGATATCAACAGCTTATCCACCGGTCGGCAGGCCTCTTTATGAGAGAAATTCATGAAATCTCAACAGATTATCAAAGGCTTATAAATCATTTATGAACAGGTTGTTAACAGAGGAGATGGCCCTTTGGCAATAAACGGGCTTTACAATATTTCGCTAAAATGCCGTTGTATAAATAAAACGGTATCGGTAAATGTCTATATAATTAAATATATCTACATTTACATGCTAAGAATTTGAAAAGTAAATATAGAGACACAGATGTCAAACAAGGAAAAAGAATGTTCTGCCTACAGGCAACTTACAGATACAGAGATCGATATACTTGTAAATAACCTTTGTATCGCGGATGAATGGGGAGATATAGAGGTGCGGGACGGTTTCGACCCTACATTTTGCCGTCAAGTCAGATTTTCGGGAAAAAACAAGTTGGGAGCGATGAATGCGACCTATACCGAGCTGGGAGGTATCAAAACACATAGTGGAATAAGTCACTGTTACCTCCACAATTGCACAATCGGCGACAACGTGGTTATCAAGAACGTCCATCGATATATCGCCAACTACGACATCGGGGACTGTGTGTGTATAGAGAATGTGGATACGATTGTCGTGGATGGCTTCAGCTCTTTCGGCAACGGCGTGCGTGTGCCCGTCTTGAATGAAACGGGCGGACGCGAAGTTATCCTAACGAATAATCTCTCTTCTCATATTGCTTATCTGATGGCTTTTTACAGGCATGATGAGGAATTGATCAAAAGCCTTTTTTCCTTTGCCGACAGCTATGCCGAGTCGGTAAAAAGCGACCGTGGCAAAATCGGTGAGAATGTCAAAATCAAGGATTGTGGCAGTATTATCAATATGCATGTGGGGGCGGGAGCACGGCTTTTAGGCGTTTCTTTTCTGAAAAACGGTTCTTTGAACAGTAATCCGGAGGCTCCTGTCAGGATCGGTTTCAATGTGATTGCAGAAAATTTTATCTGTGCCAGCGGCTCATCGGTGTTCGACGGCTGTACGATCAGTAACTGTTTTATCGGTCAGGGCACTCACATGGGGCACCTCTTTTCGGCGCACGACTCTCTCTTTTTTGCCAACTGTCAGGCTGAAAACGGTGAAGCCTGCGCCGTTTTCGCGGGTCCCTATACGGTAACGATGCACAAGAGCAGCCTCCTTATTGCCGGGTACTACTCGTTTTTGAATGCAGGTAGCGGCTCCAACCAGAGTAACCACCTCTATAAACTGGGTCCCATACATCAGGGGGTTGTGGAGCGCGGCTCCAAAACCACCAGTGACAGTTATATTCTCTGGCCCTCCCATATCGGCCCGTTTTCATTGGTTATGGGGCGACACGTACACCATGTGGATACCTCTAAATTTCCTTTCTCTTACCTTATCGAGGAGCATAACCAGACCTATCTGGTGCCGGGGGTGAACATTCGCAGCGTAGGCACCATACGGGATGCCAAGAAGTGGCCTAACCGCGATAAACGGACAGATAGCAAAAAAACCGATTGTATAAACTTCAATCTTCTCAGCCCTTATACGGTGGGAAAGATGCTGCATGCACACCGGATCTTGAGCGAATTGAGCCGGTTGCTTTGCAATGACGGCAATCAGGAGTACGTATATCGAAACATGCGCATACAAAGCCGTGCATTGGCCAAAGGGTTGCATTTTTACGAGATGGCCATTGTCAAGTTTTTGGGTAACAGTCTGATCAAAAAACTGGAAGACTGTCCTTGTACTTCGGATGCCGAAGTTATCGAATGGTTGCGCCCCCGAACGGAGGAGGGGTTGGGTGTGTGGCTGGATATTTGCGGTATGATTGCTCCGCGTTCTTCTGTTCTATGCATCCTGGATAAAGTCAAAAACGCTACTGTCAATTCATTGGAAGAATTGAATGAAGAGATTTGCTCTCTGCATAAAAATTACTATAATCTGGAATGGACGTGGGCATACAACACGATTTTGGAGTGGTTCGGTTTGAAACCGGAAGATTTGACACGTACCAAGGTGGCGGAGATTGTTAGGAAATGGAAGGATTGCGTGGTTTCGCTGGACAAAATGCTCTATGAGGATGCACGCAAAGAGTTTACCATGAATACGCAGGTGGGTTTCGGCATCGACGTGAAAGGGGATGAAAAAAGTGCCGATTTCGATACGGTACGCGGTAACTTCGAATCGAATCCTTTTGTATTGGAGATACTCGATCATATCGAGAAAAAAAGCGCTTTGGGAGATCAAACTCTGGCCAAACTCGGTGCTGTATAGTTTTTGATACTCCGACAACTCTTTTTATTCTATATTTATCGACGGAAAATCATACCATTATATATCATAATGAAACGAATCATACTTTTATGTACTCTCGTCGTTTCGGCGGCTGTACATCTCGGAGCGCAAAATCGAATCAGCGGTCTCTCGGTTTTTTCTAACAGACAGCCGATTATCGTGTTTATCAACGACGTACAGGTATGCGAGCCGACTCTTAGCTGTTTTATCGCAAATCTCGAAAACGACAGTTATCGCGTGCGTGTCATGGCTCTTTCTTCCGGACGGAACGGTATGTTCAGCCCGGTTTTTGAGTCTTTCGTTTTTTATTCGGGTTTCGGTGTGAAGCAAATAGATGTAACGCCGTATATTCCGCATGAAAATATCCCCAATCCGCCTTATGAACCTCCTTATCCGCCCAACAGGGGCGGCGGTTACGATACCGGTTGGCAAAACAGCAGGGGGTACCGGTTGCAACCCATGCCGGCAGAAACTTATGCGAACCTGAAAAATAAGATAGCCGAATGTACTTTCGAATCGGACTATGAACGTGCTTTCGATTTAATGGTGCCTGCTTACGGTATTACCGCTTCTCAATTCCGGGAACTTTTGTCGATGCCTTCATTCGATGACAGGCGAAAAGTCATTGCGCGTCATCTGGTGCCTCAGATTATTGATATAGAGAATTGCAATCTGAGCAAAGTGTGCGATTTCTCTTCCACCGAAAAAGAGATACATAAGCAGCTGAAAGCCGAATTGGAGAGCAGGAAAAACCGGAACCGATAGCCCCGGGAAAAGAAAAATCTGGATGCAACGACACAAAAAAAGCTGCCGAAAAAGGCAGCTTTTTTTGTGTCTGAAGATTTGTTTAGTCCAAAATCATAACCCAATTGTGTGTATCGGGTTCTTCGCCGTATTGAATGGCACGGAGCTTATTGTATAGCTTCTCGCAGGTAGGACCGGCCTTACCGTCTTTTGAGATGATATAGCTTTTGTGCTCATCGAGGTCGTCGATGCGTTCGATCGGGCTGATAACGGCAGCGGTGCCGCAAGCGCCGGCTTCTTCGAATGTAGAAAGTTCGTCCACGTGTATTTCGCGACGCTCTACTTTCATTCCCATATCCTCTGCAATTTGCATGAGGCTCTTATTGGTGATGGAAGGAAGGATAGAGGTGCTTTTCGGAGTGATATACGTGTTGTTTTTGATACCGAAGAAGTTGGCCGGGCCGCACTCGTCGATGTATTCTTTATGTTTGGCATCCAAGAAAATAACTGCGCTGTAACCTTTTTCATGAGCCAGTACGCCGGCTTTCAAACTGGCGGCATAGTTACCCCCCACTTTAATCGTACCGGTGCCCAGAGGAGCCGCACGGTCATAACCACGCATAATGGCCATAGGGGTCGGTTTGAAACCTTCTTTGAAGTAAGGGCCTACGGGGGTTACGAAGATCATGAACAGGTATTCGGCTGCGGGTTTAACGCCGACTTGCTGGCTCAGGCCGAGCAAAAGAGGACGGATATACAAAGATGCCCCTGTTCCGTAGGGAGGAACAAACTCTTCGTTCAACTCGATGACGCGCTTAACGGCATTGATAAACAAGTCCGTAGGCAATTCGGGCATCATGATGCCGCGGGAAGAACTTTGCAGGCGGGCTGCATTTTCTTCGGGGCGGAAAATACGGATTTTACCGTCTTTGCCACGGAAAGCTTTCATACCCTCGAACGCTTCCTGTCCGTAGTGCAAGCAGGTTGCTGCCATGGGGATGTTGATGCTTGTTTCAGAGCTTACTTCCAGTTCGCCCCATTTGCCGTTACGATAATACATGCGCACGTTGTAGTTGGTGGGCACATAACCGAAGGTCAGAGATGACCAGTCAATTTTCTTGTTTTCCATTGGTTAATGTTTCTTTATTATAAAGTGTATAATCTTAGTTATTCTAAAAAAACAGTGGTTTATAAAGCATTAGATGCTTATCTCCACAAAGATAGCAATTTAATATACCAACCAAGCTTTACCGTTGGCTAATACCATATTTTCCCTTTCTCCGCTGTCATGTTGAAAACAATCTCGACTCCGTTTTTTATACAGTCGTAAGTGATGTAAGACTGACGCCAGGGGGTCCCGTTCACCGTAACGGATTCGATATAGATGTTTTCGGCAGAGAGATTGCGTGCCGTGATTTTTATTTTCTTCCCGTTTTGCAGTGTGATTTCCGACCGTGGATAAAGCGGGCTGACAAGCTCGTACTGTCCCGAAACGGGATCCACCGGGTAGAAACCCAAAGAGGTGAAGACGTACCATGCACTCATTTGCCCGCAATCTTCATTGCCGCAGAGGCCATCCGGCTGCGTTGTGTAGAAATCCTGCAGTATCTTACGGCTTATATCCGTGGCTTTCCATGGCTGACGCGCCTGATTGTAGAGGAATAGAACATGATGTGCCGGTTCGTTGCCATGCGGGTATTGCCCGATCATGCCGGTGGAGAATATCGGCAAGCGGATACTGTCGGGAGTGGCGGAGAAGAAAAACTCGTCCAGTCTCTTTCCGAAAGCTTCCCTGCCTCCCATCAATTCCATCAGCCCCCTGGTGTCATGCTGAACCGAGAAAAGATATTGGTAGGCATTGCTCTCGGTATAATCCTCGGTATAGGCAAACGGATTGAACGGCTCTACTCGAGAGCCATCTGCTTTTCGGGGAGCGAAAAAGCCCCGCTCCGGCAGCCAGAGATTCCGGTAGTTTTGACTTCGGGAGGCATATTCGGCTGCCATCTTTTCATCTCCGGCGTGCTTGGCCCATGCCTGTACGGCTGCATCGTTACAGGCGTATTCCAATGTTTTGGAAACGCTTTCGTGTTCGTTATTCTGCGCTACGTAGCCAAGTCTGCGGTAGCTGTCCATTCCGCGGTAACCATCTCTGTTGGTTGTGCCTGTAAGCAGAGGTTTCAGTCTCTCCGGAGCTATGGAGGTCACCCCTTTGATGATACCTGAAACAATAACCGGAATGGAGTGATGTCCGATCATCATATCCGTTTCCGAAGCCCACATATTCCAAACCGGCAGGATGCTTTGGTTCTGTTCCCCGAAATCGATCAGGGAGTGTATCATATCCGCCTGTTCCTTTGTATTTATAAGCTCCAATAGCGGGTGAGCTGCCCGATAGGTATCCCACAGCGAGAAGGTGCTGTAATGTACCTGTCCCGAATCCGGACGGTGTATTGCCCTGTCGGCCCCGAGGTATCGCCCGTCCGTATCGCTGTAAGTCGTAGGGCAGATCTTGGCACGGTATAGAGCTGTGTACAGTTTCACCAGCTCTTCCTTGGAAGCCCCTTCCACGCGAATACAACTCAACTGCCGCTGCCACTCTGTTTCTGTTTCTTGTCTGATTTTCTCAAAATCCGTTTCAGGTGCTTCTGTCAGCAGATTGGCTTTTGCTCCGGCTTCGTCCACTCCGCTGATAGCTGTGTTCACTACGATTTTGGCCTTTGGGGGCAGGTTGTAATAATAGAGATGAGCGTACGAACGTTTGGCATCTGTTTCATTTCCTTTGTCATCTGTGATCTTTTCTTCAAAAAGCGCAATGGAATCCGGAGCGACGCTCAGACGGCAATAAAAAAATACTTTCTGATTGCGTGCCCATCCATCGGAGAAACGATACCCCTGCAATGTTGTTCGATCGATTTGTACAATGTGGCTGTCCGTCGTTCGGTCCCAGTTGATGGCACGCCCCAGATCCAAACGGATCATGGCCGAGTCCGCACCGTTGAGAAACGTGTACTGCTGCACCCCGGCACGGGTCGTTGCTGTAAGTTCCACCCGTATATCGTATGGCTTTAGAAGTACGCTGTAATAACCGGCATGGCACTGCTCGTCATCATGGGAGAAACGTGCGTAGTAGCCGCCGACAACTTCACTGCTATGCAATGCGGGCAGTGTTACCGGCATGAAAGCAATATCGTACATATCTCCTGCTCCCGTACCGCTCAGATGCGTATGACTGAAAGAGGCGATCAGGCTGTCGGGGTAGTAGTAGCCTGCAATGTGATGCCAACCGCCATGCCCGTTGTCCGGGCTTAGCTGTACCATGCCGAAAGGTGCGGATGCCCCCGGAAAGACAGTGCCCACGGAGTCTGTGCCGATGAGAGGGTCGACATATAGAGCGGCATTGAAAGAGGGATTTTTACGACACGAAGACAAGCCCGGTATCCCGATCAATAAGAAAAGAGCAATTATTGTATAACGGTATGTTTGTTTGGCAATCATAGATGGTGGATATTGAGGAAAGTACGGGTAATAAAAAACTCGAGCCACCGCTGTTTGACGCGATAGCTCGAGTTTATCATTCGATTGTTCTTATTTTGTTCCACTGACAGTAGACTCCGGCAGATCGAAGTCCATAAAACAAAGAGCGGCCAGGGCCGTACCGTAGCGCTTTTCGATGGTCATACCCTCAGTAATGAAATTCAGTTCACCCAGATAGTACTGAGAATAGGTGCGGATATGCAGGTCGTTGATTACCCTGATCAAACGAGCTTCAAGCTCCTCGATGCGGTAACGCCCGCTAACTTCGCATACCAGACCGCCGACTTTTTCGTCGAAGTTTTCGTCGGCATACATCCAGGCATAAACCAGTCCGGCCGAGATAAACTCGTCTTGCTGACCGTGGGAAACGGCCATAATCGTTTTCATCTCCGAGCCAAAAGGAGGTAAATCCACTTCGTCCATACTTACCAGATGCGCAGTGGCGGGTAATACAGACGAATATGTCATAATATTGAAGTCCGATATACCGGCATCGAAGAGAGCCATGTGGTACGAACCGGCATGAATTTCCAGGTCGGATTCGCCGCTGCCTTTTGTGGTAAAGAATGTACGCGGAATAAGATTGCCTACTGCTTTTGTCATTTCTTCTTAATGTTCTTAGTGTGGATAATATAAAATCTATACAAAGATAATAGTAATTAAAAACTGCTACAAGTCAAATCCTTAATCTGTAAAGACTTACTACTTAAGGCTGTTGGGTTTTGTGCATAACGTCTACGGAAACTATCGGGGCTTTTTGGCTTTTCCCGCTGCATCGTAGGTACAGAGCATCCTGATGCCCACGGTCTGTACGCCGTACAGCGTGCTGTCGCCTGCCGGCTTGACGCTCAGTTTATAGATGCCTGCCAGGGGAGGTGAAATGGAGTGATACAGCACCGTTCGCAGTTCGGATACGGCCACCCCTTTGCCGATCCATTTCCCGGCTTCCGAAGCCAGTGTCAGCCGCAGTGTGTCTTTGCGATTGTAATACAAGTCACGCTGTAAAGAAGAAGCTATGTTGATATAACCTTTCGGATAACGGTTGTCTGTGCGCAAGATCAGTTCTATTCGGTAGGTGTTTCCTTTACAGGGAACGAATAATTCGTAATCCAGATTTTCTTCCGCATGCCACCGTCCCTGCTCCAGCCCTTTGAAAAGAATAGTTTCCTCCGCAGGTGTAGGCGGCTTCCTGCAAGCAGGTATGCCTGTGGCTATCAAGAAGACCGACAGGCTGCATGCCAAAGATTTTAACCGAAAGAGGTGTTGAGACATCATGACGGCAGGGGGCTGAACTTATTGTTCCTTTTTGTTTTTCGGAAGTTGGGGGTTGCGGTTGTTGCGTTCTCTGCTCCCGTTGTTATAGGGACGTGCCGATCGTGGCATATCATTGGCCGCTCCATGCATGGGCCTTCCCCCCCCGTTGCCGGTTTGCGGATGCCTGTTGGGAGTGTTGTTTCGCCTGCGTTCGTTGCCCTGATGTGCCGGTGAGGTATTTTCCCCGTCGTTTCGGAGTTGACGTCCGCCATTGTTCGGTTTGTTTCCGTTATTGGTCGTTTTCTGCCCCTCGCTTACAGGCGGTTGATTGCCGTTATTCCGTTTTCTCTTACTGTTTCGGTTGCTGCGTTTGTCGTCCATTTGCGCATCAAAACGGGTCAGGCTGTTTTCATCCAGGATATCCACCGGCTTTTTCCCCGTTTTCTGCTCCGGATTTTCAATACCGATAGTCTCCGGCAGCTCGTTGCGCTTGTTCATGTTGATAATATCGAATACGCGTTTTACCGGAATGGTAACCAGATTTACCGGGGCGTTCTTTTCCGTACTGTAAGTAATCTGACGGTGAAAAATATCGCTTTTGAAATGGTAGAAATCTCCTTTTTTCGTGTGCAGTACAATTTCCGGACTGGGCATCTTTTTTTGAGCATCCAGATAGCTGTCCACTTCAAAGTTCATGCAGCATTTCAGCTTCGCACATTGCCCTGTCAGCTTTTGCGGATTCATGGACAAATCCTGTATGCGTGCCGCACTGGTGTTGACGGACATGAAGTTGGTCATCCATGCCGAGCAGCAGAGCTGTCTGCCGCAGGGACCGATGCCTCCGATGCGTCCGGCCTCCTGACGTGCCCCGATTTGTTTCATTTCCACACGGATATGGAACGTATCCGCCAGCACGCGGATCAACTGTCTGAAATCCACTCTTCCGTCGGCTATATAGTAGAAAATGGCTTTACTGCCGTCCGCCTGATATTCCACATCGCCGATTTTCATTTCCAGACCTAATTTGGCTGCAATCTGGCGGGTCTCGATCATCGTGTCGTGTTCGCGGCTTTTGGCCTCGTACATCCGTTCCAGATCATACGGTTTGGCCAGACGGTAAATTCGGCGTATTTCGTTGCGCTCGGTATTGAAATGGTGGAGTTTCATCGCATGAGGAACCAGCCGCCCCGTCAATGTTACCCGCCCTATGTCATGGCCGGGCGAAGCCTCCACCGTCACCCAGTCTCCTTTGTGCAGTTCCAGCCCTTCGCTGTTGATATAATACCCTTTGCGCGTGTTCTTAAATTGCACTTCTACCAGATTATTCTCCTCATGGAGACTTTCCGGTATACCATGCATCCAATCGTAACTGCTTAACGGCTGTTTATGAGTCTCCCGGGCTCCTTCGCTCGTCAGTTTGGCTCCGTCCGTGTCTAACTTATATTTCATTGATGTTATCGTCTTATTATTATGTCGCATTGCCCGTTTTTCTGCTGTATGTCTTAGGGTAAGGGACAGCTTTTACGTCTCTCTCGATTTGAAAATACGGGCACATTCATCATCTTAGCAACAAAGATAACTAATCTCCTCATTTCTACCGGTTTTCATTCTGTACTTCCTTTGCGAAAGAAGGCATTTTGTCTTTCTCGATAACTCGAATTGTAGATATGCGGCTGAAAATAAAATTAATATGCTTCAAAAAACTATTTTTGTATTCTATTCAGATATATAAGGAACGTAAGAAAGAAAATGAACGAATTTCAATTATTCGAAGGCTTAGGCGTGGCTTTGGTAACGCCATTCAAACAAGACGGCTCTTTGGACTGCACCTCTTTAAGCCGCCTTGTGGAGTATCAAAAAGAAAGAGGTGTAGATTTCTTTGTTCTCCACGGCTCCACAGGAGAGTCTCCCTGTATAGACCGTGACGAGCGTGATTTTATCATCGATTGCGCATACGAAGCCACCGGAGGAGAGATACCCATAGTCATGGGATTAGGCAGCAACGATACCCGCCATGTCGTCGAGCGTATACGGACGATGGACACCCGCAAAGTGAACGGTATTCTTTCCGTTGTTCCTTACTATAACAAACCCATGCAAGAGGGTATTTTCAGACACTTTTCCCTCTTTGCCGAAGCTTGTCCGCTTCCGATTATTCTATACAATATCCCCGGTCGCACGGGTATGAACATGCTGCCCGAAACGACTCTTCGTCTGGCCGACAGGCACAAAAATATCGTGGGTATCAAGGAGGCCAGCGGCATGCGCGAGCAGGTACAGGCTATTGCCCGGGGGCTGAACCGTGAGGACTTCAGAATCCTTTCGGGTGACGACAACCTTTCTGTTCCTTTTATTGAAGACGGAGCAAGGGGGGTGATCTCTGTCATCGGCAATGCCTATCCCCGGATTTTCGGCCGATTGATTCATTCGGCTATGGATGGCGATTGGGAAACGGCCAAAAGCATCAATTGCGAATTGGCCGAAATGAATAAACTTCTTTTTGTTAACGGAAATCCTGCCGGTATCAAGACGTTGCTTTATCAGATGGGGCTTATCGACCACAACGAACTGCGACTGCCTCTCATCCCTGCCACCCCTCTGTTGCAAAAACAGATCGGCGCCGAGCATAAACGCCTGAGTGAAGTTTTCGGCAGCAGACTTTAATCCGGAGTGCAGTTCGATACTTTTGAGTAAAAAGATCTCCCTTTCGAGAAGCTGCGAGCGGCCGATCGAAAGGGTTTCTTTTTTTCCGGGGGTTGCGGTACAGGACTTCGGATGCGGTCAGGCAGAATAAATTAAATATCTTTATAAACACTATCCTAAAATCAGTTAAAGTTTTATGAATAAACGATTTCTTTTTTTACTGACATCCGTAGCTTTATTTCTCTTTTCTGCATGCAGCAAGCAGAGCAAACCGCTCTCGGAACCGTCTTTGATACCGATGCCGGCACAGGTGGAGCTGGCATCCGGCGCTTTCAATCTTAAGGGCAGCACCGTAGCGATCGGTGGCGAAACCGACTCCACCGCTACGGAGATGAACAGGCTGGCCGATCTTCTGATCAGAGGAATTAAAGATGTTTCCGGCATCGAGCCTCGTAAGGGAAAGGCGGGTAAGGCTGATATTCTGCTGGAGCTGATTTCCGAGCCCGGGATTTCTACAGAAGGTTACCGTCTTGTTGCAGATAAGCAAGGCATCAAATTGCAGGCATCCTCCACACAAGGTCTTTTTTATGGTATGCAGACACTGCTGCAGCTGACCGATGCCGAAGGCCGTGTGCATTATGCCGGGATCATGGACGAACCTCGTTTCGAATATCGCGGTTTGCATCTCGATGTGTCGCGCCACTTTATGAGCATAGCTTATATCAAAGAGATGTTGGATCTGATGGCTTCTTACAAATACAACCGTTTTCACTGGCATCTCACCGATGGTGGCGGCTGGCGTATGGAGTCTGAAAAATATCCGTTGCTCACGCAAAAGGCACAGGCACGTATGGTTTCCGATTGGGACGAATGGTGGTCTAAAGGCGATCGCAAGTTTGTAGAAACGGGTACTCCCGGTAGCTATGGCGGTTACTATACACAGGATGAGATCAGAGAAGTCGTACGATTTGCCGCCGACCGGTACATCACAGTCATTCCCGAAATCGAATTGCCGGGGCACAGCAATGAGGTTTTTGCCGCATATCCCGAGTTGAACTGTCTGGGGCGCTGGGATCACGACTGTAGCGATTTCTGTATCGGCAATCCCAAAACCTTTGAGTTTTTAGAGAATATCCTTGATGAAACGATGGCGTTGTTTCCAAGCAAATACATCCATATCGGCGGTGATGAAGCCGGTAAGTGGCATTGGAAGAGCTGTCCGAAATGTCAGGCTCTGATGAGAGCCGAAGGGTTGAAAGACGTAGACGAACTGCAAAGCTACGCCGTTAAACGCATTGAAAAGTATCTGAACGGCAAGGGGCGCGAGATTATCGGTTGGGATGAGATTCTCGAAGGCGGTTTGGCTCCTAATGCCACCGTTATGAGCTGGCGGGGCGAAGAGGGCGGTAAGACGGCCGCACGCATGGGGCATCATGTGATTATGACGCCGGGTAATCCGCTCTATTTCGATTTCTATCAGGGCAATCCGGCCACCGAACCCAAAGCCATCGGCGGTTATAATCCGTTGAAAAGGGTTTATGCTTACGACCCCGAACCAGTGGATCTCACAGCCGAAGAGCATCAGTATATTCTGGGGGCACAGGGCAACTTGTGGACGGAGTATGTCGTGGACGAAAAGCATGCTGCCTATATGACCTGGCCGCGTGCTTTAGCTTTGGCCGAAGTGTTATGGACGCCAAAGGATAAGAAGGATTTCGATAACTTTCTTTCCCGTGCCAATGTACATACGGCAAAGATGCTCGAAAAAGGCATCAATGCGTTTCCGCTGAAGAACATCGACCTCAGCATGGAAGTAGACACCTTGAAAAAAGAGATCCGTATTTATGCCGATACCGAAAAAAGACCCAGTACGTTGCGTTATACGCTCGATGGTACCGCTCCCACGGCGCAGTCGCCTCTTTACGATTCGGCGATTATCGTAAAAGATTCGGCCAAACTGATGGTTCAGCTTTTCGATGGAGACAAACCGCTTTTCGATCCGGTACCTTTCTTTGCCGACTACCACAAAGCGTTGGGTAAACCTGTACGGTATAATTGTAAATTCGACAGAGGCTATCCCGCAGGCGGGGCAATGGCTTTGACCGATGGCTATCGCGGCAGCTGGACTTATCTGGATAAACGTTGGCAGGGCTTCACGGAAACGATGGATGTCACCGTCGATTTAGTCTCTGTGCAACCGATCAATTCCGTATGTGCCAAATTTATGCAGGCCAAAGGAGCCTGGGTTTATATGCCGGAAACCGTGGAAGCCTGGATCAGTGCCGATGGTAAAAATTTTACTTCTTTGGGACAAATACCCACAACGGTGGATATCGATGATGTAAACCTTCGCTTCGAGGTCTTTAAGTTCAACACTACTGCAGAAGCGCGTTATGTCCGTATGAAAGCCGTACAGTCCAAAATCAAAAATTACTTCCTGTTTGCAGACGAAATCATCGTTTACTGAAAGAAAATTTTGTAAAAGAGTAGAGCCGCAGCGTCATGGTTGTGGCTCTTTTTGTATAAACGGTATGGCTGGCGATAGCGGATTGCGGCTGCTCTGAAATATTGAATCATGGCTTCTCACTTCCGAAAGCAGTATTTCAAAATAGCACAGGCAGAGAGTAAAAAGCCGTAGCGCAAAGGATAAAAATTCTTCAGGCAAAGGATTTTCAACGAAGTTAACTTGGATTTTTTTTCTTTGCCTGAAGAATTTTCAACCATCAGGCAGAGAATTTTCACCATGCAAAACAAGACATTTTTTTTCGGTTAACGTGAATTCAAAGTAAAAGGGTATGTACCGACTGCTACAGTCGTATCGTTTATGCCGGACTTCCCTTAATTACGGCATCTTTCCGGCAAGAGAACGAAGGAGCATTCGGTGAGGTGCGTGGCTTTTTGTTACCTTTGCAAAAGAAAAATCCCAATTTATATTATGATAGCAGTTAATGAGTTAAGTGTGCAGTTTGGTAAACGCATACTCTTTCAGGATGTCAATTTGAAATTTACCCCCGGTAATTGTTATGGTGTGATCGGCGCCAACGGTGCGGGCAAGTCCACACTGCTCCGTGTGATCAGTGGAGAGTTGGACCCCACGCGAGGCTCTGTGAGCATGGGGCCGGGCGAACGCCTGTCCGTTCTGGCTCAGGATCACTTCGCTTTCGATGAGTTTACCGTGTTGGATACCGTAATGATGGGGCATACTGTTTTGTGGTCGATTATCGAAGAGAAGAATGCCCTTTACGCCAAGCCCGATTTCAGCGATGAAGATGGAAACCGCGTGGCAGAGCTGGAAGATAAGTTTGCCGAAATGGAGGGATGGAATGCTGAAAGCGATGCCGCCGCCTTGCTTAGCGGTTTGGGCATCCCCGAAAGTGTGCACTACTCGCTCATGAAAGATTTAAGCGGTAAGCAAAAAGTGCGTGTGCTGCTGGCGCGTGCACTGTTCGGTAAACCCGATAATCTTTTGCTGGACGAGCCGACCAATGACTTGGACCTCGATACGGTGGCATGGCTGGAAAATTATCTGTCGGAGTGTGAGCAAACCGTTCTCATCGTCAGCCACGACCGCCACTTCCTCGACTCCGTATGTACACATACCGTAGATATCGACTTCGGTCGTGTGCAGCTCTTTGCCGGTAACTACAGCTTCTGGTACGAGAGCAGCCAGTTGGCTCTGCGTCAGCAACAGCAGCAGAACAAGAAAGCGGAAGAGAAGAAAAAGGAACTCGAAGAATTTATCCGCCGCTTCAGCGCCAATGTGGCCAAAAGCAAGCAGACCACCAGCCGCAAGAAGATGCTGGAGAAACTCAATGTGGAGGAAATCAAGCCCAGCAGTCGTCGCTATCCGGGTATTATCTTCACCACCGAGCGCGATCCCGGCAATAAGATCCTGGAGGTTAAAGGCCTTACCGCACATGCCGATGATGGTACGTTGCTCTTCAAAGATTTCAACCTGAATGTGGAGAAAGACGATAAAATTGTCTTTATCAGCCATGATCCCCGTGCCATGACCGCTCTTTTCGAGATTATTAATGATAATCAGAAACCGACAGAGGGTACTTTCGAATGGGGGCAGACCATTACCACGGCTTACTTGCCTTTGGACAACTCTGCTTTCTTCGATACCGATATGAATCTTGTGGACTGGCTGTCGCAGTATTCGCCTGATACCAACGAGGTGTATATCAAAGGCTTCCTCGGGCGGATGCTGTTCAGCGGTGAGGAAATTCTGAAGAAAGCATCGGTGCTCAGCGGAGGCGAGAAGATGCGTTGCATGATTTCCAGGATGATGATGCGCAATGCCAACGTGCTGATTCTCGACAGCCCTACGAACCATCTGGACTTGGAGTCTATACAGGCATTCAACAATACGCTCAAAACCTTTAAGGGTAACGTGCTCTTTACCAGCCATGACCACGAGTTCATCCAAACCGTGGCTAACCGGATTATAGAGCTGGCACCGGGCGGTATCATCGACAAGATGATGGATTACGACGATTATATCACCGACCCCACGGTGGCCGAACTGCGTCAGAAGTATTATGCACAAAATAATTAAAAACTTTTTCTGATTATGTTAATGAGTACAACGCCCACTATTGAAGGGCGACCTGTAAGAGAATATTTGGGTGTGGTAACGGGTGAAACCATTATCGGCGCCAATGTGATCAGAGATTTTTTAGCCGGGATAACCGATTTTTTCGGAGGCCGCTCCGGAGCTTATGAAGAGGTGCTTCGTAAAGCCAAAGATCAGGCCTTGCAGGAAATGAGCGCTCAGGCTGCCCGCATGGGAGCCACGGCTGTGGTGGGTATCGATCTGGACTATGAAACGATCGGATCCGGCGGCAGTATGCTGATGGTGAGCTGTAGCGGTACGGCTGTTGTTCTTTCTTAGCGATTTCAATAACCTTTTAACCGGATGGTTTGCAAAAAACAAAGCAGATCTATCCGGTTTTTTCTTTTTCTCAATATCCTTTTATGTATATTTGTCAGATATATTTCGAGGGTATGCAAATACTGTAGAAATAGGGAATAGTCTAATACTCAATTAAATTATAAATCTTATGAAAAATACATTCCTGTTTTTTTGTTTGGGTCTGTGTTTTCTGGTTGCTTCATGCAATTCCAAGAATGACCCTGCACCCGGCCCGGAAGATCCGGCAGAATACTCTCTACAATTAAAAACTTCTGAGGTAGTGGAGCTTAAGCAGTTTAATTCGGGGAAACCGGTGCAGGATGTGCCCGAAGACAAGGTGAAAGAATACTTTGGCGAGATACCGGAAATTACAAGTCCGGTTGAGATTCGTTTTGAGAAGGATCACATAACCGTATTAAGGCAATACGATGTTGCGGAGAAATATAAATCTCAATGGAAAAACAACGAGCTTTATATTTTTGACGAGTCGACCGGGGAGTGGTTGCATTGCGGGAATAAATCGGACAATAAGCAGTTTGTGCTGAATGTTGTCTTTTTGAAAGAGAGCCGTAAGAATGATCAACGAAGCCTTATGATAATGGAGCAGATGTATGGAACGAAGGCAAAAATGAACGAAAACGCCGGAACTTCTGCTTTGCTGCTGAAAGTTAATTATGTATTTGAGGGTAAACGATAAAATCTTAAGGAAATGAAAATAAAAACAATCATCATAACAGCATTGCTGTTTACAGGGTTATCTTTGCATGCCCAAACAGAAAGAAAAGCCATCGACTTCGTTTCCAAGTATCCCGGAAAAACATTTGTAGGAGCTGTTCTTGAGCATAAGAGTATAAATACCGAAGAATATAAGTTCGTGAAAGTCGAACCTTCTCCCGTAACCATCAGTTTCTTCTCTTTGCCCGTAAAGTCTGAAACGATTATTCCCTCTTATGAGAATCTGATGAATGTTGTAAGGGATAAAGTGTTGCGTATCGGAAAAATTAAGTCGAATCATTCTTTTTCTTTCTCTTTGAAGGAATTGAAATCTTACGATTTCCTTTCATTATCTTTTGGGCAAAAGATCGATACCGATTTATTTTTCGGCATATCGAAAGACGCCAAGCCTCGAAAAACAGCTGTAATGGTGGATATGTCTCAAACATATTTCAGCGTGGTTATGGATCTTCCTGAAAGCGGAAAAATTTATGACAAAGACCGAAACCCCGAGATTGTCAAAAGAGAAGACGAACTGGTATATATCGGTTCCGTCGAATTCGGACGAAAGGTTACGGCAATCGTGGAGTCGCCGGTTTCATACGGTGATTTGAAGCAAGCCATTCAGGAAGCTTTGTCCGAAAGTAAAGATAAACCCATGAGCAAGAAAAGCCGGTCCATACTGGCAAGAGCTACGGTACGGGTTATGGTGATTGGCGATGAGAAGCTGCCGGATACTCACCCGGACAATGTGTTCGGCAATATCAAAGATTATTTTGATCGCCCTGTTACCGTGGAGGATTTTGGAAAGCCGATCACTTTTCAGGCCTCTTATGTGAAAGATAACAGCGTATTCCAAAATACATTCTAAAAACAACAACTTGCTTGCGGGCTATCTTTGCCGGTAAAGATTGCGTTTCTTGAGGGAAGATATCCTGCGATATGTAAGCATTGAATTCCTCGTTTTACATTTGCCTGAGAGGTTGTGTAAAACGAGGATTTTTTTGTATTCCCCAAAAGGCCTCAAACGAGATACACAATCGTTTTTCGTTTCAGGAAAGAATCTTGGACAGGAATTACAGGATAATGACAATGAGACAGGAAACGGAAACGGTTTATCCGCCTTGGAGTATTCTTTTATTTGAATAAAATACGTACGTTTGTTTTCACTTGGCTGTGAGTGTGTTTATGGCCGTGCAAATCTTGGATAAACCTTGTAAAAACATATTAATATTATGACTGCGATTTTCGATTTGGCCGTAATCGGTGCCGGCCCCGGTGGAGATAATGCTGCCGAATATGCTTCTGCAAACGGATTGAAAACGATAATCTTCGAGAAAAATAATGTGGGCGGCGTATGCCTCAACGAAGGATGTGTGCCCACAAAGACTATTCTCCACAGTGCACATATTTATCATAAAGCCGGTGCCGACGGACGCAAATATGCCGTCAGTGCGGAAAATATAGAAGTGGCACTGGATAAATTGATTGCCAGAAAAAACAAGATCATCAAGAAATTCTCCGCCGGTATCCGCGGCGATTTCAAAAACCATGGTGTTGAGCTGGTTATGGCCGAGGCCGTACTCAATGGCAAGGATACCGATGGAAACTATCGTATCGATGCCGGGGGGGAAACTTATCTGGCAAAACATATTTTGTTGGCCACAGGGAGTCGTTCTTTCATTCCACCCATTCCCGGTTTGGATAAGGTGGATTACTGGACGAATAAGGAGGCGCTGGATTGTAAGGAGCTGCCGAAAAGTCTGACCGTTATAGGCGGCGGTGTTATCGGCATGGAGTTCGTTTCGTTCTTCAATACCATGGGCGTACCGGTTACGGTGGTGGAGATGATGCCTAAGATTTTGGGTCCTATGGATGAGGAACTTTCGGAAGAGCTGATGAAGACCTACGAAAAGCGTGGCGTTAAGTTCTATCTCAACACAAAAGTGGTGGAAGTCGCTCCGGGTGTTGTTTATGCCGAGCTGCCCGAGGGCGAGCGTATAGAAATTCCCGGCGATCGAATTATGGTCAGCGTCGGTCGTAAGGCTGTTACCGAAGGGTTGGGGTTGGACTCTTTAGGCATAAAAACCGAGCGTGGGGCAGTGCCGGTAAATGAGCACATGCAAACCTCCGACCCGAATGTCTATGCCTGTGGCGATATTACCGGACAGGCTTTGCTGGCGCATGTGGCGCGCCGTGAGGGACAGGTGGCCGTTCACCATCTTCTGGGTGTGGAGGATGCGATGAGCTATAAGGCTATCCCCGCCATTGTTTACACCGATCCCGAGGTCTCTTCCGTAGGAGCCACGGAGCGCGAACTCAAGCTGAATAATGTCCCTTATCAAGTGTTGCGTTTACCCATGTCGTACAGCGGTCGTTTTGTCATAGAAAACGAGCAGGTAAACGGTATTTGCAAGGTGTTGACAGATGCCGAAGAGAAAATTATCGGAGCACACTTGTTGGGCAATACGAGCAGCGAGTTTATTACCATCATCACACTTGCAGTGGAAAAAGGGATGACGGTGGACGAATTGAGCCGTATCGTATTTCCGCACCCCACTATTTCGGAGATCTTATTCTCTACCACTTATCCCCGCAAACGTCGGTAGATTTTTATAATAAGTAAATACAAATACATTGAAAGGAGATACTCGTAGGCCGCTTTTTCAGGCTTATCGAGTATCTCCTTATTTTTCTTTTATCAGAAAATACAAGAAGGTAAAATGTTTGACAAAAATCTTGTCACCTTGAAAATATCCCCAAGAATAAAAGAATTTTCACCCCATTATGTCTGTCTGTTTTTGTTTAACGAGTTCTATTCCGGTATTCGATAAAAATAAACAGATTGGTTTTCGATGGTATAAATAAATAATTTTAATAACTCATTTTTCGAATTAAATAAAACAAATACTCTTTTTCTTTCGCTGTTTTTTGTGATTCTAAAAAGTGTGTAATTCTTTTATTTACAGATTTTTAGATGATACATATTTTCTGTTTTTTCTTCTTCTTTTCAAGTCTGCTTTTTTCTGAAAATGATAAAATAAGTTCGTTTTGGTGAACTTTTTATTGCATTTGCATTTTAATTCCATACATTTGTGCCCGGTTTAACCTAAGTGTTTAGGCGCTAATTATTTGAGAGGAATAAGTTTTTGGATGATGCCAAAAAATGTTTTATAAACTAATCAATAAAGTATAACTATGAAGAGACGCAATTTTTACTTGCTCTTTGTTTTACTGTTTGCAGCCATTGGTATAGCTAACGCACAAATGCGTTCGGTTACCGGTGTTGTGACAGATGAACAAAACGAACCGTTGATTCAAGCTTCTATCCGTGTTTTGAATGATAATACACGAGGAGCTGTAACAGACTTGGATGGTCGTTATTCAATTCAAGCCGCACCCGGTGAGGTGCTCGTTTTTTCCTATGTCGGGTATAAAACGCAAAAAATAACATTAGGAAATCAGACTGTCATTAATGTTAAGTTGCTTAGCGATGCCACACAGTTGGAAGGCGTAGTTGTGACTGCCATGGGTATAAAGCGTTCGGAAAAGAGTCTGCCTTATGCAACACAGAAAGTAGATGGCAGTGCTCTTACGCAGGTTCCCAGCACGAACTTCCTGTCTAACCTGAGCGGTAAGACTGCCGGTCTGCAAGTTTCCGGATCCGGTTCCAGCGTTGGTAGCTCTGTTAAAATATTGCTTCGCGGTAATCGCTCCATCAATGGTAATAACCAGCCTCTTTATGTGGTAGACGGCACCCCTATCAACAGTGGTGCGTTCTCTCAAACCGGCGGTGAAGGAGGCTATGGCGGCGGTATCGATGTCGGTGACGGTTTGGCTGTTATCAACCCTAATGATATTGAGGACATCAACGTGTTGAAAGGTGCTTCTGCTGCTGCGTTGTATGGTAGCCATGCTGCCAACGGTGTAATTATGATTACGACCAAGCGCGGTAAAGCCGGCGTTACTTCCGTTTCTGTTCACAGCAGTTTTCAGGCCGATGTTCCTTATATGACATATAAATTCCAGGACCAGTACGGTATGGGCGTGGATGGAGCTGAAACCGTTACGGCTGAAGGTTGGGGCCCGAAGAAGAGTATAAATAACGACTTTATCCGCGATTTTTTCAGAACCGGTACGACTTTTATTAATGGCGTTACCGTTTCCGGCGGTACCGAAAAGTTGCAAAACTTCTTCAGTTACCAGAATACCACGGCCAGTGGCATCCTTGATAAGAACCGTTTGGAAAAACATAACGTTTCACTGCGTTCGACCACCAGCCTTTTTGAGAAATTTATGGATGTCGATGCTTCTGTGGCTTTGACCAAGCAAAATATCAGCCATGCTCCTACGGCTCCGGGACAGTATTTCAACCCGCTGATCGGCCTTTACCTGTATCCTGATGGTAATGAAAACTTCCAGGTTTACAAGAATGAGTATGAGAAGATGGATGCGAAAACCAATATGCTTCGTGAAAACTGGGCATTTATCGGAGACATCAATCACAATCCGTATTGGTTGATAAACAACCATAACTACTCCAGCAAATTGTACAAGGGTATCACCAAAGTGAATTTGACTTTCAATCTTACCGAATATTTGAAGTTTATTCTTCGTGGCAGCTACGATCGCAGCTGGATTACCAACGAACGTAAGGTGGCTGCTACCGCATTCCCTTCCGGTCCTCGTGGCGGACGTTACGATCATAACTTCGATAATGCGGCTAATTCTTATGGCGATGCCATGCTGCAACTCAATAAAGATTTCAATGGATTGTCTGTCATGGCCACTCTGGGAAGCAGTATTTCCGACAATAAGATTTATAAGGAAAGTATTAATCTGGGTGACTTGCAAATCCCCGGAATCTATCATTTTAAGAACTATCTGAAGGGTGGGCGTCCCGGTGTGGATCAGAAAAAGGAACACCGTCAATTGCAATCCGTTTTTGCAACTGCATCATTAGGATGGAAAGATGTGATGTATCTGGATTTAACCGCCCGTAACGACTGGTCTTCTACATTGCCCGCTTCTAACCGCAGCTACTTCTATCCTTCGGTAGGTACCTCCGTTATCTTTAGCAAATGGCTCAAGGATATGGGGTATAGCCTGAATTGGATGAATTTCGGAAAGCTGCGTGCCAGCTGGACATCCGTAGGTAATGATATGCCTTGGGGGCTGACCAACCCGCTGGATGAATTGATCGATGGTGGCGATATCAAAGCCAATACGATCAAACCGTTTACAGATCTCAAGCCCGAGCGTTCGAACTCTTTCGAAGTGGGTTTGAACCTGCGTATGCTGAACAACCGTTTGACTTTCGACCTCGCCTGGTATCAAACGAAGACGAAGAACCAGTACTTCCTGGTAGACAATACATCCGGTACCGGCTATAGCCAGTACTATATCAATGCCGGTGAAGTGCGTAACCGCGGTTTTGAAGGTACCATCGGATTTACTCCCATTCGTACGGAAGATTTTGAATGGACCGGCTATCTGAATTTCTCAATGAATAAAAATAAGGTTCTGAGCCTGCCGGAGCAGTATGATAAAGAAGGTCTTTCATTGTCTAAAGGCGGATTCAATTACCGTCTGTTCAAAGGCAAAGAGTGGGGTGAAATGTATTCTGAGCGTCTGCTGCGCGACGAGCAGGGACGGGTTATCTTGAGCAAAAAAGAAGGAGACAAGGATTTCAGTCTTGCCAAGACCAAAGAAGAAGAGCGTATCGGCAATGTTAATCCTAAATTCCTGATGGGTCTGCGCAATGAGATTCGTTATAAAGACTTTACTTTGGGCTTCCTCATTGATGGACGCTTTGGCGGTGATGTGATTTCTTTGACAGAGGCTAAGATTTCTGCTGCCGGACGCAGCCAGCAGACGGCAGATGCACGCAATAACGGCGGTTTTTCGGTTCCGGCTGTTCAGAATATATTAGATAAAGACGGTAAAGTGATTTCTTCAACTCCGGTTGACAGGATCGATGCGCAGCTGTTCTACAAGTCGGCTCCTGCTTCAGAATTTGCCATGTATAAAGCGACGAATATTCGTTTGCGCGAACTTTCTTTGGCTTATGCGTTGCCTTCACGTTTGTTTGAAAATACGAACTGGTTCAAAGGGGCTACCGTTTCTTTGATCGGCCGAAATCTCTTCTTTATTTACCGCGATGCTCCGTATGATCCGGAAATTGCATTGACCACAAGCGGAAACGGAGGTACGAATGCCGATAACTTCAGCTTGCCTTCTACGCGTAGCTTCGGTTTGAGTATTAATCTGAACTTTTAACAGAACGAAACGATGAAAAAACAATTCTATATCGCAGTGTTTGCTGTAGCAGCATTCATGGGTATTCTCTCCGGCTGTACCGATGGCTTCGATGAGATGAATACCAATCCTTATGGCGTGACCCCGGAGCATAAGAAACCGTATGTTCTTGAGTTGGGCGGCTTTATACCACAAATGCAGAAGTCTATATATTTCAATCGTGAGAATAAAGACTGGGATTTCCAGATTATGCAGAACCTCTCTTCAGACGTATATTCCGGTTATATGACTCCTCCTACTCCGTTTGCAGGAGATAAGAATAATATTACTTATTTCATGATGGAGGGTTGGAACTCTTATAGCTTTGGTGCATACAATAACGGTTTGATGAAACCCTGGACCAAGATCAGGGAGATGACTCTGGATAAGAACGAATTTCTGGAAGTGTATGCGGTATCTCTGCTGCTTAAGGTGCAGGGTATGCAGCAGTCTACCGATATCTACGGTCCGATTATTTATTCCGATTACGGTAAAGGGGGCGTTTCTTCCAAATACGACTCACAGGAGGAGGTTTATAAAACTTTCCTGAAAGAAATCGATGATGCACAAAAGTATATCAGAGATTTCCAGAAAAGCGAACGCAAAGCTGCCCGTTTGTTGGCCGAATACGATTTGATTTTCGGTGGAGACTATGATCAGTGGCTTAAGCTGGCCAACTCTCTTCGCTTGCGTATTGCTATCCGTTTGTCCAAAGTCGATCCCGCATTGGCCAAAGAACAGGGAGAAAAGGCAGTGAAAGACCCCGCCGGTTTCCTGGAAAAGGATATGATTATGCCCACGCTCACCATGAAGAATCCTTTGAATATATTGGCTTATGCTTATGACGATGCCCGTATGAGTGCTGATATGGAGTCGATTATGGTCGGACTTAAAGACCCGCGTATCAGCAGTTACTTTGACTATGCTACCGATGAAGAAGTTGTAAAAAAACATGGTCCGAAGCATTATCAGGGTATTCGTCAGGGTACCAATATGGTGAATAAGGATACGCGTAAGAACTACTCTAATCTGGCAGAAAAACGCTTTAGTGTATCTAAAGTAAACAGTAATGATATCGTTTTGATGTCTGTTGCAGAGATCTGTTTCCTTCGTGCGGAAGGGGCTTTGCGCGGTTGGGCCGGTATGGGTTCGGCTGAAAAACTTTATGAGCAGGGTGTGGAGGCTTCGTTCTCTTCTCTGGGCGTTGCAGGTGTGGCCGATTATCTGAAAGACGGAACGAGCAAGCCTAAAGCTTATGACGATCCTGCCAATAAGGAACATGACAGCGAGGCCGTTTCCAAAGTAACCGTTAAATGGAATGAGGCAGATAATAAAGAAGTTAAATTGGAGAAAATCATTACTCAGAAGTGGATTGCAATGTTCCCCAATGGTCGTGAAGCATGGAGTGAATTCCGCCGTACCGGTTATCCTCGTTTGTTCCCGATTTTGGTAAACAACAGTGCCGGTACGATCGACTCTAAAATAATGATTCGCCGTTTGCCTTTCTCTAAAGATGAGTATCGCGATAATAAAGCGGAAGTGGAAAAGGCTGTTAAGATGCTTAAGGGAGCCGATAACGGCGGTACGATGCTTTGGTGGGATACCAATGCCGGTGCTGCTGCCGGAGCTTCGAACTTCTAATATGGCAATACAGCCTTTTTAGGCATATCTCCTGTATTATAAGAAAAACCCGCATAGCACAGACCGTTATGCGGGTTTTCCTTTTGTTAGGAAGATGATGAATATTGAAAATCGAAGAGTATGGTAGCCGCCCCAAGTTGATGAGTATTCGATGTAAGGATATGCACAGAAACTGTCACAGTCTGTTTGCAGGTAAGCCGGTTCCTCCTTTGTACGATACTATGCTTATTTAACGTTTTATCTTGAATTTACCGCAGTGTTGCGTTGGATATACCGGAATACGGATAATAACTGCCGTTAGATAATGTTATCTTTGCAACATTCAATTCTATTTTGTTATGGAATATAATGTACAAGAGCTGAGAAAGCAATTCCCTATATTAGATATTGCAATTCATCAAAAACCTTTGGTTTATTTGGATAATGCCGCCACAACACAGAAGCCGGAGTGTGTTATCGACGCTATTGCCCGGGTTTACGGAGAGGCCAATGCCAACGTGCATAGAGGTGTGCACTATTTGAGCCAGTTGGCTACGGAAAGGCATGAGCAGGCACGTAAGACCGTAGCCGGTTTTATTCACGCTCCGGAAGAGGAGTCCGTTATCTTTACTCGTGGCACCACCGATAGTATCAATCTGGTGGCTTCGTCTTATGGGCGTACATTCTTTCAACCGGGCGGCGAGATTATTATCAGTACGATGGAGCACCATTCCAATATCGTACCCTGGCAAATGATTGCCAAAGAGCGAGGGGCAGTGTTGCGGATAGTGCGGTTGAATGAATGCGGTGAAATCGATATGGAGCATTACCGCAGCCTGTTGAATGATAAGACGGTGTTTGTTGCCGTTTCTCATGTGAGCAATGTGTTAGGTACGGTCAATCCGGTTAAGGAAATGATCGAATCGGCTCATGAACGAGGAGTGCCCGTGCTTCTGGACGGAGCTCAGGCGATTGCCCATACACCGGTGGATGTACGCGAACTGGATGCCGATTTTTATGCTTTCAGCGCTCATAAAATTTATGGTCCTAACGGCATCGGCGTTTTATACGGCAAACGGGAGCTTTTGGATAAAATGCCTCCTTATCAGGGAGGAGGGGAAATGATTAAAAAGGTTACGTTTCAGGAAACGACCTATAATGAGTTGCCGTTCAAGTTCGAAGCCGGCACCCCGGATTATGTCGGCAGCGTAGCCATGGCCAGAGCTTTGGATTTTGTCGGATCCATAGGTGTGAAAAAGATTGCAGCCCATGAACACGAATTGCTTCAATATGCTACATCCCGAATGTTGGAAGAGATCCCCGGGCTTCGTATTATCGGTACTTCCGAGAGAAAAGCCGGAGTCATTTCCTTTGTTGTCGATCGCATTCATCCTTATGATTTAGGTATGCTGTTAGACCGGTTGGGTATCGCCATTCGCACGGGACATCATTGTGCAGAGCCTCTGTTGGACAGCTATGGGCTTACCTCTACCGCGCGTATCTCTTTCGGCTTGTATAATACGGCAGAAGAGGTGGATATATTTATGGATGCGTTGAAGAGAGTGGTCGGTATGTTTTCATAGGAAGATGAGCGAAGAAAGGGGGAAACTTAAGAACCTGTTTGCCGGTGATGGGTTGTCGGAATGCGGCTGTGATGAAGCCGGACGCGGCTGTTTGGCAGGACCCGTTTTTGCTGCTGCTGTCATACTGCCTTCGGATTTTTATCATCCTCTGTTGAATGATTCCAAGAAGCTCACGGAGAAACAGCGTTATATGCTTCGTCCGTATATACAGGAGCATGCTGTGGCATGGTCTGTGGCGAGTGCCACGGCTGCCGAAATAGATGAAGTGAATATTTTGCATGCCTCATTTCTGGCGATGCACCGGGCGGTGGACAATCTGTCCGTTATGCCCGAACGATTGCTGATCGATGGCAATCGTTTTGATGCCCACCCGAAAATCCCTCATGTATGTTTGGTGCATGGCGATGCTCTTTATGCCCCGATAGCTGCGGCCAGTGTATTGGCCAAGACCTGTCGTGATGATTACATGAAAAAACTTGCCGCAGATTACCCCGCTTATAATTGGGTTTCAAATAAAGGGTATCCCACGGAAGAACATCGTGCCGCTGTAGAGATTTTCGGATTGACTCCCCATCACCGAAAAACATTCTGTAAAAGTAAATTTTAGTGCCGGTTTGAGGTTAAGGAATTTGTATTTCCATCAAATTCTTTTGATCTCTTATTTTTCTTTTATTTAACTGCTTTTTTGACCAGTTTCAGTATGGCGTTTGCCGTATTATTGCACTTTTGATAAAAATTCAACAGGGTTGTATTTTTGTCTGTCGATTTGCTGATTTCTTTCTCCAGTTCTGCAATAAGGGCTTTATCCGCTCCCGATCTTTTGAGTTTCTTGATAATATCCGGGAAAAATGATTTTCCCATGGCTTTCGCTTTTTCTTCTGCTGTTTGAATATCAGCGAGAAGAGCGGCTTCTTCCGCCGCTTTCTCTAAATCTTCGATATTGATTTTCATGATTCTATTCTTTTATTATGTTGATGATGTCTTTTACTTTTTCTTCAACAGCTTCTGCTTTGTCCAGTTCGCTTTGAATTTGATTTAACCGGTTGTCTATTTTTTTGAGAGATTGCTGTACGATGGAATCGAGTTTTTGAGGAGAAATGACTTTGCCCAGATAGTCGTTGTATTGTTTTTGCAGTTCATTGTTCGATATGAGATTCTTCATCAAGATCGTATTCATTTTGATAGCCATATCGTATTCGTCGTTGAAAGATTTTAATGTCGCTTCTTTTTCTTCTAAAATCGGTTTAATCAATATGGCTTTCTGTGATTGATATTTTTTCATTCCGACTTTAGTTAAAGCAGTCAGTATCTTCATCCGGTTTTGTATGTTGTTCGTCTTTACCGCCTCATCCCAAACGGCAATAACCGCAGGCGTTTCAAACCAGTTTTCTAAAAATTGCGGATACCAAATATTGTCAAGGAAATCGATAACATTGTTTTCTTTCTCTTTGTATATATTTTCGATGATTTCGGCGTTTGCCCGTTTGAGTGCATATAACTGTTGTTCCAGTTGAATGGACATGTCGACGGACGCTTTCGGCACACTGGCGCAAGAGACCAGGATAAACAGGGATAACCCGATAAAAATAATGTTGCTTTTTATTTTTTGATAGAGAAAAGGGTCTCTTGAGAATGTTTGTTTTTGTCTGATTTGCATGATTTTATCCTTTTGTTTATTAATAAAGGTAATCTAAAAAGTGTATTATTAAAAATGGCGTGCTTTTATTTCTGTATTATGGATTTTTTGTGCTTTTGTTATGCCTGAAAAAGAAGGACTGTTGTTCGCGGGGCTTTTTACGTTGTTGCGAGAGTCGGAGAAGGTTTTTGGGTCGATGACAGTCGGAAAGGCCTTAGAATCAAACAATTTGGTTACATTTGTATAAAGTAAGGTATTATATGACGGATCAGGAACGATTAAACCTGATAAGACTGGAGGAAAATATCCAAAAGTTGATCGGTTTAGCAAGTACTTTGAGGAAAGACAATGACTTGCTTCGACAGCGTTTAGCCGACTGTGAGGAACAGCTCCGCATCAGTATGAAACAGAGAACTGCTGCTGAGACGAGAAATGAAATGCTGCTTGTTGCAGGAGCTTTAGCCGGCGATGAAAACGGCGTCAAGTATGCAAAAAGTCGTATAGACGAGCTTATAAAAGAAGTAGATAGGTGTATATCACTGATTAAAACAGAATAAATATCCGTTGGATCAATCGATGTTGACAGACAGGCAGCGTATTAATTTGATTATCGACGCTAATCATTTAACGCTTTATGTGCCGAGAGAGGAAGAGCAAACCTTTCGGCAGGCCGGTACGTATGTCAATGAACGAATTCAGGGATACAAAACCAAATACCCAAATAGTAAGTTGTTGCCTGCCGGTTGTTACTTGTTGATGTCTGCGGTAGATGCTGCTTATTATTATTTGAAGAGTGCAAAAAAGGCCGACAGCCAACCGGTGCATGATAAGATTACAGTATTAAACAGGACAATCGAAGATTTTCTGTTGTCTAATCGATATTGAGTTGCCGAGTCGATAATCTGTTGTTTTTGATTCTTCTGCAAAAGTAGTCTTTGGTTATTCTTGTCTTCTATTCTTTTTCAAGTTCCTTTTATTTGTCGTGTATATATTTTATTGGGGAGAAACCTGTTGGTTTAGCCCTTATGTTATTAGGTGTGAATTTTAATAGTTAAAAACAAAAAAATATATGAACCTATTTTTTACCATAGTACTCCTGGCTGTGGCGTTTGCCGTCGGCATGGGGTTGATGTGGTTCTTAGATAACCGCTTGCTAATTCAGAAGCGTAAGGCGATTTTAGATGATGCCAGACGGGAATCGGAAGTGCTGAAGCAAAAGAAGTTGCTGGAGGTTAAAGAAAAATTTATACAGCTTAAAGGTGAACTGGAGCAACAGGTGGCTCAGCGCAGCGCCAAACTCAAACAGATGGAGGCTAAACTCAAGAATAGAGAGTTTAATTTGAAGCAACGTCAGGATGAAATTGCAAAAAGAACGTTGGAGATTGATGCCATTAAGGAGAATCTGACGGCCCAATTAAGTGTTATCGATAAGAAAAAGGAAGAGCTGGAAGAACTCAAAATCAAACAGATTACTCATTTGGAGAATCTCTCCGGCTTGTCTGCCGATGAAGCTAAAGAGCGTCTTGTGGACGGACTTCGTGCCGAGGCGAAAGATCAGGCTCAGGCCTATGTGAACGAAATTATGGAGGAGGCCAAGATGACAGCCAATAAGGAGGCTAAGCGTATCGTAATCCAATCGATTCAGCGTGTTGCCACCGAAACGGCTATCGAAAACTCTGTTACGGTATTCCATATAGAGAGCGATGAGATAAAAGGACGTATCATTGGCCGTGAAGGACGTAATATTCGCGCCTTGGAAGCTGCTACCGGTGTGGAAATTATTGTGGATGATACGCCGGAGGCAATCGTATTAAGCGGTTTTGACCCGGTGAGACGTGAAATAGCCCGCTTGGCTTTGCATCAACTGGTGCAGGATGGGCGTATTCACCCTGCCCGTATCGAAGAAGTCGTGGCTAAAGTGCGTAAACAGGTCGAAGAGGAAGTGGTGGAAACCGGAAAACGTACAGTTATCGATTTGGGTATTCATGGTATGCACCCCGAACTTATTCGGATGATCGGAAAGATGAAATACCGTTCTTCCTATGGGCAAAATCTTCTTCAACACTCGCGTGAAACGGCAAATCTTTGCGCAATAATGGCTTCCGAATTGGGGCTTAATCCGAAGAAAGCCAAACGTGCCGGCTTGTTGCACGATATCGGCAAAGTGCCCGATGATGAACCGGAATTGCCGCACGCTTTGCTTGGTATGCGTTTATGTGAAAAATTCAAGGAGAAACCCGATATCTGCAATGCCGTAGGAGCTCACCATGATGAGGTGGAGATGACTTCTCTGATTGCTCCTATTGTGCAGGTTTGCGATGCTATCAGCGGAGCCCGCCCCGGAGCGCGCCGGGAGATCGTAGAGGCTTATATCAAGCGTCTTAACGATTTGGAACAACTGGCTCTTTCTTATCCCGGCGTGATTAAAACTTATGCTATTCAGGCCGGACGCGAATTACGTGTGATTGTGGGAGCTGAACATTCGGATGATGCTTCCATTTCTACACTCAGTACGGAAATTGCAAAACGCATTCAGGATGAAATGACCTATCCGGGTCAGGTTAAGATCACGGTGATTCGTGAAACTCGTTCTGTGGCCTATGCCAAGTAAGAAAAGGAGTGTGCGAGAAATAAACAGCCCGAATAGACCTGCAAATCTATTCGGGCTGTTTTCTTACGTCATACTGCCGGGCGGAAAGGGTTTCCCGTACCGGTTGCCCTTAATCCCAATCTTCATCCCAGTCGAAGAAGTCCATGCCGGAAGGTATCTCTTCGCTGAACTGTTCCAATTCCCGACGATCCTTTTTGGTTGGTCTGCCTAATCCTTTTGCCCGGTCGATGAAACCGGAAATCTTTTGCATCTCCAATATTTCATATTGATCGGATGGGGTAATGTTTTCCATATGTTCGGGCACCAGCTTGGCCCCCATTCTGTTTTGTGCCAGTTTGAGCACTCTGAATTGATAGGTTATAGGAGGTTTCCGAACGGAAATAATATCTCCGACTTTGATGGTTCTGGAAGGTTTGGCCGGTTGGTTGTTTATTTCAATTCTGTTTTTTTTGCAGGCATCAGTGGCAATAGAGCGGGTTTTGAATATTCTCACCGCCCACATCCATTTATCTATTCTTACTTCTTCCATGTTTGTATGCTCAATATAATCTATTCTATGAGAGGATAGAATGTAGTACGAAGGTACTGCATTCATTTGAAAAGACTTGTTTTAAAGTTTTTTACTAATAAGTGTGATTTAATTAGAAACTTTAGCGTGCTGTTCGGTTGGCAAGATTGAATGGGGTAATTTATTGTTGATTGAATTAACTTCATTAAATTTGTGAGTAACGATTTCGATGATGCTAAAACGTCTCAAGTTTATGGCATCGTGTCTCGTTTTTATGAAAAGCCATAACATGGTATAATGTAAAATAAAAAGTAGAAAAATGATTAAAGTTGGTATCAACGGCTTCGGACGCATCGGCCGTTTTGTTTTCCGTGCCGCACAAGAGCGTGACGACATTCAAATTGTAGGTATTAACGACTTGTTGGAGCCCGAGTATTTGGCATACATGTTGAGGTATGATACGATGCATGGCCAGTTCAAAGGTACTATCGAGGTTGAAGGCAATACTCTGATCGTTAACGGAAACAGAATCCGTATTTCAGCAGAGCGCAATCCGGCAGATCTGAAGTGGAACGAAATCGGTGCCGAATATGTGGTGGAATCTACCGGTTTGTTTTTGACCAAAGAGAAATCTCAGGGTCACCTGGATGCCGGTGCTAAATACGTAGTCATGTCTGCTCCTTCAAAGGATGATACTCCGATGTTTGTTTGCGGTGTGAATCTGGATAAATATGAAAAGGGCGTTCGCATTGTTTCTAATGCTTCTTGTACGACCAACTGTCTGGCGCCCATAGCCAAAGTGTTGAATGATAATTGGGGTGTGAAAGACGGATTGATGAGTACTGTGCACTCGATTACGGCTACTCAGAAAACCGTGGACGGTCCTTCTGCCAAAGACTGGCGTGGGGGTCGTGCCGCTTCCGGCAACATTATTCCTTCTTCAACCGGTGCTGCCAAAGCTGTAGGCAAAGTTATCCCCGAACTGAACGGTAAATTGACCGGTATGTCTATGCGCGTTCCTACCTTGGATGTATCTGTGGTAGACCTGACGGTTAATCTGGAAAGACCGGCCAAATATGAGGAAATCTGCGCTGCCATGAAGAAAGCTTCTGAGGGTGAACTGAAAGGTATTCTGGGTTATACGGAAGACGCTGTTGTAAGCAGCGATTTTCTTGGAGACAAGCGTACTTCTATTTTCGATGCGGAAGCAGGTATTGCCCTTACCGATACTTTTGTTAAAGTGGTTTCTTGGTATGACAATGAAATCGGTTACTCAAACAAAGTATTGGATTTGATTGCTCACATGGCTAAAGTAAATGCTTAATTCTTTTTATTATTAGTTAATAGATTGAGACCATAACCTAAGGGCGGGCTTGCAAAAGTCCGCCTTTTTATTTTTATAAATAAATCTTTTTGTATTTTCGGTCTTGATTTGTGAATAGCCTGTTTATCTTCTTAAGATAAATTCTTAAATTTGCAACCGGATAGTTATTGTAATTCCCAAGTATTTTTGATATTTTGTGGGCGCTTAGGGCTATGATACATGTAACTCGTGCCATAAAATGATTTAGGTTTTCCTTGGATTTATCGATTAGGATATAGAACCTTTGTTTATTTACTTACCAACTTACCAAAAAACCAGGACAGAATTAAAAATTGAAAGAGAAAAAAGTTGGCGACCGAGAGGCCGCAATTAGTTTAACAATGTGATCGCAAAGAAAAATATGACAAACGAAGAAAATTTTTTGAATAATCTTAGCCAAAACGAAGGCAGAGAAACAACCCCCGAAACAGACCAATCAGTTAAATCCGGTCGCAAGTTGATGCCGGTGGCCGGTGCAAGTGGAAATGAAGTGGAAATGAATGAGAATAATGCTCAGCCGGGGCATAAACGCAGACGCATCAGAGTGGCTGCGGAGCCGGCTTTCGGAACCGGCGGGCGTTTTTATTCCCGTAAAGAATCGCCTTTTGGAAATAATCCCCATCAAAACAATCCACGTCCCAGAAGAGAGTTTACCCATGATGGAGTGGAAAGACCGCAGGGTGCCTATTCTAAAAACTTCGGTCCCGACAATTATTTTGACGACCGATATGATCGGGAAGACCGTCCGTTCAGATCGAATACGACCGAAGGTTATGAGCAGCGCAAAGAGCGCTATGAGAATGCCGTAAGAGAGCAATATCGCCAACAAAGTAATTATGGCTACGATTCATCCGAAGGAGATGTCGCTTCTGACGCATACGGTGCTCCCATGGCTGAAAGAAGAGAGTACGGCCATGACAATTATGCAGGAGGCAGACCCGATTATAATAATAGAAATAACTACAGATCTCAACACGGTTATAACCAACAACGCGGCTATGGTCAGCAGCGTGGTGGGTATGACAACCCTCGCGGTGGAGGATACGGTCCCCAGCGTAGCGGTTATGATAACCAGCAACGCGGCTATGGTCCTCAGCGTGGCGGGTATGACAACCCTCGCGGTGGAGGATACAGTCCTCAGCGTGGCGGTTATGATAACCAGCAACGCGGTTATAGCCCTCAACGCGGCGGTTATGGCATGCAGCGTCCTTATGAACCGAGACGCAATGATGGAATGCGTAACCCCGAAGGCGGACAGCGAGATTATGGAAACAGAGGAGGTATGCAGCGCGGCGGTGGATATAACAGACCTTATGGCCAGCATGCTCCTCAGCAAAACAAACGTTTCAACAGACCGGGCAGCGGCTTCAAAAAGAATCCCAGACCTCGCCAGCCTATACAGCCTGTAAAATATCAGGAAGTGGTTACGGATCCCAGTGAAGAAATACGTTTGAATAAATTTCTTGCAAATGCCGGGGTTTGTTCACGTCGAGAAGCCGATGAACTTATTCAAAAAGGACTTGTAACGGTTAACGGTGAGGTGGTAACTGAGTTGGGCTCACGTGTTACCCGTCAGGATGAAGTGATTTATAATGGAAATCCTGTTAAGATAGAAAGCAAAGTATACGTTCTGCTTAATAAACCCAGAAACTGTGTAACCACTTCGGATGATCCCGAATGCCGTACCACGGTAATGGATATTGTACGCAATGCCTGTCCTGAGCGTATCTATCCCGTAGGGCGTTTAGACCGCAATACCACCGGTGTTTTGCTGGTGACCAATGATGGCGATCTGGCTGCCAAACTCACTCATCCGTCTTTCATGAAGAAGAAGATCTATCACGTTTGGCTGGATAAAGGTATTCCCGTAGAGGATATGCAACGGATAGCCGAAGGCATTGAGCTGGAAGACGGAGAAATCCACGCCGATGCCATCAGCTATGTGAAGGATGACGACGATAAGCAGGTCGGCATCGAGATTCACTCCGGGCGTAATCGTATTGTGCGCCGTATCTTCGAACATTTGGGGTATCATGTGATCAAGCTGGATCGTGTTTACTTTGCCGGATTGACCAAGAAAAATCTGCCGCGCGGTAAATGGCGTTATCTCAATGAACAGGAGGTTAATAACCTCCGAATGGGTGCATTTGATTAATATCTATCTGATGAAATAACATACGAGATGAAAAGGACTAAAATCATTGATCTCCTCAAGGGAGAGCTGCTTGGAGAAAAGGTTAACATAAAAGGATGGGTTCGCACCCGTCGCGGTAATAAAGCCGTAACGTTCATTGCTTTGAATGACGGTTCTACCATACATAACGTGCAGGTAGTGGCAGATCCTGATTTGTTGCCGAGTGAAGAAATGACCAGAATCACTACCGGGGCATGTCTGAATGTTATCGGTAAACTGGTGGAATCGCAAGGTTCGGGGCAGAGTGTGGAGGTAAAGGCCGAGAGCATCGAAATTTATGGAACGGCAGATCCGCAAACTTATCCGTTGCAGAAGAAAGGACACAGTCTGGAGTTTCTGCGTGAGATTGCTCACCTTCGTCCCAGAACCAATACATTCGGTGCCATCTTCCGTATCAGACACAATATGGCCATTGCCATCCATACCTATTTCCACGAGCATGGATTTGTCTACTTCAACTCTCCTCTTATTACCGGCAGCGATTGTGAGGGTGCCGGACAAATGTTTCAGGTGACTACTTTGGACTTGAATAAGGTGCCCAAAGATAAGGACGGCAATGTCGATTATTCCGAAGATTTCTTCGGTAAACATACGGCCCTCACCGTCTCCGGCCAGCTCGAGGGCGAAATGGCGGCGATGGCCCTGGGCGCTATTTATACTTTCGGTCCTACTTTTAGAGCCGAAAACTCCAATACTCCCCGTCACCTCGCGGAGTTCTGGATGATCGAGCCGGAAGTCGCATTCCTTGAGATTGAAGAGAATATGGACTTGGCCGAAGACTTCATCAAGTTTTGCGTTCAATGGGCATTGGATCACTGTATGGATGATATCAGTTTTCTGAGCGAGCATTTTGATAAGGAGCTGATAGACCGTTTGCGTTTTGTCCTCGATAAGCCGTTTAAGCGTCTGACCTATACGGAAGGTATTCAGGTATTGGAGGACGCCATTAAGCAGGGACGCAAATTCGAATTTCCGGTTTATTGGGGTGCCGATTTGGCCAGCGAGCACGAACGTTATCTTGTGGAAGAATATTTCAAACGACCCGTTATCATGACCGACTATCCGAAAGAGATCAAGAGCTTCTATATGAAGATCAATGACGACGACAAGACTGTTCGCGGTATGGATGTTCTGTTCCCGAAAATCGGAGAAATCATCGGTGGCTCCGAGCGTGAATGGAATTATGATAAACTTGTTAAGCGTGCCAGTGAGATGGGAGTACCCGAGAAGGATATTTGGTGGTATCTGGATTCGCGTCGTTACGGTACTGCTCCACACTCCGGCTTCGGTTTGGGCTTCGAGCGTCTGTTGCTTTTCGTTACCGGTATGAGCAATATCCGTGATGTGATTCCTTTCCCGCGTACGCCGAACAATGCCGAATTCTAAAAAGAAAACATTAATAACAATCTTATCATATATGTCGAACAGAGATTTTATCACGAGTGACAACAGCAAGATAATCCTTGCGAATATCTACGGTGAAGACAAACCGGGGGTGACGGCTCAGCTTACGCAGATTCTTGCAAACCATCAGGCATATATTCTGGACATCGGTCAAAGCGATATTCATAATAATCTGGCTTTGGGCATTCTTTTTCTGACCACCGAAGAGCAGTCCGGTAATATATTGAAAGACTTGCTTTTCAAGAGCTATGAGCTGGGGGTTACCATTCGCTTTAAGCCTATTACCGGAGAGGAGTATATGGATTGGGTCGGCATGCAGGGCAAGAATCGCTATATCATTACCATTGTGGCGCGCAAGATCACAGCAGAGATGATTGCCGGTATTGCACGTGCCAGTGCGGAGCAGGGGCTGAATATAGACGATATCAAACGTCTTACCGGCCGTATCTCGCTCAATGTCGAAGCCTCTAAAACGCCGATGGCCAGTGTGGAGTTTTCCATGCGCGGTACTCCGCACGATGTGGAAGCCTTACAGGCTGAGTTCGTAAGACTTTCACAGGCTCATAGCATGGATGTCTCCTTCCAGCGCGAAAGCATGTACAGACGCACCAGACGCCTGATTTGTTTCGATATGGACTCTACACTCATTCAGACAGAAGTAATCGACGAACTGGCTGAGTGTGCCGGCGTGGGTGACAAGGTAAGAGAGATTACCGAGCGTGCCATGCGCGGAGAAATCGATTTCAATGAAAGTTTCAAGGAGCGTGTAGCCCTGCTTAAGGGGCTGGATGTAAGCGTTATGCAGGAAATAGCCGAGCGTCTGCCGCTTACCGAAGGCTTGGAGCGTCTGATGAAGACGCTTAAACTGGTCGGTTTCAAGATTGCCATCTTGAGTGGAGGATTTATGTTCTTTGGCAATTACCTGAAGAATAAGTTCGGTATCGACTATGTCTATGCCAATGAGCTGGAAGTGGAAGACGGCAAGCTCACCGGCAGATATGTCGGCGATATTGTCGATGGGAAACGTAAGGCCGAACTGTTGCGTTTGATTGCACAGGTCGAAGGTGTCCATTTGATGCAAACCGTTGCCGTGGGCGACGGGGCCAATGACCTCCCGATGCTTTCTCTTGCCGGCTTGGGTATTGCTTTCCATGCCAAGAGTAAGGTTAAACAAAATGCCAAACAGACCTTGAGTAATGTAGGTATCGACGGTATCCTCTACTTCCTTGGGTATAAAGATTCCATCATTGATGATGAGACAGTCAATTCATTATAATCAAGATTATAAACTTAACGTAATGATTAAACATATTGTTCTATTCGGTCTCGACGACACCATGCCCGGCAATAAAAAAGCCCATTTGACCGAGATTAAGAAACGCCTGGAGGCTCTGACGCAGGAAATCGATGCCCTGAAGGGTATGCAAGTGAAGTTTAATGTCAATCCCGCAGAAAATTACGATTTTATGCTCATTGCCGATGTGGAAGATATGGATGCGCTTGGCGTTTATGCCGGGCATCCTTCTCATGTGTCAATAGTCAAGGAGTTGATAGCACCTTATAAGGTTAGTCGTGCTTGTGTAGATTATGAATATTGATATTCCTTAAACGGCATTGTATTAATGATAAAAAAGCTTTCTCCATGCTCCGGAGAGAGCTTTTTGTTTTACTTGTTTTTCGAGTCTTCCCCAAGAGGTTTGTAAGGATTAACTATATTATGTTAATTTCAATAGAATAATCCGGTAGAAAAGACCTAAATTTGTGTTTAGTATAATAACACATGAATAGGAAAAACACAATACAAATGAGTATACCATAACAATATGACACAAGAAGAAATATCAGGAATAAATAGAGTTTTAGACCAACACTTAACGGAAACGGGGAAACAGAGCACTAACCCTGTAGAAGCAAATGCTATACTTGCAGAAAAAGGAATTCTTCGGAATAGTAAAAGCAGACCAGGTGAACCGCTTCGGAAGTTGTTAAAAAAGGGGGTATTTTCTCATGCTTTTCAATCTGCAGGTAAAGGTTCACATTGGATAATTCCTCATTCAAGCAATATCAATCCAATAGTTCCTCAATCAGATAATAAAACAAATGCCATTTTACAAAAACAAAATGTTTCTATGAAAAATGACATTAATGATCTCAAAAGAAAACTTGAAGACGCAAGACTGAAATATAAACCTGATAAAATTGAGTATTTGTTAATAGCTGAAGCTCCACCTGATAATATTGAGCGTTTTTTCTATTATGAAGATGTTCGTAAGCATGATTATTTGTTTTTAGCGATTGTGGAAGCACTTTATCCGGATCAAAAAGAAAAATTTCTTTCAAGTGGAAGATGCAGCCATATGAAAGAATTAATCTTGTGCAAGTTGAAAACAGATGGATTTTATTTGCTTGACCTTTCGGAACTGCCGATAAAATTTCTTAATAATGACTTGTCTGAACAACTTCCTTCCTTGGTTAAGAGAATAAACGATGTCGTTGATAAGCAGACCAATATCATTTTGATTAAAGCTACGGTTTACGATGCTGCATTTTTATATTTGCATGATAAAGGTTTTAATATTGTTGATATTAAAATCCCTTTTCCAAGTAGTGGTAGACAAAATGAATTCCAGACAAAATTTCGTGAAGCACTGACGTGTACTGAAAAATTCTTTGCCTGATGGATAAAAATTCTTCAGGCAAAGAAAAAAAATCCAAGTTAACTTCGTTGAAAATCCGTAGCGCTAAGAATTTTCAGGCATCAGGCAGAGAATTCGAATAAATTGTACGATGCCTTATAACCGAGTGAGTGCAAAGGCTTTTATTAGTATCAAACTTTAATTATATTTGTGTCGCTGGGAGCTAACTACTCGGGGGTGCCAATCGACAAAAGGCTGAGATTATACCCTAAGGACCTGATCCGGATAATACCGGCGTGGGGAGCAGAAGAGTCACAGTTATACAGCGATGCGCTGTTAACCTATTCTATTTTTCCCGATTGATCCTTTTTTAATCTTTTTGCCGGAGGAGATTCCCTTTTCCGGAAATGTTGCTTTTGGCTTTTGTTTCATAACCTTATACAAAAGCTTTATGACCGTTTCTTTTAATGATACACCGCTGAACTGTTCCGCAGGGATGAGCTTGGAAAAATTGCTAACCGAACAATCGTTGCTCCATAAGCGCATAGCCGTTGCCGTAAATGGAAATCTTATCAAACGGGATCTTTGGGGCGAATTGATCCTAACCGAAGGTGCCGATGTGGTCGTTATCGAAGCAACTTACGGAGGGTAGCCTGATTGTCCGCGTCTCAAAAATCAAGTGTATAAACAATCAAGATATTATATATGATGAAAAAACAGTTTAATGTAACTTCCGGACCCATTCCCGGCGGTGAAAAGATTTACGTCACCGGGTCACGGCCTGATATTCGTGTGCCCATGCGACGGATTAATCTGTCGAATACCCGTTTGGATGATGGCGAAATCGAGTGTAACGAACCTGTGGTAGTCTATGATACCAGCGGCCCTTATACCGACCCCGGTTATTCGGTGGATCTGGATGCCGGTTTACCTCATATCCGCGAGCAGTGGATTGAGGAGCGTGCCGATACCGTTCGTCTGGATAGCCTGAGTTCCGAATACGGACGCCGGCGGTTGGCCGATACCTCTCTGGATGAACTCCGTTACTCCCATGTTTGCACCAATCCGCGTGTAGCCAAAGAGGGGCATTTCGTAACTCAGCGTTACTACGCCGAGCAGGGCATCGTTACTCCGGAAATGGAGTATGTGGCTATTCGTGAAAATCAACTTATCGACCGGATACAAACGAAGTATGAAGCCATGGCAGGCGAACCTCTCGGGGCAAATATCCCCCGTTACATAACTCCCGAATTCGTCCGTGATGAAATAGCCGCAGGCCGTGCCGTCATACCCGCCAATATCAATCACCCCGAGTGCGAACCGATGATTATCGGCCGCAACTTTCTCGTGAAAATCAATGCAAACATAGGTAATTCGCCCACAACGAGCAGTATCGGCGAGGAGGTGGATAAAGCCGTGTGGGCTATGCGTTGGGGGGCGGATACGGTGATGGATCTCTCTACGGGCAAGCATATTCATGAAACACGAGAGTGGATTGTACGCAACTCCCCTGTACCCATCGGTACGGTGCCTTTGTACCAGACACTCGAAAAAGTGCAGGGCAATACTTCTAAACTGACTTGGGAGCTGTTTCGCGATACATTGATCGAACAGGCTGAACAGGGGGTTGACTATTTTACCATTCATGCCGGATTGCGTTGGCATCATGTACCTCTGACACTCAACAGGGTTACGGGTATTGTATCTCGTGGCGGTTCCATTATTGCCAATTGGTGCACGATGTTCAAGCGTGAGAGTTTTATTTATGAAAACTTTGAAGAGATTTGCCAAATCTGCGCCCGTTACGATGTGGGTATTTCTTTAGGCGACGGACTTCGCCCCGGCTGTATTCACGATGCCAACGACGAGGCGCAGTTTGCCGAACTGCATACTCTGGGTGAGCTGACCGAACTGGCCGCGAAATATCACGTACAGTGTTTCATCGAGGGTCCGGGACACGTGCCCATGCACAAAATCAGAGCTAATATGGATGAACAGCTGGCATGGTGTAACGGAGCTCCGTTCTATACTTTAGGTCCGCTGGTAACGGATGTAGCACCCGGATACGATCATATCACCAGTGCTATCGGCGCTGCCATGATCGGCTGGATGGGTACGGCCATGCTCTGCTATGTGACCCGGAAAGAGCATCTTGGTCTGCCCAACCGGGAGGATGTGCGCGAAGGGGTGATTACCTACAAGCTGGCAGCTCATGCCGCAGACTTGGCAAAAGGCCATCCCGCAGCTTACTTTCGCGACTATATGATGAGCAAGGCACGGTTTGAATTCAGATGGAAAGACCAGTTCCACCTTGCTCTCGATCCGGAAAAAGCACTGGCATTTCATGATCAGACTCTGCCCGATGAAGGCCATAAGGAAGCACATTTCTGTTCCATGTGCGGCGAGCATTTCTGCTCCATGCGTGCCAATAAGTCCTTTAGAAAGAAAATTCAAAAAGAGATGGCTGCATCTTGCGAAGCATAATCATGACACCCCTTATCCTGATAACCGCCCCGGCGATTCAACCCGATGAAGCCGCATTGTTGAACGAGCTGTTTGCTGCCGGTTGCGAGCGTGTACATTTGCGCAAACCGGATGAACCGGTGGAGAATATCGTCCGGCTGATTAAAGGACTCGATCCGCGTTACCGTAAGCGACTGGTAATACATGGGCATGTCGAACCGGTCGCAGAGTATGGGCTGGGCGGTTTGCATCTTCCCGAGCGTATATGGAAAGGTATAACCGAAGTTCCCAAATTGCCTGCAGGATGTTCACTTTCTGCTTCCTGCCACAGCCTTGCCGATATAAAGGCTTTTCCGTTTTCTGCGGACTATTTATTTCTCAGTCCCGTGTTCGACAGTCTGTCCAAGCCCGGTTACACAGCCGCTTTCGATGAGGAAAAGCTTCGGGAAGAACTTCCGAAGATCGCTACCCCGGTGTATGCTTTGGGCGGTATCACTCCGCGAACGCTTCTCAAATGCAAAACGCTCGGATTTTCCGGAGCTGCCGTCTTGGGTTATGTTTGGCAGGGGGTAGAACAAGCTGTTTTACGCTGGCGGGAACTGTCTATGCCGCAGATACTCTGTATCGGAGGGCTCGACCCGAGTGGCGGAGCCGGCATTACGGCGGATGTGCGTACTGCCATGCAGTTGGGTGTGCGTGCCTGTCCCGTAGCTACGGCTGTCACCTATCAGGATGAGAGACACTATGCCGGCACGCGATGGATGACCGATGGGGAAATCAGGCTCCAACTCGAATCCATTGCCGGTACAGCCCGGCCTTCGGTTGTTAAGATCGGGTTGGTGGAGAGCTATTGGTCTTTGCGTAAGATTATGGATCTTGTGCAAGAGCTGTTCCCCGGTGTACGAATTGTCTGGGATCCCATTATTCGCAGCAGTACGGGATGCTGTTTTCACTCCGATTTTGCCCTTCTGCCCGAAATATTGGCATCGGTCGATGTGGTCACTCCCAATTTACCTGAGGCCGAGCGATTGTTCAATGGGCATACCTCACCTGAGCAACTGGTCGGAGAGGCTGCACGCTACCGTATGGCCATTATCCTGAAGGGCGGTCATACCGAAGGCGACAATGTAACCGATATGCTTATCATGCCCCATGATGTAGTGCCTTATACCGTTCTTCGTGCCGGTTGGGAAAAACATGGTACCGGTTGTGCCCACAGCACGGCGGTGGCTTCGTGGTTGGCCAAAGGAGCGGATATTTACACGGCAGCCGGTAAAGCACAGCTTTATGTGAGTCGCATGATGCGCTCCGCTCTCGGATTGTTGGATGCCCCGTCTTTGTATGCCGGCATTAAACCTTCGCTCAGTGCAGTGAAACGAATGTTTATCACCCATGCTTCTCCCGGTGCTCCCTCTCTTTTAGAGCAGGTAGAAGCTGCCTGTCGTATGGGGGTGCAGTGCGTGCAGCTCAGGATGAAACGGGCTTCCGACCGCGAAATGTTGGAAACGGCCTTTCGAGCGATAGAGATTTGCCGTAGATACGGTGTGCTTTTTATCGTTAATGATCGTGTGCAGATAGCCCGTCAGTCCGATGCCGACGGCGTTCATTTGGGGCAGACGGATATGAGCACGAGAGAGGCGAGAGAATTATTCGGCGCCGATAAGATTATCGGGCGTACCTGCAATACCCGGGAACAGGTTTGCAGAGCCATTGCCGATGGAGCCGATTACCTTGGGGTAGGGCCTTATCGTTATACTGCCACCAAGGAAAATCTTTCTACCGTTCTGGGACTTGAAGGTTATCGTAAACTCATGAATACGATGATTGCCGAAAACTTTCGTATTCCTGTTTTTGCCATTGGCGGTATTACCGATGCCGATGAATCCTTGCTCATGGATGCAGGTGTGCAGGGCGTAGCCGTAAGTGGCGATATGATAAGAAGAATGAAAAGTTTTATTTGAAAGAGATATGCTTTTGCAGCAAAAATCTTGATGCAGGAGCATTTGTATTAAAGAAGAAGAAAATGAAAGCATTACAAATTGCGGATAAGACGTTCAATTCACGCCTGTTCGTAGGAACCGGAAAGTTTGCCTCCGCCCGGTTGATGGCCGAGGCTGCCGAAGCTTCCGGTTCGGAAATGGTAACGGTGGCCATGAAGCGTGTGGAGGCCGGGCAAGGTACATCCGACGACCTGATCAAACCTCTGCAGAAACCGCATATAACCTTATTGCCCAATACTTCCGGAGTGAGGTCGGCCAAAGAGGCTGTGCTTGCAGCTGAGATGGCGCGTGAAGCTTTGGGTACGAACTGGTTGAAACTGGAAATTCATCCCGATCCGCGCTATCTCTTGCCCGATCCTGTCGAAACGCTGAAAGCGACCGAGGAACTGGTTAAGCGCGGGTTCATCGTCTTACCCTATATACAGGCCGATCCCGTACTCTGCCATCGGCTGGAGGATGCGGGGGCGGCTACAGTGATGCCATTGGGTGCGCCTATCGGCAGCAACCGGGGGTTGCAAACTCGCGAATTACTTCGCATTATTATCGAACAGAGTCATGTGCCGGTCGTTGTCGATGCCGGTATCGGTGCTCCCTCTCATGCGGCCGAAGCGATGGAAATGGGTGCCGATGCAGTACTGGTCAATACTGCTATTGCTGCAGCACAGGATCCGGTGAAGATGGCACGTGCTTTCAAATTGGCTGTGGAGGCCGGGCGTATGGCCTATGAGGCTAAACTGGCGCCGGTGAGAACAGAAGCCGAAGCTTCGTCTCCTTTTACCCGTTTTTTGAATTTGAATAAATAGAAAAGGTACGTCAAGAGATGAAAAAGTATCATTCTTTTTATGATTGCATCCGGGAGTATAACTGGCAGGAAACAGAGGAGCGCATAGCTTCCTGCACTGCTGCCGATGTAGAGCGTGCGCTGGCCAATCCGGCACGTACGCCGGATGATTTTGCTGCTCTGATATCTCCGGCTGCCGTGCCTTATCTCGAACCGATGGCACAGGAAGCACACCGGCTTACGGTGGAGCGTTTCGGCCGTACCATACAGATGTATATTCCGCTCTATCTGTCCAATATCTGTACGAATGCTTGCGTTTACTGCGGATTCAACAAGTACAATAAAATACATCGTCGTAAGCTCACGGAGGAAGAGGTGCGGAGGGAAATGGAAGCTATTCTGAAGTTGGGCTATCAGCACCTTTTATTGGTCAGCGGTGAAGCCGAGGTCGTTACCGGTGCCGACTATTACGAAAAGATGGTGCGTCTGGTTCGTCCCCATTTCTCTCAAATTTCTTTGGAGGTACAACCGCTAAAGACGGAGGAGTACAGGCGTTTGCACGAAGCCGGTGTGGGATATGTATGTGTTTATCAGGAAACTTATAATGAGGAAGCCTATCCGGGCTATCATCCCGAAGGGAAGAAGCATGATTACCGTTGGCGTTTGGAAACGCCCGACCGCATTGCACAGGCCGATATTCAGAAAATAGGCATCGGAGCTTTGCTCGGGTTGGAAAACTGGCGTACCGACTCTTTCTTTACAGCCTTGCATCTGCGTTATATGGAGCAGCAATACTGGCGTACCAAATACTCCGTTTCACTGCCTCGTTTACGTCCCGCGGCAGGCGGATGGCAGCCCAAAGATCCGATCGATGATGCCGGCATGGTTCAGCTTATCACGGCTTTCCGCCTTTTTGACCCGATGGTGGAGATCTCGCTTTCCACACGTGAAAGCGCTGTTTTCCGCGGCCATGTTACACCCATAGGCATAACCGCCATGAGTGCCGGTTCTAAAACGGAGCCCGGAGGGTATGCCGAAGATAATGCCGATCTGGAGCAATTCGTGATTAACGATGCCCGTAGCCCGCAAGAGTTTGCTCTGTCTATGCGCAAACTCGGCTATGAACCGGTTTGGAAGGACTGGGATTGTTGGATGTAGGATTATTTGAAGAGAATGTCTTATAAAAGGGCATTCTCTTTTTTGCTTGAAAGACTATGAACGAACGGTATGAGAGGCAGGAGATGCTGCCGGAAATAGGGAAAGAAGGACAGCAGAAACTGCGGAATGCCCGTATAACCGTGGTCGGAGCCGGCGGTTTGGGTTGCCCCGTATTGCTTTATTTGACAGCAGTGGGGGTGGGGCATATTACCATCATCGATGACGACGCTGTTTCTCTTCATAATCTGCAGCGTCAGATACTTTATACCGAAGAGGATATATACAAGCCGAAAGCCGAGGTTGCAGCCGGACGCCTCTCTGCTCTCAATAACGAGGTTGAAGTGCATCCTGTTTGCGAGCGATTATGTGAAGCAAATGCTTCCCGGCTGATAGGCCGTGTGGACCTGATTATCGATTGTACGGACAATCTTCCTGCCCGTAAGGTGATTGATGCTTGTGCCGCACGGATAGGGGTGCCATGGCTCTATGGGAGTATAGGCGGATGGCAGGGGCAGTGTTCGTTGATGAATTGCGGTTCCGAACCGAAGAGATACGCAGACCTGCTGCTCGATGAAGCGCCTCTTATGCCGGCTCCTGCAGTCTTAGGAGCCTTGTCCGGTATGGTCGGAGCCATGCAGGTGGCCGAAGCTGTAAAATATCTGGCCGGTCTCTCCGAAGAGCAGTTGCTTACCGGCAAATTGTGGTGGATGGATCTGAAAACCCTCCGGTCCGGAATATTCAGGTTCTAAGATACTTTATGCTTGTTTTTTTTTATTGTTTTATTTAGAATTTCCTGGGCCTGATGAGGAATTCTAATTCCTCGGATGTTTCCGTTTTTTCTTTTCGTTGTGATGCGTGGGCTGGCTTTGCTGCCCGGTATGTATTCGTACCGGTACATATTGATGAAAAGCACGAGCAGGGAAAGCAGCAGAGGGCCGAAGATGACACCCCAGAACCCGAACATGCCCATTCCGATAATTACCCCGAAAATGGTGATGAGCGGATGGATGTCCGCCAGCTTTTTCTGCATCAGGAAGCGAGCGATATTATCGACTCCGCCGATAACCAGGATACCGTATGTAAATAACCCCAAAGCCATAGCCCATTCGGATTTGAGAGCTAAAGCAATGGCCAGCGGAACCCAGATAATCATGGTACCCAATACCGGTATAATGGTGGAGAAGGCCGTCAGTATACTGTAAAAAAGCGGATTGTCTATGTCGAATATAAGATAACCTGCATAGGCGAAAGCCCCCTGTATGATAGCCAATAGAGGGATACCGATAGCATTGGCACGGATAATCTGATCGGATTCCTCCAGTAAAATCTGACGATTTTCTTTGTTAAAAGGAAGTAACTCCTTGATTGCCTGCTGAAAACTTTCGTAGTTGTACAGCATATAGAAAAGGATGAAAAGAATAATGACTCCGTTCATTACGATGGAGTAAGTATTAGCGAGCAGGAATTGAACGATGGCGGATCCCATCTTGGGCAGGAACCCCAGATTTTCTATGGTTAGCAGGTCGAAGCCTATTTTTTCTTCGATCAGTTCGCTTATCTGATTGATTTCCATAATGATCGCATCGAAGTCGATTGTCAGTCCGGTGAAAACATCTATCATCATCATGATGATGCCGGTAAGCGGGATAAGAAAGAACAGCAAAGCTTCCAGTACAAGTACAGATGCTGCCCATGAACGTTTCCATTTATATTTTACCGTCAGCGCACGCATTTGCCTGCGCTCCATGGCAAAGAGCGTAACGGCTCCCATTAAACCGCTTATGTAAGCCCATCCCTCATATAAAAATACGATTCCCAGAAAAATGATCAGGATAACAAGGCATGCCCAGTAGAATTTGGGTGTTCTGAAATCGTTTTTTTCGTTTATTGCATCTTGCATAAGTTACTTATGTTATGACGTTTGTAAACAACCTTCAATTCAATTTGTACAAAAATAATTAAATATATTGCGAAAGGCTATACGAAAGATATTCGATTTTTCACCGGAGTAGTACATGTAACCGATATTGTTTTTCTGATTGGATTTTACTGCTACGCCGTTCCTGCCGGAAAGATTGTGCGGATTTTGTTTTACCGTAATAAACGGATAGATTTGTAAAGGATACAATGAAAATAAAAACAGTATGACAAAGGAAAAAATAAAATCCCGGTTCGATCATTTCAACTTCAATGTTCTCGACCTTGAAAGAAGTCTTGAGTTTTACCGGAAAGCGCTTGGTCTGAAAGAGGTTCGGCGTAAAGAAGCGACGGACGGCTCTTTTATTCTCGTTTATTTGGGGGATGGAGAAACTGGTTTTACGCTTGAACTTACCTGGTTGCGTGACCGTCATGAACCATATAACCTCGGTGACCTCGAGTTCCATCTTTGTATGCGTGTACCCGGAGATTATGACCAATGGCGTGCATATCATAAGGAAATGGGCTGTGTATGCTACGAAAACGAAGCCATGGGGCTGTATTTTATCCATGACCCCGACGGCTACTGGATAGAAATCCTTCCTCTGAAATAACTTGCTCGTCGGATCGCCGACGGATGCAAACCGTTTCCTCTCTTTCGGCCAATTCAAGTACTATGCTGCAAGGAGGCTAACTTTTCTAACGAAAGGCCGTTTTCTTCGGCCTATATGAGGGATTGGTTCGTATGCACGCAAAGTATTCTTTATCTTAGTTACGTAGCAAGCGAATAGAGCAGTATGTTTGAACGTCTTTATGTTTTGTCGATGGGGATAGCTTCGCTGGAGGATCAGCGCAGGCTGGTGCTCTTGCTGCTGATACTGTCTGTGACGGCTTTAATCCTGATGCTGGTATCGCTGAGACGTCAACTGCGCAAGCGTACGAACCAGCTATTGCGCTCGGAGCAGGCTTTTTTCGGCATGGTGCACGATCTGAAGACGCCGCTGGCGGCAGCGTATGCCGATCTGCGTCACCTGAGCGAGACGGAAACGGATTTGGATAAGGCCCTGGCATTGGAAGACAGTGCGGAGCGCATCAACCTGATTAGCGATAAGGTCAAGCGTTTGCTCAAATTGCCCAGATTGCTTCAGGATGGGAAGATTTCCGACGCTCAGGAGTTCAATTTGCTGTCTCTGCTCGTTCCCGTGGAATCGGAACTGGAAGTCAGTTATCCCGAAAAGCACATCGAATTCGTTCATGCCGTATCCCCGGAGTTGGTTATCAAAGCCCCCAAAGAAGAGGTAGAGGCACTGATGCGTATTCTCATGGAGAATGCCGTAAAATACAGTGGAGAGGAGCCGGTGGTTACCCTGTCGGTTCATGATCCTGCCGGTCAATGCGCGGTGCTGGTTCAGGACAACGGCCCCGGATTGGGTATCGAAACGAATAACTATTGGATAAGGCTGACGGCCGGAACCATGCCCCGTGAGGTGAGTGGAAACGGTATAGGACTTCTGTATGCCATAAGGCTGGCAGAAGATATGAAAGCAGTGCTGATGTGTAAAAGTACACAACAGGGAACTTCCATGGCTTTAGTACTCAAACCTCAGCAACGCAAAAAACGGCTTCGGGATATATGGACAAGACAATAAAAATATTGATCGTAGACGACGATGTAGTTTTGGTGAAAACGCTTTGCAAGCAACTTTGCGAAGCAGGAATGAGTACGTATGGTTTGAATGATCCGGTTCTGATATTGGATGCCATAGAGCGGGTTCGACCCAATCTGCTTTTTCTGGACATAGACCTGAACGGACAGAGCGGCATCGAGATATGCCGGAGGGTGAAGGAGCATTCGCCGGAATTGCCTTTGATTTTTATATCCAGTCAGTTGAGCCCCGAAATAAAAACCGCAGCTATCGAGGCCGGAGGTCTGGCATACGTGGATAAACCTCTTACCGCTCATTTGCTGGCAGCTTATGCCCGCAGGTATGCAGCAGAATGGGGAGAGAAACCGGAGGAAAAGGCGGGTGATACGAACCGGGTAACTATGGGAGCCATAGAGATCGATTTTCGAGAGCGCTTACTGCTTTTTCCCGATGGGTCGATGCGAGACTTAAGCCCTATGCAGACGACCGTATTGCGTTATTTAACCGCACATGCCGGAGAAACGGTAAGTAAAGAAGATCTTTCTTACGAAGTATGGCGTAGCCGTGATATGATTAAGAGCCGGGAGCAGAGTTTGCATAATACGATTCATCGCTTACGGGTAATGCTTTCCGTCGAACCCGCATTAACAATTACCAATGTGCGCGGATACGGTTATATTCTGGAAACACCTGTAAAAATTTAGTTCTTCTTTTATCCATTAAAGTGCTGGCAAACAAGGCAAAAACCGGTTGATTTTGAACTTATTCGAGGCTAAAATGATTATAGAAGAAAACGTATTAACCTTTAATTATTTATCGAATGAAATCGGATATCGAAATAGCCAGAGGCGTAACTCTAAAACCCATCGAAGAGGTGGCAGCTACCATCGGCATTCCCGAGCAGGCTTTGGAACATTACGGGCATCATATTGCGAAAGTGCCATTGGAACAACTCAAAAATAAAAAACAAAAAGGCAAACTGATTTTAGTTACGGCTATCACGCCTACGAAAACGGGTGTGGGAAAGACCACTGTTTCCGTGGGCTTGTCGTTGGGGCTTAACCGCATTGGAAAGAAGGCCATCGTGGCTTTGCGCGAACCCTCTCTGGGGCCCTGTTTCGGTATGAAAGGAGGAGCTGCCGGAGGCGGATACGCACAGGTGTTGCCGATGGAAAATATAAACTTGCACTTCACGGGAGATTTCCATGCGGTCACGTCGGCGCACAACATGATCACTGCTTTGCTGGATAACTATATGTATCAGAATCGTAACAACCTTCAGCGCAATCTTTCCGAGGTTACCTGGAAACGCGTGCTGGATGTGAACGACCGCTCTCTGAGAAATGTTGTCTCAGGGTTAGGTGGCAGAGTAAATGGTATAACCTGCGAGACCGGTTTCGATATCACTCCTGCCTCGGAGATTATGGCTATTCTCTGTTTGGCTAACGATATGGATGACCTGAAGAGACGTATTGAAAACGTTGTATTGGGCTATACTGTAAAAGGAGCTCCGTTTACCGTTAAGGATCTGGGTGTGGCCGGAGCTATTACCGTATTGCTGAAAGATGCCATTAAACCCAATTTAGTGCAAACAACAGAGAATACGCCTGCTTTTGTACATGGCGGTCCGTTTGCCAACATTGCACATGGCGCAAACTCTGTTCTTGCTACGAAAATGGCGCTTGCCTATGGTGAATATGTCGTTACCGAAGCGGGTTTCGGTGCAGATCTGGGTGCCGAGAAGTTTTTCAATATCAAGAGCCGTATGGCCGGTCTCAATCCCGATCTGACTGTTTTGGTTGTAACCGTAGGCGGTTTGAAACTCAACGGAGGTACGCGGGAGGAAGATCTTAAGCAGCCTGATGTGAATGGTCTGCGCCGTGGTTTGAAGAATCTGGACAGACATGTAGCCAATTTGCAGAAGTTCGGACAAACGGTGATAGTGGCTTTCAACCGTTTTACTTCGGATACATCTCAGGAGATTTCAGTTATTGCAGATCACTGTAAAGAGTTGGGTATCGGTTTTGCCATCAATAATGCTTTTGCCGAGGGTGGTCCGGGTGCGGAGGAGCTGGCGCATCTGGTTGTCGATACGATTGAGAAGAACCCGTCTAAACCGCTGAAGTTCACTTATGATTTGAATGACTCGATCGAAGTGAAAGCGAATAAGGTGGCTAAGGAAATTTACGATGCCGGCTGCGTTACGTTTACGACCGGAGCGAAGAAAAAACTGAAAGATATCGAAGCCATGGGGTTGGGCCATTTGCCTATCTGTATCGCTAAAACGCAATACTCGTTTACACAGGATCCGAAAGCCGTTGGAGACCTCCATGGTTTCGAACTTGAGGTTTCCGATGTCGTTATCAATGCCGGAGCCGAAATGATTGTACTGATTATGGGGTCTATTATGCGTATGCCGGGTTTGCCTAAACATCCTTCTGCTTTGGGTATTGATATTGTAGACGGGCAAATCGAAGGTTTGAGTTAAGCAATTTTCTGTAAAGTTTTGTTTCGACACACTGTTAAAAGAAAGGAGCTGTGTCAAAACATGGAATTGGGAGAAATCTCCTTTCATATCCATAGTTACCGCCCTTTCTAACCCAATAAAACAATCGCTATCATTGAGTTTTCAGCTCTTTGATAGCGATTGTTCTTTACAAATGACAGTTGATTTAGGGAGAATGGAGTTTTGACACACCCCCTTTTTGTTGAAGTGAATTTTTTGCTGTGAAAACTCTAAGCGTTAAGCAGTTCTTTCACAACCTCGCTGATCAGTTTACCTTCGGCTTTTCCCGCCAGTTCTTTTTGGGCGGCACCGATAACACGCCCCATTTGTTTAGCATCGGAAACGCCGAGTTTTTCAATCAAAGTCTTGATGATGGGCATTAACTCTTCGCGGGAAAGCTGTTTGGGCAGATAGGCCGACAGAGCTTCGGCTTCGGCCAACTCGGCTTCCGCCATTTCAGGTCTGTTGTTCTCTTTGAAAATAGCAGCCGATTCGTGTCGCTGCTTCACCATTTTCTGAATGATTTTCAGTGCCTGTTCATCGCTTAGTTCGCCGCTTGCTCCTTTGGCGGTTTTGGCTTCCAGAAATTCTTTCTTTACTCCGCGCAGCGCTTCGAGACGCACTTTGTCCCGTGCCAGCATGGCTTCTTTGATGCCATTGCTGATTTCGTCAAATAAAGACATATATTTTTCCCTTTCTTTTGGTTTGTTCTTAAATCAGGTTCTTAAAACTTAATGGTCTGATAGGAGTTTCCCGGGCTGCTTTCCGATCTGCCGTTCCGCGAGCCTGTATCCATGGCATTTCCGCCCGTCGTTCCCGGGAACTTACCCGCATTTGCTGCTTTGCGGCTTCTCACTTCTTCTATCGGCTTGTTATTGCGGTTCAGCGTAGGCGTCTCTTCCATGATGCCGATGATGTCCTCATCATCCAGCTCGCTGATCTTGAGCAGAGTCGGTTTGAATATTTTACGTTCCAGATTGTCCGTACCGTAGTAGTCGCTGATCAGTTCGTTCTCCTCTTTGATACGGGAAATATCATCGTTGTTAGAGCTTAATGTGTTGATGAGGTTGTTATCCTTGTCCGTAGAGGATGAACTCTGGATGCTCTTCGTGGTCGTATCGAGGTCGAAGCCCGAGGCCAAAACCGTAACCGCCACTTTTTGTCCAAGACTGTCGTCCGTACTCAATCCCCAGATATTGTCGAATCCGGTCTCGATTTTATTTGTAAACTCGTTGATCGGATCAAGCTCTTCGGTGATAAGCGGCGCTTCGTTAGACTGGTAGATATTGATCAGCACCTTACGTGCTTTGTAGATATTGTTGTTATTCAGCAACGGAGAGTTCAGCGCTTCGTCTATAGCCTTCTGCATACGGTTTTCTCCTTCTCCGTAGCCGGTGCTGATGATGGCCACTCCTCCGTTCTTCAGCGTTGTTTTAACGTCCTCGAAGTCCAGGTTTATCCGTCCCGGGCGGGTAATCATGTCGGAGATGCCGCGTGCCGCATTGGTCAATGTTTCGTCTGCCTTGTCGAACGCGTTATCCAGTCTTAAATCCTGATAAATGTTGCGCAGCCGTTCGTTATTGACCACCAGCAGGGCATCCACGTTTTCGCGCATCTCTTTGACGCCTCGCAATGCCTGCAAAATCTTATTACGTCCTTCAAAGAGAAAGGGAATGGTGATGATGCCCACAGTGAGCAGCCCCGCATCCATGGCTATTCGTCCGATAACGGGTGCTGCACCTGTACCTGTGCCACCACCCATACCGGCTGTGAGGAATACCATTTGCGTGCCGTCCGAAGTCAGGGCTTCCTTGATTTCTTCTCGGCTCGATTCGGCCGCTTCCTGTGCTCGTTCGGGGCGGTTGCCCGCACCTAATCCGCGGGTGATGTCAGGACCCAGAACCAGTTGGTTGGGCACTTTACTCTTGCGTAAAGCCTGCATATCGGTGTTGCATAGCAGAAAAGTCACATCCTTGACTGATCCGCCGGCAAACATGGTTTCCACGGCATTACCGCCGCCACCCCCTACACCAACGACTTTGATGATGGGTTTCATCTCGGATTGGTCGTAGTCGAAATCTAATAATTTGTTGTTGTCGTCTTGCATAGTCCGGAAATGTGTTTATCTGTTATCTTCCTCATCTTCATCGGCATTGAAGAGATCCGAAAGTCTATTGCCGAAATTGCGCAGTCCTTTTGCAAAGGTCAGAGCGCTGCGGTGTCTGGGTCTTGCTTCTTCTTTATCTTCTTCGTCCGTTTTTTCGAATCTCTGCCTTTCTGTTTGCTTGGGCTGCTGCGGTTTTTGGGGATGGCCGTTTTCATTCTCAACCGTAACGGTTATTACTTTGTCCGTATTGTTAAGATCCAGACTGTCCGTCTCCTCCTCCATCGTTGCTTTGGCGTCCTTTTCGTCGTAGTCGGCTTCATTGTACAGCTCGCTTAGCGATTTCTCCTTGTAGTTGACGCAGTTTTTCTCTGCCATGGCAAGCAGTGCAATGGCTGTCAGATACCGATCGCTTTCGTTTTTACGGAGGATGTCGCTCGTTTCATCGACAAGATCTCTGCGTATGGATGCATACCTGAACGGATCGAAATACTCTCTTAGCTGTTGTATATAACCGTCTATTTTGATAGCCCCGCCCGTCATGATGAGTCCGGCGCCCAGTTTTTCTTCGTAGCCCGACTCTTTGATCAGGTTGATATAGTTGTAAGTGATTTCATTCATTCGTGCAGCCACCAGTTGATTGATGTCCTGCTGTCTGATTTTTCGCTCCGTCATCTGGTCTGCCGAACTGATGGTTACGATGCGGTCCCGTATACCTTCAAGCATCATGGAGCTGTTGGAAATTTTCAATGCCTCGGCATCCGGCTCCACAAGCCTCAGACTGGTCAGGTCGCGTGTTACGTTTTGCCCGCCGAAAGGCAATACATATAAAGCTGCCAGCAATCTGTTGTTGTAGATCGAAACCGTTGTGCAGCCGCCGCCCATATTGACGAATGCACAGCCGAGTGTGCGCTCCTCATTGCTCAGTACGGCTCTGGCTTCTGCAATCGGCGAAATCAGGATACCTGCCAGTTCCAGTTTCAGATGATTTTCAATAACGGTGTGTATGTTTGTTATGATATTCTTGCGCACGGTAATGACCTGAAAGCAAACCTCGATACGTGAGCAGCGGATACCTTGCGGGTTCGTTTCGGGGCGTCCGTCCACATAGTATAAGGGGTCTGTTACCATGACTACCGAAGCACCCTCGAAGTTTATGTTGTTAGCCTTTTCTCGTAGCTGCTCCAGATGATCCTGCGTGATGATTTCGCCTTCTTCTCCCAAGTCCATTTCTGTGGTGAAGGATCTGGATATCATGGATTGGCATCCCAGCCCTACGTATACCGATTTGATAGTCGTCTGTTCGTCCAAACGGCTGTTCAGGCTCTCGATTATTCTGCGCAACATCGTTGCCGTAGCATCGATGTTATAAATATAGCCATGGCGTATGCACCCCATAGACCGCTCCGTGTGTACTGCCACCGGGATAACGTGCCCGTCCGGCAGTTTGCTGCCCACAAGTCCTACGGTATAAGTGCTGCCCAAATCTATAACAACATACAATTCCTCTTTCACTGGCTCAATATTTTAAGATTATTGTTTTTTTACTCCTTCGGCGAACCGATATGGGCCGGTGAGCCGTCAACCGATTTCGCTATGACCTGTCCGTTAAACTCCAAATTTAGCGATTTATATGCTTCCCATCCGACCCGGGGGATAACTTCGTCGCAGAAAGCGCGCAGGTTGTGCAGTTTGGTTCTCCATTTGGGTGTCGTTCCCATGATAATTTGCATTGTTCCCAACCTTGGCGTCAGAATGATGTTGCCATCCTTCCGAACATACACTTGTGTGAAAAAATTTTGCCAGTAACTGTCATTCTTGATGATTTTGATCAAGTCGTAAACAGCTCCCAAAGCATAGTCCCTCTCCACATGGCCGGTTACCAGCGGCACCTCTACGGCATAGCGCGGATTGCACGGGATAATCCCTCTGTCTGTGGAGATGTAGTAAACCGAATCTCCTGCCTGTACGATAAACATAGGGGATTTCTGCTCTATTTGCAACACCAGGCTTTTGGATACCGGAGAGAGATAGACCTGCGTATTGCTGAAAAGCGGATTTTTCCGCAAATTCTCTTCCACTTCGTAGATGTTTATCGTGCCTAACTCTTTACCCGGCAAGTCGAATTTCATCAGTTCCAACTCTTTTCGCACATCTTCCCGGGTCATGAAAGCAATCTGTCCGGATTTGCTGATCATCTCCACATCCACCCCGGAACATTTGCCCGAAGGCCGATGCCGGAGTGCGAAGTAGATCACTACGGACAAATATGCCAGCAGAAGGAAAAAGCCGATGATGTATAATATCTTTTTTATCATGGGACTTCGTTTTTACTTTATGTTTTCCATCAGCAATTCCTTTACCGGCAAGACGAGACGATCTATGTTGCCTGCGCCCAGCATGATGATAATCCGTGGCAACTCTTTCAGGTGCCGGCTTAAAAATACGGTTAACTCTTCCCGGGGCAAAACCGCCATCGGCTTAAGGCTCATGTGGTCTGCGATCAACTGTGAGGTCACTCCCGGCATCGGCTCCTCGCGTGCCGGATAAATGTCTATCAGGATGGTTTGGTCTATCAGGTCGAGTGCCGATGCGAATTCACGATAGAAGTCTGCCGTGCGGCTGTACAGGTGTGGTTGGAAGATGCCTAAGATACGTTCGTTGGGGTACAGTTTGCGCACGGAGTTTAGCGAAGCCTGCAGTTCTTCGGGGTGATGCGCATAGTCGTCGATGAGTACGAATCGCTCCGTGTTCAACACGCGGTCGAACCGTCTGTGGCTACCGGCGAAAGACGCGATCCCCGATTGCAGCTCTTGTATGTTCACCCCGTTCAGATATGCCGCTGCCATCGCTGCCGTTGCATTCTCCACATTAATATAGAGCGGTACACCCAATTTGACAGCCAGCGGCGTACCGTTGTCGTCCGGATAATGCCAGCGGAAAGTCAGCTCGCCGTTTTCGGTGTCTATGTCCGTTGCATAGAAATCAGCCGGTTCATTCACCGCATAGGTCAGTGAGGTCACGCCCGGCTTTGTCCTGGGCGAAATAGCGATGCCTTTCTTCATGATCAGGTATCCGCCCGGCCGGATGAGGGCTGTAAAATGCTCGAAAGCCTCGCGGTACGCTTTGGGTGTACCGTAGATATCCAGATGATCCGGGTCGGCAGCCGTTATGATGGCCAGTGCCGGGGTCAGATGGTGAAAAGAGCGATCGAATTCATCCGCCTCCACGACCACCAGATCGCTCTTCTCCGAAAGCAGCAGATTCGTTTTGTAGTTATTGGCGATGCCGCCCAGAAAAGCATTGCAGTCCACATGGCTTTGTTTGAGCAGATGGGCAAGTATGGTGCTCGTTGTGGTTTTGCCGTGTGTGCCGGCTATGCAGAGCGCTTTTTCCATGCGTGTGATATCCCCTAAAATTTCAGCCCTCTTGACCACACGGTAGCCCTGTTCGATGAAGTACCGCAGTTGAGGGTGCGAAGAGGGCACCGCAGGCGTATAAACCACCGTGGTTTCTTCTCGTTTGGGAATTTGCGGTACGATAGCATCCACGGCATCATCGAATGTTACTTGAATGCCTTCGGAAATTAACGCTTCTATCAAAGGGCTTGGTGTAAGATCGTATCCGGAAACCCGGTAGCCTTTGGCATGAAAATAGCGAGCCAAAGCACTCATACCGATTCCTCCGATACCAATAAAATATACTTGCTTCATGAGGCTTTTTTGTTTCGAAACAAAGATAACAAACTTGCTTGTTAAAGTTTGATACTATTGCACTTAAATATATAAAACCACCCTTTGCGTTCCTTATGATTTTTCATTAAAACTTAAAAACAGTTGTTTGGTAATTCAGGATGCGCCGGGCAAAGGCTGAAAATCCGTAGCGCTACGGATTTTTGACGAAGTTAACTTGGATTTTTATTCTTTGCCTGAAGAATTTTCAACCGTCAGGCAGAGAAATTCAATGATTTCTAAGATGCTGTGGCAGAGTGCTTTTTCAAACTGAGAAAATTGTCCGTTCCACTTGTTTTTATATTTCGGTTTGGATTATTAAAGACGGTCTTTTTCCGATAATACCGGGCTCTCGGGCTGAGGGCGACGCAAAAGAATTATATTTGTGAAGCCATAATAATGTGTTACTATAAAACATTTTTCCTCTCACTACGATGTATTTCAGGGATATTATCGGGCTTGAAGACCTCAAGCAACGCCTTATCGACAATGCACGCTCCGGACACATTGCACACGCCCAACTGTTCTGCGGAAACGAGGGCAGTGGAGCTTCAGCTTTGGCACTGGCTTATGCACGCTATCTCAATTGTCATAATCCGGGTGAAACGGATGCCTGCGGCCGGTGTGCTTCGTGCTTGAAATACGATCGCTTGGCGCATCCCGATTTATTCATGCTGTATCCGTACATAAACGGCACTAAACTGTCGTCCGAGGATTTTCTGCCGCATTGGCGGGATATGCTTACCGATAAGGGAGCTTACTTCAGCCGAACGGAGTGGCAGGAAGAGATCAAGGCAGGAAACAGTCAGCCCATAATTTACAGCAAAGAAAGCCGGTTTCTGGATGAAAAGCTGGCTTATAAGGTTTCGGAGGCCAAATACCGGATTATTTATATCTGGCAGCCGGAAAAAATGCACGAAACGCTGGCTAATAAACTGCTTAAACTGGTGGAAGAGCCACCCGAAAGAACGATTATTCTGATGGCTTCGTTCGATCCGAACCATGTGTTGGGTACGATATTGAGCCGCATTCAATATGTGAATGTAAGACCGCTTTCGGACGAAGAAATTAAAGAAGGTATTCGTCAACGGGGCTTATTGTCGTCTTCGGGCGAGGAGCAATTACAAACACTGGCTCATCTGGCACAGGGGAGTTTTAAGCATGCCTTGGAGCTGATCGAAGGGAACGAGGAGGCACGGGAAAATTTCGTGATTATAGAAAAAATACTGACCGGCATTATGAAACCCGACCCCAAGGAGATGCGTAGTATATCGGAAGAGATCGCCGCATTGGGGCGGGAAAGTCAGATACGGTTAGTGTCGCAGCTCGGTTCTTTTTTCAGAGAATGCCTTATTTTGCCTTTCGGGCAGTGGCAGCTCAATTATTTGCGATTGGACCAGATGGGGCTTGCCCGTGAAATCAAGGGTGCTGTCAATGAGAAGAATATCGTTTCTCTTATGGCGGAATGCGACCTTGCAATCAGGCATATCAAACAGAATGTGAATGCCAAAATGATTTTCTTCGATTTTATCCTGCGCATCACATCGGCACTGACACCCGCTTTCAAATCGCTGGGGCTGCGAAGGCCTTAAAAAGATTTTACCGGAGAGGGGAGAGCTATTTTAGCTTTGGGAGGACGGAATAAGCAGCTCTTTTTCGTATGAAATATTCCCATACGATGCTGTAATGTTTCATCCCTCTCGGCCATTCGATGATTGTGTACGATAAATTTTCCTGCCGGGCAGCTTTGAAGTTTTTTCTCATTTTTTTATAATCTTGCCGGGCTTTCAGGGCTGCGGCCGCATGCTTCCGGTTTCCTTTGAGCAGGAACATCAGTGCAGACAGATGGTCGAGCCAGTAACGGACGAACATGACCCTGTGCAGGCGTTTGGCGGGAAGATTTTTATAGAGCATGAGCAGGTTGTTCCTGAAATTGAGATAAACTTTCCTCGGATTATTCATGTCCAGACTGGCTCCTCCGATATGGTAAACAGTGCTTAGCGGAGTGAAGATAACTCGTTTGGCTCGTGCTTTGAACCGCCAGCAGAGGTCGATTTCCTCCTGATGGGCAAAGAAAAGAGGGTCTAACCCGCCTGCTTCGATATAATCACGAGTGCGGACGATCAGGGCAGCTCCGCTTGCCCAGAAAATATCGCCCTGTTGCCGGTCGTATTGTCCGCAGTCTTTTTCCACGGCATCGAAAATACGTCCCCGGCAAAAAGGGTATCCCCACCGATCTATAAAGCCCCCGGCGGCACCGGCATATTCAAAAGATTGTGGATTGCGGTAAGAACGGATTTTGGGTTGAACAGCTGCTACGGTAGTATCTTCTTCCAGAATGCGCAGAGGCTCGTCCAGCCACCCCTCGGAAAGTGCCGCATCGCTGTTCAGCAGTACGGTGTAGGGGGTATTCACCATCTTCAGAACACGGTTGTAGCCATCTGCAAAACCGTAGTTTTCAGAGAAGAGGATTTGCTCTGTTTGCGGATAGGTTTTCTTCAGAAATTCCACCGATCCGTCCTCCGAATGATTGTCGGCGATAATGAGTTTGGCCGTATCGCCGGGTACGTAGCGTACCCAGTTCGGCATCAGTTCCTCCAGAAGATTCTTACCGTTCCAGTTCAAAACCACCACCGAAACCTTTGGTCGTATGTCTGCCATTGCAAGAAGGTTAATGAACGAATCCGGGTCTCCGGTGCAAAAGGAGCACAGTGTGCCGGACTCGCAGTATCGTTTGCCGGAACAAATATATCGATTTATCCATGATCGACCTCTTTCAGAATGTCAGGCTGAGCATCGCCGGGTCGAACCGCTTGGGTACGACTTCTTCCAGCTGTCCCACACTCTCTTCGCTGTATGGCTTGGCCACGCGGATGTACTGGTCGGAAAAGCCCAGCATCATACCGTCGTGCTCGGCTTGCTCCCATAGCACACGGAGGGGCTGCCCGATGTGTTCCCTGTAAAACGCTCTTAACTTTTTATCGGAGAGTTTGAGCAAAGCCTGACTTCGCTTATGCTTATCCTGCGATCCGACGGCATAGGGTATCTCCAGAGCCTTGGTACCCGGGCGTTCCGAATAGCTGAAAACGTGCAATTGCGTAAAAGGGATGGATTCCAAAAACCGGTAACAGGCTTCAAAGTATTCGGGGCGTTCGCCACGTGTGCCTACAATGACGTCTACCCCGATAAAACTGTCCGGCATAACCTGTTTGATATGCTCGATGCGATTGCGAAAGAGTGCAGTATCATAACGTCTTTTCATCAGCTTGAGCACCTCATCGCTTCCGCTCTGCAACGGGATGTGGAAATGCGGCATGAAATGTCGGGAGGAAGCACAGAAGTCTATCACTTCGTCCGATAGCAGGTTAGGCTCTATCGAACTGATGCGATAACGCTCGATGCCTTCGACCCGGTCTAAGGCTTTAATCAAGTCGAGAAACGTTTCTCCCGTCGTTCTCCCGAAATCTCCGATATTGACACCCGTAAGCACGATTTCACGCCCTCCGTTTTCTGCAACGGAGCGTGCCTGCTGCACCAGAGATGCAATCGAGCCGTTGCGGCTCCGCCCGCGTGCCTTGGGTATGGTGCAATAGGTGCAATAGTAGTCGCAGCCGTCCTGTACTTTCAGGAAATGACGTGTACGGTCATCTGCCGAAACGCTGGGGCTGAAAGTACGGATATCTTTGGTGGGTGTATGGATGATGTGGCTGATACCCAATCCCTGACTGTTGTTTTGGGATGAGATTCGCTCGGCATGTTGCCGGAGCAGATTGATCAGATCCAGCTTCTGCTCGGTGCCGATTATCAGGTCTACACCTTCTATGGCGGCAATCTCTTCCGGGCTAAGCTGTGCATAGCACCCTGTAACCACGATTAACGCACCGGGGTGTTCCCGCCGGGCGCGGCGAATCATGTTACGGCACTTTTTATCCGCCAGTTCGGTTACGGAGCAGGTGTTGATAATGCAGACATCCGCTTTTTCTCCCGGTTCCACTCTGCGTACACCCTGTTCTTGGAGTGCTTTGCCGATCGAGGACGTTTCGGCAAAGTTGAGTTTGCAGCCGAGAGTGAAGTAAGCGGCTTTTTTATTTTCAAATATGTTGATATCGATCATTGATGATTTGTTTTATCGGCTTGATGTAACGGAGGGAGGTCAGAATGAGGGCTATTCCCAATCCGGAGTAAAAGCCGGCGATGAAGCTGTCCGGTATGTAGGGGCGGCTTCTGAGCCAGATGCCGAAATTGATCATAACGATAATGATCAACCACGTGGACGGTTTGAAACAATAATAAACCGGCAGCCGATCCCCCGGTTTCGTTCGAGTATATCGGAGGTTTTCCTCAACCACCGGAGGGAAGATAAAAAAAGTGAATGCAATCAGGGCAACCAGCGCCCATGCGACGGGAATGATAAATGAGGACGGAAGCGGAGCCCAACGGCTGATGCCCACATAAAAGATTTTTATGCCGGGCACAAGCCAGAACAGAGCTGCTACGATGTGCAGGAATTTGCGGGAAGCATTCAGATATCTTCGGGCCATTGTATTGTCAGAGATTCGTCTTCTTCCGTCAAAAGGCTCGATGTTTCAGCCAGTCCCTGCTTCAGTGTTTCGGATAAATCGGATTCCCCGGCATCCGCCACCGGCCCGGTATCCGCCTCGTCTGCACCTGCGGCGATGCGACCGGCTACGTCGGCCAGTGCTTCCATAAACTTTTGGAGATCTTCTCGATATACGAAAATACGATGACGCTCTATCTTTCCGTTCGGATCCGAGCTTTTGCTTTCGGTCAATACCAGATAATCGTTGCCTTTGCTGTCTTTTTTTGCGTCTATATAATAGAAGCGTTGCCCGGCCTTTATACGACGGGTATAGTATGCGTCCGTTTTACTCTCGTTTTCTTTTTCTTTCTGCATCTTATTCATACTTTTTCAGCCTGAACCCGGATTAAATATATTCGGGCATATCACAATGGAATGGCTTCTAAGATAATACTTTTGTCTTGTTTGTTCTTGCATAACAACAAATCAGGCAGCCGACAAAAGCCGACTGCCTGTTTCCCAAGTGTCGGGGTACCAGGATTCGAACCTGGGACCCCCTGCTCCCAAAGCAGGTGCGCTAACCGGACTGCGCTACACCCCGAAGACTACGACAGAAAAGTATCATCTTTCTGAAATAGTGGCACAAAGATATAATATTAATTCCGAATACCGGCAAATTCCTCTAAACAAATCAGGATTGGCGCCCCTGACGCTTACGCTCCGTTTCATCAAGAGTGATCTTGCGCATACGCATACTTTTCGGCGTAACTTCTACGTATTCATCGGATTTGATGTATTCCAGCGCATCTTCCAGACTGAAAATCACGGGCGGCGCAAGGCTTACCTTGTCGTCGCTGCCCGAAGCGCGCATGTTGGTCAGTTTTTTACTTTTGCACACATTTACGCAAAGATCTCCTTCTTTGGTATGCTCGCCCACGACCTGACCGCCGTACACTTCTTCCTGAGGAGAAATAAAAAAGCGCCCGCGGCTTTGCAAATTGTTCAGGGCATAGGCATAGGCTGTTCCGCTTTCCAATGCAATGATCGAGCCGTTATTACGACGGTCTATTTCGCCTTTCCAGGGCTCGAAGTCCATAAAACGGTGTGCAATGACTGCTTCACCGGCCGAGGCGGTAAGAACGGTATTGTTCAGACCGATGATCCCTCTTGAGGGTATTTTGAATTCCAGAAAAACACGGTCGTTTTTGCTGTCCATCATCGTCATCTCACCTTTGCGTTTGGTTACGATATCGATAATGCGGCTGGCGTATTCTTCGGGCAGATTGATGGTCAACTCCTCTACCGGTTCGCATTTGACGCCATCGATTTCTCTGATAATAACCTGCGGTTGTCCCACCTGCAATTCGTATCCCTCGCGACGCATGGTTTCGATAAGCACGGAAAGATGCAGTACGCCCCGGCCATAAACCAGCCACGAGTCGGCAGATCCCGTCGGCTCTACACGCAAAGCCAGATTCTTGTCCAGCTCCTTGATGAGACGATCGTGTATATGTCGTGAGGTTACGAACTTACCTTCCTTGCCGAAAAACGGAGAGTTATTGATGGTAAACAGCATACTCATGGTCGGTTCGTCTACGGCAATGGCATTCAAAGCTTCGGGGGCGGAAGCATCGGCAACTGTTTCGCCGATTTCGAATCCTTCTATGCCGATCAGAGCGCAAATATCTCCGGAACCGACTTCGGAAACTTTGGAACGCCCCAACCCTTCGAACGTATTTAACTCCTTGATTTTCATCTTTTGCTTCGTGCCGTCACGTTTGCACAGCATGATATCCTGCCCCTCTCTGAGTGTGCCGCGATGTATGCGCCCTACGGCTATACGGCCTACATAAGAAGAGTAGTCCAGAGAAGTAATCAGCATCTGTGCCGGTCCTTGTATTTGTTGCGGTGCAGGGATATGGGCAACGATGGCATCCAAAAGAGCCGTAATGTCTTCGGCCGGTTTTTGATAGTCCGTGCTCATCCAACCGTTTTTTGCCGATCCGTATATCGTGGGGAAATCGAGTTGCTCTTCCGTGGCATCCAGACTGAACATCAGGTCGAACACCAACTCCTGTACCTCGGCAGGGCGACAGTTGGGTTTATCTACTTTGTTGATTACGACTATCGGTTTCAACCCCATTTCGATGGCTTTGTGCAGCACGAAACGTGTCTGTGGCATAGGCCCCTCGAAAGCATCCACCAGCAGCAGGCAGCCGTCCGCCATATTCAATACGCGTTCCACCTCGCCGCCGAAGTCGGCGTGCCCCGGAGTGTCTATGATGTTGATTTTAGTTCCTTTATATTGTATGCTTACGTTTTTCGAAACGATTGTAATACCACGCTCGCGTTCCAGATCGTTATTGTCCAAAAAAGTGTCTACTTCTGCCGCTTTGTCGTCCCTGAACAGTTTGCCGGCGAGCATCATCTTATCCACCAGCGTTGTCTTGCCATGGTCCACGTGGGCTATAATGGCAATGTTTCTAATATCTTGCATTCTTTTATATATTTTCGGCAAAGTTACATTAAATGAAGCAAAACGCATGATACATAGGCACAAACGCATCCCTCCGCCAAGGGTATAGCGAGCTTGATGGGCAGATTGCGTAAATGAAATAATTTCTTCGTTCAATGGACTGATTGATTTCTCAAGCTGGAGCCTTGATATCTTTCGGAGATTTATATCTGTTCTTACAGTACCGGTTCTCTGGAAAACAAGTGTTTTCTGCAACTTCTGCATATCTTTAATCCCTGATAAGTGGCATTTCCTCGAATAAATTGTGAAAACAAGCTTGTTTTCTTTCTTTGAAGGCTTTTCGAGCAGTAAAAATCCAATAAAAAAACGATATCTTAGCAAAAAGAAGTCTCACAGCCTTTAATTAAATGCCCATGAGTTACTTAAAGTTTGACAGACGGCTCATGTCTAACCTCGATGAATCGCTCCAGTACGAACAGTTGCGCACAAACAGAATGGGCGCTTACAGCTGCTCCAGCATCGTAGGGTGCAATACTCGAAAATATCACGGATTGCTGGTGGTGCCTATTCCGGAGTTGAGCCATAACAATCATGTACTTCTATCGTCTCTGGATTTAACCATCATTCAGCATGACGCTCCTTTTAATATTGCCGTACACGAATATAAGGGAGATGTGTTCAGCCCCAAGGGCAACAAGTATATTCGAGAGTACAATGTCGATGTGACTTCATCGACCACTTACCGGGTGGGGGGAGTGGTGATGCGTCGGGAGCATCTCTTCTGTCATTTCCAGCATCGAATCATTTTGAAATATACCCTGCTTGAGGCGCACAGTAAAACGCAACTCAAGTTCAGTCCTTTTCTTGCTTTTAGAGATGTGAAGATGCTGACGCATAAAAATACGGATATCAACGAAGCTTACGATCAGGTTAAAGGGGGTATACGCACGAGACTGTACAACGCCTATCCGGATCTATTCATGCAGTTTACGGCGGAGGACATCGATTTTGTTTCGGAGCCGCACTGGAATGAAAACATTGCTTATCTCAAAGAGCGTGAACGCGGGTACGAATATCTGGAAGACTTGTATGTGCCCGGATACTTTACGTGTACTATCAAGAAGAACCGACCGGTTTACTTTACCGCCGGATTGGAAGAAATAAATCCTGAGGAATTGGAGGGTCTTTTTAATCGCGAAGTAGCGGAGCGTATCCCCAAAAAGGACTTCAAACATTGTCTGATGAATGCATCGCAGCAGTTTTACTACAGGCCGACACCTACGGACGGCTATCTGCTGGCCGGCTATCCATGGTTTGCAGCCCGCACGCGGGATATGCTGGTTTCGCTACCGGGATGCACGCTGCTATCCGATGCACCGGAGCGTTTCGAGCGGATCATGAACACGTTTACGCCGTTGATGTACAAATTCATCGATCAGGAAGAGATAACGCCTGAGATTCGCAATATCGGTGACCCTGATATCGGAGTCTGGTATGTGTGGGTTATTCAGCAATATGCCCAATGGGGAGATCTGGAAACGGCCAGACGGAAATACGGTAAGGCTGTGAAAGATATTGTGGAGTACTATCGAAAGAATATACATCCTCTGGCACGTATCGTACCCAACGGCTTGCTTTATGTCGAGAGCGACGGACGCCCCCTGACGTGGATGGATGCAAAACTCGATGGCAAGGCCGTGGTGGCGCGTGAGGGATACATCGTAGAGTTGAATGCCTTGTGGTATAACGCCTTGTGTTTTCTTAGCGAGCTCTATCCCGAAGAAGAAGAGACATACCGACCGCTGGCCGAAAAAGCGAAAGAAAGTTTTGTAAAAGTTTTTCATAACCGGTATGACTATCTCTTCGACTATGTTCGTGAAGAAGCTCTGCAGGATTGGAGCGTAAGGCCGAACATGATTTTTGCCGTATCGTTGCCGTATTCGCCCCTTACGCGTCCACAGCAGCGTAAGGTACTCGAATTTGTTACCCGTGAGCTTCTTATCCCGAAAGGTTTGCGTTCGCTAAGTCCTAAAAGCGAAGGTTTCAAGGGGATCTGCGGGCCATCTCAATACGAACGGGAACTCTCCTATTATAACGGCTCTGCGTGGCCCTGGCTGCTCGGTGCCTACTGCGAATCTTATCTGAAAGTAAACGGACGGGCAGGTATTTCTTTTATCGAACGTATCCTTATCGGAATGGAAGAAGAGGTTCATTTGCACGGTATCGGCACCATCAGCGAGCTGTTCGACGGCAATCCGCCGTACAAAAGCCGGGGAGCTATTTCCTTTGCCATGAGTGTGGGGGAAATCATACGTGCCTTGCACTTGCTGGACGAGGCGAAGAAGAACGAAGAAGACGAAATTAACCCCATTATACAATACGTATGAAAGCATTGATGTTTGGATGGGAATTTCCTCCGCATATTCTGGGAGGGTTGGGAACCGCCAGTTTCGGATTGACGAAAGGCATGGCGCAGCAATCCGACATGGATATTACATTCGTTATTCCGAAACCGTGGGGCGATGAAGATAAAAGTTTCCTGACGCTGATCGGGGCCTCCGAAACTCCTGTGGTGTGGAGAGATCATGATTATGATTATGTGCATGAACAGCTGGGCAATAAAATGTCTCCGGAGCTTTACTACCGGCTGAGAGATCATATTTATGCCGATTTCAATTATATCGGAACGAATGAATTGGGGGCAATCCAGTTTTCGGGAAGATATCCGGACAACCTGCTGGAAGAGATCAACAATTATTCGATTATGGCGGGGGTTATCGCTCGCTCGCTCGACTTCGATATCATACATTCTCACGACTGGCTGACCTATCCGGCAGGAATACACACCAAGAGCGTTACGGGAAAACCTTTGGTGGTACATGTGCACGCTACGGACTTCGACCGGAGCAGGGGCAATGTAAATCCGCAGGTTTTTGCCATAGAAAAGGACGGTATGAACCATGCGGATCACATTATTACCGTAAGCAATCTGACACGGAAAACAGTTATAGAAAAATACGGGCAACCGCCTGAAAAAGTGACTACTGTGCATAATGCCGTGACTCCTTTGTCGCCAGCCATTCTTTCTCTGCCGGATATGCGAGGGGTGAAAGAAAAGGTCATCACTTTTCTGGGACGTATTACCATGCAGAAAGGACCGGAGTTTTTTGTCGAAGCTGCGGCCAAAGTGCTGAAAAATACCGATAATGTGCGATTTGTTATGGCGGGTAACGGCGATATGATGGATGAGATGATCAGGCTGGCTGCCCGGCACGAGATTTCAGACCGGTTCCACTTTACCGGTTTTATGAAAGGACAGCAGGTTTACGAAGTCTTTAAGTCCAGCGACGTATATGTGATGCCATCGGTTTCCGAACCTTTCGGCATATCTCCTTTGGAAGCCATGCAGTGCGGTGTGCCCAGTATCATCTCGCATCAATCGGGTTGTGCCGAAATCCTCGAATATGCCATAAAAGTGGATTATTGGGATGTGGATGCCATGGCGGACGCTATGTATGCGCTTATCACTTACCCCGAACTCCATACCTTCTTAAAGGAAGAGGGACTTAAGGAAGTCAATAACTTGACCTGGGAAGCCGCAGGGCTTAAGGTTAGAAACATATATGATAAATTGGTTAGGTAATGAAACAGATCTGTCTATACTTTGAGCTGCATCAGCCATTCAGACTCAAACGGTATCGTTTTTTCGATATCGGTAACGACCATTATTATTACGATGATTTTCAGAATGAAGATATATTCTTGCGGGTAGCCGAACAGAGTTATCTGCCGGCAAATAAGATGATGCTGGAGCTTTTGCACAAGCACCCCGACTTTAAGGTTACTTTCTCTATTTCGGGGCTTGCCATCGAGCAGATGGAGTATCATAAGCCGGAGCTGATCGAAAGTTTCCGTGAGCTTGCAGAAACGGGGCGTGTGGAATTTCTGGCAACGACTTACGCTCACTCGATTTCGGCGCTCTATGATGAGGTGGAGTTCAGAAATCAGTTGAAGATGCATCGGGCTAAAATCAAGGCCGTTTTCGGTGTGGATACAAAGGTTTTCCATAATCCCGAACTTATATACTCGGACGATATAGCCAGGGTGGTTGCCGCTGAAGGGGTACAAACGATTGTAACCGAGGGTGCCAGACATATTCTGGGTTGGAAAAGTCCGAACTATCTGTACAAGGCGGCTTCGACCGGCAAAGTCAAACTCTTGTTGCGCAATGCGGGATTGTCGGATATGATCGGCGCAAATTTTACCCGTTACGATTCTCCGGATTATCCCGTGACGGCCGATAAGTTTTTGGAGCGTATCAAATGGCTTCCCATAGGCGAGGATGTAGTCAATATCTTTCTGAATTATGCCGTTTTAGGCATAGATCATCCTGCACATTCCGGAATCTTTGATTTTTTTAGGGCTCTACCGGATATGGCATACAATTACGACGTTTCTTTTGCCACCCCATCTGAGGTTGTGAAGAAGCAGAAACCGGTAGACCAGCTGTCTGTGGTTTATCCCATCAGTTGGTCCGGTGAGGAAAAGAGTACGAACTACTGGAACGGCAATATTCTGCAGCAGGGCGTGATAGAGAAGTATGTCAAGTGGGGCGAACGGATACGGATGTCTCAGGATCGTCGTCTCCTGCAGGAGTGGTTGTATCTCCAGAGCTCCGATCATTTGTATTATATGAGTACATCGAAGAAAAATAACCCCTACAGTCCTTACCAGTCTTCTTACGATGCTTTCAATAACTATATGAATGTGCTCAGCGACTTTTTACTTCGTGTGGAAAGTCAGTTCCCCAGTTCAGTGGAGAATGAAGAGTTGAATGCCTTGTTGTTGACAATACAAAATCAAAATAATACCATTGAGCAACTGCAGGCCGAAATAAATAAACTTAAGGAAAACTCAAAAAAACAGTAAAACGTTGCAAACTTCGCAAGTAACTCACACCGATCGTTTTACTCCCACGGTTCTGTATGAAGACAATCATCTGCTGATTATAGCCAAGAAACCGGGTGAAATCGTTCAGGGAGATAAAACGGGCGATGAACCGCTCGTTGAATTACTGAAAAACTGGCTCAAGGAAAAGTATTCCAAGCCCGGTAATGTTTTTCTGGGTGTGGTGCATCGTTTGGACAGGCCGGTGGGCGGTGTCGTTGTTTTTGCCAAAACAAGTAAGGGCCTAAGCCGGATGAGCGAACTTTTCAGGAAAGGCGATGTGAAGAAAACTTATTGGGCAGTTGTTTGCAGGAAGCCACCAAAAAACGAAGATACGATTACGCACCATCTCGTTCGCAACGAAAAACAAAACAAAAGCTATGCTTATAGTACGCCCCAGCCGTCGAGTAAAGAAGCACGGTTAAGCTACAAATTGCTTTCCTCTACAGATAAATATCATTTGCTGGAAGTGCGGTTGCATACGGGGCGTCATCATCAGATAAGGTGCCAGCTTGCTGCCATCGGTTGTGTGATAAAAGGCGACCTTAAGTACGGTGCGCCGCGCAGCAATCCGGATGGTAGCATAGGCCTGCTCTCGCGCAATATCAGCTTCATTCATCCCGTTTCAGATAAAGATATCGATGTAACGGCACCGGCACCGGACGATAATTTGTGGAATGCTCTGACTCATTGATTATAAAACAATAAAAAACCGGAAGAAATCAATCTTCCGGTTTTTTGTTGTTTATAGGGAAAGGTTCGATTACATTCTGAAGGTAACACCCAAATTGACATTGGAAATACCGTATCCCAGTTCCATAAAGGCTCCCACTTTCGGAGTGAAGAAGTAACGGGCACCGATATTCAGATTCCATGCCAGGCCTGAGCTTGTAGAGTCTATATCACCGAAGTCTCCGGAAAGAGAGACGCTGCGATAGCCTAACATAAGTCCCAGATAAGTATCCAATTTACCCAAGAAACCATAGTGCAGAGCCAAACGGGGACCTATAACAAAGTGATTTTCTTTAAGGCTGTTAACCTTATAAGGCTTATACTTATAGCTGGCATAACCGATATAAGCACCTAGCCCAAGGCTTCCGTTTCCATTGCTGAAAATGTTGTCTGCCAATCCTAACTCATAAGATGCAGACAGAGGAGGAATAACCATTGTATAGTTATTTAATGAGTTTAACCCCAAACCTAAGTTCAGCATACTTTCTCCTTTTCTGAATACAGACTGAGCATTCGCCGAAACTGCTAAACCAACCAATACAATGATTGTATAAAAAAATTTCTTCATCATTTCTTTCTTTTTAACGGGATAGAACATTTATTTAATAAATCCGGGTGTAAAGATAATGAATTTACATAAATTAACAATTCATCCCCCCACAAACAGAGATAACCTGCCCGGTAACATAAGAAGAAAGATCGCTACCCAGAAATACTGCTACGTTTGCTACATCTTCCGGCGTACCGCCTCTTCTCAGCGGAATTTGCTGTGCCCATTGTTTTTTAACATCCTCACTAAGCACATTGGTCATTTCGGTAATGATAAAGCCCGGAGCGATAGCATTGGCACGTACTCCGCGTGAACCCATTTCCTTGGCGATGCTTTTGGCTAAACCGATCATGCCGGCTTTGCTTGCCGAATAGTTCGCCTGTCCCGCATTACCGGATACACCCACCACCGAAGCCATGTTGATGATGCTGCCTTGGCGCTGTTTCATCATAACCGGTGTTGCTGCATGGATAAGATTGAAAGCGCTTTTCAGATTCACATTGATCACTGCATCCCATTGCTGTTCGGTCATACGCATCATCAGCGAGTCGCGCGTGATACCGGCATTGTTAACCAAAATATCCAGATGCCCGAAGTCGGCCACAATCTGATTTACCACCTCGTGAGCGGCATCGAATTCCGCCGCATTAGAGGCATAAGCCTTTGCACGCACGCCCATGGCTTTCAATTCTTCGATAAAAGCCTCTACCGTCTCATCTATTTTCAGATCGGTTATAGCTACATCTGCACCTTCCTGTGCATATTTCCGGGCAATGGCCTGTCCGATGCCCCGTCCTGCGCCTGTAATCAGCGCTACTTTGTTTTCTAACAGTTTCATAAATCTATTTGATAGATATTAAACATCCAACATTCAAATCTTTGCTATGTCTGCATCGTGATCTTCTTCACGCAGTCTGCGCCCTTCGGGTGTACAGATACCCTGGAAAATCAAGAATTTTGCATTCGAAAAAAGACGTTCGAACTCCTTTGAACCGGGGGTTCTCAGGTGTCCGCTGATAAATGGAACTTCGAGTCCTTTCATAGAGTTTTGTATGAGTCTTGACATCATATTGCTGTCGGGCAGATTGAAAAGCCCCTGATTTATCCCATCGTCGAGGATATTCCGAATCAATTGCTGCTCGCGGCGGTCAAAACTCTTTCTGACTTCTTCTACCGTCCATATATCCTTGAAAAAGTCTGCTCGCAGCGACCCGTTGCGCATGACCAGTTCTCTCATGGCATTCAGATGCCTGTAAGTAAAAGCCAATAGTTTTCTGTCAGGTCTCAACCCTCCATGATAGACTTCCTCCAGTTCACAATAGAGCTTATTCAGTTCGCGCTCGATAACAGCCTCAAAAATTTCATCTTTACTTTTGAAATAGGTGTAGATCGTACGGCGGCCTTTATGTGCAGCGTCTGCGATGTCATTCATCGTTGTTTTAGCTACACCGAACCGGGCGAAGAGCTGCCTCGCCACATCCAACATCAATTCCTTCGTTTTCGACAAGACTTAAAGCTTATTAAAGATTAAACATAAACATCCTCTTGCACAAATTTAACCAAAAAGTGCAATAAGTTTCAGTAAATAAAGAATCTTGCGTTGTTTTTAACAATCAAAACGCAATGTTTTCTTTTTAAGAAACGCTTTAGCCATACCGTTTTATTGTGGTATTCTTCAAGGTGTATTGCTGTTTTTATAAAAGAGGGGCTGTGTCAAAATGAATTTTGGCACAGCCCCTCTCGGTATAGATAAATTTATCGTAAAGTCTTGCGCGTTAGCTTATCTGTATCGATGGGTCGTATATTGCTTTTCTTCATATTTTTTTGAAGAAGGAGCTACCGTAGAGAACAGATGTAAGTCGATGACAGGGCCCAAATCCTGTAAGGTTACCCAGCGAATTGCAATGCCAAGTTTTTTCTCATTGTTTCTAAACTGATGCCATCCGCCGCTGTAACCGACATAAAAGAATCCTTCTTTTTTGCACAGAGCCTTAAATTCGGCTGTCACCAGAGTAAACCCTTCCGCTTCGTAGAAAACAAGACTTTGTTTCGTAAAATATTGAGCTGTTTCAGAAAGTTTTCCATTTCTCTTGTATAAGAAATATGCCCTTCCTTTTGTGTCGGGCATGTTTTTGACATCGAAGAAGTAATAATTTTCCGACATTTTAGGGTCGTTTATAACGCATAAACCATCGTTCATGGTGCCGTTATGTTCTTTTTCATATTTCTTTACGTCATCCAATGTTGCATTGTTAAAGTCGGTAAGTCCATACGGCAGCTTGTCGAATGTGGGCAGTGGGGCAGGTTGTTTGGGAACGATGGAGAAAATAATCTTTCCCGAATCCCCTTGCATAAATTTTGCATTGATGATATAGACTTTATCGCCTTTGTTTGCCTCTTTCTCATATTCCGAGTCTGAAACTTTTACAAAGTTGTTGCTTTCGAGCATTTTCAGGAATTCCGGGTCATTGTAGATATCGTTGTTACTGACATCCATGTAGATATAATCAAGAGATTTTTGGTAGAACCCGTATTGTACTATTGGGAAAATCGGGCTTGCAGTCTCCCAGGTAATCGAACCGCCGGAGATATAGCCCATGTCTATTTTAATGTTGCTTTTGCGCCCCAGTTCGAAAGCTTTTACATCGGCTTCTGTTGCATTCAGATCCAGTAATGGCAGAATGTAGTGCATAGCTCCGGATTGCTCGATGAAGATTTCTTTGGGTGCTTTTTTATCGGCTCCGGATAAAAGCAGTCTTGCCTTGCGAGCCTCTCTGCTTTTGTTTTCGCTTACTTCTACAAGAACTTCGTTTTTATGGTTCTTAGGGGTTATTTTAACCCAATCCACGTCCGTGCTGATAACCCAATCCTGCACATTCGCAACAATGTCGAACTGATACTTTCCGCCCCATTGGTCAATGTCTAATTTGTCCGGTATCGAAACGATACTGATGTCGGAGGCTTTTTGTGTGACAAGAATTTTTCTTCCGATGCCGGCGACGACCATAATTTCACCTTTCCGCTCTTTGGTCAAGGGGTTTGCAAGTACTTTTACGGTTAAGGTGTTTTCAGACTGTGTCAGTTCGATCCAGTCTACATTGCTTATTGCAGTCCAATCCGACCGGTTTGTGGTTATGGTTATTGTTTTTTCTGATGCCATTTTGGGAAATTCGAGGTTTTTTTCGACGATCGTAAGTATCGGTTCTTCCTGTTCATTCTTTTGGCATGAGGTAGTGATAAAGGCAAACAATAAAAATAATGTCGAAAATAATTTTGTTTTCATTGATTTTATAAAATAGTGTTTTGTAGTATTTCGATCCGTAGCAAACCCCGATTATCGGGATTCGGAAAAAAAGAGTTAATAACAAAATTGCAAAGGCCTTATGACCCTCGATCACGAACGATGGTATTAGTTAAATCTTGTGTCTTCATGCGATCACGTTACAGATGTGGTATTAAATTTTTCAACCGGCAAACCTTTTTGTTGAAATATTTTGTTCGGACGAGGTGGCTGATTCTTGTCTGAATTTGTTTTATATACATGCTGGAGTAGGTAACTCCTTTAGTACAAATTTAATAAATATAAAGATCATTGATGACCTGTACTTGATGATGATGTGTGTGACGTGACGCGTTGACGTGTACTGACGTGTACTGAAAAAATCTCTGCCTGACGGTTCAAAATTCTTCAGGCAAAGAAAAAAAATCCAAGTTAACTTCGTTGAAAATCCGTAGCGCTACGGATTTTCAACCGTCAGGCAGAGAAAATTTTTGTTCTTTGAGGCTTTGTTTTTATGTGGGTTCGATGTCTGGATATTTCAATTTTCAAATCTTTTTTTGCAGAAAATTCTGGAAATGGTCTTAAAATTGTTTGGTCTTTTTGGTTTAATACTGTCTTTTTGTGAGTAATTCTTTCTTTTTGTTTTTTTCTGGTTGTAATTTGTGGCAAAGTGTGTGAAATTTTCTTCTTTTTGTTGAAATAATTTGTTTTGTCGATTTTTCCATTTATCTTGTGCTCCAATTAAAATTTACTCCTTTTGAAACAATATAATCCGGGTGTGAATTTGCCATGTGTTTCCCATCGGTTTTTTTGAAATTCCGTATGTGTGTCCTTAAATCTACAATAGTGTACTGCTTTGTAAGCAGGAACTGAATTTTTTGATATAGTTAGGTGTTAATTTTCTAATGTGTTACATTTTTAGATTTATTATCTTATGAAAAAAACATTGTTATTTTTGATGATGCTTTTAACCGCATTTTTTACCTATTCCTGTTCTTCCGATGATACCGAAGAACCCACTTTATCTTTATCCGAATACGAATTGAGTTTTCCTAAAACAGCTTCGGAAAAAACGATCACCGTTACAACTAATCAGAGCGAGTGGGTTTTTGTAGCCAATGCAGATTGGGTTAAATTGAGTCAGTCCGGTAATTCATTGGTGATTAAAGTTTCGGAAAATATAAGTGCTCAACAACGAGAGGCTGATATTATGGTTGTTGCGGGTGTAGGTAAAACAATACACCTGAAGCAGGAGGCCTCGGCTGTGAATATCGTTCCCATTCCGGATCGTATAGATGTCGATCAATGGGGTGGAAAATACCAGTTCGATGTGGAAACGAATGTGAAAGACTGGAAGGTAACAACAGAAGCAGACTGGCTCAAAGTAATGAAACGATCCTATAAGAGTGTGGTTGAAGTTGAAGTGTCGGAGAATAAGAATGACGCAAGCCGGATAGCCAAGATTTATATCTCCGATATGGCCGGCAAGGGCATTAAGGAGTTTGTTGTTAAACAAAACGGAGTGATGAGCTACATCCTGCCATGTTTGCAACCCGGAGCTTCGATGGGTGATGTAAAACGTTTTGAGGAAAATCGTAGAAGCTATCTCTCTATCGATTGGGGGACATTCGGAGAGAAAGAAGTGACTTTCAAAACCAAAAGTCGTGTTTTCCCTGCCATCACTTATTTATTCTTCAAAGGAACACTTTCTTCGGTAAACCTGAAAGCTGAAAATCCGGAAGATTTGACCAAACCTGAAATGGAGCGGGCTTTGATTGATGAAGGCTTTGAAAAAGAAGTTTCCGGTGATAACGTTGCATATAGCAAGAGTGTGGAGGCAGACGGCAAACCGTTTGTAATAGCAGCGCGTATAGAGAAAGAAAAAGCACGTGCGGTGTTTGTTATTATTCCCCGTCAGCCTGTTCCCATGCCTACCTTTAAGGAAATTCCTTATACATTGACAGGTTTTGGCAAGGATAAGACGGAAGATGTTTTTGCTTATGAAAAGGAGCATGGTGGAGAGTATAACAAGGATGAGTCCAATCTGGAGAATGAGAAAACCAATTTCCTGTATTTTGATGTGAAGAATACGCCGGATTTGGTGGCCCGTTCTTATTACATCGATAAAGTAGAAGGGAAACCGACTACTTTGAGCGAAACCGGTTCGTATTATACCAAACAAAGCCTTGTGTTTTATGAAGTATTCGGTCAGACCTATCTTACAGATGAGTTTAGAGCTCTCGCCAAACGGGATGGTTATCAATACCTCGGGCTAAAAGGTTTGAATGAAGACTGGCATTATTTTGAAAATAAAACGAAGAAACTCGTTATGGTAGTCAGATGGATTAAATATAACGATATGGATATGCCGGTGGTGGATCTCCATTTCTTTAGATTGAAAGAAAAAACATCCGGAGGGAAAGATTCATCCGATATGAAAAAGTTTGAAAAACAGCTGCTTAAACATCAGTCTGCGAAATCCCTTTTTTAACGGAAAATTTCCGGGAAAAATATAGCTGACGGTTTCGCTGCTTTTCGGGTTGATTCTCCGGAAGCAGCGAAACTTTTTTGTGGGCATATATTGAGTGTATAAGAATATTCATTGAAAACACATCGCCTTTTTTTGTATTTTTGTAAATTGCAAGGTTGGCATAGATTATGTGTTTGGTAAACGCATAATTTATGTATGCCTAATTTGAATGATAATATGACCGAACGATTGAATATACGGTTTCTTGTCGGTGTTTGCCTGATTGCTTTGTTTGCCTGTGCGCTAAATGCCCAGCAAGCAAAACGAAATTCGGTTTATATGAATTATATCTACAAACATAGCGACGAGGCCATTTCGCAAATGAAATACCATAAGATACCGGCAAGTATTACCATGGCGCAGGGATTGCTCGAAACGGGAGCCGGCACCAGCAGTTTGGCAGTGGAGCACAACAATCATTTTGGTATCAAGTGTCATAAAACATGGACAGGCCCTCGTGCTTATCGGGATGATGATCGCCGGAACGAATGTTTTCGCAGCTATTCTTCCTGGAGAGATTCTTATAAGGACCATTCCATTTTTCTTAAACAGGCTCGATACAGAGAACTTTTCCGCTTAGCCCCCGATGATTACAGGGGATGGGCTAAAGGTTTGCAGCAGTGTGGTTATGCCACGGATCGCGGTTATGCCAACCGTTTGATAAAAATTGTAGAGGATTATGAACTTTATGCTCTGGATAAAGGCTATTATCCTTCCTGGTATGACGGGGGCAAGAGTTTCAGGCAGATGAAATCCCGCAATGATAAATACCGAAAGTCTTCACCGCTCCTGAGAGATGCTTACCTGAGCTATAATTTGTTGTATGTATTGGCAGAAGATGGCGATACATTCCAGTCTATTGCCGACGATATGGGGATGAAACCCCATAAATTGGCCAAATATAACGATGCCCCTGAAGATTTTGTGCTTAAAAAGGGGGATGTGGTCTATCTGCAAGCCAAACACAACAGGGCAGAGCCTCCGTACTATACCTATGTGGTGCGTGTGGGAGACTCTATGCACAGCATCGCACAGCGTTTCGGGGTGAAGATGAGCAAACTTTATAAAATGAATAATGCGGACGGAGATTATCTGCCTTTGGAAGGCGATGTGCTGCGTCTCAGATAATACGGATTATGAACGAACGATATATTCAGCGTGGTGTTTCGGCCTCTAAGGAAGATGTGCATCGAGCCATTAAGAATGTAGATAAAGGGTTGTATCCCGGAGCTTTTTGCAAAATTATTCCCGATTTGCTGGGAGGAGACCCGGAGTATTGTAATATCATGCATGCCGATGGTGCCGGCACCAAAAGTGCTTTGGCCTATATGTACTGGAAGGAGACCGGAGATCTGTCGGTCTGGAAAGGTATTGCCCAGGATGCTTTGATTATGAATATCGATGATTTGCTCTGTGTGGGAGCCGTCGACAATATATTGGTATCGAGCACGATAGGGCGAAATAAACTGTTGATACCCGGGGAGGTGATTTCGGCTATCATCGATGGAACCGAAGAGCTGCTTGCAACTCTCAGGAAGATGGGAGTCGATGCTTACTCTACGGGGGGGGAGACTGCCGATGTGGGAGATTTGGTACGCACGATTATTGTGGACAGTACTGTTACCTGTCGCATGAAACGCAGTGATGTGATCGATAATGCCAACATCAAAGGCGGTGATATCATTGTAGGATTGGCTTCTTATGGGAAAGCAACCTATGAAGATGTGTATAACGGCGGTATGGGGAGTAATGGACTGACCAGTGCGAGACACGATGTCTTTGCCCATTATCTGGCCCGAAAATATCCCGAAAGCTATGATCATGCCCTTCCCGAAAGTCTGGTATACAGTGGTTCTCTGCAGCTAACCGACAAAGTGAAGGGCGTCGATTTGGATGCCGGAAAGCTGGTACTCTCTCCCACGCGTACTTACGCTCCGGTGGTGAAAAAGGTTCTTGATGAAATGAGAACCCGCATTCACGGTATGGTGCACTGCTCGGGCGGTGCACAAACCAAAATCATGCACTTTTTGAAGAACAAACACGTAATCAAAGATAATTTATTGCCTGTACCTCCCCTGTTCGACCTTATACAGAGAGAGAGCGGTACTCCGCCCAGAGAGATGTATAAGGTGTTCAATATGGGACATCGTATGGAGTTTTATGTGCCTTCTTCTGAAGATGCCCGAAGAATAGTGGAAATTTCTGAAAGTTTCGGTATTGCAGCCCGGGTAGTGGGGCGTGTGGAGGATGCGGAACAGAACAGGCTGACTCTGAAGACTCCGTACGGAACGATAGAATACGGTAACGAATGATATATGACTGCAGATAACAACGAATTGTTGCAACGCATAGAAGGTTTGCATGCCCGTTTTGAAGAAATCAGCACGATGATTTCTTCTCCTGAGGTTATTGCAGACCAGAAAAGATATGCCAAACTGAGTAAAGAATACAGAGACCTGCAAAAGATATTAGATAAGGGGAACGAGTATAAGAATGCCATGGATACCATACAGGAAGGGCGGGAGACCATGCAAAATGAAGGCGATCCCGAACTTCGCGAAATGGCACGCGAACTTATCGGTGAAGCGGAGGAAAAACTGCCCCGGCTCGAAGAAGAGATAAAAATGCTTCTGGTGCCGGCCGATCCTGAAGACGAAAAAAATGCGGTGATGGAAATACGTGGAGGCACGGGCGGTGATGAAGCGGCGATTTTTGCCGGTGACCTTTATAAGATGTATATCAAGTATTGTGAGAGCAAAGGTTGGAAAACCGAAGTAACCAGTTACACAGAAGGAACCGCCGGAGGGTTTAAGGAGATTATCTTTACCGTAACCGGCGAGGGAGTCTATGGAGTGCTGAAATACGAAAGCGGCGTACATCGCGTACAGCGTGTGCCGGCCACCGAAACGCAGGGACGCGTGCATACTTCTGCAGCCACGGTGGCTGTATTGCCCGAAGCCGATGAGGTGGATGTGGAGATCAATCCTGCCGATGTGGAGATGCAAACAAGCCGTTCCGGCGGTGCCGGCGGACAGAATGTGAACAAGGTCGAAACCAAAGTTCAGTTGACGCATAAACCTACGGGCATAGTGGTGATTTGTCAGGAAGCCCGTACACAGACCGGGAACCGTGAACTGGCCTGGCAGATGCTCAGAAACAAACTGTATGAGATCGAGATTACTAAACATAACGAGGCTATTGCGAGCAAAAGAAAGACGATGGTTTCTACCGGAGACAGATCGGCTAAAATCCGTACCTATAATTATCCTCAGGGACGGGTAACAGACCATCGGATCAATTTGACCCTTTATAACCTTTCGGCTATTATGGATGGCCATGTACAGCCCATTATCGATGAACTGATCGTAGCCGAAAACATTGAGCGAATGAAGGAGGCGGAATTATAGCGATTACCTCCGATGCCGGGGTGTCCATCGATTTTTTGTTCTCCTGAAAAGAGTATAAGATTATGACAAAAGAAGACCTTTTTGAAAATATTAAGCGCAAGCGTTCATTCCTTTGTGTGGGATTGGATACGGATGTGCGCAGATTGCCCGAACATTTGCAACACGAAGATGATCCTATCTTTGAGTTCAACCGCCGGATTATCGATGCCACAGCGGAGTATTGCATTGCCTATAAACCCAATCTGGCTTTTTACGAGAGTATGGGGGCTTTCGGCATTCAGGCTTTTGACAAGACTGTTTCGTATTTGCGTGAGAAATACCCCGATCAGTTGATTATAGCCGATGCCAAACGCGGAGATATCGGAAACACCAGCAGCATGTATGCGCGTTCTTTCTTTGAGAACTCCCATGTGGACGCCATCACCGTATCTCCGTATATGGGCTCCGACAGTGTTTCTCCCTTCTTGCTGTATCCCGGTAAATGGGTGATTCTGCTGGCTTTGACTTCCAATCAGGGTTCGGCGGATTTTCAGATGATGCAGGATGAAAAAGGGGAGTATCTCTTTGAACGTGTGTTACGTATTTCTAAAACGTGGGAAAACTCAGAACAACTGATGTACGTGGTGGGAGCAACCAAGGCTCAGATGCTGGAGCGTGTTCGTGCAATTGTACCCGACAGCTTTTTGCTGGTGCCCGGCATCGGTTCACAGAATGGAAGTCTCGAAGAGGTTGTTAAGTATGGTTTGAATAAAACGTGCGGCCTGATCGTAAATGCTTCGCGCAGTATTATTTATGCCGATAATACTGAAAGTTTCGCCCTGTATGCTGCCGAAGAAGCCGGTAAACTGAGGAGGCAGATGGAAGATGCATTGATTAAGAACAATATTATTTGATGATACCCGAATTTTCTGTAGAACAAATAGCGGCAGTTGTTGGCGGTACCATAGAAGGTGACCCCTCTGCCAAAGTAAGTGCGTTCGGAAAGATAGAAGATGCCAAAAGCGGTGATTTGACGTTTTTGGCCAATGAGAAATACGAGTCTTTTATCTATACCACCAAAGCGACGGCTGTTTTGGTAAACAAAACGTTCGAACCTCGTGAAAAGATAGAAGCTGTGTTAATCCGTGTGCCTGATGCTTATGCAGCTTTAGCCCAGCTTTTGCAGATGGTGCAGCAGGCAGAAAAGGCCGATCGGCCTGTCGGTATTCACCCGACAGCTATCGTAGCCGAAGGGGTGATAATCCCCGAGGATGCCTATGTCGGCGCTTATGCTTATGTTGACCGTGGGTGTGTAATCGGTAGCGGATGCTGTATTTACCCTTATGTTTATATCGGTAAAGGTGTGCAAATAGGAGAACAGACCGAGATTTATCCGCATGCTACGGTCTATAGCGGCGTTAAGATAGGTAGACGTTGCCTGTTGCATGCAGGGGTTGTAATCGGAGCCGATGGTTTCGGATTTGCACCCGAAGAAGACGGTTATCACAAGATTCCGCAACTCGGAGGCGTTATTTTAGAAGATGATGTCGAAATCGGGGCCAATACTTGTGTGGATCGTGCCGTTATGGGTAATACGATCATCAGTAAGGGTGTTAAACTGGACAATCTCGTTCAGATTGCCCATAATTGTGTTGTCGGTAAGCATACGGTAATGGCAGCTCAGGCCGGTTTAGCCGGATCTACGCATGTGGGCCAGTGGTGTCAGCTTGGCGGTCAGGTGGGTGTGGCCGGTCATTTGAAGATCGGCAATCATGTGAAAGCCGGTGGACAGACCGGTATTCTGGGTAATATCGAGGATGGCAAAAATATTATGGGATCGCCTGCTATGGAAGCCGGCAAAGCCATGCGTACTTATGTGCAGTTGAGCCGGTTGTCCGAATTGGAGAAACGCGTGAGAGAACTGGAAAAAAAGTTATATGTAAAAGAAAAACAATAAGATATATTGCAATGACACAAAATCAGCAAACATTAGGAGGCAGCTTTAGCCTGTGCGGTAAAGGACTGCATACGGGGTTGAATATCAACATCTCTTTTCACCCCGCACCCGATAATACGGGTCGTGTAATACGTCGTGTGGATTTGGATGGTACCCCCGAAATACCGGCTCTGTCCGAGTATGTGGTAGCTACGGAGCGTGGCACTGTGCTGGGCAAAGGCGAGGTGACGGTCAGTACCATCGAACATGCTATGGCGTCTCTTTTTGCCATGAATGTGGATAATTGTTATATCGATGTCGATGCCCCTGAATTCCCTATTTTAGATGGGAGTGCACGTGATTATATCGAGAACATAAGACGTGTGGGCATAGTAGAGCAAACTTTCCCGGCAGAAAACTACATTGTGATGCATCGTAAAGAAGTGAATAAGGGAGACTCCCGTATCTTGCTGTTGCCGGATGATCGTTTTGGTGTAGATGTTCATATCAGCTATGATTCTCCGATTTTGAGCAATCAATATGCGGAGCTTTACGATCTGGAAGATTTTGAAAAAGAAATAGCCGATGCCCGCACTTTTGTGTTTGTACGAGAAATAGAACCCCTGATACAGCATGGTTTGATTAAGGGAGGAGATCTCGATAATGCTTTGGTTATCTATGATAGAGAGTTAAGCCAGGAGCGTATCGATGAAATCTGCAACCTTGTGGGCGTACCGAAAAAAGAAGTCTCTTCTTTGGGTTATCTGAACACGCGCCCCCTGAAATATGAAAATGAACCGGCACGCCATAAACTGCTTGATGTTTTGGGCGATCTGTCTTTGATCGGCCGTCGGATTGTGGGGCGTATCATTGCCCGAAGCCCGGGGCATACCATTAATAATATGATGGGGCAAGCCATTCGTAAAGAGATCAAGCAAAATGAGTCTCAGGCTCCGCTGTATGATCCTTGCAAAGAGCCTTTGATGGATGTAAACCGTATTCGGGAATTGCTTCCGCACCGTTATCCGTTCTTGCTGGTGGATAAGATTATCGACCTGGGGCAGTACGAGATTGTGGGCGTGAAGAGCGTATCCGGCAACGAGCCGTTTTTTGTCGGACACTTCCCGGATGAGCCTGTAATGCCCGGCGTGTTGCAGGTAGAGGCTATGGCGCAAGTGGGCGGTTTGCTGGTGCTTAATTCTTTGAGTGATCCGGAGCGTTATTCGACTTATTTCTTGAAAATCGATAATGTGAAGTTCAGACGTAAGGTGGTGCCCGGAGATACTCTGCTCTTCAAGCTCCGGATGCTTACGGAAATTCGCCGTGGCGTGGCCAATATGCGCGGACTCGCTTTTGTGGGAGACAAACTCGTTTGCGAGGCCGAGTTTATGGCTCAGATTGTGAAGAATAAATAAAACGAAATAAACAGTAAAATATGTCGAATCAGAGTTTAGTAAGCCCTTTGGCTGTGGTTCACCCCGGTGCGAAATTGGGAGAAAATGTTCGTGTTGAGCCTTTTGCCGTAATAGAAGATAATGTTATTATCGGTGATAATTCCGTAATACACACCCATGCTGTAATTCGGAGCGGTGCCCGTCTTGGTAAACATTGCGAAGTACACCCGGGTGCCGTGGTGGCCAACATCCCTCAAGACTTGAAATTTGAGGGAGAAGACACCGTAGCCATTATCGGAGACTATACGACCATCCGTGAGTGTGTAACCATCAACCGCGGTACCAAATCGCGCGGACATACGATTATCGGCGATCACTGTCTTTTAATGGCTTATTCTCACGTGGCGCACGACTGTGAAGTAGGCAATCACGTTATTATAGGTAATGCCACACAAATCGCTGGCGAAGTGGAAATAGCAGATTATGCCACTATCAGCGGCGGAGTGCTTGTTCATCAGTTTACACGTATCGGAACGCAGGTCATGGTGCAGGGCGGATGCCGTTTCTCCAAGGATATCCCTCCGTTTACACTGGTGGGGCGCGAACCGACCGTATATTGCGGTATCAATATTGTGGGATTGCGCAGGAGGGGATACACCAAAGAGCAAATCTATATCATCAACGATATTTACCGCACCTTGTATCAGCGTGGCTTGAATACAACGGATGCTTTTGCCGTGATCAAAGCCGATTTCCCCGATTCGGAAGAGCGGCGCATTATCTTAGACTTCATTACTTCCAGCCAGCGAGGTATCATTCGCGGCAATCTGGAGTAAGTTGCTTTTCTGTTAAATATTTGCAGGTATGAAAAAGATATTCACCGGAGCGCAAATAGCAGAATTAGACCGATACACCATGCGCAGCGAATCCATTGAGCATATAGACTTGGTGGAACGTGCTGCGCGTGCTTTTGTTTATGAGTTTAATCGTCATTATATGCCCCGGCGCAACGATGTGTTTGTTTTCGCCGGGCGGGGAAACAATGGCGCCGATGCTTTGGCTATAGCACGTTTGTTGCTTGAGGACAGCTACTCCGTGCAGGTGATACTTTTTAATACCAGCGGCTCTTTATCCCCTTCGTGCGAGGCTAACAGACAGCGACTTCTGGATACTCCCGGCAGTCACTTGCAGGAGGTTCGCGATGAATTTACACCACCGGTTATGCGTCATGACAGTGTGGTGATCGACGGTCTCTTCGGGACAGGGCTGAATCGAGAGCTGGAAGGTGGATACGCCATGCTGATAGAGTTTATCAACCGGAGTGAAAGGGAGGTGGTCAGTGTGGATATTCCGTCCGGTTTATACAGTGAGGAGAATGATTTCGGGCGCAGATTGCCGCCGATTATTAAGGCGACGCGCACGTTTTCTTTTGAGCAGCCCAAACTTTCTTTCTTTATGGCTGAAAACAGCCGCTATCTGGGTCAATGGCAAATTCTTTCCATCGGGCTGAGCGAACGGGGAAAAGAAGAAATAGAGTCCGATTATTTTCAGACCACGGACTTTGATATGGCACGCTCTATTCTGACCCGTGACCGTTTTGCTCATAAGGGCGATTTCGGGCATGCTTTACTCGTATCCGGAAGCCGTGGACATATGGGAGCAGCCTGTTTGGCTGCCAAAGGTGCCTTGCGCAGTGGAGCGGGTCTTTTGACTGTGCATGTACCGGCTTGCGGAGAGGTTATCATGCAGACCGCTTTACCGGAAGCCATGACGGATTCCGATATGGAGTCCGATTTGATTAGCGGTGTGCCGCAGCCGGATAAATTCGATGCTGTGGGAGCAGGTCCGGGCATCGGTGTCGGAGCCATACAGGAAAAAATGCTCAGACAGCTCATTCTATCGATGAAAAAACCGATGGTCTTGGATGCAGATGCCCTGAATATCATTGCAGAGCACCGCGATCTTCTGGATTTACTGCCTTCGGGAAGTATTCTTACCCCTCATGCCAGAGAATTGGAGCGGCTGACGACTTATTGCGATAATGATTACCAGCGCTTGTGTCAGGCTCGTGCTCTCTCGGCCAATCATCAGGTTTATGTAGTGCTGAAAGGTGCTTATACGGCCACCTGCATGCCCAGTGGTAAGGTTGTCTTTAACAGCAGTGGAAATGCCGGTATGGCTACGGCCGGTAGCGGGGATGTGCTGACCGGAATAATTACGGGTTTGCTGGCACAGGGTTATGCTCCGGCTACGGCTGCCGTGCTGGGCGTCTATTTGCATGGTCTGGCCGGAGACCTTTATGCCGGCCGCTATTCTCAGCAAAGTTTGCTGGCCGGAGATATTGCTGAATATCTGGGTGAAGCATACAAGCAGTTGCTGGTCCATTAGAGATGCTTGTATCTGTTGGAGAATGGATGACGAAAGGGGATATTTGCAAAACTTGCTTAATGCGTTCTGCCGTGTTAATGATACACTCTTTGTATCTTTGCACCGGAATTTCAAATTGATATACTGATGACTCTACATAAAGAGGGAACGGAGTTGATAATTTGCCTTTTGGTTGTATTGGCTGCAATTCTTAGTACCATTTATCTGTTTTTAGGTGCCGGGGTGGTTTTCTGGATTATGTTGGTTGCCATGTCTGTTCTGGCTTTACTTGTCATTAATTTCTTTAGATATCAGCCCCGTTTTCATGCGATGGCCGATCAGCCCGATGTGGTTGTTGCTCCTGCCGATGGTACGGTGGTTGTAGTAGAGCCGGCCTGCGAGCGACGTATGTTAAACGGTGAAGAGTGTTTGCAGGTTTCTATTTTCATGTCTGTATTTAACATTCATGTGAACTGGATACCGGTGAATGGGGTGGCTGAGAAAGTGGAACATACGAAGGGACGTTTCAGGGCGGCATATCTGCCAAAGAGCAGCGAGGATAATGAGAGCGCTTCTGTTTTGATACGAACGGAGCAGGGGTTCAAAGTGCTTGTTCGTCAAATAGCAGGGGCTGTAGCCCAGCGAATCGTAACTTATCCCAAGATTGGGGAGCATGTGCATATCGACAGTAATCTGGGTTTTATAAAATTCGGTTCTCGTGTCGATCTGTTTTTGCCTCTTGACAGTGAAGTAATGGTCGAACCGAGGCAAAAAGTTCAAGGAAACATCACCGTTATTGCCCGTTTGCCAAAAGCAGATGCATCTGCCAGCCGTTAGCGGTTGGTCGTATCGTTTTCGGATACTTGTATTAACTAAGACGCCAAAAAATGAATATTCGCAAAAACATTCCTAATGCCATAACGTCTCTTAATCTGTTGAGCGGAGCTTTGTCATTGGTTTTTTCTCTGTATCTCAAACAACCTCATATTGCAGTCTGGTTTATCGTAGCGGCTGCAGTTTTCGATTTTTTCGATGGTTTGGTGGCACGAATGCTTCATGTGGTATCTCCAATTGGTAAGGAGTTGGATTCTTTGGCTGATGTGGTCAGTTTCGGCGTGGCTCCCGCTGCATTGATTTTTGCTGCTTTTGCTCCCGCTGTTGGCTCTTCGTCCGAACTCCTCCTTTGTCTTCCGATTTTTATTACCTCCGTTTTTGCCGGTATCAGACTGGCTAAATTTAATGTTGATACCCGGCAGACAACTTCTTTTCTCGGGTTGCCCGTACCCTCCAATGCTCTTTTTTGGATCGGTTTCTTTGCTTTAGGCACATCTTACGGATATTTCTTCCGGCCTGTCGCTGTCGATATTCCTGTTTTTTTGATGTGGTTTTTTACCATACTCATGAGTCGTCTCATGGTCAGTGAAGTACCCATGTTTTCCCTCAAAGTGAAAAATTTCGGGTGGCGAGGCAATGAACGGCAGTATTTGCTTATTTTGAGTGCTTTGGCATTCTTTTTGCTGTTCGGTTGGGGAGGTTTTGCCCCCACGATAATCGTATATGTGTTTTTATCCTTACTGAAAGCCTGATAAGAAGTACTATTTGGCTATCTTTAAGCGTTAGCTATACGAGTTGACAGTATTAAACTTAAATATATAACGAAGGAAGATGTCATTTTTTATAATATTCATTCTCTGTCTGGTTTTAATATTTGTTTTGTGGCCTAACATACAGCAGTGGGTGGCTCGCAAAATCATGCAGCGTATTGCCCGAAATATGGGTTTGGACCCCGAAGCCTACGAACAGCAGAGGAGAAAACATAATCGGCAACAGAGTAATTCTTCCAATGCCAAACAGTCGAATGGTGTTCAGGATAAAGTCGGTTTGGATGAATTGGCCAAGCGTAAGTTCGACAAGGAAAATAGTAGCGAGTACGCCGACTTTGAAGATATTCCCTGAATTAAAATCTTCTTCTGTCGGCTCCGGTTTTTACCGTAAAGCTGTGTTTATGGGTGGAAATCGTTATTTCCTGTAAAAACTCTGTGTTTGTCAATGCTCCCTTTTCTTTATATTTGTTGTGTGCTTAAACATCTGATGTCTTGTAAGAAAACAGATGTTTGCACATAATGAAGAGATTGACGATAAAATATCTGGCAAATAAAATATATTGTGAACCGCAATAAGCAGCGTAACTGCAATATTCTTCCTCTGATGGTGCTCTCCGTGCTCGTTTTGTTGAGCGCCTGTGGTACCGGTCGTTCGCGTAAACAGACTGCTTCAGTACCCTCTGAGGTGTTGGAAAAGGTTACGCAGACGGCCGATTCTTTATTGCAGGGAGCGGATGAGGTTGGAGCAAACCTCGTAACAGATACTGTATTGCCGAAACTGAATATTGACCCTGTCAGTGAAATCAGCTCTGTCAGCAAGCCGGACAGCCTGATTCTAAAAGATTCGTTGAGTTTACCCGATAGTCTCGAAGCTGATTCTTTGCATCAGCCTTCTAAATTTGGCCTGGAAGATGTGGTCGAATACAAGGCACAGGATTCCATGGTTATCGAAGGCTCCAATATGGTATACTTTTATGGTGAAAGCTCGGTGAAGTATCAGCAGAAAAGTCTGGATGCTCATTACATGAGGGTTAATCTGGACAGTAGTCAGGTTTTCAGCCGGTATGTGCTCGACAGCGTCGGCAAACCCGCCTTTATACCCAAGTTTACCGATAATCAGGAAGCTTATGAAGCTAAGTCCATGACTTACAATTTCAAGTCGGAAAAAGGTTTTATTTCCGGTGTCACCACCCAACAGGGAGAAGGTTATCTGACATCGAGGTTGACCAAAAAGGTGGATGATAATACTATGTTTTCCCAGGGTGTTCGTTATACGACCTGCGACCATCATGATCACCCACACTTCTATATAAACATACAAAAGGCCAAGATACGTCCCGGTAAAAATCTGGTGGCGGGCCCTGCCAATCTGGTCTTGCTCGATGTGCCGTTGCCCATCGGTTTGCCTTTTGGTTTCTTTCCTTTTAGCGAAACCTATTCTTCGGGTGTGTTGATGCCTTCTTTCGGTGAAGATTATGGCCGAGGCTTTTTCTTGCGTAATGGCGGGTATTATTTTGCTTTTAACGATTACATCGATCTGGCTGTGACCGGCGAGGTCTACACCAAAGGCAGCTGGGGCGTTTCCGCCCGTTCCACTTATCGAAAGCGTTACCGTTACAATGGTTCTTTCGATTTCAGTTATCTGGTAACAACGAGTGGAGATAAGTATGTGGGAGACTATACGAAGGCTAAAGATATGCGCATCTCCTGGACTCACTCCCAAGATCCGAAGGCAGATCCCGTGCAGAACTTTTCAGCCAGCGTCAACTTTTCGACCAGCAGTTATAACCACAACTCCCTCGACCATGTTTACAATCCCATGCGCAGCGGAGAGAACAACAAAAGTTCTACAGTCAATTACTCCCGCAGTTTCCCCGGTACACCATGGCGGTTATCCGCCTCTTTCAGCATAGACCAGCGGTCCATAGACAGTACAATCAACGTAACGCTTCCGGACCTTTCCGTATCGATGAGCCGTATTTTCCCATTCAAAAGAAAAACGGCGGTGGGTAGTGAGCGGTGGTATGAGAAAATTGCCGTAAGCTATTCGGGGCAGGTGCGAAACAGCATCTTGAGTAAAGAGAATGAGATTTTGCAGAAAAATATCATTCGGGACTGGAGGAACGGTGTCAGCCATCGCATTCCCATTACAGCCTCTTATAAACTTTTGGATTATGTAGACCTCACGCTGAATGCCGACTACAACGAACGGTGGTATTCCAAGAAAGTGAGTCGAAGATACAGTCAGGAGCACCGTCGGATGGTCAATGCCGATACTACTTACGGTTTTAACCGTGTGTATGATTTCAATACGAGCATGTCTGCCAGCACTACTTTGTATGGCTTTTATAAGCCTAAATTCGGAGGTGAAAAGTTGCAGATGATCAGGCATACTGTTACTCCCCGTATAAGTCTCAATTACAGACCTGATTTTGGTGACCCGAAGTGGGGTTACTGGCGTACGTACAACTATGTGGACTCTTTGGGTAAAGCTCATTCCGAGCATTATTCGCCGTACGACGGGCAAATTTTCGGACGTCCCGAACGGGGCAAGAGCGCTTCCATCAGTTTCGGTATGGAAAACAATATCGAAGCCAAATGGAAAACTCTGGTTAAGTCCGACAGTACCGACACCGAAACCGAAGAGTTTAAGAAAATAAGCATTATAGACAATTTCTCTTGGGACTGGAGCTATAACATGGCTGTCGATTCTTTTCGCTGGAGCGATATCGGCACCAGTCTGAGGTTGAAGCTTTCTAAAGATTTTGTTCTGAACCTCTCAGGCAGTTTCGATCCGTATATCTATGAGTATACTGTCGATGATCAGGGCAACGTCAATCCGTATCCGGTGGATAAACTGCGTATCCTCCATGGTCGGGGCATCGGTAGCTTAAGATCGACCGGAACGTCTTTTAACTTCACGCTTAATCAGGATAAGCTGAAAAAGTTCTTCGATTTGTTTAGAAGGAAAAAGAAATCGGAAGGAAAGGATGAGCAGCAATCGCAAGGTCCGCCTGCAAAGGATAACGATGAGGGCTTGTCTTTACCTCCTCCATCTGCCGAAGGCAAGAATGATGGGGAAGCCGGGGAACGTTCCCAAAAGACACCGGACAGATATGACGATGACGGCTTCCTGATTTATCAAGTGCCCTGGAACCTTTCCATAAATTATGGTGTTACGCTCAATAGAGACAAATTCAGTATCGAACGGAAAGATTTTACGTACAAATTGTTCCACAACCTGTCTCTCTCCGGCTCGATACAACCCACCCAAAACTGGTCTGTTAACTTCAATGCCAACTATAATTTCGAACTTAAGAAACTTACCAGTCTTACCTTTAATCTGGTTCGGGATATGCACTGTTGGCAGATAACGGCCAGTGCCATGCCTTTTGGCCCTTATAAATCATACACAATGACTGTAGCAGTGAAGAGCTCTTTGCTTAGAGATTTGAAGTATGACAAACATAGCTCACGCAGAAATGCTAATCTTTGGTATTAAAAATGGAGAATGCTTATAAACCGGCGGGTTTTTTCCCGCCCGTAACACGAAACCTGATTATTATTAATTTTCTGGTATGGTTTGCAGAATTGGTTTTGCCACGCTACGGAATCGATCTGATTTCAATCTTCGGATTGCATTATTTCGAGGCATCCGAGTTCAATCCGATGCAGCTTTTCACCTATATGTTCCTGCACAGTGATGACAGTATAAATCATGTTTTCTTCAATATGTTTTCGCTGTGGATGTTCGGTTCTCTGATCGAACGTTTTTGGGGAAAGTGGCGTTATCTTTTTTTCTATATCACGTGCGGACTCAGTGCTGCCATTGTACAGGAGGTCGTTTGGTTTTTCTCTTTTCACGAGTTGGCCCTTATAGGCAGCGATCTGGTGCGTATAGGCAGCGGAGCTGTGGTTCAAGCGAACGAGGCTCTGAATATGGCCATTACGGTGGGAGCATCGGGTGCCGTTTTCGGCCTGTTGCTCGCTTTTGGTATGCTTTTCCCGAATAGTAAGATATTTCTTCTCTTTATCCCCATACCTATTAAAGCCAAGTATTTTGTGATTATCTATGGTGTGGCAGAGCTTTTCTTCGGTGTTTCTGCCGTTGGCGATAATGTGGCTCACTTCGCTCACCTCGGAGGTATGCTGGGTGGTCTTATTCTGATTTTGCTCTGGCGAAAGAAAGGAGAAATCGATGGACCGTACAATTGATTCTGTTCGTTCGTGGTGGAAACGTTCCGATCTTGTCCGTCGGTTAATTGCCGTCAACGTTTTTGTCTTCATTCTTTTATGGCTTGTCCGGTTCTTTACGTCCCTGTTCGGTACGTGGCATCTTGTGCCCGAGCTTTGGTTGGCTTGTTATCCGTATTTTCATGACCTTGTCTCTCACCCTTGGGGAATCTTGACCTATATGTTTGTCCATGCCGATGTGTGGCATCTGCTTTTTAATATGCTGTGGCTCTTTTGGCTCGGACATCTTTTTCTGCATTATCACGGACACCGCCGTCTGCTCGCTGTGTATCTCAGTGGTGGAGTCATAGCCGGGCTTTTTTATATCCTTATTTTCAATCTGTTGAATACAGCCGGCGTCTATATGCTTGGTGCTCCTGTTATCGGAGCTTCGGGTGCCGTAATGGCCGTTGTTTTCGGCATTGCTTTTTATGCCAAATGGGAACGTGTCAACCTCTTCTTTCTGGGGTCTGTTCGTATCCCTTATCTGGCATTGGGTATGCTTGTGCTGGATTTGCTGCTTTTGGGTACCGACGGTAATTTGGGCGGTCATCTGGCTCACATCGGCGGGGCTTTATACGGTTATCTGTTTGCTTCTCTTTCGATACGCAAGCATAGAGATATTACGGAGCCTGTACAGCGTTTTATCGATTGGCTGGTGGATACATGGGGAATACTTACCGACCGGCGTAAACGGGTAAACCGGAGGATTAGGCGTCGTGCGGAAGAGGTGCAGAGACAACGTGATGTGAAAAAAGAAACCGACAGTGCAAAGCAGAGAGCGGATGCGTCTCAAACCTCCCCTTCGGAGGCCGAACTGCGCCAAGAGCGTATCGACCGGATTTTGGACAAAATACGCCGGTCCGGTTATGCCAGCCTGACTTCGGAGGAAAAGAAGGAGCTTTTTGAACAGAGTCGAAAACTGTGAGTTTAGCTTATGAGAAAGAAAAAAAGCATAAATTAGCTTCATGGCAAAAGGAAATACATCAAAAAAAAACAGGCTTACACCCTTAAGCATCACTTCGAGGGTACTGCTCGTTACGCTAAAGCTGGCCACACTGCTTCTGTGCCTGATGTATATGGGCAGTGCCGCTTCAGTATGGATTTCTCCTGCCAAATTCGTTACTCCCGCTTTTCTGGGGCTTGCTTTTCCTATCTTTCTGCTCCTGATGCTGTTGGCCTTGTTTTTCTGGCTTTTGGCTGCACGCTGGTCTATCGTGGTAGCTTTGGTGCTTGTTCTGGTACTGAGCTGGGGTTCCATAAGGAGTTATATGCCCATTCATAGGGCTACGTCGCAGGATAAACTTCCTTCCGGTGTTATCAAGGTACTTTCTTACAATGTGATGTCTTTCGGCTTTCTGGAGCATACCCCCCAGAGTCCTAATCCTATTTTGCAGTTTATCAAGAGCAGTGGTGCTGATATCGTTTGTCTTCAGGAAGCCATGCTCTCTTCTAAATCATCGCAGTTTGTTTCATTGGAGGATGTTAAAGCGTATTTGCCGCAGTATCGCTATCGCGACTACAGAACTGTGCAGAACGATGCCGGAGGAGGTATGCTTTTGCTTTCCAAATTCCCCATACTTTCCTCTCGACGCCTGCCCATAGAATCGGACTATAACGGCAGCGTCGTTTATGTGTTGTCTGTGAACGGACAAAAGGTAACGGTTATCAACAATCATCTCGAGTCTTTCAGGCTTACCATGGAAGACGGCAAGCAATACCTTAAAATGGTGAAAGAAGGTGATGCTGCAGCTCTCCGTGAAAAAATGGGGGCTAAGTTCGCTCCGGCTTATCGCAAGCGCAGTTTGCAGGCCGATCTTATCCATGAGGTTATTGTACGGGAAGGTACCGAACGTATTATTGTCTGTGGTGATTTCAACGATACCCCCATTTCGTATGTGCGACACCGCATCGCTCGCGGACTTACCGATACTTTCATTGCATCCGGACTGGGGGTAGGGGTTAGTTTTAACCGCGGATATTATGCCGTTCGTATCGATCATATTTTATGCGGATCGGGTTTCAAACCTTATAATACGTTTGTGGACAACACCATTAAAGCCAGCGATCATTTCCCTATCCTCACCATTCTCGATCCTCTCTTTCTGAAGCCGGCAGCAAATTAATTTTCTCGATATTTATCCTGTACCTGCTCGGTAAAATTTTCTGCCTGACGGATAAAAATTCTTTGCCTGAAGAATTTTCAACGAAGTTAACTTGGATTTTTATTTTCCTTAACAAGAATTTTTGCTTTCCTTCGGGAATGATTTTTTTATAGAGAAAATCATTTTTTTTGATGTCCGAATTCTTGCTAAGATTTTGTTTCAGAAAGATTTACGCCGTACAGGTTTTCTAATCTCTTTTTGAGCGTGTCGCTCTGCCCGCAACGGATTCGCAGGTGCAGGTTGCAGGTTTCCCTGAAATCCTGTTGTATGATGTTTGCTTCGCTGTCCTTGACGATACGCATTACTTCCCCCATGAGCGGATAACTGAAATGACACCGAAATTCTTCTGTTCGTATCACTTCTTTCAGTTTAGCTGCGGCAAGAGCTTCTTCCACTGCCGTGCGATAAGCGACCCCAAGCCCTCCGGTGCCTAATTTGACGCCTCCGAAGTAGCGGATTACAATAGCTATGGCATTTGTCACATTAGCTGCAACAAGACGTCCGAGAATCGGCTTACCCGCCGTGCCGGAGGGCTCTCCGTCATCATTGGCACGCGTTTCAGAGCCATCGTGCCCCAAACGGTATGCCCAGCAAACATGGCGTGCATCATAATACTGTTTCCGGTATTTGTCTACTGCATTCAAAGCCTCCTGTTCGCTTTCCACCGGCACAACGTAACTGATGAACTTGCTTCGCTTTTCCGTATATAGCCCTTCTGCCGTTTCTTCCAGTGTGATAAACGTATCTTGTATCGGTTCCATAAGAAAAAATAATAACGGTGTGTCATCATGTGCAAATTACTGTGTTGCCTTCGGCCTTCGGCTTCAGTCGCGTACTTCTGTACGCTCTCTTAACCCTCAGTCTTAGCGCTTTGTACTTTACACATTCTGGCGGCACCTGAAAGGGGCTGTGCCAAAATTCATTTTTGACACAGCCCCTTCAAATTTAATGTTATTAAATAATATCGAAGAATAAAATCTTTTTGTTTGTCTACACATGGAGGCGTTCTATTGCCTTCTCCATGGTTTGTCTGAAGTTTTGATCCACTTTCATCCGGTCTTTTACCGTGTTGTAACCGTGAAGTACCGTGGCGTGATTTCTGCGTCCCAGCATTTCACCGATAGCGTTCAGGGATTGGTTTGTGTAAGACTTGGCCAGGTACATCACTGCATGGCGTGCAGCCACGACATCCTGCCTGCGGGTTTTATCCTTGATAAGACCTGCATCTACGTGAAACACATCCGTAACCACATCCTGTATGCGCTCCATTGTGATTTCCGGCTTTTCTAAAGAAACCGCCCGGCTAACGATTTTTCGTGTGAAAGTAAGATCTATTTCCTTATCCGGAGCGATGAGTGCATAAGTAAGCAGCGAACATAAAGTACCTTCCAGTTCACGTACATTGTTTTGAACGTTTTCCGCAATAAACTCGATAACCTCGTCCTTCAGCTTTACGCCGCTTTCTGCCACCTTTTCCTTGAGTATTTTTCTTCTCAGATCTATATCCGGCTTATCCAAAGCAACGGTAACTGAACCTTTGATCCGGCTGACCAGCCGTTCTTCCATGCCGCTCAGGTGGATAGGTGCCTTATCCGAAGTCAATACAATTTGTTTGTTCAGCAGTTTGAGGTGATTGAAAACCTCGAAGAATGCCTGCTGGGTCTTCACCTTTCCGATAAGCCCCTGAATATCATCCACGATCAGCACATCTATTTGCTGGTAGAAGTGAATGAAGTCGGTGCGTTCGTGGAAACGTGACGATGTTACATATTGGGCTTCGAATTCCTGACTGGATACATAAAGTACCCTCAACTCCGGGTGCAATGTTTTTACTCTCAATCCGATGGCTTGAGACAGGTGTGTTTTCCCTACGCCGCTGGGGCCGTAGATAAAGTAGGGGTTCATCGGAGCATTTCCCGGTTTGGCTGCTACTGCTTCGGCCACTGCTCTGGCCACGTGGTTGCAATCGCTTTCATAGAAGGTTTCGAAGCTTAGTTTCTCATTCAAATGAGAGTTGAATGTTTTTTTCTCTTCCTCTTTCGTCTGAGGACTGCCTGTCGGCAGGTTCTTCTCAGTTGCTTTTTTATCGACTTCGGGGTTCGTTGTGTAGGTAAAATAAAGTGAGGCGTGAGGTCCGATATGCTCCCCCAACACCCGGCTGAGTTCTGTAGCATAGCGGCTCTCTAAATATTGGCTGAAATATTCTGTCGGTACACGAAGCGTAAGCGCCCCGTTTTGTAAATTTACGGCCTCTATGGGTGCAAACCATGTTTCGTAGCTTTTTTCATCTGTTAAGAGGCGAAGAGATGTCAGACACTCCTGCCAGAGTGTCTCCAAAGAGTTACGTTTGGACATGATGACTTCTGGTGTTTTTATTCTTTTTTCTACTTACAAAGTTTGCTATTCTTATTGAGAAAAAAAAGTAAGATAAGGCGCTTGTTTTTTTTAATAAGTTGTATCCTTTTTGTTATCAGTCTGTTACGTATCTTTGTTGTCAACAGTTGATGTTTTTGTATTAATGTGTTGATTTTCAGCGAATTGATTTATGTGTGTTCTGTGGAACATGCGGGTTTTTAACAGTTGACAATGAGGTCTAACTCCTTGTCTCGTGTCGGTTTATTATTGCTCCACAAAAATAAATTTCAGCCGATCTGCTATTTGTGTCGGTTCCAAATAAAGAAACTTGAATTCAGATGAAATAAAATTTATTTTTAAGCTTTTTTACAAGAGTTTTTTCCGGAAAAAGGTTATAAGCGTTTTCTTTTTTCAATATCTTCAAAATGGGAAATATGGTTAACTTTGAAACCTTAGAACATAACGACTTTCCCGAAAAGGGGTAATTCTTTCTTTGATAAATGAAAATAAAAGGCGTTAAAAGACTCTATACTTATATACTGCAAACGTTCATTCCGTTGCTGCTCATGACCTTCTTTATCTGTTGGTTCATTGTGCTGTTGCAGTTTTTATGGCGTTATGTAGACGAAATGGTAGGCAAAGGGTTGGATATCGGCATTTTGGCTCAGCTTATGTTTTATGCTGCCATGTCGTTGATACCGATGTCTTTGCCTTTGGGTATTTTGCTGGCTTCGCTGATGACTTTCGGTAATTTGGGGGAGAAGCTCGAATTGCTGGCTATGAAAAGTTCCGGAGTGCCACTGCATAAAATCATGACTCCGCTGTTTGTGGCGGTAATGGGCTTGGCCGGAGGTTTGTTCATTTTTCAAAACGACTATTTGATAACGAGTCAGGTAAAGCTGTGGACCATTGTCTATTCGGCTCGTCGGGCACAGCCTGAACTTGAAATACCGGAGGGCACATTTTATAATGGTATCGAAGGTTACAACATTTACGTAAAGCAGAAGAATGCCAAAACCGGTCTTCTAAGCGATGTGATGATTTATGACCACTCGCAGGGGTTCAGTAACATGCGTGTAATCAATGCGGATAGCGGCCGCTTGGTGATGGATGACAGTAAGTCTTTCCTTACTTTTACTCTTTATGGCGGGCAAAGTTTTGAAAACCTTCAAAGACAGGAGTTTGACATGGAGGGAAAACCGATACCGTACGTAAAAGAGCGTTTTCAGGTAAAAACCATCGTAATACCTTTTGATGCCAAATTCAAGATGATGGATGAAAGCGAGATGGGTTCTCTGTACGTGGGTAAGAACCTTTGGGAGCTGAACGCTTATCTGGATTCTGTTTCTGTGGTTCGAGACAGTGTACGTTCGATAAACAGTACCGCTCTTCTGAATATGCAAAACAGTATAAGTTATACCGCCAGAATGCCTTTGCCGGGCGACACGACGCAGGAGGCCAGAGCATACCGTGAGGATGTCCGGACTGCTGCGCACCGGGCACAATTCCGGTTAGACAGTTTGCGCAGCCAAACATCGTCTCAAGACTCTTTGATTGCGATCTCGCATGCCATCTCGGATCTCGATATGCAACTGTCCGAACTGACATCCCGCAAGTTTATGCAGGAATCCGAAGACATTTTGCATCGTACCAATTCGGCTGAGAAACATCGCAAGTTCACTTTCCCCGTGGCGTGTATCGTATTCTTCTTTATCGGAGCTCCTCTCGGTGCTATTATTCGCAAGGGAGGCATCGGTACGCCTGTGGTAGCTTCCGTGGTTTTGTTTATCATTTATTATATGATCGATACGTTCGGCTATAAAATGGCCAAGAGCGGCGATCTGGAAACATGGCAGGGTATGTGGTTGAGTACGGCTGTACTGATGCCCATCGGTATTTTTCTGACTTATAAAGCATCGAGGGACTCTTCTACTCTTAATATGGATTCGTGGATGATTTGGCTTAAGAAGCTGATGGGTTATCGAACTCCGAGAAGAGTGTCATTCAAAGACCTCATTGTGCAGCCTGCCGATCCGGCGATATCCATTGCCAAAGCCGGCACCGTTAAAAAAATGGCTCAACAGCTTTTGGAATCGCCGCTTATTAAAAGCCGGATGTTTGCACTTTGGAAACTTGGGCGCGATAATCATTTGCTTAAGCCGTTTGTTCTTGAGCTCGAAGGGACCATCGAATATCTGAGGGATAGTACCAATGCTTTGGTCGTTCTTAAGCTGATGGACTTCCCGGTGATGTCTAAAATATTAAGCCGTTGGATACCGGAAAATAAGATATGGGGAATTGTGTTGATGTTATTTTTGCCTTTGTCCGTTCCTCTTACTTTTTATTTGGCGCATAGGCGATATTTGATAAAGAAGGATTTGGAAACGGTGGTAGCGCAAAGTGATTTGCTTTTGGAGATACTTGAAGGTGAAGATAGAAAACAGTAATTATTGTAAAGTGATATTAATATTATGGGAGACTTTTTATTAAATACGATAGAAGAGGCTATTGCCGATTTTCGGGAAGGAAAGTTTGTTATTGTGGTCGATGATGAAGATCGTGAGAATGAGGGAGATTTTATTATTGCCGCGGAAAAAATTACTCCGGAAAAAGTGAATTTCATGATGCGTTACGGCCGCGGAGTGCTTTGTGTGCCGATTACCGAAGAGCGTGCTGCAGAGTTGGAGCTTCAGATGCAGGTGCCGATGAATACGTCTGTTCATGAAACACCTTTTACGATAACCGTAGACCGGTTGGGTAAAGGCTGCACCACCGGCGTTTCCATGTATGACCGTGCACAGACAATTTTGGCTCTGGCAGATCCTAATACAAAACCGAGTGATTTGGCACGTCCCGGTCATGTTTGTCCGTTGCGTGCAAGAAATAAGGGCGTGTTAAGGCGTGCAGGTCATACAGAGGCTGCTGTCGATCTGGCACGCTTGTCCGGCTTTCAGCCTGTGGCCGCTTTGATTGAGGTTATCAATGAGGATGGCACCATGGCGCGTTTGCCCGATCTGGTCGAAGTAGCGCGTCGGTTCAATCTGAAAATTATTACCATAAAGGATTTGATTGCTTACCGGTTAAGAAGAGAGAGTATCGTGGAAATGGGTGTGGAGGTTCATATGCCCACCAGTCGCGGTGATTTTCGGCTTATCCCTTTCCGCCAGGTCAGTAACGGTTTGGAGCATATAGCTCTGATTAAAGGAGATGTTTCCGATGGAGAGCCGGTATTGGTACGTATGCACTCCAGTTGTGCCACGGGGGATATTTTCGGTTCGCGTCGATGCGAATGCGGTGACCAGTTGCATAAGGCGATGGAGATGATCGAGAAAGAAGGGCGCGGTGTTGTGGTTTATTTGAATCAGGAAGGCCGTGGAATCGGATTGATGGATAAAATGAAGGCGTACAAGCTGCAGGAGCAAGGCTTGGATACGGTGGAGGCTAATTTGCATTTGGGGCATAATGCCGATGAGCGGGATTATGGTGTGGGAGCACAGATTTTGAAACATCTTAAGATTAGTAAAATGCGTCTGTTGACCAACAACCCCGTCAAGCGTATCGGTTTGGAGGCCTACGGTTTGGAAGTCGTACAAACCGTACCCATCGAGATCGCTCCCAATCCTCACAATGCGTTTTATCTTGAGACCAAAAAGAAACGTATGGGGCATACACTGCACAATATCAAGTAAATATTTAATGAAAAGCAATGAGAACTGTTTCTGAGGAGAATTCTTTTATTATTATGTTATTAAGATAGCTTGGAAACGGTTTGATTTTTTGTTCTCCGGGAAAACAGATCATCGAAAATTTGCTTATTTGCTTGATTATATGTTACTTTGCGTTCGCTTTGCGTAATCTCTGTCAGGATTTTGCCATGAAGTGCAAATGTTAAAGTAAGACCTGTTATATTGCGTTTAGTAAAAAACTAATCAAAAAAAGCAAAAATGGATTTAATTAAAATCGTTCATGAAGAGTTCAAATCAGGAAAAGAATTGCCTGATTTTAGAAGTGGTGACACCGTTACCATCGACTATCGTATTCGAGAAGGTAACAAAGAGCGTATTCAGAAATACCGTGGTGTTGTGATTCGTATCAGCGGTCATGGTGAGAAGAAGCATTTTACCGTGCGTAAAATTTCTGAAGGAGTTGGTGTAGAGCGTATTTTCCCTATGGACAGTCCCTTTATCGAGTCTATTACAGTTGAAAAGCATGGTCATGTGCGTCGTGCCAAACTGTATTATTTGCGCGCTCTGCGTGGTAAAAAAGCAAGAATTAGAGAACGTCGTTATTCAGGTGTAGAAAAAGCATAACTCCCTGAAGCGTTTGAAAAAGATAAAAAAGCCGGGGTTTTGCCCGGCTTTTTATCTTTTTATGGTTTCGGTCTGAGGGCGGGAATTTGCCGATAAGACTTTTTCTTTGATAATGAAAATCGCAGTGCTTTTTATTATTTTATCGGATGAACTTCTCAGAGGATGTACTTAAGAAGAATGCGACTGTCAAGTTTACTTTTCGGTTTTCAAAATTTCGGCACACGTCTCGAGCTTGCTGTACCACTCCTGGCCAAATGCAGCGATAAGAGGTTCTTTGAGAAAACGATAAAGTGGAATACCTTCTTTGCGACCTTTTTTCAAGGCATACTTGCAGATACTCCATTGGTGATAGTTGAGGGCAGTAAACTGTTTGCTTCTGATAAGTCTGATAGGATATAAGCGACAGCTCAGAGGTTTACAGAAATCAATTACCCCTTCTCTAAAAAGTTTTTCAAAAGCACAGAGGCAGTTGTTATTTTTGTCGTAAGTAGTGAAGACACAGTCTTTGCCGTTTACAATAGAAGTTACTTCATCTCCATCTTCATCGAGATAGCTTACTCCTTGTTTATCTATGATATCCAAAGCTTTAGAAGATAAATATGGTCTTACTTCAGGTAAATATTTTTGGAGCAATTCTGTTTCTCCTTTTTCGAGAGGAGCTCCGCTTTCTCCCTCCACACAGCATACTCCTTTACACTTTTCGTAATCGCACGAAAAGTAGACTTCTAGGATATCCTCACTGATTATTTTGTCGTCTATTTCAATCATTTATTTTTTATGCAAAAATAAATCCAAAAGATGAAATAGGATTCTTTTTATTCTTTTATGTTAGTGATTTAATGTATATTTTTGAGTGAATATGGAAATAAGTAAATACTCATGAAACTCTATGACAAAAAGCAGATGCTTTATTTGTTCTCTTTTTTTATGTTGGTGGGAATAGTTCTTATGTTTATTACCCAAATAGAGTATCTAAAAAAGATAGAGCGTATTCACCGAGAGAACTTTTTTTTGCAGTGCAAAATGGTGTTGAATGAAGTGGCTGAGGAGATAGATTTGGCTGAGTTAATACGTTTTCATAATTCTAATCTGAAAGCCATTAGCGATCGCATGATGCATGAGAATGCTATTTCCAAGGAAACAGCTTTTCAATCCGGTTTGGATGATTTTGATACCCCGGATATTGAAGCTATTTTTTCTGAATTACAGGAAAATACGGATTCCGCCGAAATCGAGACTGATTTTTTAGCCAGGCCATCTAAGGAGCTTCTTCGTGATTTTTATTATTCACGAAAGAAATTGGATAGTTATTTACTGAAGTTTTTGTATGAATCCAAAAAGAATAAGTTATCTCAGCTGGTCGATCCTCATGCTGTGTTGAAATCCATACGAAGAAAGCTCTCTATGGTCGGTATCGATCATTCTTTTTGTTTACAAATATTTGATAAAAACAATAATCTCCTTTACGAGAATTATACGGGAGGAATGTCCCGTATACGCCCCACAGATCAGAATAGTCTGGTGCAGCATATTTTTGTAGGACAAAATGAAAGACCCGCATCTAATCCTTATATTCGCATTATTTTTGAAGAACCTCTGCTTGAGGGAGGCTGGAAAATGGGGTATCCGAGTTTTGCTGTTTCCGTAATTATGTTGCTTGCCACTGTTTTTGCTGTTTGGATTATGTTTCGGCAAATTAGCTTTCAGAAAAGAAAAACCGATTTTATAAATAATATGGCTCATGAGCTCAAGACACCGGTGGCTAGTCTGATATTATCGGGTCAGATGCTTAAAGGAAAAAAAATAGCCGAGCAACCGGAAAAATTGCGACGAATTATTGAGGTGATCGATACCGAATCTCAACGCATAAAGATGCTTGTCGACAAGGTGCTCCAGCTGGCCAAGTTCGATGATGGATTCGAGATCGAGAAAAAATTGCTTGATGTAAATGATGTTCTGCTGCCTATCGTCGAATCTGTTGCTTTGCGCATAGAGAATGAGGGTGGGCGTATTAATTTGAATTTGGATGCTGAGGATACCTGGATTTTGGCGGACGAAGTTCATTTCCCGAATATGTTTTATAATCTAATCGAGAATGCCATTAAGTATGCTCGCCCAAACGTTCCTCTGGAATTGAATATTTCAAGTTTTAATAAAGGTGTCAATTATCCACGCATAGTTTTGGAGATCAAAGATAATGGTATTGGTATATCCAAAGAAAATCTGAATTATATCTTTGAGCGTTATTACCGTGTTCCTACCGGTAATCAGCATGATGTTAAAGGTTTCGGTTTGGGTCTGGCTTATGTGAAAGGTATTGTGAAACAATTAAATGGAGATATTCGGGTTAAAAGTACTTTGGGTGAGGGCAGTACCTTCTGGCTGGAATTGCCTGTCGCGAAAGAGGCATGATGCCTTTTTTTGTTTGATTGCAGGTTTATTTGTAAATATCTGTGTGTGAATTCATTAATTTTGATTAATTTCATTGTGTAATATTATGAAAATCCAATTTTAATTGGTTTCGTTGCCTGTTTTAGTTTATAAACATTAAGAGAAGAGATGGATGAGCATTTGAAGGTATTGTTGTGTGAGGATGACGAGAGTCTTGGATTCTTGTTAAAGGAGTTTTTAGAGGTAAAAGATTTTACTGTGGATCTTTTTACAGATGGTCAGTTGGGTGCTGACGCTTTTTCCCAAGGGAAATACGATATATGTATTTTAGATGTGATGATGCCTCGTATGGACGGTTTTGAGTTGGCTGTCCGTATTCGGGAGCAGTCGAGAGACGTGCCGATCATCTTTTTATCCGCAAAGTCGATGAAAGCCGATATTTTGAAAGGGTTTCATGTGGGAGCGGATGATTATATGACCAAACCTTTTAGTATGGAAGAGCTATTACTGCGTATAGAAGCAATTATCCGTCGTACAAGAAGTCATGTTGAAGAGGCCGGCAATATTTATTATATCGGAAAATACGTTTTTGACTCTCTTGGCCAGACATTAACTCTTGGAGAAAAGGTTACTAAATTGACTACTAAAGAATCCGCTCTTTTGTTTGAGTTGTGTAAACATGTTAATGTCACATTGGAACGCTCTTATGCGATGACCAAGATATGGCCTGAAGAAAATTATTTTAATGCACGCAGTATCGATGTCTATGTGACCAAATTGCGTAAGATGCTGAAAGATGATCCTTCTGTTTCCATTAAAAATGTACATGGCAGGGGATATAAACTGGTTATTCCTTCCGGGGTCGAAAATTAGAATAGAAAAAACCGGCTGCAATATAGTAGAGCTGCTGATCGGCTCGTCTTTTTGTTGTGAGTAGTTTTTTCTTGAAAATAAGAACAGGTGTGTTGTCCTTTCTAATGAAACGAAAGGCCTTCACACCTTTTTATAATATTATGAAAGTTTAAAACCCAATTAAATATACCGAAAGATGATTAAAAAGAAAAAGGATATAAAAAAGATAAAAAAGAAGACCGGGGACAGAAAAGTAAAAAAACGTATTGATAAGCCTATTGGCGACGTGCTGAGACTTGCCGTAATGGCCGCTTTTGAGGAAAATCATACCAAACTGTTTAATTACAGGCAGATTTCCGGACGTTTGGGTATGGAAACGGTGGAAGACAGACATTTGGTGGCCGATTTGTTGGCTTCTTTGGCTAAGGAAGGTGTGTTAGCTGAGCCTGAGGAGGGACGTTATCGATATAATGTTCGCAGTCTCTCTTTCGAAGGGATATTCGATCGCCGGAATAATGGGCGTCATTTTGTTAATCCTGTAGATGGAGCTGCTCCTGTTCCTGTTGATGAGGTGAATTCGGGGCATGCCCTTCAAGGTGATAAAGTGCTTATCCAGCTTCTTGCAAAACGGCGCGGTCAGAAAGAGCGTCAGGGGCAGGTGGTTGAGATTTTGGAGCGTGCAGACTCCACTTTTGTCGGTCGTTTGGATTTGCATGACAACTTCGCTTTTCTCAATGTGGAGAGTCGCGATTTGGGCATGGATATATTTATTCCCGGCGATAAGGTTAATAATGCACGTAACGGCGATAAAGTCATCGTTCGTATCAACGAGTGGCCGGAGAGCAGCCGCAGCCCTATAGGGGAGGTTATGGTGGTCTTGGGAGAAGCCGGTGACAATGATGTTGAGATGAATGCTATCCTGGCCGAATACGGTTTACCCTATATTTACCCCGAAGTCGTTGAAAAAGCGGCCGATGCCTTGAGCGGAGAAATTACCGAAGCGGAATTGCGTGTGCGTGAAGATTTCAGAGGAGTGCTGACTTTTACCATTGACCCTGCGGATGCCAAGGACTTCGATGATGCATTAAGCTACAGAAAACTCTCCGCCGATACTTATGAAGTGGGCGTTCATATTGCCGACGTTTCTCATTTTGTAACTCCCGGGGATATCATAGATGAGGAGGCTTATAAGCGTGCCACCAGTATTTATTTGGTCGATCGCACTGTGCCGATGTTGCCCGAACGCCTTTGTAACAAGCTCTGTTCTCTCCGTCCCGATGAAGATAAATATGCTTACAGTGTAGTCTTTAAGATAAACGAAGAGGCCCGGGTACAAGACTATCGCATCGTAAAGTCCGTTATACGCAGTAGTCGCCGTTTTAGCTACGAAGAAGCGCAGGAAGTTATCGAAACCGGCCGGGGCGAGTGTCAAGAAGCTATTCTCAAATTGAATGATCTAGCTCAAAAACTGCGTGAGAGCCGCTTCAGTAAGGGCGGGATTGCATTTGATCGCGAAGAGGTCCGTTTTACACTTGATGAGAAAGGCAAACCTTTGGGAGTTTATATCAAAGAGAGTAAAGAGGCCAATAAGCTGATCGAAGAATTTATGCTTTTAGCCAATAAAACCGTGGCGTCGCATATCGGTAATCCCGGGGGAAATCCTGCTAAAGCCAAAACGTTCGTTTATCGTGTCCATGAGCAACCGGAGCCGGGCAAACTGGGTGATCTGTCTGACTTTGTCAGCAAATTCGGACTTAAGCTCAAGACTCAAGGTTCCAATATGGAAGTGGGTAGAAGCATCAACCGGCTTTTGGAATCGGTCAAAGGCCGGCCTGAAGAAAATCTTGTGCAAACGGTAGCCATTCGTTCTATGCCGAAAGCCTATTATTCTACCGAAAACTTTGGACATTATGGTCTGGCTTTCGACTATTATACCCATTTCACTTCCCCCATACGTCGATACCTCGATCTTATGGTGCACCGCTTACTGACCCGGTATATGCTCGAAGGCGGTCCGTCTGTATCGAGAAATGAGTATGAGGGTAAGTGTCAGCATAGCTCTGATATGGAACAATTGGCAGCCAATGCGGAACGATCATCTATTAAATATAAGCAGGTCGAGTTTATGAGCGAGCATTTGGGTAAGGTGTTCGATGGCGTTGTCAGCGGAGTTACCGAATGGGGGCTTTATGTGGAGCTTAGCCAAAGCAAATGTGAAGGACTGGTGCCTATTCGTATGTTGGATGACGATTATTATGAGTATGACGAGAAAGGGTATTGTCTGATCGGCCGTCGCACCCGTCGCAAGTATCGTCTTGGCGATGCCATAACAGTGCGGGTAGCTCAGGCCAATCTGGAACGGAAGCAATTGGATTTCGATTTGGCATAATTCTATATATTAGGTTTCTCAATTTTTTGTGAAAATTTTATCATTGTCTAATTTGAATTACTTTTGAGACAAGTATCCTATACAATTTCTACTATGATAGATATGAGGCGTGCTTGATTTTTTTACAGATAATTATTAGGTTGCGGCCGTGCTTCTTGCAAAGAAGTACGGCTGTAGTTTTATATATTCCTGATGATTCATGTGAAACTTATGGTTAAGAGCAGACCAAAGTTTGCAGTCAACCTGTGTTTTTACTGCTTTGGAGATGGTGTGTCATCATGCCCAAATTACAGCCTTACTTGCAACCTTCGGCTTCGGTCACATACTTCGGTGCGTTCCCTTCAGCCTCAGTCTTAGCGCCTTGTACTTTACGCATTCTGATGCACCTGAAAGGGGATGTGCCAAGCCTCACCTTCGAAATTGTCTCGTTGTAAAAAGGAAAACCCCAAGTTAACTTCATTTTATATTTTTAAGTGCACAATCATTTTTTTGTCAAGCATTCGATTCTGAAGATTTAAATTGGAATGTTTTTTATTTGTTATTTGTAGATTTTTTCTATCTTTTTATGTGATTTTTTCTAAAACACATCTCATCAAAAATATATTATATAAACTGATAAATATTGTTTTAATGAAAACACAACATTTTTTTGAGGATTTCACCTCTCTTTATTCTCTATCAAAAACAATCCGTTTTGAATTAAAGCCGATAGGTAAAACATTAGAGAACATTAAAAAGAACGGACTGATCCGGCGTGATGAACAGCGATTGGATGATTATGAAAAATTAAAAAAAGTGATTGATGAGTATCATGAGGATTTTATTGCCAATATTCTCAGTTCCTTCAGCTTTTCTGAAGAGATCCTCCAATCTTATATCCAAAATCTATCGGAATCCGAGGCTCGTGCCAAGATCGAAAAGACCATGCGGGATACTCTTGCTAAGGCTTTTTCAGAGGATGAGCGGTATAAAAGCATCTTCAAGAAAGAACTTGTTAAGAAAGATATACCGGTCTGGTGTCCTGCATATAAAAGCTTGTGTAAAAAGTTTGATAACTTTACAACCAGTCTTGTTCCTTTCCATGAAAATCGGAAAAATCTCTATACAAGCAATGAGATTACAGCATCTATTCCTTACCGTATCGTTCATGTAAATTTGCCCAAATTTATCCAAAATATCGAGGCATTGTGTGAACTGCAGAAAAAAATGGGAGCAGATCTGTATCTGGAAATGATGGAAAACCTGCGAAATGTATGGCCTTCATTTGTGAAAACACCGGACGATTTATGCAATTTGAAAACTTATAACCATTTAATGGTGCAATCGAGCATTTCCGAATACAATCGTTTTGTAGGTGGTTACAGCACAGAAGACGGAACTAAACATCAGGGGATTAATGAGTGGATCAATATTTATCGCCAACGTAATAAAGAAATGCGTTTGCCGGGATTGGTTTTTTTGCATAAACAAATTCTGGCCAAAGTCGATTCCTCTTCTTTCATTTCAGACACTTTAGAAAATGATGATCAGGTCTTTTGTGTATTGCGCCAATTTCGAAAGCTCTTTTGGAATACTGTATCTTCAAAGGAAGATGATGCAGCTTCTCTGAAAGATTTGTTTTGTGGATTATCTGGTTATGATCCCGAAGCCATATATGTATCCGATGCCCATTTAGCTACTATTTCAAAAAATATATTTGATCGTTGGAATTATATCTCTGATGCCATCAGAAGAAAAACTGAGGTTCTAATGCCACGAAAAAAGGAATCTGTGGAGAGGTATGCCGAAAAGATTTCCAAACAGATAAAGAAACGTCAAAGTTATAGCCTTGCAGAACTTGATGATCTATTGGCTCATTATTCCGAAGAGTCTTTGCCTGCAGGTTTTTCTCTTTTGTCATACTTTACTTCATTGGGTGGACAGAAGTATCTGGTAAGTGACGGTGAAGTTATTCTATATGAAGAGGGTTCAAATATTTGGGACGAAGTCTTGATTGCTTTTAGGGACTTGCAAGTCATACTTGATAAAGATTTTACCGAAAAAAAACTGGGTAAAGATGAGGAGGCGGTCAGTGTGATTAAAAAAGCGTTGGACAGTGCTCTTCGTCTGCGAAAATTCTTTGACCTTTTATCCGGAACCGGTGCGGAAATCCGGCGCGACAGTTCTTTTTATGCTTTATATACCGATCGAATGGATAAACTTAAGGGGCTCCTTAAGATGTACGATAAGGTGCGAAATTATCTGACTAAAAAGCCCTATTCCATAGAGAAGTTTAAACTCCATTTTGATAATCCGTCATTGCTTTCCGGTTGGGATAAAAATAAAGAACTGAATAATTTAAGTGTGATTTTTAGACAAAACGGGTATTACTATTTGGGTATAATGACACCAAAAGGTAAAAACCTTTTTAAGACTCTTCCAAAATTAGGGGCAGAGGAAATGTTTTATGAAAAAATGGAATATAAGCAGATTGCTGAACCTATGCTTATGCTACCCAAAGTGTTTTTCCCGAAAAAAACCAAACCGGCATTTGCCCCGGATCAGTCTGTTGTTGATATTTATAACAAAAAAACATTCAAGACAGGTCAGAAAGGTTTTAATAAAAAAGATTTATACCGGTTGATCGATTTTTATAAAGAAGCACTTACAGTGCATGAGTGGAAATTGTTTAATTTTAGTTTTTCTCCTACCGAACAGTATCGCAATATTGGAGAGTTTTTTGATGAAGTGCGTGAACAGGCCTATAAGGTCAGTATGGTTAATGTGCCGGCTTCTTATATAGATGAGGCTGTGGAGAACGGCAAACTTTATCTTTTTCAGATTTACAACAAAGATTTTTCTCCTTACAGCAAAGGTATCCCCAACCTGCATACTCTCTATTGGAAAGCTCTTTTTTCTGAGCAAAATCAATCCCGGGTGTATAAGCTATGTGGAGGTGGTGAGCTCTTTTACAGAAAGGCCAGTTTACATATGCAAGATACCACTGTCCACCCCAAGGGCATCTCTATTCATAAGAAAAACTTGAATAAAAAAGGCGAAACATCCTTATTTAACTACGATTTAGTAAAGGATAAACGTTTTACGGAGGATAAGTTCTTCTTTCATGTTCCTATTTCTATAAACTATAAGAATAAGAAAATTACGAATGTCAATCAGATGGTTCGAGATTATATAGCTCAGAATGACGATTTGCAGATTATTGGTATAGACAGAGGAGAGCGCAACCTTCTATATATATCTCGTATAGATACTCGAGGAAATTTGCTTGAACAGTTTTCTTTAAATGTAATCGAATCCGATAAAGGAGATCTCCGTACGGATTACCAGAAAATACTTGGAGATAGGGAACAAGAGCGTCTTCGCCGGCGTCAGGAATGGAAAAGTATAGAATCCATCAAGGATCTCAAGGATGGGTATATGAGTCAGGTTGTACATAAGATTTGTAATATGGTGGTTGAACACAAGGCCATTGTTGTATTGGAGAACCTAAACCTCTCTTTCATGAAAGGACGTAAAAAGGTGGAAAAATCCGTTTATGAGAAATTTGAGAGAATGCTCGTGGATAAGCTTAATTATTTGGTGGTTGATAAAAAAAATCTATCTAATGAACCAGGCGGGCTTTATGCTGCTTATCAGCTGACTAATCCATTGTTTTCATTTGAAGAGCTTCATCGTTATCCTCAGTCGGGCATTCTCTTTTTTGTGGATCCGTGGAATACCAGCCTTACCGATCCCTCTACGGGTTTTGTCAATCTTTTAGGGCGCATAAATTATACAAATGTCGGGGATGCACGAAAATTCTTTGATCGTTTTAATGCAATTCGTTATGATGGAAAGGGCAATATTCTTTTTGATCTGGACCTGTCTCGTTTTGATGTAAGGGTCGAAACTCAGCGAAAACTTTGGACTCTCACAACTTTCGGATCACGGATAGCAAAAAGTAAGAAATCGGGAAAATGGATGGTAGAGAGAATAGAAAATTTGTCATTGTGCTTTTTGGAATTGTTTGAGCAGTTTAATATTGGTTATCGTGTAGAAAAAGACTTGAAGAAAGCTATTTTAAGTCAAGACAGGAAAGAGTTTTATGTTCGTCTTATATATCTCTTTAATCTGATGATGCAGATACGTAATAGTGATGGTGAAGAGGATTATATCCTGTCTCCTGCATTGAATGAAAAGAATCTTCAGTTTGATTCTCGTTTGATTGAGGCGAAAGATTTACCTGTTGATGCAGATGCTAATGGAGCCTACAACGTCGCACGTAAGGGGTTGATGGTGGTGCAGAGAATTAAACGCGGCGATCATGAATCGATTCATCGGATAGGTCGTGCCCAATGGCTCAGGTATGTGCAGGAGGGTATAGTAGAATAATCTTAAGCCTGTATGATAGTTATGGATTGGTATATTCCGCTGAGTTATTTGAATGATTTTGTATTTTGTCGTTTCTCCATATATTTTCATAATGTGTATATGGAGAGCGACAGCTCTCTTTATTATGCCGCTCCTCAAATAAATGGGAAAAATGCACATCGCAGCATCGATAACTATTCTGTGTCAAGTGTTTCAAATAGATTGACAGGTATTTCCCTTTTGAGTGAGCATTATGGTCTTTATGGCAAATTAGATCAGTTTGACATAAAAAGGGGGCTTGTTGTTGAACGAAAAAATCATCTTGCCAATATTTATAAAGGTCAGATTTATCAATTGTGGGGCGAAGGATTTTGTTTGGAAGAGATGGGTTACGATGTTCGGGAGTATTGTTTTGTGGAATATTCCACTCATAAAGTCTTTTCGGTGCCTTATCCCACAGATGAAGATAGAGCACAGTTCTTGCGGTTCATAGATGAAATCCGATCGTTTGATCCTGCAGTTGAAACTCCGGATGTTAATCCTCAAAAGTGCAGTCATTGTATTTATTCTCACTTGTGTTATCATAATCATGTTGCCAATGTTTACGACTAAGGATTTGGAATACCGTTCGATTTTTGTGATTCATTGTTTTAATCAGCGATCTCTTCGTTTAAAAGATGGAGAATTATTACTTGAAGAAGAAGATGCTAACGGAAGGATGAAAACCCTGACAAAGTTCCCTTTTCAGAAGATTCTGGCTCTTTTTATTGTTGGCAATGTGACGCTTACCTCTCCTTTGATAGAGAAATGCAGAAAGTTTGATGTGGCAATAGTGGTAATGAAACTAAGTTTGCGTCCGGTATTCTTTTTTAGTATTCCGGCTGAAGCTAATTTTCTTTTACGTGCAAAGCAATATGCTTATGATAAAAAAGAGATGAATCTGCCTGTTGCACTGGTTCGTCTTAAGATAGAGAGCCAACGCCTCAATTTACAGAAGAGCAAACGTAAGGATGCACTTACGCTGACTGCTGTTCGTTGTTGTGATAATGCTTTGAAAGTTTTACCATATTGTAATAATTTGAAGGCTCTTTTAGGCATAGAAGGGTTTGTTGCAAAAAATTATTTCGCAGCTTATTTTCAGGATTTTTCCTGGTATTGCAGATGTCCACGACTGAAGAGTGATTATATCAATGTTGTTTTGGACATAGGTTACACAGTGTTGTTTAATCTTGTGGAGGTTTATTTGCGATTGTTTGGTTTCGATTTGTATGTTGGCGTTTATCATCAACTATGGTTTAAGCGTAAATCTTTGGTTTGTGATCTTGTAGAGCCTTTTAGGCCGATCATAGATCACCGTGTGCGGGTTGCTTTGAACCGAAAAGAGATCAAGAAAACCGATTTTGAGAAAAGAAGAAGTGAATATTACCCCAAGTCTGATACAGCTAAAATGCTGTATATAATGTTTTTTGATACGCTTATACCCTATAAGAATGATTTGTTTAGATTTGTTCAAGGATATTATCGGGTATTTATGAATGATCAACCGGGTGTCAAGTTACCCTCAATAAGTCGTTAATTATGCTTATTATAAGTTATGATATTAAAGACGATAAATTAAGAAATCGTTTTATGAAGGAGCTTGTAAAAAATGGAGCTATCCGGTTGCAGTATTCTGTATATGAGTTTAATAATAATTCGAGGTTGGTTACACATATACTTGCACTTATAGAGATGTCTTTTGCTCCCAAGTTTACAGCAGATGACAGTATCGTCATTTTTGAAACGGAAAGAAATAAACTCATAAAGTATGGTAATGCTATCCATCGAGATAAACCCGTTTGTTATTTCTGATATAAAGTTTTGTTAATCAGTTTTTTATAGTTTTTTGAAGCAAGGAGGGGGGGGATAAAATGAATTTCTAATTCGTAGAATAGACTTTTTAACTTGTTAAAATACAGAGAGTTTCTTATCTTTGTTTTGTCTTATTGCAGATTTGCTGCCTATAAGGCTTTAGTAATTTCTACTATTGTAGATCCCGAACTGATTTTTACTGCTGGGCGACTAGCCTATAAGGCTTTAGTAATTTCTACTATTGTAGAT
>NZ_KB904124.1:486975-668483 GCF_000379945.1 Porphyromonas macacae DSM 20710 = JCM 13914
TTAAGGCCTATAAGGCTTTAGTAATTTCTACTATTGTAGATTGAAGAAGCTTGTATTAATTGATAAGGAGCCTATAAGGCTTCAGTAATTTCTACTATTGTAGATAAAAACGGCTTGTTTAGCTAAATGAAAAGCCTATAAGGCTTTAGTAATTTCTGCTATTATTGGGAAGATGCAGTAGAAAAGTATAATGATGGTTTTTATTCAAAAGCTATCATTATATTTGTTTAAATCTATCGGTTTGAGTATTGTATATAACCATGGGAAACGATAGAATATATCGCGAAATTTTTCTTTTGAGAAAATAGAAAGATTGTTAGTGTGATTTTCAATAATATTTTAAATCTAAAAAAGTATAGACATGGAACTGCCCTTTTCAGAATCCTACCGCATTAAAATGGTAGAGCCGATCCGAAAAAGTACACGTCAGGAACGTGAGCAATGGATCAAAGAAGCCAAGTATAATCTTTTTATGTTGAAGAGTGATCATGTGTTTATCGATTTGCTTACCGACTCCGGCACGGGAGCCATGAGCGACAAACAGTGGTCTGAGTTGATATTGGGAGATGAAAGCTATGCCGGTGCACGCTCTTATTATAAGATGAAAGCTGCCATCAAAGACATATTGGGGTTTGATTATTTTCTGCCTACCCATCAGGGACGTGCAGCAGAAAATGTGCTCTTTTCTACGATTGTGAAAGAGGGTGATGTACTGCCTGGCAATTCTCACTTCGATACGACGAAGGGACATATAGAATATCGCAGGGCGTTTGCTCCGGACTGTACCATCGACGCAGCTGCTGATACCCAATTGCAGTTACCGTTTAAGGGAGAGATGGATTTGGATAAACTGGAAAAAGTGTTGCGTGAAACTCCTCATGAAAAGATTCCTTGTGTAGTGTTGACCATCACGAATAATACTGCCGGCGGTCAGCCTGTTTCCATGAAGAATATCCGGGATGTTTCTGCCCTGTGTCGCAAGTATGATGTGAAGTTGTTGCTTGACTCTGCGCGTTTTGCGGAAAATGCTTACTTTATCAAAACTCGTGAGGAAGGTTATGCCGATAAAACCATTAAGGAAATTGTTAAAGAAATCTATTCTTATGCGGATATCATGACCATGTCCAGTAAGAAAGATGCCATTGTTAATATGGGTGGTTTTGTGGCTTTCAAAGATGAGGAACTTTGGAAAAAATGCCAGATGTTTTGCGTCATGAATGAAGGCTTTATTACTTATGGAGGTATGAGCGGGCGAGATATGAATGCATTGGCACAAGGATTGGATGAAGGAACCGAGTTCGATACGCTGGAAACCCGGATTAAACAGGTTGAGTATTTGGGTAAAAAGTTGGATGAGTACGGTATCCCTTATCAGCGTCCTGCCGGCGGTCATGCTATTTTTGTGGATGCAAAGCAGATTCTTACCCGTGTGCCCAAAGAGGAGTTTATCGCTCAAACTTTAGGTGTAGAGCTTTACCTCGAAGCGGGTATTCGCGGAGTGGAGATTGGTTCTATTTTGGCAGATCGTGATCCGGTAACCCGTGAGAATCGCTATCCGAGACTCGAATTGTTGCGTTTGGCTATCCCCCGTCGTACTTATACGAACAATCATATGGATGTGATAGCGGCAGCATTGAAGAATGTGTACGACCGTAGAGAGAGTATAACCCGCGGTTATAAGATTACTTATGAAGCACCTGTGATGCGCCACTTTACGGTGGAGTTGGAGAAATTAGGATAAGATTTTTCCTTGTTTTCGATCGATTAAAGGAAGCTGCCTCGACGATAAAAGTCGCAGGGCAGCTTTCTGTATATTTTGATTTTCTATGTTGTCCATATATAATATATGCCGGTAGATGGTGAAGGAGGTCTTTGATGGTATTTGTTAAGGATGACTTTGACTATCTTTGTGCCGCATAATTTGAATGTATAGATTGGAAAGATGAAGAAATATGTAGGTCACATTTCGCTTTTTTGTGCTTCGTTTATCTGGGGAGTAAATGCCCCGTTGACTAAAAATACGGTAGCGGCTTTCGATGCCGTGGGGAGTATGAATAACGCAGTGGACCCGCTTACCCACTCGTTGATGCGGTGGGGTGGTGCGATGGTCTTTTTCTGGATTTTGTCTTTTTTTACTCCGCGTGAGAAGGTTCGGAAAAAAGACTGGCCTAAAATCTTTTGGGCTGCGATGTTTGCTGTGGTCTGCAACCAGTCGGGTGCAGTGTTCGGATTGCTCAATGCTTCGCCTGTCAATATCAGTCTTATATCCAGCATGGCTCCTATTCTGACCATGATACTGGCTGCTTTTGTGTTGCATGAACCTCTTACGGGTAAGAAGATTTTTGGGGTTTCGTTAGGTGCATTGGGGGCTGTTATCCTCGTTTTTGCCGGTAGAGCCGGTAGTGCTGCATCGGGTTCGATGTTCGGTGATTTTATGGGATTTATTGCTATGCTCTCGTTTGTGCTTTATCTAACGCTGTTTAGCGATATCATTGAAAGATATTCTCCCGTCACATTGATGAAATGGCTTTTTACTTTTAGTTTTATAGTAGGTTTGCCGGTATGTTTACCTTTTGCCGTTGAGATAAATTACGGTTCGCTGACTGTGTCGTTCTGGTGGCAAATGCTTTTTGTGGTTTTCGGAGCCACTTTCCTTGCTTATTTCTTGATGCCCGTTGGTCAGAAAGTACTGCGACCAACGGTGGTGAGTATGTATAATTATGTGCAGCCCATTGTAGCTACTCTGCTTGCGCTGATGATGGGTATGGAGCAGTTTAACGTGTTAAAACTTTTTGCCACATTACTCATCTTTGTGGGTGTTTATTTTGTAATTAAATCTAAGAGTCGGGCCGAGGTGCTTCAGGAGCATGGGTTGGAATAAAGCAGATGACTTTGGTTTTGATTATAAAAAAATAATCTATAAATTTGCAGTCCGATTGGCAGATAATGCCTCATAATGAATAGAATAAGTTATAATCAATAAATAAGGAGACAAAATTATGATCGTAGTTCCATTGAAAGAGGGCGAAAACATCGAAAGAGCTCTGAAGAGATTTAAGCGTAAGTTTGAACGTACGGGTGCCGTTCGCGAACTTCGTGCACGTCAAGCTTTCACAAAGCCTTCAGTAGCAAAGCGCAAGCAGATGGAAAAAGCCATCTACGTGAATCATCTGCGCCAGCAGGAAGAAATGTAGAAGACGTTGCCGTATTCCTTTTTAGGGAATAATTCGTGCAAATGCCCTTTTGGCTATAGCCCTTTTGAGGCGGAAAATGTACTATTTACGTTACATTGTTGAGAATTCTGCCGGAGCGTACAGATTATATCCCATATTGAATGTCCCGAATATCAATCTTTTGGTGTTCGGGACATTTGTTTACAACCTTTTTTATTAACTTGAAATTGTTAAGTGGCTTTCCCAAGGTACGCCGATGTGCCAAGGGGCAGATGAGTTGAAATTTATCTGTTTTTAATGAAGAAATAGGGATGATGGAGAAAACGTTGCTAAATCGTTTTATTCAATATATGCGGTATGAGCAGAATCGTTCTGAGGCGACTTTGGTGGCTTATGCTACGGATTTGGAGGCTTATGTTGCATTTGCCAGAAAACAGGTGGGCGAGGACTTTGAGCCCGGAGAGAGAGATGTGGATTTGGTGCGCGGGTGGATGTTGAATATGCTTGATCAAGGGCAAAAAGCCACGAGCGTAAACCGGCGTCTTAGTGCTGTTAAGGCATTTTATCGCTATTTGCATAGATGCGGTTGTGTTGCGATGAACCCGGTAGCCGAACTTCGGGGGCCGAAGAAAGAGAAGCCATTGCCTGCGTATGTGTCTCAGAGAGATATGTTGCGTCTTTTGGATGAGCCGTTGGAAGATGAAGAAGACTTTGTGCAGGTTCGTGATCGCCTTATGGTGGAGATGCTGTATGAGACCGGTATGCGACGGGCAGAATTGTCGGGTTTGCAAGACCTTGATGTGGATGTAGCCGGACGCTGTTTGAAGGTGTTGGGGAAAGGAGATAAAGAACGGATCATTCCATTTGGAGAAAGGTTATCCGGAATGATAAAAAAATGGCGTATTATTCGAGACAAAAAAGTTGGTAATCCGAAATTTTTCTTTGTATCTTTGAAAGGCAGGCCTATGAAAGCTGAAGAGGTTTATCCTGTGGTTTATCGGTTTTTGCAGGGCGTACCTAATCTGTCGCGACGCGGTCCGCATACGTTGAGGCATTCTTTTGCTACCGACTTGCTTAATGAAGGAGCGGATTTGATGGCAATAAAGGAATTGTTGGGCCATGAGCGTATATCGACTACGGTGCAATATACCCATACCACTTTCAGACAACTGCAAATGATGTATAACGCTCATCCCAGAGCACAAAAGTCAACGACCATGGAAGTAAGAATTCAAGCAATTCATTTCGATGCTACTCAGCAACTCGAAGGATTTATTACGAAGAAAGTTTCAAAATTGGATCAATTCGCTGATGATATACAGGCTGCCGATGTAATCCTTAAGGTGTTAAAGCCGGAGACAGCCAATAATAAAGAAGCGTCTGTGCGTTTGCATGTAAAGGGATATGATTTTTTTGCCGAAAAAGTATCCGATAGTTTTGAGGCTGCCGTGGATGCTACAGTGGAAGCTTTACGCAGGCAGATACGCAAGCGTAAAGATGCAAGAGACAAAGAAATTAGAAGAAGTGGGGAATAAAAGCGGTAAAATAAATAATAAAAACGGAAAAATCCTTTGTGTCATATCTCATATTTCTGAGCTTTTAGTATAGTGTAGTAGTCACGAGTATTTTACTCGTGACTCAATGTGTTTTATTGAGCCTTGTCAATTTTCGATTTTTGGGGTATCGAACACGTTTTTAAGGCTCGTCTTTCTCTGAGCGAATAAACCTGCATTGTGCCTATCTGCCGCGGTTGGGATGTAGTTTTTAGTTAATAAAGATTCGCTTGCCTTATCAAATTTTGGCTTAGGATTTTGACAGAGGATTATTCTTATTTTTTTCATTAACCTTTAAAATTTTATCTGATGGTAAAGAAGCTTTTTATGATTTTGTTATTACCGGCGCTTTTATTGACCGGTTGTACAAATCTGGATGATGTTAACCGAAGACTGGACGAACATGAAGGGCGCTTGAATGCCTTGGAGAAGTTGACCAAGACGGCGAACGATGACATTAAACAACTCAAAGGTTTAGTGGATGCTCTGAATCAAAAGAAATCCATTACGTCTTATTCCGAACTGCCCGATGGAAGCGGATATGAGTTGGTGATGAGCGATGGTTCCAAGATTACCCTGAAAAACGGTAGAGATGGGGAAAAACCCATTGTTGGTGTAAAGAAAGATGCTGATGGCATACTCTACTGGACGATTAACGGGGAATTTATGCTGGATGCTAACGGCAAAAAGATTAAAGCCGAAGGTCAGGATGGAGTTACTCCTAAAATGCGTGTCGATGCTGAAGGATATTGGGAAACCAGCCTGGACGGCGGAAAAACCTGGCAGCGAGTTTTGGATAAAGATGGAAACCCTGTGCGTGCCAAAGGCACTGATGCCACAGTGGATCTGAATATTACAGAAACGGAAGATGCTATTATTATCACATATAAAGGACAGACGTTTACTATTTATAAAGGTGAGGTAAAAGTTACGGCAGTAGAGGTTAATCCTGTTCAAAAAACTTTGGCTAAAGGACAGACTTTTGTGATTAAAGCCACAGTAAAACCCAGTGTTGCTCCTCAAGATGTTACCTGGTCTTCTTCTGATGATAAAATTGCAACTGTCGATAAAACCGGAAAAGTTACTGCTGTGACTGTAGGTGTAGTCGATATTACGGCAAAAGCCGGAGACAAGACAGCCGTATGTAAGGTTACAGTGGTAGAGAAACTTGCGAAGCCCAACCTCTCTATCGAATATGTGGCAGAGCAAAATCTTCAGGGTGCGGTTGATAAATTGACTTTTGCTGCATCTCCTTTTGATTATGGTTGGTATTATGTATGGTCAGATGCCACTACCATGAAAATGCCCGCGGGTTATCACTTGCCTTCTCAGCAAGAGTGGCGCGGTGTTGTTCCATCTGCAGGCGCAGTCTTTTTTGGAAAAGAAAAGAAAGAAGCGTTGAACCTGATTGAAAGTATTAAAGTAGGGGCGGATTTCAACACTTATGCAGCGGATTATTTGAACCCGGGGGCAAAGAATGCCGGAGAAGGAATAACTTATGCTATTCGCTTTAAGAAAACAGATAAAACCGAAGAGGGTGCTCCTGCAGCTCAAACGAATGAAATGTTATCTGCATGGCGTTATGAATATGCAGTTATTCCTGATGGTAAACCTAATGCAGGAAATAGGGTCTTCAAGATTACCGTGCGTTATTTGGGTGAAGCCGGAAGCGCAACGACGCTGGAGCAAATAGCCAAAGAAGATTGGTGGAAAAATAATGCGACAGAGGATATTGTTCGCTATTTCCCCTGTGCCGGGTTTGGTGAGAAAACGGCAGAAACAGGATCTACTTTGGTAGGAACCTTTGGTATTCAGTGGTCTTCCACGTCTATTAATGAAACGAATGCACGCAGTATGCGTGCCAATAAGGACAGTGCAGTTTCTACCGGCAACAGTCCGAAGAGACTGGCATTTGTTGTAAGGCCTTTTGCGGATCAGTTGTGAAGAATTAGCGAGATCGCTGCTCTTGTGATCTTTGTAATTTGATAAAATCACATCGGTGCTGTTGCCCTTAATTATACAACAGTGCCGGTGTGATTTTTACTCTTTATGAGAATTTATGCATATTTACGATTGTTTTTAATGTAACAAAACAGCGTTTGAGTGAGAAATCTTGTGTTATAAATTGGTGATAATGTTTGGTGATAATTAAAAAGTCGCTATATTTGCACCCGATTACTCACTTTGTGAATTTTGGGAGGATTTGATCAGTCCGAAGCGCATGTGGTTAGTAAAGGGGCAGTTACCAGAGTGGCCAAATGGGGCTGACTGTAACTCAGCTGGCTTACGCCTTCGGTGGTTCGAATCCATCACTGCCCACTTTTCTTTAGATCAAATTGCCAATGTAGCTCAGCGGTAGAGCACTTCCTTGGTAAGGAAGAGGTCCCGGGTTCAAGTCCCGGCATCGGCTCTGATCGAAGTCTGAGAATAATTAAGCAAAGAACTTACTTAAAGAATAAAAGGTTATGGCAAAAGAACATTTTAACAGAACTAAGCCGCACGTAAACATCGGTACCATCGGTCACGTTGACCACGGTAAAACCACTCTTACTGCGGCTATTACAACCGTTTTAGCAAAAAAAGGTCTTTCTGAACTTCGTTCATTCGATTCAATTGACAATGCTCCCGAAGAAAAAGAGCGTGGTATTACGATTAACACCTCTCACGTTGAGTATGAAACGGCTAATCGTCACTATGCACACGTTGACTGTCCGGGCCACGCCGACTATGTAAAGAACATGGTTACCGGTGCTGCTCAGATGGACGGTGCTATCATCGTGGTGGCTGCTACCGACGGTCCTATGCCTCAGACTCGTGAGCACATCTTGTTGGCTCGTCAGGTTAACGTTCCCCGTTTGGTTGTGTTTATGAACAAATGTGATATCGTTGATGACGAGGAGATGTTGGAGCTTGTCGAGATGGATATGCGCGAACTTCTCGAGTTCTATAACTTTGATGGCGATAATACTCCGATCATCCGTGGTTCTGCTCTCGGTGCTCTTAACGGAGATGCTAAATGGGAAGACAAGATTATGGAGTTGATGGATGCTGTGGATACATGGATCCCTCTGCCTGAACGCGATGTGGATAAACCTTTCTTGATGCCTGTGGAAGATGTGTTCTCAATTACAGGTCGTGGTACTGTTGCTACAGGCCGTATTGAAACCGGTATCGTGAAAGTTGGTGATGAAGTTCAAATTATCGGTCTTGGCGCTGAAGGTATGAAGAGCGTTGTGACGGGTGTTGAGATGTTCCGTAAGCTTCTCGATGAGGGTCAGGCTGGTGATAACGTTGGTCTGTTGCTTCGCGGTATCGACAAGGATCAAATCAAACGCGGTATGGTTTTGGCTCACCCGGGTCAGGTTAAACCTCACAAACACTTCAAAGCCGAGGTTTATATCTTGAAGAAAGAAGAAGGCGGTCGTCATACTCCATTCCATAATAAATATCGTCCTCAATTCTATATCCGTACATTGGACGTAACCGGTGAAATTACTCTTCCTGAAGGAACGGAGATGGTAATGCCCGGTGACAATGTGACCATTGATGTGGAGTTGATTTATCCGGTAGCATGTAATGTTGGTCTCCGTTTCGCTATTCGTGAAGGTGGTCGTACGGTAGGTGCCGGTCAGATTACGGCTTTGGAAGATTAATTGTTTTGACTTATAATATAGCTGAGCTTGGTTATCATCGATCATGCTCAGCTATAATACGGGTTTAGCTCAGTTGGTAGAGCACTGGTCTCCAAAACCAGGTGTCGGGAGTTCGAGTCTCTCAACCCGTGCCAAATACTTTCAAAAAATGAGTTTTTTTAATAAAATAGGGATCAAATTAAAAGATTCTTATAACGAGTTGGTAAACAAAGTTACTTGGCCTACTCGTTCGGAGTTGTCTAACAGCGCAATAGTAGTGATGATCGCTTCCATTATCATTGCTCTGTTTGTGTTTGTTGTTGACTTTGCTTTTAGCGAAGTTATGAATCTCGTCTACCGGGTTGTAATTTAAAACCGAAAGGTATGCAAGACGCAGAAAAGAAATTTTATGTTCTCCGTGCCATCAGTGGTAAGGAGAATAAAGTGCGTGAATATCTCGAGATGGAAAAAAAGAACTCGGATCTTGGACGTTATGTGGGTAGAATCATTATTCCTACTGAAAAGGTCGTTACTCAACGTAATGGCAAGAAAGTGATCAAAGAACGCAACTATATGCCAGGTTATATTCTGGTGGAGGCGGCTTTGGTTGGGGATGTTGCTTTTATACTGCGTAATACTCCTGATGTTTTAGGTTTTTTGGGAAAAGGTGAGCCCGAGCCGCTTCGACCGAGTGAGGTTGACCGGATTTTGGGTAAAGCTGACCAAATGGCTGATGCTGAAGGAGAATATGAGGTTTCTTATATGGTGGGTGAAACAGTGAAAGTTACCGACGGTGCTTTCAGTGGGTTTGAGGCTGCCGTAGAAGAGGTGAACTCCGAGAAAAAGAGACTGAAAGTAATGGTGAAGATTTTCGGAAGAAAAACTCCGCTGGAATTGAGCTTTGCTCAGGTGACTAAAGAATGATGCGTTTGTTACGGAGCGTAGCGGTTTTTAAGTTGCTAATTTTGTGTTTATAATTTAATTTTTGAACAATGGCTAAAGAAGTTGCTGGACAAATAAAATTGCAAATTAAAGGAGGTGCAGCAAACCCATCTCCCCCCGTTGGCCCTGCATTGGGAGCCAAAGGTGTGAATATTATGGAGTTTTGCAAGCAATTCAATGCCAGAACTCAAGACAAAGCCGGAAAAGTATTGCCCGTTGTGGTGACTTATTATTCCGACAAGTCTTTTGACTTCATAGTGAAAACTCCTCCCGTGGCAGTTCAACTGATTGAGGCGACTAAGGCGAAGAAAGGTTCGAATGAACCGAACAGACGTAAGGTTGCTGAAATAACATGGGATCAAGTTCGTACTATTGCCGAAGATAAACTGCAAGACCTCAACTGTTTTACAGTAGAAGCTGCTATGAAGATGGTAGCAGGTACTGCCCGCAGTATGGGGATAACGGTTAAAGGGGATTTTCCCGGAAATTAAACTTCAATTAGAAAATGGGTAAACTGACAAAAAATCAAAAGTTAGCATCTGAAAAGATTGAAGCCGGGAAGGAATATACTCTTAGTGAAGCGGCTAAATTGGTTAAGGAAATTACTACAACCAAATTCGACGCTTCTGTGGACTTGGATGTTCGCTTGGGTATTGATCCCCGTAAATCGAATCAGATGGTTCGTGGTGTGGTAACATTACCTCACGGAACCGGTAAGCAGGTTCGGGTTCTGGCTCTATGTACTCCGGATAAGGAGGAAGAAGCAAAACAAGCCGGTGCTGATTACGTAGGTTTGGATGAATATATTGAAAAAATCAAGGGTGGCTGGACCGAAGTTGATGTCATTATCACGATGCCGGCTATCATGGGCAAAATTGGTGCGCTCGGACGTGTTTTGGGACCCAGAGGCTTGATGCCGAACCCCAAAAGCGGAACGGTAACCAATGATGTCGCTTCTGCTGTAAAGGAGGTTAAGGCCGGTAAGATTGATTTTAAGGTTGATAAAACCGGTATTATTCACTCTTCTATCGGTAAGGTCTCATTTGCGGCTGATCAGATTCGTGACAATGCTCGTGAGTTTATTTCTCACTTGATTAAGCTGAAGCCTTCGGCTGCTAAAGGCACCTATATTAAAAGTATTTATCTTTCAAGCACCATGAGTTTGGGCATTAAGGTAGATCCTAAGTCTGTAGAAGAATAATCAAACGAAAGGAACTAAGTAATGAGAAAGGAAGATAAAAGTACTGTATTGGAAGTTTTACAGGGATATATTCAACAGTATCCTCACTTCTATTTGACGGATATAGAGGGCCTTAATGCTGAAAAAACGACGGCATTGAGACGTCAATGTAATAAAAGCGGAGTTAAATTGGTTGTAGTTAAGAATACGCTTATGCGTGCTGCTCTTTCTGCTTCTGATGTTGATTTTGCCGAACTCTATGGTTCTCTTAAAGGAAATACGGCTGTTATGTTTTCTGAATCGGCCAATGCACCTGCAAAGCTGATTAAAGAATTCACAAAAGATACTAAAGGTGAGGGTAAACCCTATCTTAAGGCTGCTTATGCACAAGAAGGTATCTATGTTGGTCGTGAGCATTTAGATTACTTGATTGCTATCAAGTCTAAAGAAGAACTTATTGGAGATGTTATTGCTTTGCTGCAATCACCTGCAAAGAATGTAGTCTCTTCTCTTCAGTCTGCAGGTCAGACTATCCACGGTGTGTTGAAAACCTTGGAAGAAAGATAATTCAACTTTTTTTGTAAAATAATTTTTAATACATAAATAAAATGGCAGATATAAAAGCTATTGCTGAAGAATTGGTAAACCTAACCGTTAAAGAGGTTAGTGAACTGGCAACTATCCTTAAAGAAGAATATGGCATTGAACCCGCAGCTGCTGCTGTTGCTGTTGCCGCCGGTCCTGTTGCTGCCGGAGGTGCTGCTGAAGAAGAAAAAACATCTTTTGATGTTGTTTTGAAGAGCGCCGGTGCTGCTAAACTGCAAGTAGTTAAAGCTGTTAAAGAACACTGCGGTCTTGGTTTGAAAGAAGCTAAGGATTTGGTAGATGCTGCTCCTTCTAATGTTAAGGAAGGTGTTGATAAGGCTACTGCTGAAGCTCTGAAGAAAGCTCTTGAAGAAGCAGGAGCAGAAGTAGAGCTTAAGTAAATTGTGCTTACACCTGATTTTCAGGTATTTATGGTTAAGAATCCCCGTGAAGGGGAGTCTTAACCATTTCGTGTCTATAATTCCCCAAGCAAACTATACTCCTGAATTTACATGGCTCAACTGCAAAAAAAACAGAGAATAAATTTCGCTTCAGTAAAGAATCCGTTGCAATTTCCGGACTTTCTTGAAGTACAACTAAAGTCTTTCAGTGACTTTTTTCAATTAGACACTCCTCCGGAAAGAAGAAAAAAGGAGGGATTATATAAAGTGTTTGCTGAAAATTTTCCCATTACAGATACCCGAAATAATTTTGTTCTTGAGTTTCTGGACTATTATGTAGATCCGCCCAAATACACTATTGAGGAATGTTTAAGTCGTGGTCTTACTTATAGTGTGCCTCTCAAAGCAAAGTTGAAACTGTATTGCACAGATCCCGATCATGAGGATTTTGATACGGTTATACAGGATGTTTACTTGGGGCCGATCCCTTATATGACCGAATCCGGTACTTTTGTAATCAATGGTGCCGAGCGTGTAGTTGTATCTCAGTTACATCGTTCTCCGGGGGTATTCTTTGGGCAGACTTTACATACTAACCGAACAATGTTGTATTCGGCGCGTATTATCCCCTTCAAAGGTTCTTGGATTGAATTTGCTACGGACATTAATAATGCCATGTATGCGTATATTGACCGTAAGAAAAAGTTGCCAGTAACCACACTTTTGAGGGCTATCGGTTATGAGTCTGACAAGCAAATTTTAGAACTTTTCAATCTGTGTGAAGAGGTTAAAGCTAATAAAGCGACTTTGAAAAAGCATCTCGGCCAAAAAATAGCTGCTCGTATTGTCAATACTTACTTCGATGATCTGAGTGATGAGGATACCGGAGAAGTGGTAAGTATGGAACGTACGGTTATTCTGGTTGAGCGTGAAGTAGAACTGACGGAGGATGTAATTGATACGATTATCGAATCCGGTGTTAAAACCGTGATTTTGCATAAAGATGACCCCACTACGTCTGAATATGCCTTGATTTTTAACACATTACAAAAAGACCCATGTAATTCCGAGCACGATGCCCTGAATTATATCTATCGATTGTTGCGTAACTCCGACCCTGCAGATGACAACAGTGCACGGGAGGTAATCACCAATCTCTTTTTCTCTGATAAACGTTATGATTTGGGCGATGTCGGTCGATACAGACTTAATAAAAAATTAAATCTGGACATTGATCCGGATAATCGTGTGTTGACTAATGAAGATATTATTGAAATTATTAAATATCTGATTCAATTAGTTAACTCCAAAGCTGTGGTGGATGATATAGACCACTTGTCTAATCGCCGTGTACGAACAGTGGGTGAGCAGCTTTATAATCAATTTGGTGTAGGTTTGGCCCGTATGGCCCGTACAGTACGGGATCGTATGAACGTTCGTGATAATGAGGTGTTTACTCCGGTAGATTTGGTGAATGCCAAAACGATTTCTTCCGTGGTGAATACTTTCTTCGGAACGAATGCTCTTTCTCAATTCATGGATCAAACAAATCCTCTGGCTGAGATTACTCACAAACGACGTTTGTCCGCTTTGGGCCCCGGAGGATTGAGTCGTGAGCGTGCCGGTTTTGAAGTGCGTGACGTTCACTATACGCACTATGGTCGTTTATGTCCTATTGAAACACCTGAAGGTCCGAACATCGGTTTGATTTCGTCTTTATGTGTTTATGCCAAGATTAATGATCTTGGATTCATTACCACTCCTTATCGTAAGGTAAACAATGGTGTGGTTGATTATTCGGAGAAAGGACTGGAATACTATACTGCCGAAGAAGAGGAGGATAAGATTGTCGCTCAGGGTAATGCTGTCGTAGATGATAACGGTCATTTTGTATATGAACGTATTAAATCTCGTTTTGAATCGGACTTCCCTGTGGTTGAGCCTGAGAAAGTGGATTTGATAGACGTTTCTCCTTCTCAAATTGCTTCTATTGCTGCAGCGCTTATTCCTTTCTTGGAACATGATGATGCCAACCGTGCATTGATGGGATCGAACATGATGCGCCAGGCCGTTCCTCTGATTAAACCGGAGGCTCCTATCGTAGGAACAGGTATTGAAGGTAAACTTATTCAAGATTCACGTACTCAAGTAGTGGCTGAGCGTGAAGGCGATGTTGTATTTGTTGATGCTACTACTATTAAGATTAAATATCTGCGTTCCGAGGAAGAAGAGTTCGTAAGTTTTGATGATCCTGTTACAACTTATGAGTTACCCAAGTTCCGCAAAACGAATCAAAGCACAACAATAGATTTGCGTCCTATCTGTCATGCCGGAGATCATGTGATGCCGGGACAGATCCTGACTGAAGGTTATTCTACTGAGAATGGAGAGTTGGCTTTGGGACGGAATGTGCTGGTTGCATATATGCCCTGGAAAGGATATAACTATGAGGATGCTGTCGTGTTGAACGAACGTATGGTGCGTGAAGATTTTTACACTTCTGTTCACGTGGATGAGTATTCTTTGGAAGTACGTGAAACAAAACGCGGTATCGAAGAATTGACGAAGGATATTCCTAACGTGAGTGATGATGCCACAAAAGATTTGGATGCAAACGGTATCGTACGTATAGGTGCTCACATTGTGCCCGGAGATATTCTTATTGGCAAGATAACGCCTAAAGGCGAATCGGATCCTACTCCAGAAGAAAAATTACTTCGTGCAATTTTTGGTGATAAAGCCGGTGATGTGAAAGATGCTTCGCTTAAGGCTACACCTTCCTTGAAGGGGGTTGTTGTGGATACTAAATTATTCTCTAAAGCTTCTCGTAAGAAAGGACGCGGTGAAACAAAAGAAATTGTTGAGCGTTTGGATGCTGAATATGCAGCAAGGGAGAATAATCTCAAGGAAAAACTGGTTGATAAATTAATGACTTTGACAGAAGGCAAAACATGTAAAAGCGTCAAAGACTATCTGAACAAAGATATTATCAAGCCCGGCAGCAAATTTATTCGATCGGAGTTAAAGGGGTTGCATTTTGATGAAATTCAATTGAGCGATTGGACCGATAACGAAAAGACGAACGAGTTGATTAAAGCCGTAAGCCTGAATTATATAAGAAAATCTAAAGAAAATGATGCCGAATTGCGCCGTCGTAAATTGGATGAAACCGTAGGTGATGAATTGCCTGCCGGTATAGTCCAATTGGCCAAGGTCTATATTGCCAAGAAACGGAAGATTCAGGTTGGCGATAAAATGGCCGGCCGCCATGGTAATAAAGGTATTGTGTCAAAGATTGTGCGCCAGGAGGACATGCCTTTCCTTGAAGATGGTACTCCGGTTGATATTTGTCTTAACCCGCTTGGCGTACCCTCCCGTATGAACCTCGGACAGATTTTCGAAGCCGTTTTGGGTTGGTCCGGAAGGAAATTAGGGGTGAAGTTTGCTACTCCTATTTTTGACGGAGCGACCTTGGATCACATGAATGAATGGACAGATAAGGCCGGGTTGGCCCGTAATGGTAAAACTTATCTCTATGACGGTGGTACCGGTGAGAGATTCGATCAACCTGCCACTGTGGGAGTCACCTACTTTTTGAAGTTGGGACACATGGTAGATGATAAGATGCACGCCCGTTCCATTGGCCCATATTCATTGATTACCCAACAACCTTTGGGTGGTAAGGCTCAGTTCGGTGGTCAGCGTTTTGGAGAGATGGAGGTTTGGGCCTTGGAGGCATTCGGGGCTTCTCACATTCTTCAGGAGATACTTACCATTAAGTCTGATGACGTGGCCGGACGCTCTAAAGCTTATGAGGCAATTGTTAAAGGTGATCCTATGCCCACTCCGGGTATTCCTGAGTCACTTAATGTATTGCTCAATGAGCTTAAGGGCTTGGGTTTAAGTTTTACACTTGACTAATTGCTCTTTGACAGGTCTTAGGTTGGAATAGTTGCTTTATATGGGAGCAACTTTCCGGCTATAATAGCCAAATCTGGCTATTGAAGACTTTACAAAAGAAATCAACTCTTCTTTTGGTCTGTAAAGACCCCAACAATTAAAATCCTTTATTGATAGAGACATATGGCTTTTAAAAAAGACAATAAGATTAAGAGTAACTTCTCGCGTATTCGTATTTCTTTAGCATCGCCCGAAGAGATATTGGAGAATTCGCACGGAGAGGTGCTTAAGCCTGAAACTATTAACTACAGAACTTACAAGCCTGAGCGTGACGGACTGTTTTGTGAGCGCATATTCGGCCCTGTAAAAGATTTTGAGTGCCATTGCGGAAAGTATAAACGTATTCGTTATCGTGGTATTGTTTGTGACCGTTGTGGTGTGGAAGTTACCGAAAAGAAAGTGCGTCGTGAGCGTATGGGGCATATTATGCTTGAAGTTCCTGTTGCACATATATGGTATTTTCGTTCTTTACCCAATAAAATCGGTTATTTATTGGGAATACCTTCAAAGAAGTTGGATAGCATTATTTATTATGAGCGTTATGTTGTTATTCAACCGGGTATCATGTCGGAAGAAGTCGGTTATAAAGATACTTTGACAGAGGAAGAATATACCGAGTTAATGGATCGCGTAGATCGTGAGCATCCGGATAATTATCGCTTGGAAGATAGTGACCCTAATAAGTTTATCTGTAAAACCGGAGCTGAAGCTATATATGAACTGCTCTCTCGTGTAGATCTTGATAGTTTAAGTTATGAGTTGCGTGACAAGGCCAATACGGACACTTCCATGCAGCGTAAGAACGAAGCCCTGAAACGTTTGCAAGTGGTGGAAAGTTTCCGTGCTTCTAAGGGTATTAACCGTCCCGAATGGATGATAATGAAGGTTATCCCTGTTATTCCGCCCGATTTACGGCCTTTGGTTCCTTTGGACGGCGGTCGTTTTGCTACTTCCGACCTCAATGATCTTTATCGTCGGGTTATTATCCGTAATAATCGTCTGAAAAGAATGATTGAGATCAAGGCTCCTGAAGTGATTTTGCGTAACGAAAAACGTATGCTTCAAGAGGCTGTAGACTCTCTTTTCGACAATTCAAGAAAGAGCAGTGCCGTTCGGTCGGATAATAACCGCCCGTTAAAATCTTTGTCCGACAGCTTGAAAGGTAAGCAAGGCCGTTTCCGCCAGAATTTGCTCGGTAAACGTGTTGACTACTCTGCCCGTTCGGTTATTGTGGTAGGTCCTGAATTGAACATGCACGAGTGCGGTTTGCCCAAAGATATGGCAGCCGAGTTATATAAACCGTTCGTTATTCGCAAATTGATCGAGCGCGGTATTGTGAAAACGGTTAAAAGTGCCAAAAAAATTGTAGACCGTCGGGATCCTGTCATTTGGGATATTCTCGAGCATGTAATGAAAGGACACCCTGTTTTGCTCAACCGTGCTCCTACATTGCACCGTTTGGGTATTCAAGCTTTCCAGCCTAAATTGATCGAAGGAAAAGCTATCCAGCTTCATCCTCTGGCATGTACTGCGTTTAACGCCGACTTTGACGGTGACCAGATGGCTGTTCACTTGCCTCTTGGTAATGAAGCCATATTAGAAGCTCAGATGCTCATGCTGGCATCGCACAATATTTTGAATCCTGCCAATGGCGCTCCTATTACGGTGCCTTCTCAGGATATGGTGTTGGGGCTGTACTATATTACGAAAATGCGTCCCGGTGCTCTCGGTTCCGGCCTTGTTTTCTATGGTAACGAAGAAGCGACCATTGCATATAATGAAGGCAAAGTGGATATTCATGCTCCTATTAAGGTGTATGTGGATGACATTCAGGACGGGCAACCCGTTCATCATATGATCGAAACTTCTGTGGGACGTCTGATGGTCAATGAGCATGTTCCTGCCGAAGTAGGTTACGTTAATGAAACTTTAGGCAAGAAAGCTCTGCGCGAAATCATCGGTAAGGTTATCAAAGCCTGTGGTGTAGCCCGTACAGCTCATTTCCTTGATGATATCAAGAATTTGGGATACTATATGGCCTTCAAGGGAGGTTTGTCTTTCAATTTGGGTGACGTTTTGATTCCTGAGGAAAAAGAAGTTTTGATTCAGGAAGGTTATGCAGAGGTTGAACAAATCATGCAAAACTACAGCATGGGTTTCATTACCAATAACGAACGTTACAATCAGATTATTGATACCTGGACACATATTAACAGCCGTCTTTCCAATATTTTGATGAAACATCTGGCGGAGGACAACCAAGGGTTTAACTCTGTTTTCATGATGATGGATTCCGGTGCCCGTGGATCTAAGGAACAGATCCGCCAGCTTTCCGGTATGCGTGGTCTTATGGCCAAGCCTCAAAAGAGCGGTGCCGAAGGGGGGCAGATTATCGAGAACCCTATTCTTTCCAACTTCAAGGAGGGGCTTTCGGTACTGGAGTACTTTATCTCTACTCACGGTGCCCGTAAAGGTCTTGCGGATACAGCTCTAAAGACGGCTGACGCCGGTTATTTGACACGTCGTTTGGTAGACGTTTCCCATGATGTTATCGTTACAGAAGAGGATTGCGGTACATTACGCGGTTTGGTATGTACGGAACTCAAGGAAAATGAAGATGTTATTGCTACGCTTTATGAACGAATCCTGGGACGTGTTTCCGTGCACGATATTATTCACCCGAGTACCGGTGAAATTATTGTACGTGCAGGAGAAGAGATCCGTGAGGAACAGGCTCAGATTATCGAAGAATCTCCGATCGAACAGGTTGAGATACGTTCCGTACTGACTTGTGAATCCAAGAAAGGCGTTTGCGCCAAATGTTACGGACGTAATCTGGCTACAAACCGTATGGTGCAGAACGGAGAGGTTGTGGGGGTTATTGCCGCACAATCGATTGGTGAGCCGGGTACGCAGCTGACTTTGCGTACATTCCACGTGGGAGGTATCGCTTCGAACGTTGCCACGGAGAACAGTATGTATGCAAAATTCGATGGCGTTCTGACTTTTGAAGAGTTACGCACGGTACATACAGATGCCAAACAAGACAATGAAAAGAAAACTCATCAGGTAGTTGTCAGCCGTATGGCCGAAGTTCGTATCATTGATTCGAACACCAAGATGATTCTTGCTCAGCACAATATTCCTTACGGAGCCAACTTGTATTTTAGTGAAGGCGATAAGGTCAAAAAGGGAGATGTTCTCTTCCAATGGGACCCCTTCAACGCTGTTATTGTCAGTGAAGTTAGCGGTAAAGTTAACTTCGAGAATATGACGGAAGGTGTTACCTATAAGGTCGAATCGGACGAAACCACCGGTCTTAAAGAAAAGATTATCATCGAGTCTAAAGATAAGACTATGGCTCCGGGTATTCATGTGGTTGATGCCAAAGGCAATTCTTTGAAGAATTATAACTTGCCGTTAGGTGCGCATGTCATGAATAATCAGGACGATGCCGTTAAAGTTGGCGATGTTCTTGTTAAGATTCCTCGTACCGTAAGCAAAGCCGGTGACATTACCGGAGGTTTGCCCCGTGTAACCGAATTGTTTGAAGCTCGTAATCCATCTAATCCTGCCGTTGTTGCAGAGGTTGACGGTACTGTGGAGTTCGGTAAACTCAAGCGTGGTAACCGCGAAATCAGCATTGTACCGAAATTGGGAGAACCTAAGAAGTATCTCGTACCTCTTTCCAAACAGCTTTTGGTGCAGGAAGGCGACTTTGTACGTTCCGGTACTCCTTTGTCCGACGGTGCCATTACTCCGGGAGATATCCTTGCTATTAAAGGTCCGACGGCCGTACAGGAGTATATCGTAAACGAGGTGCAGGACGTTTATCGCTTGCAGGGTGTGAAGATCAATGACAAGCACTTTGAGGTTATTGTTCGTCAGATGATGCGTAAGGTAGAAATCATCGATCCGGGGGATACTTTGTTCCTTGAGCAGCAGGTAGTTGACAAGCTCGATGTCATGGAGGAGAACGATCGCATCTGGGGTAAAAAGGTTGTTACCAATCCGGGTGATTCGGAAAACCTCAAAGCCGGTCAGATTGTAACCCTGAGAAAACTGCGCGATGAAAACAGTATGCTCAAGCGTCGCGACCTGAAACCGGTTGAAGCTCGTGATGCCAGACCTGCGACTGCCAATCAGATTTTGCAGGGTATTACCCGTGCTGCATTGCAGACAAAGAGCTTTATGTCTGCAGCATCTTTCCAGGAGACAACGAAAGTGTTGAACGAGGCAGCTATCAATGCCAAAGATGATACACTCGAAGGTCTTAAAGAGAATGTAATCTGCGGTCACCTCATTCCGGCCGGTACCGGTTTGCGCGAATATCAAAAATTGGTAGTAATGCCGATGGAAGACTACAGGGCTGCGGTAGATGCAAAAAAGAAAATGGTCGGAGACGAACTCTTATCCCAAGCTTTGGTGACAGAGGAAGTCGAAAAGGAAAATCAATAGTTCATTACGAATATTAAGATCAAGAGGGTGTATCAGAAAAGAAGTGATACATCCTCTTTCTTTTTGCTCAATTTAACTGTGGCAGCAACACGTTTAGCTTTTTACTATCTTAGTATGTTCTAATAAATTCATGTCGCCGATGAAACGTTTGCTTTATCTGATTTATTTTTGGCTTATCGCGATGCCCGTTTTTGTCGTATGTACCATTATTCTTGCATTGATCACCTATCTGGGTTGTCCGTTGAGTAAGAGTAATTGGTTTTGTTTTTATCCCGGTATGATTTGGTCTCGTATAGCTATCTGGCTATCCTTTTGCTCAATTAAAGTGGAGGGGTGGGAGAATCTGGATGCCAAGGCAGGCCCCTATGTGGTTGTGGCCAATCATCAAGGAGCATTCGATATCTTTATGATGTACGGCTATTTGGGTATTCCTTTCAAATGGGTGCTCAAAGAGGGAATCCGGAAGATCCCGTTTGTCGGGGCGGCATGTAGGGCTGCCGGCTTTATATTCGTGGACGACACCAAACCATCGTCTATTGGAAAAACCATGAAATCTGCCCATGAAGTACTCGCTTCAAATACCTCCATTTTTATTTTTCCGGAAGGAAGCCGTTCATCCGACGGGCAGATGGCCAGATTCAAAAAGGGTGGTTTTATTATGGCTTCGGAGTTGGGGGTACCTATCGTGCCCATAGCCATAGACGGCTCTTTCGATGTGCTTAAACGAGGGTCATTGACGGTAACGCCTCGGAGATTGAGAATGACCATTTTGCCGACTATGCACATCGAAGATTTCGGTGAGCCGCCTATGAATATTCAGTTGGCTGCCCGTGAAGCACAACGTCGTATAGCCTTTGCTATTCCATCCGAGAGGAAGTTCAAGGAGGCATAATAAATACAGGCCCTGGAATATATGAAAAAGAATGAAACCGTAAGTTATCATTTGGCACAGTTGCAGCATTTGGGTTCTGCCACGCAGGCTGCTATTCTTTCACGTTTTTTCAAAACCGGTCCCGGCGAATACGGCGAAGGCGATTTGTTTCTGGGCATCAAGACGCCTGTTATACGACAATATGAACGAGAACACAGACCCTGGAATACTGCTGTTTTGCATGAATTACTCAACAGACCCGAGCATGAAGCCCGTTCTTTGGCCTTAATAGCCCTTACTCATCTGTATAAAAAAGCAGGAAAAGATACTGCCGAAAAGAAAGCATTATTTCAATTTTATATAGACCATTTTCCCTGTATTAATAATTGGGATCTTGTCGATATTTCCTGCCCGCATATTATTGGAGAACACCTACTGAATATTCAGCCCGAAAAGGAGTCGTTGTTATATCAATGGGCAGAAAGCGAGGATCTCTGGATTAAAAGAATTTCCGTTGTCAGTACATTGACGTTTATACATAGCTCTCATTTTGAGCCTACATTGAACCTCTGTGCCAGGTTACTCGGGGATACTCATGACCTGATCCATAAAGCAACCGGCTGGATGCTTAGAGAGGTCGGGAAAAAAGATGAGAGCATTCTCCTTGCTTTTCTTGATGCTCATGTTTCACAGATGCCCCGTACTACACTGCGTTATGCATTAGAACGGATGCCGGCTTCTGTCAGATCTGATTATATGAGCCGTCCTTCTTTGTATGGCAGGCAGATAAAAAGCAGAAACTAAACAGATTAACATAAAAATCACTACTTTTGAACGATAATTTCAGTAATAAATATAAAATGGATAAAATAAGCTACGCCTTAGGACTAAGCATAGGCAACAATTTTCAATCGTCAGGTATAGATAAGATCGTTTCAGAAGACTTCATCCAAGGTTTGCAGGATGTATTGCAACAGAAGGAGCCGGCTCTTTCGTACGAAGAAGCTAAGCAAGTCATCAATCGTTTTTTTGTTGAAGTACAGGAAAAAAATATGCGTTTGAACAAAGAAGCAGGAAAGGAATTTCTGAAAATAAACGGATTGAAAGAAGGCGTTATCACATTGCCCAGTGGCGTACAATATGAAGTGGCAAAGACGGGAGACGGTCCTAAGCCCACATTAAAAGATACTGTTCGCTGTCATTACCATGGTACACTTATCAATGGTACCGTGTTTGACAGTTCTATGGATAGAGGCGAACCTGCCGAATTCCCTGTCAGCGGTGTTATTGCCGGTTGGACGGAAGTTTTGCAACTGATGCCCGTCGGCAGTAAATGGAAAGTGACCATCCCCAGTCATTTGGCCTATGGCGAACGCGGTGCCGGACAGATGATTCAGCCCAACAGCACGCTTATCTTTATTATCGAACTTCTGGATATTGTTAAGTAATATAAAGACCTTTCATCGTATGCGCATTCTGCACAAAACATCTCATTTCTTTCTGTCTTTGGGTATTATGGCTGTTACGCTTGCTTCATGTTCTGTTTTAGGCAAGGTGAGCGGTGAAACATTGCCGGAAGGATTTTTAGCCAATAAGCAAGACTCTGTGTCGTATGCTTTGGGTGTTCTTAATGGAGAATCTTTTCGTCAGAGTCTGGCCAATATGCCCAAATCCGCATCTATTAACAGGGATAAGATGATGCGAGGTTTCAGGAATGCGTATGATAATGCTGCCACGTTGATTTCTAAGGAAGATGCCGAGAAACTCCTCAGCGAATTCCTTCAGGAAGACGAACAGAAACGTCGTCAGAGAGCTCGGAGTGTCGCTGATTCTTTGATCGATGTACATAAGAATATGCCCGGAGTGCAGACTACTGAGAGCGGATTGCAGTATGTTATTCTGAAAAAGGGATCAGGAAAGGCTCCTACACTTCAGCAAACCGTTACCATTCATTATAGGGGGCTTCTTGCTTCCAGCGGAAAGGAATTTGAGAACAGCTACAAGCGGAAGCAACCATTCAAAACGCCTTTGTTGGCGGTTTTGCCTGCTGTGGCCGAAGGGATTATGCTTATGCAGCCCGGAGCCAAATACCAGTTCTTTCTGCCTTATCATCTGGCCTATCAGGAAAACGGTGCCGGAGATATTCCGCCGTATGCTAATTTGATCATGGAAATAGAGTTGTTGGAGGTCGGGGAGCGGGCTGAAATGCCTGTCGATAAGTCTCGGGATGATAATAAGGACGAGAAAAAAGAGAAGTCTTTAGAGGAAGTCGGGCAGAAAAATCAATCGAATCCAAATACATAATTGTTATAAAGAAAAAAGAAATGAAGAAATTTTCAATGACTATGGCAGCGTTAGCCCTTCTTTTAGGAGCTGCCTCATGTAACACAAAACCGGGTAAAGTCGAACCCAAAACAGAAAAAGACAGTATGGCTGTGGCTATGGGTATTCTCTATGGTACCCAAATGAACCAATCGATTTCCATGGCACGTTCACAAGGTCAGGATATGGATTCTTTGGAATTCTTGCGCGGTTTTCAAGAATCTTTGAACGACACGACTAAATTCTCTTATTTTGCGGGAGGTATTACTGCCGGTAATATCAGCAAACAGCTTATTTCCGATTCTGTAGATTTGAAAACTTTCTACAAGTCTTTCTACAGTGCCACGATTAACGACTCTACCAATATGATTATGACCATGGAGGAGGCTCAGGAATATGTGGAGGCTGTTTCTGCCAAGAAAAGAGCTGCCGAAATGGAGAAAAAATACGGTAAAAATAAAGCAGCCGGAAAGGAGTTCATGGAGAAATTCCTGAAAGAGGAAGGCGTACAGAAGACACACAGCGGTATCGCTTACAAGATCCTGAATAAAGGTAAAGGTCAGATTCCTACAAGTGAGGATGTTGTTAAGGTAAAATATCTCGGAACACTTATTGACGGAACAGAGTTCGACAAAAATGAAGAGGGTATCGAATTCCCTGTTTCCGGAGTTATTGCCGGTTGGACGGAAATGTTGCAATTGATGCAAGAGGGTGATAAGGTGAAGGTTGTTATCCCTCACGACAAGGCTTACGGTGAGCGTGGTTCAGGTCCTTCTATCGAGCCTTTCAGTACTTTGGTGTTCGAAATCGAACTGGTCAAAGTACAAAAGAAGTAAATCCTTAGTCTGTTGTAGATTATAAATAAAAAAGCCCGCTGTTAAGCGGGCTTTTTTATTTATCGGTTTGTTTGTGTACAGTTCGTTACTTTAAGCAAGCCAAAGCTGCTTCGTAGTTCGGTTCGTTAGTAACTTCACTTACCAGTTCGGTGTAGACCACCTTGCCTTCTTCATCCAATACCACAACGCTGCGAGCCATCAGCCCGGCCATAGGACCATCTTTCAGCAGCATACCGTAACCCTGATTAAATTCGGGATTTCTGAAAGTAGAGACGGTAACAACGTTTGTCAGCCCCTCTGCCCCACAGAAACGTGCCTGTGCAAAAGGCAGATCTTGCGAAAGACACAATACAACGGTGTTTTTCAACTCGGAAGCTTCTTTGTTGAATCTGCGAACACTTGCCGCACATACACCTGTGTCTATGCTTGGGAAAATATTGATTACTACTCTTTTCCCTTTCAGGTCACTCAGTTTTATTTCGCTCAAATCATTTTTTACAGCTTTGAAATCCGGAGCCATGGAGCCTTTTTGGGGCAATTCTCCGGCAGTATTCATTTTAATTTCGTTTTTTAATGTAACTGTTGACATAATTAAATCTGTTTTTCTAAAGTTATTTTGCCGGAATAGTGTACGTATTCCGATTATTTTATCTTATAATAAAACAAACACAAGGTATTAATGTTTGGATTGGCGTGAAAATTCTGCTAAAAAGATAGCCGTAGCGATTGCCACATTCAAAGAATCCGGATGATTATCTCCGGCCGGAATAATCGTAACAGCCCGATTGATATAAGGAGTGATACTGTTCGATATGCCTCTTCCTTCGTTACCCATAATCAGCAGTCCCGGTTTCTCTATCGGTGTCAGTGCTGTTTCAAATAATGGATAACCTTGTAATAAGGCGCCGTAGACCGGAGCATTTTCCTTATGCATATTTTCAAGTAAGACCTTCAATCCTTTTTCATTCAAGGGATGCAGTCTTACTTGTGCCAGCGATCCCATGGTGCTTTGCACTACTTTCGGCTGATAGGCATCGGCTGTGCCGGCCGATGTGTAGATGTGCCGGATACCGAACCAGTGTGCCGTGCGGATGATAGTACCCATGTTGCCGGGGTCTTGTATGCTATCCAGCAGCAGAGAAAGCGAGGATGGAGGAGCAGGGTTTTCAGGGTCCGTTTCCGGTTTCTCAAAAATAGCAATGGGAGGCCTTGCTGTTATTAGATTACTCAGAGATTTGTAGTCATAACTGTTGGGCATTGTTACGATACGTTCCGGAGTGGATTCGGTACGCTCCAATACTTTCAGAGAACTTTCATCGCCAATAATCAGACGGCATCGAAACGCCGGTAACAGGTCGGCCACCACTTTCGGGCCTTCTGCAGGGAAAAGATTCAGAGCATCTCGCTCACTTTTCTTTTTTAACGAACGTATCAGATGTTTGTCTGCATGTGTCAGCATCCTGTACTGCGTTTATAGCGTATATTTCTTTATAGGAATTTAAGTTCTTTGAAAGCATAGTCATGCAATTCGCCGTCCTCGTGGCACAGCGTGATAATTCCATTCGGCTGTACATCGCGTATGCGCGCTTTGAATATCCCTTGTGCACTTTCATACGGGTAGAACTGTCCGTCACGGCGATACAGGTGTTTCATATATCGTGCATGAAGGTCGGTACGCAGTCCTCTGAGGATAGCCTGATATTGTTCTTGGATTTCATGCAGTAGAAACGCTATTACTTCGGCCAGTTCATACTCTTTTCCGGTAATTTGTGTTAGAGATATGGGGTTAGGCAGATCTTCCGGAAAATCCCTTTCGTTGATATTTATACCCAGCCCGATAATCGAATAGTCGATGGTATTTCCCGTCAAGCTGTGTTCGATCAGGATGCCGGCAATTTTTTTGTCGCCGTAGTATATATCGTTCGGCCATTTTACTGTAATCTGTTTCTTTTGGTCTTCATCCAGAAACTGTGCCAAACAGCGTGCTACGGCTATCGAGGCCAGTTCGGAGATTACGAACTGTTCATTGCTTTCCAGAAACTGAGGCCGGAGCAGAAAAGAAATGATAATGTTCTCACCCGGTTTTGAGTGCCATGTATTCCCCCTTTGGCCTTTGCCATGAGTCTGATGTCTTGTGAAAACTCCGTAGAGTTCCGGTAATGTCGGATTTTTTTGTACCAATTCCCACAGGTAAGAGTTTGTGCTGGGGATTTCTTCCAGTAATTCAAAGTTTCTAAAACGTTTCATCGGCAGGTGTATTACTTTTACTTAAATGAGCTTCAAATCGGATTTTAATTCTTCCGGGTAGTTTCTCCACCACCAAATCATAAGAATGCCTGATCAGCTCCAATACCAGATGCTTGGGTATATCGCTATCGGCATTTACCGTGTTCCAGTGTTTTTTGTTCATGTGAAAAGCTCCGGTTATTCCTTCGTATTTTGAGCGCAATTCGATGGCTTTGTCCGGGTCGCACTTTAAGGAAACATGAGGCAGATGGCTGTCTAAAGAAATCAGTGCAAACATTTTTCCCCCCACCTTGAAAACCAGGGTTACATCATCAAAAGGAAATGTTTCTTCTACATGAGGTAAAGAAAGACAAGCCTCATGCAGTTCTTCTATGTCCATCTTTTGCTTTAATTTTGATATACGATTGTAATTTACAAATCCTTATAAACAAAGTTAATGGAAAAACTGGTTTTTGCCACGAACAATCTACACAAGCTGTCCGAAATCAGGCATATTCTGTCCGGCTCTGTGGACGTGCTTAGTCTGGCCGATATAAACTGCCACGATGATATACCCGAAACGGCCGAAACACTTGAGGGCAATGCTCTTATCAAGGCCAGACATATCTATGATAAATACGGTCTGTACTGTTTTGCCGATGATACGGGGCTTGCTGTGGATGCGTTAAACGGTGCTCCCGGTGTTTATTCTGCACGTTATGCCGGACCTGCGTGCAATTTTTTGGATAATATGAATAAACTTTTGGTCGACTTGGGTGACAATAGACATCGCAAAGCCGTTTTCAGTACGGTTATTGTCCTTATAGATCGAGATGGGGAACACTGCTTTCGTGGAGATGTTAGCGGAGAGATTACCACAGAACCTCGCGGCAAGAACGGTTTTGGCTATGATCCCGTTTTTATGCCTGATGGATATAAGCAAACCTATGCCGAAATGAGCGATGAAGAGAAGAACGCCATGAGTCATCGTGCTTTGGCCACCCGTAAGCTTGTTGCATATCTCATCGAAAAAAGATAAACGGGTTCGTACTGTCGTTTTTACTTTTCTTTTTCTGTCCTTTTATTTCTTCCTCTTCCTTTTTTATACATTACCTTATATCTCTATGACACAGGCAAAATGACGGTGTGTCCATATGAGGATGAAAGGCGTTATTTGATTTGCATAATTCGGATTAAATAATTAGGTTTGTGCAAAGCGAAAAAAAGATATGGGTAAGAAAGTAAATCCGTTTATCGTAACCGGAAAAATCGAACCGGAGTATTTTTGCGATCGTGTCGGCGAATCTGCAAGGCTTATCAGATCTGTTACCAATGGAAATAATCTGGTAATTATTTCTCCCCGCCGTATGGGCAAGACCGGTCTTATCCGGTTTTGTTATGATAAACCTGAAATCAAGAAGGAGTATTATACCTTTTTCATTGATATTCTCCATACGTCCACTTTGCGGGAGCTTACCTATTTGCTCGGCCGGGAGATATATGAAACCCTCCTTTCCCGCAGTCGCAAAATGACTGTTTTGTTCGTGCAGATGCTCAAATCCATCAGCGGAAAGTTCGGATTCGACCCTGTTACCAATCTTCCCGCTTTCAATATAGAGCTGAGCGATATCGAATACCCGGAATATACGTTGGAAGAAATCTTTCAATATCTGGCTAAAGCCGATAAACCCTGTATCGTTGCCATCGATGAGTTTCAGCAGATAGCCAAATATCCCGAGAAGAATATCGAAGCACTTCTGCGTACCCATATCCAGAAAATCCGTAACAGTCAGTTTATTTTTGCAGGCAGTGAGCATCATATGATGCAGGAGATGTTTACGTCGGCTGCCCGCCCGTTTTATCAGAGTGCAGATCTTCTGGAGTTGAAAGCCATTGCTCCGGAGTATTATGTTCCTTTTGTTACCGGGCATTTCAAGAAGCGCAAAAGGCATATTGCAGAGGAGAATGTCATGGAGGTATACCGTCTTTTCAAAGGGCATACGTTCTACATTCAAAAAACATTCAACGAAGCTTTTGCCGATACATCCGAGGGCGAAGAATGTACGCTCGACGTTATTCGCAAAGCTGTTGAGCAGATGATCGACTCGAATGACACTATTTTTCGTGAAATCCTGTCGAATATCCCTGAAAAACAAAAAGAACTTCTCTATGCCATTGCCAAAGATGAAGAGGCCGAACGTATCACTTCGGCAGACTTTATCAAGCGTCATGGTCTTACTTCTGCCAGTTCGGTTCAGTCTGCCATGCAGAAATTGCTTGATAAGGATATCATTACGGAGGTAAATAAGGTCTTTTCGCTAACGGATAAACTTTTTGCCATGTGGATCAACAGACTCTACGGCAATAAGCCGATCTTGTAAAGCATAAAAAAACAGCCAATCGTGTATACTGCCTTTTTGAAGGTGTACGTGGAGGGTTCTCTTTGTTAATAAGAGACGTTTGCCAATTGCTGTAAAAGAGGTTATATGCTTTTCTCTCTTCAAGTTTCGCTTCGTTTTTCAGTACACGTCAAGTTCTCTGGATAAAAATAAAGTCCATTGCCTGATGGTTGAAAATTCTTCAGGCAAAGAAAAAAAATCCAAGTTAACTTCGTTGAAAATCCGTCAGGCAAAGAATTTTCAGCCATCAGGCAGAGAATATTTCCATGACATATTCTCATGTTTTATTTGAGGAAAAGTTGTTCGGCTTTTGCATGTAGACATCCGTGAATCTTTTTGCTTTTCAGATATTCAAAAAGAAGACAAATGGGTTTAATTCTATTTCAAATTCTGATTCGGCGATTACCGGAGTTGTGGCTAAATCTGGTATTAACAAGTATTAATTGATTAATAAGAATGACGTATTGAATTCATCTTAATCTACAATATCATCGTATTTGATATTGGAATATATATCATGTTGTTTTTTAAATTTAGTCATATTTATGATTGAGAAATACATGTTTGTTTTATTTTGCTTATTTTTGTCCAAAATAAATAGAGGAAGATCGATCAAAACTTTATTTATAAATAATTCCTTATATCGGTAAAAGCGAATTGTGTATAGATTCAAACTTACCATAAAGGCATCATTATTTTTTAATTTCACATAACCATAAAAAAAATATTTTTTGCATTAGCTTGTATGCTAACAAGCTTTTTTTCTTATGCTAATACCAATGATCTTGCAGGTGGCATAGTGGCAAGCCCCATTGTTATCCAAAAAACAATTTACACTGTTGATTTAGGAGATATTACGAATATAAGTAAAGAAGAGGTCGCAAATGCTATTAATGACTTTATTTCTCAAATTCCGTCTTCTGAATTAGATTGTTCAGTAACTGTTAAAGCTGAAATAAATGGTATAGTTGTTAAAGGATCTATTGAGGTTACTGTTTCCGGTCCTTGCAGTGAGGTTAGAAAAAAGGGAAGAGAAATAGCAGAGCAAGTTATAGCAGAGATTAAAGAAAATCTATTATAATTAATAAAAAATATGGGGTGAGAAGTATAGTTTTTCACCTCATATTTTATTAATTCTTAAATCAAATGAGAATAACAGCTATAATCATTGCCATTCTCTATTCCATGAATGTAATGGCGCAAGAGAAATTCGATGCCAAATTCGGATATGAAATGGTGCTGAACTTCGGTACCCCGAATACATTTCAATGCAATCTCTATTTCGGGAAAAACCATTCATATTTTGAATATCAGGAGAAAAGCTCGAAAAGAACCGGCGAAGCGCAAACTGAAGTATCGGAAGTGTCGGACGATTATATTTCTTTGGAAGTAAACGTCGCTGATAATACGACATACTTCGTCAATACGGATGAAAAAATAAGGTCATTGCTCAGGGGATTGGGCAAAAACAGTCCTTTTTACATTGTGGAAGAAGAATGTCCGCAAATCGATTGGACGATTACGAATGAGACCAAAACCATCGGGAAATACGATTGCATCAAAGCCACGGCAGACTTCCGAGGGAGATCATATACCGCATGGTTTGCTCCGGAAATTCCCGTGCAGACAGGACCATATAAATTTCATGGATTGAACGGCCTGATTTTTGAGATTTATGATAAAACGCATGAAGTCTCTTTGCGTCTGACCGATATGTCTTTCCGCGAATATACCTTACCGACGCCGGATTACTCCAAATACAAAACGATTTCGAGACAAGAGTATCGTCAGATTTTAAGTTCTTTTTTTGATAATATTGCAAATAAGCTATCCGGCAGGGCTGACAGGAATTTCCGCATAGAAGTGTCTTCGTCGAATTTCAAAACCATCGAGATGGAGTAGGCCGGCTCATCGACCATGAAACTTTACATAAAAATATTATGCTGTTGCCTGTGCATAGCATCGTCCGCCTGTGTCCATGCACAAATCATTATTTCCGGCGTAGTTCGGAATGCAGCTGAAAACCCTTTGCAGGGCGTAAACGTGCTGTTGAAAGAGGGAACAAAGCATTCTATCTTAAAATATACTTCTACCGATACGCAGGGCAAGTTTTCTTTTTCCATGCCGGAGCAAAAAAATCTGTATCTGGTGTTTTCGAGTATTGGGCATGAAAAAAAAGTGCTCACACTTTCATCCGATACGAAGGAGCAAAACAGTCATCTGAAAGTGATTTTGACAGAAAAGGCTTTCGAATTGAATGAAGTGGTGGTGACAGGAAGCCGAAAATCCGTGGTGGTAAAAGAAGATACCATTGTCTATCGGACGAAATTCTATACTAACGGCACGGAACAAACCGTAGAAAACCTTTTATCCAAATTGCCCGGTGTGCAGGTAGGAGAAGACGGCAGTATACGAGTGGGCGGCAAAGAAGTGGAACGTATCATGGTGGAGGGCGATGATTTCTTTGAAAAGGGATACAAAATGCTTTCACAAAATATGCCGGCATATCCGGTAGAAGAGGTGGAGGTGATCCAAAACTATGTGCATAACCGCCTGCTCAAAAAAATGAAAGACAGCGACAGGGTAGCTCTGAATCTGAAACTGGCTCGAAAGTCAAAAATATTTGGTTCGGCAACCTCCAAGCTGCACTCGGCACTCATAAGACTTATTATCTTCAGAACAATCTGATGAACTTCAGCAAAACCCATAAGTCTTATTTGTTTGCCAACATGAATAACGCCGGATCGGATATGATGGGGAATACAGACCTGCTGACCGAGACGGGCGAAGATATACCGGATGTAACGGGCAAACAAAGAATACAGGAGGTGTTGGAGCTATCGGCATATTCGCCCGGTATCGGGAGCAAACGAGGCTTGTTCAATCGCACCCGGTCGGTGTCTTCGAATACGATACTGAAGCCATCCGACCGAATGAGCATCAAAGCCATCGGACTATTGGGAGCTGACAGTCAAGACTTTACGGAAAGCACTATCGACCAGATTGAAACAGGAGAGATACAATACACCAACCGGCAGGCATATCAATTGAATAAAGGTAAAAAAACAGGGTTCGGGAAATTGCAGGTCATACACAATCCGTCCGAAAACGATATGCTGGAGTCGACAACGTTTTTTTATAAAAACAAAGCTCGCGATGCTTCTTACCTGCTTTTTAACGACCAATCGTCCCAAGAACATTTACACACTGATAATTCGTTATTTGAGCAGCGATTGAATTATACGTACAAGATCAAAAACCGCAGCATTTTATTCTGTTCCGGTCGCTTCGTCCATGAAGAGAAACCCCAGGAGTATTACATAGATCGTTTTTACTTCCAAGAGCTGTTTCCCGAAGTGAAAGAGGTCGATGAGGTACGGCAATTACTGGCAAATCGAATGAATGTGTTCGATGCCAAAATCAGCCTGCTGAAGGGGGACGAAAAGAATCGATGGCTATTTCAGCTGGGAAATAATTACCGGCAAGATAAATTTTCTTCCGAGCTTGTGCTCTCGAAAGAGGGAGACAAACCGTTGATTCCTCGGAGCCATTTCAATAATTTGAGCTACGGGGTGAATGATTTTTATCTTCTCGGCAATTATCGTCATAAATTCAGGCAGATAGAATTATTCGGTTCGCTGGCTTTACATCATCTGTTACATACTTATCAAACAAGTTCTTCCCGGCAAAAACCATGCTTTTGGGCAATAAACCCGCATGCCGGTATGGAATGGAGTATCGATAGAAGAAACAAACTGACAGCCTCTTATTCATACAAAACCCGATCAGCACAAATATCGAACCTTTACGACCATGATGTGCTATCCGGTTTCAGGAGCTTTACCAGAGGATATGGTAGCCCGGTCCGGCTTAACAGCTCATTTTTTGTTCTCAACTACCAATTGGGAAATTTCGATGAAGACCTGCTGGCGAATGTATTCGCTATGTATATCCGGGAGCATGATTCCTTTTCTTCCGATATGTTTCTCAGCCGCAATACCGTGCAAACTCGCAGCATACTGGTACATGGCAATAGCTTTGCAAGTATAAACAGCAAAGTGGATTATTATGTGAAGCCGATCAAATCGAATATTAAACTGAAAGTCTCTTTTTCAGAAAACACGTATGAAAATATTTTGAATCACTCCGATTTTCGGAAAATTACCGCAAATAATTTCACCATCGGCTTGGAGATGCGCTCCGGAGGCACATCCGGTTTCGGTTATCATATCGGTACACAGTGGAGCCGGAGTTTGTCTCATACGGCTTTAACCCATTCTTATTGTTCCGATTTCTCGTTTCTCGATTTGTCCTGTAAATTGGGTAAAAAATTCGATGCCCTGTTTAAATTGGAGCGTTACGGCTTCAGCCGGTCGGTATCCGGGCGATCGTACTGTTTTATGGACTTACAGATGAATTACAGGTTAATTCCGCAAAAAATACAATTGAGACTCTCGGGTACAAATTTACTGAATACCGATCAGTTCATATCTGCATCGGTGAGCGACATCGGGTCTTCTGCGACCACATACAAACTGCGCCCGAGAAGCGTGATGCTGACCTTGGAATACCGGTACTGACTTGGAAAACTTTTCGGAATAGCGGAGATAATATATTTCCCTTATCAATCTGTCTTTGAGGGATAAAACAGCGAATAGCGGAGTGTCATCGTGCGTAAATTACTGCGTTCTTTGCGACATTCGGCTTCGGTCACGTACTCCAAAACTCTCCCTTGAGCCTCAGTCTTGGTGTCTTGCACTTTACGCATCCTGACGCACCTGAAAGGGGCCGCGCCAAAAATGAATTTTGACACAGCCCCTTCTATGAGAAATCTTTTCTAATGGTCCGATAAAGAATTTTTATCGGAAAACAGCGTATTAGAGAGCCAGCGATAGACCTAAAGACACCGTGTTTTTTGTGTAGCTACCCAAACCGATACGGTAAGCAACATCAAAAGAGAGCATCTTGTAAGTAACCCCTGCACCTAAAGCATAGAAATCCACATCTTTATCCAAGTGCTGATATCCGGTGCGAAGTGCCAGGAAACTATTGTACGCATATTCCAAACCGGCACCGATTTGAGCAGTGGTATAAGAGGTCACATAACCGACCTGAGCCTTTATGCCAAGGCTGTGAGACTCGTTAAGCAGAGATCTCGCACCCAGACCTAAAGCAACAGTGGAGGGTACTCTGAAAGACATACCTTTTCCATAGTCTACGTCTTCCCCCAGATTGTATGCGCTTAAGGTAGCCTCCACTTTCGTAGGAATCTCATCTTTCCAGAGGGAAGTATTATTGACATAAGACACCCCTAACCCGAATAGATAGTTGGTTGTACGCTTACCCGTAGTGGAGATGAGCATTGAAGCCGTACCAAAGGCCGACCAGTTACTGCTTAAGCGGTAGGCATAGCCTAAATCCAGCATCGTTTGACTGGGTTTCAAATCATCCGAATCGTTATTTCCCCATACATCTTCCTGAGGAATGGACAATCCGGAAAGAAACCTTGTGCCGACAAATAAAGCATGACAACAATTCAACCGATAACCGATGCTAAGAGCACCGTATTTTTCACGACCGTATCCCTCATATTTGGGCATGATCTGTGTGGCGGCAGAGATAGCGAGCTTATTGTCCGAACCAAACAGTTTGGCAGGGTTGGTATATAAATAGTTATTACTCTCCACGACCAGACCGGTACCACCGAGAGCTTGAGAACGCACATCCGCATTTTGCTCCAGTATTCTGAACGGAGAATTTGTTTGTGCCACTGTATTCGTGGCAAACAGAGAAACAACTGCTATAAAAGCAGATTTTATGATATTCTTATTCATTGTTTTCTTATGCGTTATTTAACAAACAACTGCTCGTGGCGAGCCATATTGGAAGATTCTACAATCAAACGGTATGTATCCGGAGCCAAATGAGCCACATTCAAGGCAATCATTCCATCTTTACCCGCTTCTTTTACTTCTGTTTCCATCACAACTTTACCGGTTAGGGTAACCACCTTGATTTTTGCATCTTTAATCGATTGGTTCAGCATTACATTCAATCTTGTGGTTACGGGTACGGGATAAATAATATGTACCGCTGCATCCGAATTTTCCACAATCCGGACTTTGAAAGTAGTTTCGAGCGGGGTGTTCACTCCATCCATCGCTTTGAGGAAAACGGTAGCAACACCCTTGCTTACAGGTTTGAGTCGCAACTTGCCGTCGGGCATCACTGAAGCCGATACCACAGATTCGTTGCCCGAATATGCTTCAAAACTCAAAGGAAACTCTGCCTGACTCAAGAAATTGTCTTTGATATTAATATCAAGAGCCTGTTTATTCAGGCCGGCAACGAGATTCGAGAACGCTCCTTTCATTCTGATCGGCTCTGTTTTTACAACTCTAAACGACAGCTCTTTTCTTGTCTCTGCCATATATTGATCTCTTACGACCAAAATAAACTTATGTACTCCGGGTAATACGGAACGAATTTGAATGGTTCCTTTTCCTCCTTTTTCTGTATAGCTCACACCGGTGGTTTCTCCTTCCAGAAAACACTTGAATGTGTGTCCGTCAGGATCGGTTACTTGAAAGTTCAGAACAATGGTTTTATTTCCGGCCACGTTTATGATACTTTCTCCTGCTCCCTCTTCAAAAGTTATCAAAGGAGCATTGTTTGTTAAAGTGGCGAAATCAAAAATCTCGGGTTCGGATTTGTTTCCCCATCGATCCTCGGCAACAATGGCAAAAGAGTACTTTGTCGTATGCTTGAGGTTTGTAAAAGTATAAGTCATTTTTGCCCCCGGTTTGGTAGCAGTAACACGAAGTTTGACCGGTGTCAGCGCCTTAAGGTCATCGGCTGTTATGGCTTTCTCGCTAATGTATAAATACTGAAAAAGAGGCAGCTTGTCATCTTCGTCTTTGGGTATGTGCCAGCTTATCTTAATAGAAGAATAATCTGCTTTGAAATCCGTTGCCTTAACAGGCTTTTCCGGAGCTTTGTGCTTATCTTCGTCGAACGCTGCCGAAGCATTGATGTATCCACGTCCGAGTCTTCCTTTTTCTTTCGGATTCTTTTCGTCGATATCCTCCGGAAGAAGAGATGACAGAATCGCTTTTTTCAGATCTTTATCGGTATAGCCGGGCTTTCCCTTCTCACTCAAGATCAGAGCAGCAACACCGGAAACATGAGGGCAAGCCATTGAAGTTCCCTGAGCATAAGCGTATCCGTTTTTCGGATAACAACTTAAGACCCCTGCGGCAGCACCAAAGCGGCTTTGATCTCCTCCCGGAGCCATGATGTCCACCCAGGCACCACGGTTGGTGAAAGAAGAACGGGTAAAGTTCGTGCTCATGGCAGAAACGGCTATAACACGCTCATAAGTTGCAGGATAACAAGGAGCATCTTCATTGTCATTACCGGCAGCAAAGATTACCACGCCTCCTTTCATAGGAGAGTCGGCTCGTTGATTGCCGTCTTTGTCTTTACCGGCATTGTCGATAAAATAGTCGATGGCGCTTTGCATGGCTTTCCCCATTGGCACATTGGGAGGCAAGCCCCATGAGTTTTGAGCTATTGTGGCGCCATTATCTGCGGCATAAACAAAGGCCGGTTCGGGACGGCTTCCTTTGCGCTGTTCTTTGGGACGGCTGTCAACGGCCAAACAAGCCATTAACCTGACACCGCTTTCCTTTTCGCCATTACCTCCCGCAACACCGCAAACTCCCTTGCCGTTATTGTTACGGGCGGCCACCGTGCCTGCAACGTGAGAGCCGTGACCACCTACAACACCTTCTTCAACAAAATTGTGTCCGTAGATATCATCAACGATCCCGTTCCCATCATCATCGATACCCGGCTGTCCGTTTAATTCTTTCTCATTAACCCAGAGATTATCTTTCAGGTCTTCATGCTCGACGTCGACCCCGTCATCGATGATGGCAACAATAACATTGGGTTTTCCAACCTGAACCTTCCAAGCGTCGAATAAACGGATATCTGCTCCCGGCACAGCTCCCGGAGCTTTACCCACATTGTTATAATGCCATTGATCTACCAGCTTGGGATCGTTAAATGGCATATCGGTATCGGTTGGAAGAGCATTAAAGGTATACACCGGTGAAGAGATGTATCCGTCATATTCAAGAGGATAAACGGGTTCCACGAGTTCGAAGTCATTTACGGCATTCATCGTATGAATTGCTTCTGTGCCCTCTTTACTCTCATCGTAGTACACTACGAACCATCTGTCCAATCCATATTTTTTGTGTCTTTCGGCAAAACGCTTATCCTCAGGGAAGAGTCTTTCCACTCGTTTTACGCCTAAGCGTTTCGATGCAATCGATATTTCAGGACTGATTACAGAAAAAGTCTGTATATCCGTATTGCCTGCACTTTGTAGCTGCAAGGCTGTCTTAGGATTCATTTTTACATAAACCTGACCGGGCAAAGCCAAAGCCAGAGCCGGATTGGCTTTTTTTATTTCAGTTAAGTTTTCGGGCGATAAATTGCTGTTTAACTCGTCCATGGTCTTATCATCTGTACAGGAAGACAGCAGAACCAATGCACCGAGTAGCGATATGATTGTTTTTCTCATAATAATCTTTCAAAAGTTTAATAGTTTTCACCGTTAAATACCGGTTCTACTTTCGGTTAAACCATTTTCTACTATTATTTTCCATTTCTCGAGACAAGGTTTGAAATAGCAGCTCCATGTTATCACTCTTTTTAACTTCTGCTGTTTTTTCTTGATCTATTTTGAAAAAACCGATACCGAACAGAGGAGGATCATCATTTATTTCATACACAGTAAAAAGTACAGCCAGATTTTCATCTTCCTTCACGTAATTGATGAACTTACCATTCACCCCCCGATATTCTATACCTTCTTTTTCGAGTAAAGCCTTGAGTTCTTTAGTTAAGTGGTATTTCCCTTCTTCATCCTGCCACATACCCAATGATACATTGCTGTAAAGATCTACCTTCTGCCACAATAAACTTACATAGGGTTTTTTCGTTTCCTCAAAATAGTAAACTGAGAATAGGTGGCTGTTTTCATTTGTCACAGAGTGAAACTGCCCAAAGCTGATTACGTTAGGGTTCTTTTGGCCTCTTTCTCTGGCTGTTTCGATGGTGCCGCCCTGCGTTTCTTCCCATTTTTTTACTTCAAAGAAATTTGAAGTGTTGAAAAATGTCTTATTTCTATAAGGAAAAGTATCAAAAGTTTTCAAATCTTCTACTTGTGTGTCAAACACTGTATAGGTCAACAGGGAATATTGTTCCTTACCGTAAGTTCTTGCCTTCAAGATGATCCTGAAGTAATGCCCCTTAAACTCGTAAGTATCTTCAATGAAACCTTTCTGCTCATCAACTTTTGTATCCTCTATTCTGGAGAAGCCATTGGCCTGAACAAACTTTTCGAACTCAGGACTTGATGCATAAGTGGTTTTTTCACTCTGTACGATGCACATCGAATAGCGCATAACATCCTTTTTGAAAGCATATATAATGCTTGAGCTAAAACGATCTTTGGCTGTGAAATTGTAAGAGCGTCCATTAAATTGATTGGAAAAGCTGCTTACATAGAAGCTCCCACGGTCTTTTTCGTATGCCAGAACATCCGCCTGTGTGATTTTTTTATTGGGCATATAGGGCAAAATAAACGGTTGAATGCCCATCTGCTCAACAATAATTTCCTGAGCCATCATAGTCGGAGATGTAATATAAAACTTTGCAATTCGTTTCTCCTCCGTTTTATTGGGCTCTACTTTTACAGTTATACTGCTTTCATTGCTAAAAACCTTAATCCAGGAATAAAGCTCTGTCCCTTCAATTTCCCATGGTACGTCATTATGTTTCAGATTAATGGTATAGCTACCGCCATTTTCTCCTGAGGCAATTACAGTATCGGATAGTTCCACCAAAGCTTCGGACCCCATTTGACGTACAGTCAATTTGGCGGATTGGCTGCCGGCAACGATAGAGACGGTTGCTGTGCGTTCTCTACCGGTAGGATTGGCCTCTGCACTGATAGTAAGTGCATCGGTACCGGAAATCAGCTTAAGCCATTTACAATCTCCATCCGGTTTCGCAGTCCAGAACTTTGCATTTGTTGTGATCTCTACGACTTTTTCTCCTTTTGTCTTATCAAAATTCACGATCTCTTCGGACAAATCGAGATAAGTTTCCTTCTGGTTTTTATCCAATTGGTCCAACTCACTGCAACCTGTCATAAAGAATGCAGCAATACAGCCCAATAAAACAAATTTTATCTTGTTCATTACTTTCAGTCTTTAATTATTATTGGCGGGGAAGGGTTGTAAGATTTTGATAAACAGGTTCCGTATAGAAACCATGATCTTCATCATATCCCACAAGTATTATATAATATTTGGTATTTGGTTTCTTATTACGACCAAAATAATATCGATCAATCTCTGTATCTCCTCTTAGGATGATGCTTGATTGTTTATTTTGTTTATCTCCACTCATGCAGATAAACAGCATATATTTTATTGGATCCTGGCCGTTAACCAATTTGCCTTCTTTCTTGAGATTTTGATAAGATTCCACAAAACGAGCACGTTGCATGGTTATATAATATCCATCTTTATTGGTGGTCGTAACTTTACCGGTAAAACCATCGGAGAAAATTTCGGAGATTTCCAGTTTTATTTGGTTATCTGATTTGACCTTGGGTAGAGTTTTAAAGGAATACGTTTTGATATCGGTTGTCATAACACCTTCGGAATCCAGGCCGTAACAATAGAGTATATATTCCGTATCGTCAAATGTTATACCAGAATATTCGTCCAATTGAAGCGAAATAGAGCCTTTTTTCAGTTCTTTTCTCATGGCCTCTTTCCATTGATCTGCACCTTGTGCTTTCCAGAAGGCCATGTCAAAATCACTGATTTTCTTGATTTCAGGATCTTGCAGTGTATAATCGTATCTGGCTTTGGACATTCCGTAGCAATAGTAGGTCATGTCATCATTGGGAGGGGTGAATGATATTGTAGCAGCAGCCGGTTTAATGTTTGTAACTTCGATCTTAAAGTTTTCCACCGAAATTTTATTCTGAACGAGAACCTCACAGGATGCTGTTTTTCCTCCGGCTGAGGCTGTAATCGTTGTCTTTCCGGCAGACAAGGCCGTCAATTGCCCGAACTCACTTACAATAGCAACCTTTTCGTTGCTTGACTTCCATTCCAGATCCGCAAGAGCATCTTCCGGAATTACATTTGCTGCCAGAACTTGTGTTTGCTCCACAATCAATTTAAGGTTGGCAGGGGCAATCTCGATTTGTTTTACAGCGTAGTCTTTTTTTACAACCTGAACTTTACAAACGGCAGCATGCTCTCCTGCCACAGCCTTAATCTCTGCCGTACCCGGGGCTATCGCATTGATTCGACCGTTAAGAACCGTAGCTGTTTTTTCATCGGAAGAGGTCCATGTAATAACGACATCATCAGGTCTATCGGCTTTAACCTCGGCTTCAACAAGCTTTACATCACCGACCTCCATTTTAAGTTCTTTGGGAGAAATGGTCAATTCGTCCACTTTTGCATCTCCCAATTTGACATGAAGAATACAAGTGGCAGATTTTGTGCCGGAAACGACTTTGATTTCAGTTTTACCGACACTCAATGCTTTTATTTCACCATCTGCGACTGTCGCTACTGACTCGTCACTTGACGACCAGACCGGTCTGTCTGTGGCATCAACCGGTACAAGCGTATAATCAAGGTTTAATTTTCCTCCGATTATAATCTTAAGTTCATCATGATTGAAGGTTATAGATTGGGTCGGGATCTTTTTCTCGACTACTTGAACAATGCAAGAAGCTGTTTTGCCTCCACTTTTTGCAAAAATGATTGTTTTTCCCTGCTTCTTGGCCTTAATATTTCCTTCTGAAACTTCCGCTATATTTTTATCGTCTGTAGACCATTCAACCGTCTGATCCGATGCGTTAACCGGCAGAATATCTACTTTAATGGTAGCAGACTCTCCTTTAACTAAAGTAACAGTTCGATTGCTGAGTTTTACAGCTTCGACGGGAATGTCCGGATCGGATTTGGGACTACAGGCAATAAAAACCCATGTAAAAAGAAAGAGCAAGGATAAAGAATTTAATTTGCTTTTCATTTGGTTAATTTTTGTGGTTATTGATTATTAAGGTATCGATACGGTCGCAAATATATACAAAAAAATATACTGCGTGCGGAAAGCGTTACAAAATATCGTGTAGATGATGCTTTTTCTTGCTTTTATTATAGCTCATCCTGTTTTTACCGGAATTGAAGTCAGATTCAAATTTCCATTTTATTCCTTGAGATCTCTTGCTGTAATAATATAATATTGACGGCAACAAAAAACACCCTCTGAAAATTAAATTCCAAAGGGCGATCCTTTTTTAGTTTTCTTCAATTTGAAATAAATATATCTGCTTCTTTAGTTATCCCAAAGATGTTTCATTGCCTTTTCCTCCTGCCGGATACGTATTGCAAGGAAACAGAGATATACCGGCAATCCGAAAGCCAGCGTATACCGGGCATTGCAAAACAGGGCTAATCCGATCAACTCGGGAATAACATTCAAGTAGTAATTCGGGTGCCTTACTTTCCGAAAGAGAAAACTCTTCTCGATACGCTGATCGGGAACAATATAAAGCTTGACTGTCCAGATGTCACGAAGTTTATAAATAACATAAAACAACATGATATATGCAAATCCCATGACTACTACTCCCCATGCAGAGATAAAATTAAACTCTGCTCCGGAAGAATAAGATTCATATAATGCTGAAAAATAATAAACAATGTGTGCTAATGTCAAGAAAAGCGAGTTAAGTTTGCCATGCTGTACAGCTCCTTTTTGCAAGAGTGATTTCTCGTTGTGAATGGAGTAAAAAAGAGAGAGCAATCTCAAAGCAAAAAAGAAAATAAAGATGGTTACGATGGTTTGCATTTGTAATTCTTAAAGTCTATTCTGTTATAATCAAGTTTCGTTTGTCACTTCTTTGCACATGTACCGGTTGCATTTCCATAAAGCAGGGTTTCTGAATCTTTTTTCTCCATCATCCATGATTCCCGGCATAAACATATCCCGTTTACACCTTGTACAATCGTAACCCTTTCGTCGTCGATCAAATTTGTAACACTCATATTCTTTTATTTTTGGTTAATAATTATTCTTTACAAATCATTCCACTGCTGTTTTCAGGGTTTTGTACATTTGAATGTGAGTATAGACCGGAAATTTGTTGCTTCCACATTGGATCCGAAGAGTGAAACAAGTTTTTCACAGGCCTTTTTTTTCGTATAATGGGGAGCCAGGAATAAACCTTTCCTGTCCAATACATTTCGGACAATCCGGTCTCCGATACGGTTTTCTCCTTTTACATAGAAGCATCCGCAAAATAATCCTCCGGTTTTTAATACACGGAATACTTCTGCAAATGCCTGTTCTTTGTCGGGAAAAGCTTGAAACCCGTTCATCGAAAGAACGGCATCGAAACAGTTGTCTTCAAATGGAAGATTACCCGCATCACCGCGGATAAGGGTTAAATTCTTCAAGCCGCCTTCCCTCGCTCTCCTTTCTGCAATCTCCAACATTTCCGGAGAATAATCGAGTCCCGTAATTTCTGCATTTTGCATACGAAGATATTTCTCTGCAGTGAAAACCGCCGTACCTACAGGTAAATCGAGTATTGTTCCTTGAAATTCATCCGGTATCATATCCAGAACGATACGAGCGATTTTATTATCGTCTACTCTCCAAAATATGTGCATATAAATCCACGACCACCAGGTTTGCGCAGTCAGTACATCGTCGTAGCGATTCGTCAATTCGGTGTAGGCGTTTTTCTGCTCCATTCTCTTCGTATGAATTTGAATCGTGAAATGATGCGAAATACAGTATCGTAAAAGTATCCGCAGTACACATCGACATTTTTCGGCATAAACTTCTACTTTTACAAAAGTAAAGGCTTTTGTAAACACACAAAATCCCTATAAGTGAGTATTCGAGGATGAACCGGTAATCTTTCTATGGTATTTTCTGGAATTTGTATGACGATGATCTTCTGAAAATCGAAGAAGAGAAGTTGCGAAAATAAGCTTTTTAGCATGTCTGTCGGTCTCTTGCACTATCTTTGAATAGAATACAAATAAAACCAATCCTAATAATATCGATTATGCTTCGCCTGTTACTTCTCTTTTTTTTAACCGGAATAACTTTGCATGCGGGAGAACCATTGAAAGGTTTCAGATATGCTCGGGAAAAACAACCGACAGGGCACGAATGGGAATCTCCGGAGGAATTGTCGCTGAACAAAGAACAGCCTCGGGCATATTTCTTTTCTTTCCCGAACAAAGAAGCGGCTCTTAATGTATTGCCCGAAGCCTCCGATTTCGTATCGAGTCTGAATGGTAATTGGAAATTCAAATGGGTTCCCGTACCGGAAGAAACGCCGGCAAATTTTCAAGATCCCGATTTTGACGACAGCTTTTGGGACGATGTGCGTGTACCGCTTAGCTGGAATATCTATGGTATTCAGCCCGACGGTACTCAAAAATACGGCGTACCCATCTACGTGAATCAGCCTGTTATCTTTTACCACGAAATAAAGGAGGGTGACTGGAAAAAAGGCGTTATGCGAACTCCGCCTGCAGACTGGACGGTTTATAAACATCGTAACGAGGTCGGCTCTTTCAGACGTCTTTTCGAAATCCCGGCAGAGTGGAAAGGAAAAGAGGTTTTCATCAATTTCGATGGCGTGGATTCTTTCTTTTACCTTTGGGTTAACGGATCGTATGTGGGATTCTCGAAGAACTCGCGCAATGCAGCCCGCTTTCGTATAACTCCTTATCTCAAGAATGGTGCGAATACTCTGGCCGTGCAGGTTTACCGTAATTCGGACGGTTCTTTTTTGGAAGCTCAGGATATGTTTCGCCTGCCGGGTATTTACCGGTCGGTCTATTTGACGGCTGTGCCTGCCATACATATTGCCGACCTCGTTGCAATACCCGATTTGGATGCACAGTATAAAAACGGCGTATTGAATGTCGAATGCCTTATCAAGAATGAAAAAGGGAAATATGCCGGGAAAGGTATGCAGGTAAAGTTTTCTCTTTATGAAAACAAACTTTATTCCGACGAAATCGTCTCCGATGTGCTTGTCCGGCAGACGGCAGCAATCATTCCCGACAGTGGTTCACAATCCTGTGGTTCGGCAAGAGTGCAATTACATCTGAACGAACCTGAACTGTGGAGTGCCGAGCACCCCGGCCGTTACACACTCATTGCGGAACTGACGGATAAAAAAGGTCGCACCGTAGAAACTGTTTCTATCCATACGGCATTCAGAAAAGTAGAGATCAAAGACACCTCGGCTTCTGAAGATGAATTCGGATTGAGCGGACGTTATTTCTATATCAATGGGAAAACCGTTAAACTGAAAGGTGTGAACCGGCATGAAACTAATCCGGAAACAGGAAAAGTGATTTCACGCGAACAAATGCAACGGGAAATTATGCTGATGAAGCGGGCGAACATAAACCATGTGCGTAATTCACACTATCCCGATGATCCGTACTGGTATTATCTGTGTGATAAATACGGTATCTATTTGGAGGACGAAGCCAATATCGAAAGCCATCAATATTATTACGGCAAAGCATCGCTATCCCATCCGGTCGAGTGGCGTAATGCCCATGTAGCCAGAGTGATGGAAATGGTGCATAGCACGGTCAACCGACCCAGTGTAGTGATCTGGTCTTTGGGCAACGAGGCAGGACCCGGTGATAATTTCAAGGCTGCCTATCAGGCCGTTAAAGCATTCGATCGCAGCAGACCTGTTCAATACGAAAGAAACAATTCGATTGTGGACATGGGTTCCAACCAGTATCCGAGTATTGCGTGGGTCAATGAAGCCGTCAAAGGGGCCTACGACATCAAGTATCCGTTCCACATCTCGGAATATGCCCACTCCATGGGTAATGCCTGCGGAAATCTGAAAGATTACTGGCAGGCTATCGAGTCGACGAACTTTTTCTGCGGTGCCGCCATTTGGGACTGGGTAGATCAGGCGATGTACAACTACACGCCCGAAGGAGTAAAATATCAGGCATACGGGGGAAACTTCGGAGATTATCCAAATGACGGGCAGTTTGTCATGAATGGAATCATGTTTGCAGACCTTAAGCCCAAACCTCAGTATTTTGAAGTGAAAAAAGTCTACCAGTATGCGGCGTTCGGTCTTGTCGGAGCGGCTGAGATTGAAGTTTTCAATAAGAACTATTTCATAAATCTCGACGATTATGTGCTGGCATGGCAGATTCTGAAAAACGGAAAAATTGTGGAAGAAGGAACTTCTTCTGTAAACGGTATCGAAGCACGCAAACGTGCCCTTGTCACATTGCCTGTAAATACGGCAGCTTATCGGGAATCCGATGCCGAATATCTTCTGAATGTCGGTTTGAAACTGAAAGAAGACAAACCGTGGGCAGAGCAGGGTTATATACAGGCCGAGGAGCAGTTCATACTCAATAAACCGTCTTTAATGCCTCCGTTACGAAGAGAGATGCCGAAATCCAATTCGTTGACTTCTATGCAAAACGAAAATCTGCTGACGGTGAAAGGCGAGGGGTTTGAGGTGGATTTCGATTTGAAAAAAGGAACAATCGACCGGCTTTCTTATCGAAACAAACCGGTTATCGCTTCGGGTAACGGGCCTCGTTTGGAGCCTTTCAGAGCTTTCACCAATAACGATAATTGGATTTATGCCAACTGGTTTGCATTGGGTTTGCACAACCTGCAACACCGTGTCACCGGCTTTACTTCGGAAACGCTGAAAGACGGGTCCGTTATGCTCTCTTTTACCGTGGTGAGTCAGGCTCCTTACGAATCGGAAATCAAAGGAGGCACCTCATCGGGGAAAAACATGATTAATGATCTTAAGGATAAACCTTTTACTTTGGATAATTTCCATTTCAATACGCATCAGGTTTGGGTTATCGCTCCGGACGGGACAATCTATTTTAATGCAGCAATCAACAGCAATGAAAGCAGTGTTATCCTGCCGAGGCTGGGTTATGTAGTCAAAGTGTCGAACCGTTTTGACCGGTTTAATTATTATGGCAGAGGTCCGATGGGAAATTATCCGGACAGGAAAGCAGGTTCTCCGATCGGTTTATACAGTTCTACGGTAGACGAACAAATGGTACCTTTTCCGAAACCGCAGGACTGCGCCAATCATGAGGCGGTAAGATGGCTTTCACTAACCGACAGTGCCGGTGATGGCATTGAAATCATGGCCGCAGACTCCATGTCTGCACAGATATTGCCTTACTCGGCTTTGGATATGACCCTGTGCGGCAATTTACATAATCTCAAAAAGAGCGATGTAAACTACCTGCATTTAGACTGTGCCGTAACCGGGCTTGGAGGTAACAGTTGCGGGCAGGGCAGCCCCTTGAAACCCGACCGTGTCTATGGCGAAAGCCGTCGCTTTGGTTTTATTCTGAAGCCTCTTTCAAAGAAAGAAGTTGAGCCGGAGTTCGGTATCAACTCCCGTCTCACTCCCATTTCAATCGAACAGGATGCTATCGGCAGCATAACTCTGGCAGGAACTTACGGCCCTCTGATGTATAAACTGAATAACGATAAAGCTCATCTGTATACACAGTCTTTCGATTTCAGAAAAGGCGGTCAGATTGAAGTGTGGTATAAAGACCTCCCTCAAATAAAGCGGATTATCCGGCTTAAGCCCGTGGATAAGATAAAAACCGCAGTTGTCAAATCCAGCAGTGAAGAATCCGGTTTTGGAGATGCAACCCACCTTACCGACGGAGAGAATACCACGATGTGGCACTCCGTCTACTCTGTTACCGTAGCCAAGTATCCCCATTGGGTGGTTTTCGACGCGGGTGAGGAGAGACTGCTTAAAGGTATGACCTACCTGCCCCGTCAGGATGGCAGCAATACCGGTGATATCAAAGAGTACGAAGTTTACCTGAGCAGCGATGGCGAACATTGGGATAAGCCTGTGGCAAAAGGAGTATTCGACAACAGTAAAAATGAGAAACGGGTTTCTTTTACCGGTAAGAAAAAGGCTCGCTACATCAAGTTCGTGGCACTGAGCGAACAGAATGGCAGAGACTATGCCAGCGGAGCCGAAATGACCATACTTTCCGATTGAAAGAGGAGGAAACAGTGTATCAGCAGACAAAAACGACCGCAAAAAGTTTTCAAAGCCTTTTGCGGTCGTTCTCGGTTAAAACAGTACTAAAACAATTTGCCGAAGAGACTTTTTTTCTTCTTTTTTCTGTCGTTTTCGTACCCGATGTTGTTTTGTTGAAAAGGAGAGAGAGGCTTTCCGCTTCGGATCATGGTATAAATAGTTCCCCAGTCGGGAATACCTCCGATATTGCGGTCATCGATGAATAAATCGGCTTTCAATTTTCTTGAAAAACCTTTAACGCCCTTGACCTCTTCGGGATAATCCTGATTGACGGCATAGAATGTAACTCCTCTTTCCGCACACCAGTCCAGAGCCTCTTGGAGGAGGGCGCCCTCTCGTACAGTCCACAGGATTAATCGGTGCCTGTCTGCAATCAGCATTTTTAAGGTCTCTGTGGCAAAGGGAATCTCATTTCCTATTTTAGGATACTTATGCTCTACAATAGTGCCGTCGAAATCCACTGCAATTATCATAATGTTTTATCTTTTTTCCGCCGCAAAGATACAAAAATGCCGGTATGTCGCTTATGGTAAATCTTTTGCCTGCCAATGGCGAACGTGCGGAGTGCCGGTAACGTATCTTTTGAATAAAAACTGCGGGAGCATACCTTGAAACACTCCCGCAGCACTTTTTATACGAAGTCAAAACTTAGGATTTGTCAACAGATACTCTTCTCCTTCGTCGTCTGTCACTGTATCTTCTTCCAAAACCTCTTCTTCGATAAAGCGGTTTGTATACTTCAGCATATTATCCAAAGAGTTGACAAGCTCTTGAGACTCTTGCAGCACATTCAGATAGACCAGAGAAACTTTCAGGCTCTCATCCGATTGCTGTATCCGTCCGATTTGTCTTCTTCTAAGCGTATGTAGCCGCTTATTCAAATCCCTGCATCTTCTTTTTACCGGCTCCAGATTGTCTATCTGATTTTCCAGTAAGAGGTCTCGAGCTGTAGACAGCAAGTCCAGAATCTCATCCCGGATAGGAGTAAATTCGTTGATACACTCTTCTGAAAGAGGATTGAAGTTATTGTCTACGTGATCTTTGCATGGCTCCGCCATACGTCTCAGACAGTAAACCAGATGTTGTGCATGGTTGCTGCTGAGGTGGAACCACGTATTTTTCTCTATCAGGGTTATTTTCTCCACCCGTCTCATGCCGGCAGCTTCTTTTCGTCTGACAACTTTGATCTGGTCGCGCCTGTTTCTTGATTTCCGAACAGCTTTCCTTAGCGGCTTGATGTCGTCATTCATAAAACCGGTAGTGATCTGAGTGTAATTTTTACCGGCAAATTTCAATAGATTGGCTTGATTGACTCTGATGTGTTCGCACAATAAACTCCAGATTTCGTCTTTATCCTTGCTGGCCATCATCTTGGTGAAGATTTCATCCTGTTTTTCTTTGGCCTTACGTTTCTTATAGCGTCTGTTGCTGCTCACCAGTGCCACAACGGCCAATACGATCATAAGCACCATGGCCACCACACCGCCCAGCTTCATGGCTCCGGCCACCAGAAAAGCCAAAACGAAAGCCGCTCCTGCTGTTACAAACCAACCGCCGATAACGCTGATCACTCCGGTGATGCGAAATACGGCACTCTCCCTTGTCCATGCACGGTCTGCCAGCGAAGTACCCATGGCCACCATGAATGTTACGTAGGTCGTGGAGAGGGGCAGTTTCAAAGAAGTACCCAGTGCGATCAATAAACCGGCAAGTACCAGATTGATGGAAGCCCGCACCAGATCGAATGCCGCTCCGTTTTCCAATATGGCTTCGTCTTTTTTGAAACGCCTGTCTATCCAGTGAGCAACCGGTTTCGGGGTTATTTGAGCGAATGTGTTTGCCACCGACATGGAAAAACGAACCAGAGATCGGGCAATGGTAGAGGAGCCGAACATCTCTTCACCTTCGTCCTGCCTGGCCAGATCTACAGATGTCTTGACTACATTCTGCGCTTTCCTCGAAGTCATCAATACGATCATCATGATTGCTCCCGCACCGATCAGGAAAAGTAACGGTGTCTTGGCAGGTTGCATCAGAGAGGTCATTAAGAAGGTATTGAACTCGCCGTTGCCGTTTGCCATATAATCCTGAAAAGAAGAAAAACCAGCCAGCGGCACACCGATAAAGTTTACAAGGTCGTTACCGGCGAAAGCCATTGACAGCGCCAATGTGCCGAGCAGAACGATAACCTTGAAAACGTTGATTCGCAAAGCGTGGAGAATTTGCATCAGTAAGGAAAATCCCACGAAAGAATACAGAATTAGCGAAACGGTATGCGCGTTGATCCAGGCATAAGCCTCCGGGGTCATGAAAGTGGCACTCTTCAATCCTTTGATAAGCATGAAGTAAATAATCGATGTTACCGCAATTCCCCCGAAAATACCGATAAACCACTTCATGTTTTTCTTGTAGTTGAAAGAAAAAATGATGCGGGTAAGATACTGTACAAAAGCACCGAAGAAAAAGGCAATGGCCACAGACATGAAGATGCTGATGATGACCTGCAAAGCCTTTTCGGTGTTAAGCAGTTCCTGAAAGCCTAAACCGTTTGCCGGGTCGAGTTTTGTAAGGGCAACAAGAAATGAGGCCCCCAGTAATTCGAAAATCAAAGAGACAGTGGTCGAGGTGGGCATGCCGAGCGAGTTGAAAATATCCAGAAGAACGACATCGGTCACCATTACGGCCAGAAAAATAATCATGACCTCATTAAAATAGTAGTGCTCCGGCATGAAGATACCGCTTCGTGCTATTTCCATCATGCCATTGCTCAGCATGGCTCCGGAAAGTACGCCGATACCTGCAACGAATAAAATGGCTTTGAAGGAAGTAGCTTTAGACCCGATTGCAGGCTGCAAGAAGTTCACTGCATCATTACTTACACCGACAACAAGATCGAAGGTTGCTAATAAGAAAAGGAAAACAACAATGATAATGTATACAACATCCATATTTGTTATGTTTTTAATTTACAGTTTCCGTTTTGTATCATAAAAATCAACGGATCTGCTCCAATCTATTTACAAATATAGAACGAAATAAAAAATCGATCGTAAACTTTGATAAAATGTTGACATATTCATTTGATTCGTAATGTTATCGGTTTTTCCCGTTTTTCTTATTGAGAGGTTGATTGTCGTGTTATCATGTGAATTCGGTATAAGAGCGTGTCCCGGATTATTGCAGTTTTTTGATGTGTAAGCCGATTCTCTTAAAGGCGCATTTTGCTTATGCTATGTTATGAAAAAACGCTTGACTGCTGAAAATTCTTCAGGCAATGGCTAAAAATTCTTAGCTATCTTGATTTTTGGCTTGCGAAATATCTTGTTGAGAAATAGAGTGTTACCGTTTATTGTTGGATAGGTAGGTAATGATTTAGAAATGAGCGGAGTGCTTTGAGGCACACTGTTTTGAATAGCCAAAGAATGCTCACTATTATCACTTGCAAAGGTACTCGCTTTATATTCAGGAGGTCATAGACCTCGTCCGTAATCCGATGCCGAGAGCTATAGAAACGCTGAAAGGCGTGTAGCGAGATGTAAGAAAGGTTCTCGGCAAGGGGAGCCCAAGAGGGGTCTTTCTTTTGAATCAAGTTGGAACTATGACTGAAGAAGTAGGCAACCCGTTGCAGGACCCGAATGGCTTTCCGTTCGTGTTCTCCCAATTGAGGAACGGCAATAATCTCTCCCGTAAGCAATGCCTCCCCACAGAGCTCGGAGAGTTTCTTGCCTGTCCGCTCTGCCCGCTTTTGTATCCTTGTTTTAGTAGGAAGCTGCACAAGTCAAGTACCGAATAAAACAGGGAGAGACCATCAGGAATTCGTCCTGACAGTCTCTCCCTGTTTGTTTGTGCTTCCTGCGTTTTTAGAACAATCGTATCGAAACACCTATGTTGAGCATGGGAAGTATCTGTGTCAAATAGACTGCCTTCTGTGCATCTTCGGAAAAGTCAATCAGCAAGTTCGGGTCACCCTTTATCACATTGGGGGACGAGATCTGTGCTTTTCCGGAGAAAAGCACTCCGAGATCCGCGAAGAAAGATACCCTCGATACGGGAACAGCAAATCCGTAGCCGATGCCGATATAAGGCTGTACGGTCCTACCCAAATGTACCGATGCTTCCACCTCTGCCGTCGATGAGGGTTGAATGCTCACCTTGTCCGCCGGATTGTTTTTGTCCTTGATCGTGATGACAGGCATGTTGTTCGGATTGAGCGTACTCTGATCGTTCATGATGGATTGTCCTGTCTTTTGATTGATCAGCTGTACCCTGGCATTGATTTGCGGACGGTTGAAGTACAAACCGGCTGTTACGCGGAAAGCGTTCTTGAACGGATGGTAATCAGCCAATACATGGCCGGAAAAAGAGGATACTTTCAAATTCCCTCTGATCCCGGGTGTATAGCCCAATGCCGACTGATATGCCTCCAATTCTTGGGGATCATCCGGCACAAACACTTTGTTGTTGATAATGGCAATGGAGGGTATGAAGGCGAAGCCTGCACGAGCCGTCAGTTCGGGCATGAAGCGCGCGCTCCCCTCTATTTTGACGCCGTTCAATACGCCTACCGAAACGGTTGTTCCATAATGGATCTTTCCATCATGAAGGTTGTTGTTGTCTTGAGCAATAGCCGGCAGGGCGAACAATAGAGCCAAAACGCCAAACAATAAATTCTTCTTTCTCATAACACTTGGATTATTGATAAATGTAACTGATGACTTATTCGACTGACGAAAAAAAAACTGACGTGTACTGAAAAAAGTTGATACTCGGGGTGGTTAAGTTTGTGATTAAATTTACACTGTTTTTTCTAAAACCCATTTCAGGTTGACACTCTTTTTCGCGTTTGAGTCTGGTTTTGAGCAAACGATTCTCTTGACGCAAATGTTCTGATTCTTCTCTTTCTTGAGCGTTAAATCGCTCTTGGGGAACGGCGGAGGTTTTCATCGGATCCTGAGGAATTTTATCTTCAAAACCGAATTTACGAAGCCAATCGTTTAGACATAATTACTGCTTTTTTTAACCGCCTCGAGTGTTAACTTTTTTCAGTACACGTTGACGTCAAAGTGTGCGCTGAAAAATTCTCTGCCTGACGGTTCAAAATTCTTCAGGCAAAGAAAAAAAATCCAAGTTAACTTCGTTGAAAATCCGTAGCGCTAAGAATTTTGAACCGTCAGGCAGAGAATTTTCGTTTCTTTAAGATGTTGATTTTGAGAGAGCTATTTGTTTTGTCTGTTTGATGTTGAAAGGATGGGCTATGCCGGGGAGGTGAGTAGGGAGCAATAAACGAACGCTTTGCAGCGTATAATAATTAAATATGGTGTCCGTCTCTTTTTTTTGTTTTTCAAAGAAAGAGACGGTATCCGGTTTGTGCATGTTTATGACTGTTAGCTTAGCAGTGGAAAATCAGGTAGACAGGTATGACGAAACGTGTAAAAGCAGAGTACGATATGGTTATGCGGCTGTTGTATGATGATGAGTCTGATATTTCTTGCTAAATTTGCCAATTGATAAAATTGATTTTTATTGTAAACACAGGTTATTACATCTTGAAAAAGTATATATGAATCATTCTCGTAATATCGGACTTCTGTTTATTCTCGGAGTCTTTGCTTTAGTGTTTCTTCCGGGCTGCAATAAAGAACACGGATTTGAGGATATTGAGCTTGGGGGGGTGCAGATTGGACATCTGAGACTTAAGAATAAGAAAATCCCTGAATTGGAAAAAGTTTTCTTTTCGATTAACCAGAAAACAGGAGAGATATACAATGCCATCCCGATCAGTTTTTACACGAAAATGGACTCCGTGGCCATTTCTTTGGAATTGTTTGAAAAGGCTTTTGCTGAAATTGCAAAAGAAAATACCAATGAGTATAAAAGGCTTCGAAACGATGGCAAAGACTCTATCTGGCTGGGAGGAACCGATCGGGTTTTTAATCTGAGAGTCTCTATGCCGGGTGTTGATGAGAGAAAGGAATACCGGTTAAAGATAAACCAATATCAATACGACCCGCAGACTTTGTTGTGGAAAAGGCTGTTTGAAAGCGGAATGCCTGAAACATCGGGGGACTATCATACGGTAATAAATTTCAAAGAACAACTTCTCTATTACCTGTCCACGGACCGGACGAAACTGTTTGTGGCCGATTATAAAGAACCGGGAAAATGGCAACAGCGGCCATTGCAGGGATTTACAGGTGTTATGTGTCAGGTTTCGGAGATGCAGGGTAGTTTCTTCGCCGTAAATACGGATGGCAAACTGTTTAAGTCCAACGATGGTGTTGCTTGGGAAAATGTAGCTCTCGATACCCGCATTGTGGCATTGCTGGGTGTATTGAATACGGCCGGAAAGTCTGTGGGAGTACCGGCTATGCTGGTGAATGCTACGCCTGAAGAACTTTCGGCTTACAAGAAAACAGATCCGGCAGCCAAATATACGTTCGTCACCCTTGAAGGAGGTGCGATCCGCAGGCATAGCGTAGCCCCGTCCGTATTCCCTGTTCGCTCTTTTTCTTCGATCAATATAAAGACTTACAACACCGAGTCCATTCGTTTGGTCGGTGGTATGGCCGATAAGCCTTCTTCGGCTGTCTGGTATACGACTAATGGTATGGACTGGCTTTTGCAAAGTGCAAACTCTGAAATTTCACCCTCTGTGTATAAAGGAAGTTTGCTCTTGCACAAGAAAACCTTATATTATTACAGTTATAAAAAAGACGATGGTGGTTTGACCGTAGACTTTTCTACCGATTTCGGCCAAACGTGGCAAAAAGGTGTGGATGCCGTGATGCTTCCGAACGCGGAAAATTATGGCGTGCGCACAAAAAACATCGTGGCATTCAAGACGACCAATGATCATGCACACATTTACCTTATGGGAGGCTATAATAAGACTGCCGGTAAACAGGAGCGTGATCTTTGGCAGGGTACACTGAAGTTGGATGTGAAATAAGCGGTTTCTCCATTATTTAGTTGATTTCTCGATAAAACAGACTTTCTGATATTATGCAAGAAATAAAAGCTCCGCATCACATCGCCATCATAATGGATGGTAATGGCCGGTGGGCTAAAAAACAAAATAAACCCCGTTATGAGGGGCATGCCGCCGGAGCCGATGCCTTGCGTCATGTGTTGAAAGCTGCAGCCGATTGTGGGGTGAAGATGCTTACCGTATATGCTTTCAGTACAGAAAACTGGAGTCGCCCCGATGATGAAGTCTGTGCTTTGATGGAGCTGCTGGGGCATTATCTGGTGGCCGAGCGCGAACAGTTGAAGAAAGATGGTGTGAGGTTTGAAACCATAGGCGATGAGTCTCGCCTTTCTCCGAATATTCAGCAAAGTCTGGCCGGTCTGAAAGAAGCGACGGCGCAGAATAAGCGTATAACGCTGGTTGTTGCCTTGAATTATTCGGGCAGGCAGGAATTGGTTAGGATGGTGCGCCGTCTTGCCGAAAAAGCTTTGCAGGGCGAAATCAATCCCGCAGAAATCGATGAAGCAGTCATTGAAAACGAACTTTATACAAGCCGTTATCCCGAACCCGATCTGCTGATAAGAACAGGCGGAGAGCAACGCATCAGTAATTTCCTGTTGTGGCAGATCAGTTATTCGGAGCTTTATTTTACAGAAGTTTTTTGGCCGGATTTCGGACCTGACGATCTGTTGAAAGCCATTGAAGAATATAATTGCCGGGAAAGACGTTTTGGTAAAACAAGCGAACAGATTGCACAAGAACAATAATTAACAGCAAATAAAGTCATCGAATAGAGACGAACTGATATATGTATAGAAAAAAACTTGTTTCCTTAGCTATGGCAGTTCTCTGCTTGGGTGTCTTCCATCAGGCGAAGGCTCAAAACGGAGACTTGGAGGCGGCTGCGAAAAAGACTTTGGCAGCCGACAGCATTGTGATCAATCCGAAAGACGGCCCCATAACTTATGCCCCGTCTTTGGACTATATGCACCCGACGATGAAAACAGTGGCGGGCATTGTGATTACCGGAGCTAAAAACTTTGATAGCTATGTGCTGGAGAGCCTCTCGGGTATCTCTGTGGGGGATAAAATAGAAATTCCGGGTAATGCCTTGACGAATGCCGTGAATCAGTTTATGAAGCAAGGATATTTCTCAAATGCCAGAGTGGTGGTTTTGGCTTATCAGGGCGATAAGGTCTGGTTGGAAATCGGTCTGACCCAACGGCCGCGTATCGAATCCGTCACTTATACGGGTATTTCCGGTTCGCAACGTTCGGATTTGGAAAATCGGGTGGGTCTGCGTAAGGGTATGCAGATTTCGCCGAATATCATCGATAAGACGGAACAACTGATCAAGAAATATTACGATGAAAAGGGCTATCGTAATATGACGATGAAAATCAAGCAGATACCCAGTGAAAAGCAGGAGGACTATGTTAAACTGGAAATTCATATTGAAAAGAGTAAGAAAACGAAAATCGACAATATTTTCTTCAGTGGCAATACGGCGTTGAGCGATAATCGTTTGAGAGGTGCCATGAAGAAGACCAATGAAGGCTTCTCTTTGTCGAGAGGGCGTTTCCTGTCGAGTATCAAAGAGATTTTCAGCGCAAAAAAAATGGTGGATAAAGAATATAAAAACGACCTCGAAAACATTATCAAAAAATATCAGGAATATGGTTACCGGGATGCCGAAATTGTTTCGGACAGTATCGTGCCTTCCGGCAAACCCAACCATATCAATATCTATATAAATATAGACGAAGGGAAGAAATATCATATCAAAGACATTCGCTTTGTGGGAAATACCAGATACAACGGCGAATTGTTGCAGCGTTTGCTGGGCATCAAACCGGGGGATGTGTACAACCAGAAAAAACTGACAGATCGCCTTTATTCCGATGAAGATGCTGTGGGTAACCTTTACTATAATAACGGCTACATCTTCACGAATATGGACCCGGTGGAAACGAATGTCAAGAATGACTCCGTTTCTCTTGAAATTCGTATCAACGAAGGTAAGCAGGCTACCATCAACAAGGTGATTATCAATGGTAACAATCTGGTGTATGAGGATGTGGTGCGCCGTGAGTTGCTTACCAAGCCCGGTATGCTTTTCAGTAAGGAGGATTTGATGAACTCTTACCGCCTGATTAACCAGTTGGGGCACTTCGATGGCGAAAAATCAATTCCGAACCCCGTTCCCAATCCTGAAAACGGAACGGTGGATATCGAATATAATCTGGTGCCCCGGAGCAGTGATCAGTTGGAGCTTTCTATCGGTTGGAGCCAAACCGGTTTGGTGGGACGTGTGGGGGTAAAGTTTACTAACTTTTCCATGCGCAATCTCTTTAGACCATCCATGTATAAGGGCATCATACCGCAGGGCGACGGACAGACACTTTCGCTTAGCGGTCAGACCAATGGTAAATATTACAGCCAGTTTAGTTTTTCTTTTTCCGACCCATGGTTCGGAGGCAAGAGACCTAATTTTTTCAGTGTCAGCGCTTTCGTTTCACACATGTCGGATATAGACACGAAGTATTACAACAATGCAATAGGTGACTTCTATTATCCTAATGGCGGTTACGGCTATGGTGGCTATGGCTATGGCTACGGTGGTTATGGCTACGGTTACCCCGGAGGTTATAATCCGTATCAAAATATGGGTGGGCTGTATGAGAACTCATTTGACCCCGACAAGTCTTTGACGATGATCGGCGTTTCACTGGGATATGGAAAGAGATTGAACTGGCCGGACAACTGGTTCCAGTTTTATGCATCGCTCAATTATACCCGCTATGTGTTGAAAAATTGGACGCCGCGCACTTTTGATGATTTCCATAACGGATCTGCCAATGACCTTAACCTGGAGCTGAGACTGACACGTAACTCTATCGACAACCCTATCTTTACCCGCAGAGGTTCGGAGTTTATGGTCTCGGTTTCGGCTACTCCTCCGTACTCTCTGTTTGACAAGAAAGATTACAGCAACCCTAACCTTACGGATGGAGAGCGGTATAATCTGATCGAATATGTAAAATGGAAGTATTCGGGGAAGATTTTTGTTCCTCTGGCCAATCCGGCTACTGTAACCCGTACGCCTGTTATGATGGCCCGTGTCGAAGGGGGTATCATAACCAGTTATGATAAGTATAAGCGTTCTCCTTTCGGACGGTATTATATGGGTGGCGATATGATGGCCGGCTATACGGGCAGCTATACGAGCGAAACCATCGGTTTGCGAGGCTATAAGAATGGTTCCATCGCCGGGGTTAATTACAACTATGCCAACTCTTATATGAAAATGTCCATGGAGTTACGCTATCCGTTATTGTTCCAGGGGCAGACCAATATCTGGGCTTTGGCTTTTGTCGAAGCCGGTAATGCCTGGTTCAATCTGGATGACTATAATCCGTTCGATCTCAGACGTTCTGCCGGGGTCGGTGTGCGTATCACACTGCCTATGGTGGGCTTGGTGGGTATCGACTGGGCGTATGGATTCGACAGACCCAATCCGTTTGGCGAAAGGGGTGGAAGCAATATCCACTTTGTATTGGGACGGGATATCTAAACGAAAAACGAGCTCGGTTCAGGGGGTAAAAGTAAACTTTATACCCCGATCATAATCTATATAGATAAACAGAAACATTAACCAATCAAAAATAAAGAGAGATGAAAAAGATATTATTGACGATAGCCGTTGTGTTGTTTGCTTCATGGGCAGCGTCGGCTCAGAGCTATGCTTTGGTGGATATGGAATATATTATGAAGAATATTCCGGCATATCAACAGGCAAATAAAGAACTTGAAAAAATGTCCAAGCAATATCAGGCCGAACTGGATGCCCTGCAGAAGCAATCCGAAGAGATGTACAAAAGCTATCAGTTGAATAAAGCCAAATTGTCTGCTGCTCAAAAGAAAGGTCAGGAAGATGCTATCGTAGCTAAGGATAAAGAGTTGTATGAACTGCGTATGAAATATTTCGGTCCGGAAGGAGAATTGGAAAAGAAGCGCAATTCATATATGAACGGTGTTGAGGATGCTGTATGGAAAGTGTTGAAATCTATTGCCACGGATAATGGTCTGGCTTTGATCTTCGATCGATCCTCTTCCAAAATCGTTTATGCAGATCCGGGTATGGATATCAGTAATTCTGTACTTTCTAAATTGGGAATAAAGAAATAGCCGTTATTAAGAAGAAACAATAAAAATAATTCGTTTGCGTTTTACTGAAAGAATACTTTAGTATCTTTGTGCCCGATTCGTTTGGATGGTAAATATCAACGCAAATAACTTTAATAAATAGATTTATGAAGAAAATGTTTTTGGCTTTACTTTTGTTATTGCCAATCGGCCTGATGGCTCAGCAGAAAATCGGTATTGTTAACACACAAGAAGTGATGGCCGGTATGCCTGAAGTGAAAGTTGCCAATGATAAAATGAACGATTTGGCAAAAAAATACGATACCGATCTGAACGGAATGCGTGATGAGTATAACAAGAAAGTAGAAGCATTTGCCAAAGAGCAGGAAGGTTTGGTGGAAAATATCCGCTTGCGTCGTCAACAGGAATTGCAAGATATTCAAACCCGTATTCAGCAATCTTATCAGGTTATGCAGGAAGATCTGCAAAAACAGCAACAGCAGTTGCTGCAGCCTATTCAGGTGAAGATACAGGGTGCAATTAAAAAAGTTGCTGATGCTGAAAACTGCACTTATGTCATGGAGTCTGCAATGATGTTGTATGCCGGCAATGCGGCTATAGACTTGACTGAAAAAGTAAAAGCATCGTTAGGTATAAAAAAGTAAGCCATTGGTTCGAACGAAATAAAAGCAAGGGTTCTATAAAATGATTTTATGGAACCCTTGTTTGTTGTATGGTTGAGAAGCTTTCTGCAGGAGCGGAAGAAGTTGAAAACCGTATGTGCGATGAGAGTTTACTTTTTATTGAACTGATTCATCGTTCTTTCGATACCCTGAAGGCAGAAGCTGTGTACAATATTTACCACCGTTTCGAGTATCTCGGGCAAACGTTCCTCTTCTTCTACGGGAAAGCGGCTCAAAACGAATGCCACCTGTCTTCCTTTTGGAAAATCATTGCCGATTCCGAATCTCAGGCGTGCATATTTTTGAGTTCCTGTAATCTCTGCTATGTTTTTAAGCCCGTTATGCCCTGCGTCGCTACCATTTCCTTTAAGTCTGAGAGCTCCGAAAGGCAAGGCCAGATCATCCACGAGTATCAGTATCTGTTCGATGCCGATGTTTTCTTTTTTCATCCAGTATCTTACCGCTTCTCCGCTTAGATTCATATAAGTAGAGGGCTTTAGGAGAATCAATTCTGCATTCTTGACCCGGCATCTTGCAATGGCCCCGTAGCGTTCCTCCTTAAATGTTGCATTTGATTTTTGAGCTACGGCATTAACCATCCTGAAACCTATGTTATGACGAGTGCCCAGATATTCTTCACCGATGTTGCCCAATCCGACTATCAAGTATTTCATCGTTCAATGTTTATTCAGAAATAATTATGGATGCAAAGATAGGACTAATCGCACAATACTTAATTATTTAACAAATTGTGAACAGATATTGTGATTAAGGGGAATAATGGTACATTTACGGACGAATAAAAGAAGATTGCTTTATGAAATCCAAAGAGCTTATTGTGGCATTACTGGATTATGTTGAACTTTTTGAGAGAACGGTACAGCATGCCGATGAGTTTAATGTCGACGGTTTTTTAGCTTTTATGAACGGCATCGTGCAGAGAAAGCAACGAACGGTTCGTTTTGAAGATAAGAACACGGAAGATCTTTGTGATGCCGGCATTGCAAAAGATATTTCCATGCTTCATCGTTATTCGCGTACCTATATGAAAAAGGCTTTGGCCGCTTCTGCGTATTTGCAGACAGAAGACGAATATACTTATTTGGTAACTTTACTGTCGGAAGACGGATTGACCAAAACCGAGCTGAATAACAGGAATTGTATGGAAAAGACCTCCGGTTCGGAAATTATCCGGCGTCTCAAAAAATACGGACTTATCGAGGAGGAGCCGGATATGAATGATAAACGGAGTGTGCGTGTGTTCATCACTCCGAAAGGACGAAAGGAGTTGATATCTGTATTTCCCGTACTTCGTTTGAGTGCGAATGCTCTGTCGGCACCGCTTCTGTACGAACAGAAAGATTCTTTAAGGCAGATGCTGAGATTGCTTTGTACGGCCCACGGGTCTGTATTTACGCGTCGGAATGAGCTGGACCTCGAACAGATTTATAATGTGTTGCACAAACAGCGACAGTATCGGGAATGATCGTTATGATAACGGGTTTTACTTCTTTTCTGTTTACATATTTGTTGTTTTTGGTATCTTTGCATTACGGAAATTATTCCGTTATTTTATTTGCTCTGATTTTTCTAATCACTAAAATATATTGTTATGGCTAATGAGAAAGAACGGTTGTTCTCTGCTTTCCCGGCTGTTTCTACCGAGGCTTGGGTGGCTAAAATTACAGCCGATCTAAAAGGGGTGCCTTTTGAAAAGAAAATGACCTGGCACACCAATGAAGGCTTCGATGTAAAAGCTTTTTATCGTAGAGAAAACCTGAAAGATCTTAAAACGCCCAAAGTTATGCCGGCAGAGTATCCGTACGTTCGCTCAACCCGTATGGATAATGAGTGGCTGGTTCGTCAGGATATAGAGGTGGAAGACCTGAAAGAGGCTAATAAAAAGGCCTTGGATATTCTGAATAAGGGTATTACTTCTTTGGGTTTTAAGATTAAACGTGCTCATGTGAATGCGGAGAGTATAGCAACGCTGCTTGCCGGTATTTGTCCGGAAGCGGTGGAGCTGAACTTCTCTTGCTGTCATGGCGTGATGGAAGCATTCGTACCCCTTTTGGTCGAATACTTCAAGAAGAGCGGTGCCAACCTCAGCGAGTGTCGTGGCTCTGTCAATTATGATGCATTCAAGAAGCCTTTGCAGAAAGGCCGCAGTAATGCCAACTGGGTGGAGATGGCCAAAAATCTTATGGATGCCATCAAGCCGCTCCCTCAATACCGTATTCTAAATGTCAATGCTTACATATTGAATAATGCAGGAGCTTTCATTACGCAGGAGCTGGGTTATGCTTTGGCCTGGGGCGCCGAGTTTGTGGATAAACTGACCGATGCCGGATTGTCTGTGAAGGAAATCGCTTCTCGTATAAAGTTCAACTTCGGTGTCGGTGCCAACTATTTTATGGAGTTGGCCAAATTCCGTGCTGCCCGCTGGTTATGGGCCGAGATTATCGGCGCTTATGGCGATGAGTATAAGAATGAAACTGCAAAGATTCATCAGCATGCCCGTACATCGGAGTGGAACCAGACGATTTTCGACTCTTATGTAAATATGCTTCGCTCTCAAACGGAAGTTATGTCCGCATCGTTGGCAGGGGTCGATTCCATTACCGTAGTACCTTTCGATAAACCTTATAAAGAACCGGACGATTTCTCTGAGCGTATTGCACGTAATCAGCAATTACTGTTGAAAGAAGAAAGTCACTTCGACAAAGTGATAGACCCGGGGGCCGGCTCCTATTATATTGAGGAACTGACGAGCAGCATCGCCACGCAGGCATGGTCTGTTTTCCTGAATGTGATAGATGAAGGCGGTTTTACCGTTGCTGCGGAGGCCGGTTCCGTACAGAAGGTTATCAATACATCCAATAGCAAAAGACATCAGGCCATCGGTACCCGTAAAGAAGTTTTGCTGGGGACGAATCAATTCCCCAATTTCACGGAAGCTGCAGGCAACAAGATTCAAAAACCTTTAGAAGAGAAATCATGTTGTGGCAGCGGGCACGATTGCAGCGGTAATATCGAGAAGTTGAACTTCAGCCGCGGTGCTTCCGATTTTGAAGAACTTCGTCTGGCTACCGAGCATAGTGGCAAGCAACCTAAAGTCTTTATGCTCACTATCGGTAATCTGGCTATGCGTTTGGCGCGTTCTCAATTCTCCGGTAACTTCTTTGCATGTGCCGGTTATAAAATCATAGATAATTTAGGTTTTGAATCCGTACAGGCCGGTGTGGATGCCGCCATGGAAGCCAAAGCCGATGTTATCGTTCTCTGCTCAAGTGATGATGAATACGAACAATATGGTCCCGAAGCATTCGATTGTATTAACAATCGCGTTCCTTTGGTGATTGCCGGAAATCCTGCCTGCACGGAGCAATTGCAGGAAAAAGGCATTAAATACTTCTGTCATGTGCGTTCGAACGTACTTGAGATGCTTCGCGAGTTTAACAAAATTCTCGGTGTAAAATAAGTTTCCGTATTGATAATCAAAAGCAAGAGATTAAAATGAGACCTAATTATAAAGATATAGATATCAAGTCCGCCGGCTTTGCCGATGTAGATGCGAGTCAATGGGCAAAAGAAAAACAAGTCGTTGCAAGCTGGAACACTCCGGAGCAGATCAAGGTTAAACCCGTTTATACGGAAGCAGACCTTGAGGGTATGGAGCACTTGGATTATGTGTCCGGTCTGCCTCCTTTCCTTCGTGGTCCGTATAGCGGTATGTACGCTATCAGACCATGGACCATCCGTCAGTATGCCGGTTTCTCTACGGCCGAAGAGTCTAATGCTTTCTACCGTAGAAACCTGGCTTCCGGCCAGAAGGGGCTTTCCGTAGCTTTCGACCTGGCTACTCACCGGGGTTATGATGCCGATCACCCCCGTGTAGTGGGTGACGTCGGAAAGGCCGGCGTATCGATCTGTTCGTTGGAAGACATGAAAATTCTTTTCGATGGCATTCCTTTGAATAAGATGTCTGTTTCCATGACTATGAATGGAGCTGTTTTACCCATTATGGCATTCTATATCAATGCCGGTTTGGAGCAGGGAGCTAAATTGGAAGAAATGGCAGGTACTATTCAGAACGATATTTTGAAAGAATTCATGGTGCGTAACACCTATATTTATCCGCCCGAATTCTCTATGCGTATTATCGCCGATATCTTCGAGTATACCTCTCAGAATATGCCTAAGTTCAACTCGATTTCCATCTCCGGCTATCACATGCAGGAGGCGGGTGCTACAGCCGATATCGAGATGGCTTATACGCTGTCCGACGGTTTGCAGTATCTGCGTGCCGGTATTGCTGCCGGTATCCCTGTGGATAAATTTGCTCCGCGTCTTTCTTTCTTCTGGGCCATCGGTGTGAATCACTTTATGGAGATTGCCAAGATGCGTGCTGCACGTATGCTTTGGGCCAAGATCGTATCGAGTTTTAATCCCGAAAATCAAAAATCTTTGGCTTTGCGTACGCACAGCCAGACATCCGGTTGGTCATTGACTGAGCAAGACCCGTTCAACAACGTCGGCCGTACCTGTATCGAAGCTATGGCCGCTGCTCTCGGACACACACAGTCTTTGCACACGAATGCTCTCGATGAGGCTATCGCATTGCCTACCGACTTCTCCGCACGTATTGCCCGTAATACGCAGATCTATATTCAGGAAGAAACCATGATTTGTAAGGAAATCGACCCATGGGGCGGTTCTTATTATGTGGAATCTTTGACCAAGGAACTCGTGGATAAGGCATGGCACCTGATTCAGGAAGTAGAGAAAGTGGGTGGTATGGCTAAGGCTATTGAAACCGGTTTGCCCAAAATGAGAATCGAAGAGGCTGCAGCAAGAACTCAGGCCCGTATCGACTCTAACCAGCAGGTGATCATCGGGGTTAACAAGTATCGTTTGGAAAAAGAAGATCCCATCGATATTCTTGAAATCGACAATACCTCTGTGCGTAATCAGCAGATCGAACGTCTGAGAGAGCTGCGCAAAGACCGTGATGAAGAAGCCGTACAGAAAGCATTGGCCGCTATTACAGAGTGTGTAAAAACAAAAAAAGGCAACTTGCTTGATCTGGCAGTTAAGGCCGCATCCTTGCGTGCCAGTCTGGGTGAAATCTCAGATGCCTGCGAAAGTGTGGTAGGCCGTTATAATGCAGTAATCAGAACAATTTCAGGTGTGTATTCAGCAGAATCAGGACAAGACAAAGATTTCCTTCGTGCCAAAGAACTGGCAGAGGAATTTGCGAAGAAAGAGGGTCGTCAACCCCGTATCATGATTGCCAAGATGGGACAGGATGGTCACGACCGTGGAGCCAAGGTGGTTGCTACAGGTTATGCAGACTGCGGCTTTGACGTGGATATGGGACCGCTTTTCCAAACTCCCGAAGAGTCTGCCCGTCAGGCTGTCGAGAATGACGTACATGTAATGGGTGTCAGTTCGTTGGCTGCCGGCCACAAAACTTTGATTCCTCAGGTAATCGAAGAGTTGAAGAAACTTGGCCGTCCCGATATTCTGGTTACCGCCGGAGGCGTAATTCCTGCGCAGGACTATGATTTCCTCTATGAAGCGGGCGTGGCCGCTATTTTCGGCCCCGGTACGCCGGTTGCTTATTCGGCATGTAAAGTTCTTGAAATCCTGTTGGATAAATAAGAATCTAGAGATTGTGATCTAATGGCGGGAGGGTGTCGTTTTTCGATACTCTCCCGCTTTTTTATACAGCATTGTGCTGGGGTTTAGCACAACCATATATTAGAAATATGAACGGTTTTATCATCAATGTTATATTCGGAATCATTGTTGGCTTTCTCTTGGCCAAGAGTCCATCAAGATTGTTAAAAAATGTGACCTCTCTGCTTTTGATAGCTATATAATCGCTATGCTTTGTATTTAAGAATCTGTAAATTCGCAATATTTGTAAAATGTCTCCTTATTTTTCATAAAATTTCTTATCTTTGTCAATAAATTTATACAAGATCTATGTTGATGCTATATAGATGAGAGCAAACGAATATAAGAAGTCGCAAGCCGGACTCTGTTAAATATAGGATATACGAGAGTAAACGATAATGTTTTAGATATTTTATAAGTCGATGAAAAAAATTCTGATTATACTGGCAATTTTGCTACCGACGACAGTTTTTTCTCAGCGTTTGGCTTTGAAAAACAACTTGGCCTATGATGCCATATTAACCCCGAATATTTCGTTGGAAATGTCTCTTGGAAGAAAATGGACATTAGACACTCAAATTGGAGCCAATTTTTTCTTTTATACAAAAGATCCAGGTAGCTCTAATTACAAAAGCACCAAATGGAGCCATTGGCTTGTGCAACCTGAGTTGCGTTATTGGACTTGTGACGTTTTTAACGGTTGGTTCTTCGGATTGCACGCCCATGGAGGACAAATGAATGTAGGAGGTATAGACATCCCATTTATTTTGGATCATAAGAAAAGCGAAATGGAAAATCACCGGTATGAAGGATATTTCTATGGCGGTGGTATCAGTATTGGTTATCAGTGGGTCGTATCGGATCGATTCAATATAGAAGCCTCTATCGGTGGCGGTTATGCACGTATCCATTATGACAAGTATAAATGTACGACTTGTGGAGAAAAGCTAAATGATGGCAAAGCAAATTATTTGGGACCAACAAAAGCTACATTGTCATTGATATACTTCCTTAAATAATCTCACTTAGCTGCAATATCGGTTATGATTCATATATAAGTCTTCATATAGGGCCGATGAGAGCTTTCGATCAGAAAAATAGAGTTTCAAAACAGAATAATAAAAACTCAATATAATGAAAGTTACAATTTACAAGTCAATAGCATTTGCTGTGGTTTTAGCTATTAGTGTCTTTGCCGGACAAGCTCAGGAGCTACAGAACCAATATCAAGATATTAGAATGGAGCGTAGTGCTGATGGAAAGATGTTTAGTGTGCATATGTCCATAAAGCCCTCCAAAATGATTCGTTCTCAAGAAATAATGTATGTTTTCCCTTCTTTGGTGTCTAAAGACAGTGTTTACCGTACGGAATTGAAGCCTATAGCAATAGCGGGGAATAAGCGTTTTCGCGTATTGAAACGCCATAAAAGGCTTGGGAATGAATCGTCTCTGAATCGACTTCCTCAAGTAGAGCCTGTCAAAGTCTCTGATATACATAAAACCGGTGATATTATAATTAGTCAACATATACCTTTTGAACGTTGGATGGCACAGAGTCATCTAAAAGTCCGTGAAGAAATTTTTGGTTGTGCCAATTGTCGAAAAGTTGAACTGTCTTCGACAGTTGATAAGGCAAACATTCCTTTGTTTTCTTCTCAAGATTATAAATACAGCTATATAGAGCCGGCTGCAGTTGCTGTCAAGCGTTATGAAGAATCTTTTGAAAGTAAAGTGAATTTTGTTGTTGCCAGATATGATTTGCAAACCAACTTTGAAAATAATGCTCATGAACTTAGTCGTTTAGATAACTTTGTCATTGAGGCATTAAAGATGAAAGGGACCACATTGGATCAGGTTTTTGTGACGGGCTATGCTTCACCTGAGGGAGACTTTAATTCAAATCGTATACTCTCTGAGCGTCGTGCAAATACCTTGGCTGTATATGTCAAGAGTAAACACCCTGGCGTAAAGAAGGCTCCCGCTTTTCGCGTGAACAGTGAGGGGGAAGATTGGGCTGGTTTACGCAAAGCTGTTGTTGAATCTGATATAGACTATGCATCCGAGGTTGTAGCCATCATAGATAAATATAAAACAGATAAAGAGCGTGAAGCCGACATAAAAAAACTTGATAATGGTCGTGTTTATATTCAATTGCTGAAAGATTTCTACCCTCCTTTACGCCGTACAACTTTCCGGATGGGTTATGCTGTGCGACCCTATACAATCGAAGAAATCCCTGAGATCTTCGATACAAAACCAGGGTTGTTAAGTCAGAATGAAATGTATCGTTTGGCAAAATTTAACCTTAGTAAAGGTAAAGATGTACTAGGTGTATATGAAGCTGCTTATAAACAATTTCCGTCGGATGTGATCGCCGCATTGAATTATGCCAATGCTTTGTTGCAATACAAACAAGATGCAGCCAAAGCTTTGAATGTGCTTCAACCTCACATGGCAGACGTGCGTGCTCTATTGCCGATGGCAATCGCTTATCACATGCAGGGAGATGAAATCCAAGCAGAGAAGATTCTGAAAACTGCTGCTGAAAAAGGAGATAAAGACGCAAAAAGAATTCTAAAAATGTAAAATAGTAGATATCGGAATTTTATTTGGGTGGAGATAACGGAAAAACTGAACTGCACCTAAAAAAGTTGACAGTAAATTATTGAAAAGAACTCGGTATTGCACCGAGTTCTTTACTTTTAATCTCGATTTAATTCTGTCGTCGTTATAATACACGATATAATCCTCTAATCCTTTCATAAAGGAGCTTTTTGAGATTCAAATCTTTCAGCACAAAGCAGTTGGGATTTCATAACCCCAAAGAAGTCTTTCACCATTGTATTCTCTAGCTTCTTCTCCTTTTGGGACATACTTTGTATGATTTTATGTTCTGCAGTCGATCTGAACCTTCTCATGAATCTTGTTTTAATTTGTTTTTCAATTGTGTTTCAGAAGAAATAATTTCCATAAATATAAGACCTATTTATAAGTTCTATTTGTATTAAAAACTTAATATGTAATATGCTTGAAAGTACCTTTTTGAAATTTACGGTTTTGGGGTATTAGTGTTTTTTTGTTCGATATTTTACATAATGTTTTTATCAATTTAGTTGCATTTATTTACTTTTGGATCGAGAAAATTCAGGAAAAATGTTTTCTCTTTGTTTTTTTGTAATCAAATTATGTTAATCTTGTTGTTTGTATAAAAAAATGTATTACCTTTGTTTAAGTATTTTACAATTTTAGGTGTTTATTAGTAAGATTTGGGGCTTTTGCTGTTTTATTATTATAAAGAGAGCGTTTTAATTCTAAGTGAACTTAGAGATCTGTTGTTAAAATCTTTTAAATCGGTTATTGAACTCAACAAACAAATAGAATTTCTCTTGTAATTCTTATAAGATCTGATTTGTGGGAGAACGTAAATGAAGCAATAAATTCTATAGAGAATATAGTCAAGAACTTAAATTATTATTGAAATGAAAATTATTAACAAATTCTTTTTACTCGGTGTAGGTGTGCTGCTTACTCTCGGGTTGGTTTCTTGTAACAATGAAAAGGAACCGAACGCTTCTCAAGAAAAGGAGGCAAAAACTTATATGGCCCTTTCGCTTAATATGCCCATGGGAAGTTTTCGCGCAGAGGATGGACAGGACAAGAATGAGCCTGATTTTAACTATGTGGGTAAATGGGCAGGAAAAGATGTTATTGAAAAGGTAGCCATATATATGGTTCCAACAGATCAATCCCTTGCAGTAGAGAAAACAGGGAATTTGACTTATGCAGATTATTATAATGATCCTACTCCTGCTCCTGGAGGACAAGGTAAGGTCGTGCTTACACCTAAGAAAGGGATAAAGGTGACTAATCTCGTGGATAAAGAAGTTCAAGTGTATGTATTGCTTAATGCTCCAGATAAAGCAATACAATTGCTGGAGAATGTTTCAGCTTCAGATTTTGCAGCTAAATATAAACAAGTATTAGAACTTTTAACGAAAGATGAGGCTTTAGGTACGGCCAATATAACTTTCGATAAAACAGCAGCTGGAAAGATTGCAAAGAAAAATGGTCAAAAAGATGAAACTATCATGATGACCTGCTTGAAACCTTCTGATAAAATTAAATTGGAGAAATATGTTGCAGAACAAGATGCCTTAAGTGGAGTGAAAAATCAGGCGAAAGTTGAGGTTGAAAGGGCTGTTGCTCGGGTTATGGTTTCTATTAGTGCGGAAAACTATGAGATTAAAGATAAAAAGACCCAAGAAAAAATTGGCACATTGAGTGAAATTCGTTATGTGGTGGCTCAGGGAGAGCGTCAAGTTTTTATAAGTAAAAATGAGGGTAATAACTCTAACACATGGAAAACACCTGGGAGCATGTTTGTTCCTGATGCTTCCACTTTTCATTCTAAACCTTCTAATGAATATTATGATTATACCGGTTTGTGGGAAGAATATAACGGGGATAAGAAAAAAATTAGTGGAACAAAGTTGGCTACAATTGATCAATATCAAAAAAAATTAGGAACCGTTACTGGAGAATTAGAAAAGAGTTTGGCCGGTAAATTTTTGTTGCCAAATACTCATAAGTTTGGAGCAAAAGGCGTTAGCGAATATAAGAAGGGTAATACAGCTTATATTTTGATTCGTGCTAAATTTACACCTGAAGTAACGATTTTTGCAGACCATGGAAAAACTTATTCTCAATCAAATGGTGGAGGAAAAGTGCCCAATTATAAACCAGGTGATGATTTTTATGTGGGAACCAATGGTAAGTTCTATGTTGATATGAAATCTGTACGTGACCCTGAAGCCGGAGGTGTTTTAGGAATGAATGCTAATAGATATGTGCATGGTAAAGTTCTCTATTTTGCCTGGTTGAATCCGGATAAAGCGAATGATAAAGAGTGGTTGAACTCTCCTGTTGTTCGTAACAATATATATCATGTGCATATCAGCGGATTTAAATCTATCGGTGTAAACTGGAATCCGCTTGTACCTGATAAAGATCCTAACAATCCCGAAAATCCGAATAATCCGGACCCAAATCCCAATAAACCGGGTGATGACCCCAAAGACAATCCTATTAAGCCGGAAGATCCGCTGTCTAATGATGACACTTATATGTCTGTGCAGGTTACGGTATTACCGTGGTTAGTACACTCATATTCAATAGAACTTGGCTTCTAAATAAAAATTATTATATCAAACAGAGAGGGTGAGTGTTTACCTTCATGCTCTCTGTTTGATTTCATTCTTAAAATCACAACAATGAATGTGAAAAAGAAAATACTCGTATTATTGTTTACATTGGGCGCTTTATTGTGGGGATGCGATTCCTTGGTTTATGATGATTTGAAAGATTGTCCCCAAGGGGTTTATGTGAAGTTTTATACCAAGACGCCTTGTGCATCCGATCCTGCATTCATTGGAGACGTATCTCATTTGCATCTGTTTGCTTTTGACGATAAAGGTGTATTGGTTTCTGCCACATCGCACAAAAAGGTTTCCCTGACAAGCGATTATGAGGTGCTTGTTCCGGTAAAAAACGGATATTTTACAATTATTGGTTGGGCCGGGATTGATCAGCATTTTACAATGCCTGCATTTAAAGAAGGTGTAACCACCAAAAAAGATGTGGTTCTGAAAATGAATACCGTAAACAAAAAGGCCGGATCTTTAGGAGCATACAAACTGTGGCATGGAGAGAGTCCCGTCGTATTGCTGCGAGATCCGGAGAAATACGGTTCCGAATATGGCCGCACTTCGATAAATATGCAAGAGGTGACAAACCGCATTAATGTGGAGGTTGAGCTTCATGAATCGATACGTAAAAATGTCGATCCGAAAAATTTTTCCATTGAAATAAAATCTGCAAACGGAACGCTCAACATAGACCGGAGTATGCCGCTGAAGGGAGATGTGTTGACTTATCCGGGCATTGTCAGTTATACTGAGAATAGCGTTAAATCGCTGTATTCTCTTTTGGATTTGAAAACAGGGTATAACAGTACGATTACTATTAAAGATATAAAGAAGAATAAAGTTGTTTGGGAGGGAGATCTTATCGGAAGCATCCTCTTGAAGAATCCTAATGTCAATCTGAATTGCCAGCATGATTTTGATGTGAAATTTGTCATTAAGGACAAATGTCTTGATTGTGCTACTTATGTGTGTTGGTCTATTCTGGTTAACAACTGGATTATTCACAGCTATGAAACGGAATTGGGTTTGTGATTTCTACATAAGCCGAATTTCTATCTCTTGTGTTTCACATAGGAGTTTAACGGTTTTTATTACACGATATTGACAGAGTTAAAAATCGGTCAAGGTGTAATGGGTAATATACTCATGAATATATTATGATACTAATGAATTATAACTTTTTCGGCAAGCTTCTCAAATCTTTATTTGCCTTCTTTCTGATAGTATCTTTGTTTGCGTCGTGTAGTCGTGAGCAGGGAAAAGAGCCCGTGCCGGAGGAGCCTGCTGTGTTTATGACATTCCAAATAGGAGAGGGGGGTATGCGAGCTCAGCATGATCTGCCGGGAGATCCTTCTGTTAATCAGGATAATGAGGATTTTGAAGATCATGTGGAGCGATTGGCCGCATTGGTTTTTGATGCTGCCGGAAATAAAATTGCAGAGTATTTCGGTCATGAAACCCAATTTCGCTTAAAACTAAAACCGGGTAAACTCAATTTTTTCTTTTTAGCGAACTATTCTTCTGCTTTTAAAGCAGAATTAAAATCGAAAACGAAGCAAAGCGATGTGGAGGCTTTCATGCAAACTCTTCGAGTATATACCATGTATAAGAGTGGCGCCGGTGTTCGTTTCCCGATGGCGCGTATATATCTCAATCAAGATATTCCTAAAGGGGGTACCATGATGGATCCCATTCCTTTTATTCCCAGTTTGCCTTCTCCTAAACAACTTTCGCCGGTAAGTTTGTTTGGTAGTGATCATCCTGCAAAAAATAAAACCATTAATCTGGTTAGGGCTTGTGCAAAAGTTTCCATGACCTTGAAAGGAGAGGGTGTCAAGGATGTTAAGACTGTAAAGTATCATAATGCTGCAACTCAATTTTCTTTCATGCAACTGCCCGACAATTATTCAGTACCTACCGATAAAACATTAGATGTTGATTTGTCCGATTCCGGTACTGCAGCTAAGAGCGGGAAGGTATATATCCCGGAGCTTTTATTCAATTCCGGTAATAAACCTTCTTGGGATGGAACAAATGACCAACCGAAAAATGGAGCGAACTATATCGAAATTACCACTAAAAGTGGTAGAACATATAAGATCCCTGTAATAAATAATGGTGATGGCAAACCTGATTATATGAAGTTTGCAAAGAGTAAAGATGCAGATCATCGGATTATTCGTAATCAGCATTATAAGTATGATATAACATTGGCTGCCGATACGAAAGAAATCATTGTAAAAGTTGAGGTGATGCCATGGACTTTAGTACAGTCGCAGATGGATTACACCCCTCCTTTTTTTGACAAGATTTCTATTCGTTATCATTACAAAGAAGGTGAATATGCTTATATGAATAACGAAAAAACAACAGTTTTTTTATTTGGACAGCCCACCGCTATTTTACGAATAAGATTTAGAGAACCGAAAGGAGGGCTTTGGAATGCTTCTATTACGAACGGACTGGATTTTGAATTGATAGCTCCTTCACAAGGCGATTCAGAAGTAAAGGAGGGGGAAAAAGGAGCTACAGGTGGGATTGTCGATGCGAATACTGTTTATGTGGCCTATCTACGTCCTCGAAAACCATTTACCGGGATGCCTCGATTTACAGAAATTTTAATAACGGTCAATGGCAAAGAAATTCAGGTATGCCCCGGATATATCAATCAAGCCCCCGGACCTGGGAAGCGAATGCAGTTCAAACAGATTGAATAATATTTATTTAAAAGCTCTTTAATTGTGAAACGAAATATCCTACATATAATTATTTCCCTGACTGTGATTTTTCTGTTGTCCGTTTCATGTGCGGATGATAAAAAAATGGAGCCGGGAAATAATGTTCTTCCGGAGGGCGCTAAGGCCATTGTATTTAAGATGAGTATTGTCCACAATCAGTCTAAAACGAGACTTGGTCATACGCGTGCAGTGAAAACTGAAGAAGGAAATAAATATAATGCGGCTTTGAATGAAAATAAGATTGACCATGTCGATTTGTTTTTTTTCAGGCAAGACAATTCTTTACACTCCATATCGGAAAATGTAAAGTATGAAAATCAGAAGTTAACCGTGGTGGTATCCGGGAATAAAATTGCTTCGTATGAAGGACAAACATTGAAAGCGATTGCTGTGGTTAATCGAGAGATTTCGGTATCCATAAATGATGTGACCAACCTTGATCAACTTAAAGCAAAAGTACAGGAAACAGTCAATCTGAATCCGAACCCGGCTTCACCTCAACCCTATTTCCTTATGGACGGAGAAGTATCGACCGGGGTAATTCAATGGGGTAATAGTCAGACATATGATGTGTCCCAGACATTAAAGCTCTATCGTGCTGCATCGAAAATTCGTCTGCGTATTTCCGATGTAAATGTAACAAATAGAGAAGGTGGAGTTGATGTTCAGTATGAAATGGAGGGTATGCCATATTTCAAACTTGTTCATTATACAAGTAAAACCTCTCTGTTGAAAGGAAGTCCATATACTAAAGCTTTTCAGGATTGGGTTACCACGGATTACTCGGATGCTCGTTGGATCCGATTTAATGATTTATCTAACACTGAAGATCCTAAGCATCCCAATGAATTCCTGACTACTCAATATCCTTTTTATTCTTACGAAAATGATTGGAGTACAGAGGAGAAATACAATGACGAAACCTATTTAATGGTTAAGATAAATCTGAAGAAGAAAGGAACATCCTCTGCTAAACCGTATTATTACCGTGTGCCTGTAAATTATCGTTTTGAAACAGCACAGATGACTGAAGAGCAGAAGAAAGGATTAAGGAAACTTCAACGGAATTACTTGTATGATGTTTTGACTTCCATTCGTGTTTTGGGTAGCGAGGAAGAAGGTACGCCTGTCGATGTTCATGCAAACATTGCTGTAGAACCTTGGCGAGAATTTAATATAGATGGAGATATTAAAAATATCCACTTTTTGGTGGTTAAGGAATTGAATCCTTTGATGCCTAATATCTCGGAGCGTCAAGTTGAGTATGTTTCTGATCAGCCGATTAAAGTACGTATCCTGAAGACTAAATATGTATCTTATAATTTCGAGGGAGATGAAATTCCCCATGAGAAGATAAATAATAATGATACGAATGCTTTTGATGGAGTGACGGTGACTGTTGATGATTCTAATCCTCAAAAAACATTCTTGAACATCAAGCATCCTGTACCGGAAAATTTTGTACCGTATGAAATTTTTATCAAGGTAACTCAAGTATTACCTCCGGGGGAAACAAGTACTCCTTTATCTCAAGAGATTCATGTAGTTCAATATCCACCAAAATATGTAACCGGTCGCAAATCTGAAGGTTTCAAGATGGGTAGTAGTGAGTATGCCGATTTTCGTTATCATGATTATTTGGGATCCCTTGGAACGCATCCGGGTTCTGATGATCAAAAAACTCAAAAGAACAATGTTTTTTATACAATAACGACTGTTGTTAATGAAGGAGAGGAAAGAATCGGTGACCCGACAGATAGTGAAGGGAAAACTAAGAGAGATGCCATTTCTAATAAATTGATTTCACCTCAATTTATTATTGCTACACAACATGGAATGACTATTCCCATTCCTCAATATTCCGGAGGTACAGAATGGGATGGATGGAGTACTACTCGTTTTGGTAAAGGTTTCGGTCCTTTTTCTGATAAATTTCCTAAAGTAGATCCTTATTATAAACATAAAAAATTTGAGGAAAAACAAAAAACATATAAATCTTATACACATGCTGGAGATCGGTGTGATCATTATTTTGAAGGTGAATATGGTATGGATGGCTACTATACAGAGCATTATTTGAATAAAGATAAACATGAGGATTCTCGTAAGATATATAAAACATTTAAGTATAAAGGTCGTTGGCGTATACCGACTACTGCAGAGTTAGAATATATTGATAAAATACAAGATAATGAGAAGAGTGCTGTGAAGAGCTTACTTTGGGGGAAAAAGTATTGGTCAGCACAGGAGAAAAAAGCATATAACTTTTATGACAATTATGTGATTAATATGAAAGACAAAGACCGTGCTGCGGTACGTTGTGTCTTTGATATCTATAAATTTCCTGAAAAATAAAGCGGAGTGATGATGAATTTTAATAAGATATTAGTCTTTATTGGAGGCTTGTTTTTATTGCTTCTGACGGCCTGTTCAAAGGATGTGCCTGACTTTTCGGATGGCTCGACTCCGGAAGGAACTCCCATTATGATTTCTTTTGGCGGGTACGCAGACGGTATCAGCGAAACTTTGCTGAGAAACGATGATAGCGACCTTGCCGGAATCAAAGATTTACGTATGCTTGTTTTTGATGAAAACAGACATTTTCTCTATAGCCGTAAACCTGTATTGAGCGGGATTTTGGATGTGGATAATTTATCGGCAACCGATCATTTGCCAGATGGGAAGAAAGGAACTATCACTAAAATGAGAAAATTTCAAGTCTCTCTTATTTCCAGCAACAAGAAGCGTTATATTCATTTTATTGCCAATTATGATTGGCGGAATTTTCCACAGGATTATCTATTGGAGGGTAAGGATGCCGGAGATATAATTGCCGGTTTGACAACAACTGGTTTTGTTTTCTGGCGTGAAATAGAATTCAATAACATAGGAGATTTGAAAAGTAAAGCGGTTAAATTACTGCGTAATCATGCTCGAATTTCTGTTGAGTTAAAATCCGGGGGGATTCAGAATTTTGAATATTTAGGCTACAGAGTATATAACGCTTATGATCGTGGTTCTGTAGCTCCTTTTATTTTCAATGAATCTTCATTGACTTATGAGTTCCCTCAAAATCCTGATCAGCCCACAATTCCGGCTGATGTGCAGATTAAAAATATTCCCTCAGACTTTTCCAAAGGCTTTTGCGATGTTTTCGAGCGTTTTAATTCCAATTATTCCAAAGAACAGAGTCCCCTTTTTGTTATTGTTAAGGGAAGATTCAAAAATATGGAATCATATTATAAAATCGATTTGAAGAAAGTTTCTACAGATCCGAAAGGTGTAACGACACTGTATGATATTGTTCGTAACTGTCATTATCGCATCAAAATCAATGCGGTGAATAGTAGAGGCTACTCTTCTCCTGAAAAAGCCGCAAAGGAGCCGGCCGGTAATAACCTTTTTGCTTCTGTAAATTTGTCTGAATTTCCTGCTATATCCGATGGTACACATAAGTTGTCTGTATCTTCTCTTGGCGGTACTTTTGTCGGTATAAAACCTGGCTTCCCAAAAACATTTGAAGCTACGGTAGAGTATGATGGAGGAAATGACAAGATTAAAGTTTATCCGGATTGGAAACCTGATCGGTATATGGGTGAATGTAGATTCACAAAGACAGCGGCCAATACCGGAAAAATTACAGTTGAAATCAAGGAGACTCCCAATGACCGTGAACTTACTTATAGAGTCAATATCGTGGCAGAAGGAAGTGACATGTCGCGTCAAATGGTTTTCACTCTTCGTTTTCCTTATCAGTTTGAGGCAAAGTTGAATAGTAAGGGTGCCGATGCAAATAGTAAGGTTGTAATATCTTTCAAGGTCCCCCCAAGAATGCCTAAAACAGCTGTTCCTTTTGATGTTTATGTGGAGACAAAGGAGCTGACGCCGGATTTAAGTAGCAATAACGGAATGTTGGTTGTGGTACGTGAAGGAAAATATTTTTATCGTTACACCGTCAAATCTGATGCAGAATTGGGTAAAACTATCAATTTGAATTTTTTACGAAATGAAAACCGGAAATCAGAAACAATTACTTTGTTTTCGGAATTGTACGAAATTCAAACTGTCTATCTTCCGGCTAATTGAGCTTAAAACTTCTCCTGTCTATTCAGGACAAGGTGTCGAAAAACATTCTTTACAATTGGATGGATATACCTGTCAACCGGTTTTTGGATTGATGATCCGGTTGGCAGGTATTTTTATTTTGACGTGAATTTGATGTAAAGACCGTGTGTTGAAAGGATTGTAGTTTTCCTTTTGCGTAAACCGGTTCCTTTTTGGGGCGCGGTATTCTGCTTCACATTACTTTCCTGTGCTTGTATCGAACTCCATATTAACATGTTCGGTATGTGCGCTAAGCACCCCAATACCTTTCCATATTTCTATGGCAGGTTTTCAAAAATGCTCTCCCCCGAACCGTATGTACATGTTTCCATGTATACAGTTCTCCATTAAAGAGTCATTCATATCTTTCCTATGTGAGCTTCAGGTGACAGTTCCGACGTAATTGCAATAGCTTTTTTATTCCGTGCAATCATCATTTTTCTAAAGAAACCTTTGCTATCCAAATCTTTTAATTTTCGGACATGGTGAATTCCCAGATTTTCTGTTTCTCCACATTTCTCACATATCTGTGCTTTTAACTTAATCTATTAATGTGAGTTCGATGTGAGCGATATAGCACTAACCTTTATAAGGTATTAATTCTTACTTTTATCGGAATATTATAGCTAAATCAGAAGAAGAGAGCAAAGGCTCTTTCTCATTTGATTGAATATCTGAGCCATGTAAAAGGCCTGTGCAAAAGTGCGACTTGAAGTTGGAATGACCCAACTAAAAAACAAAATGCGCTAGAAAACAGAATGATATATGTTCTCCTTATATCGAACTCACGTTTTTAGACTTATTTCCGGATTATCGAATGATGGATTACCCTAATTTTTATAGGATAACAATGACTTTTATCTATTTGCAATTATTGCTATCCGCTAAACGTTTTGCTATTTGGATAAATTAAAGGGCCGGCTTCGGGAAATGAAGTCAGCCCTAATTTCGTTACCTTGTTGTCGCAAAACCAAACATTGTAACGATGAATAAAGGTAATCATTTTCTCGGACAGCCACTCTACAGCCAAGTTCTCTCGCTCCTCAATAAGTCCGCAGTACTTCAGTGTAGTCGCAGACATTCGGGAGAACGCTATGTTAAGAGCTTTGATGCGTGGACACACTTAGTAGTCGTGATGCTCTACGCCGTTATTCATCGCTTTGATTCCTTGCGAGAAATTACAGCTTCCCTGCAGACAGATGCACGAAAACTCGGTCATCCGGGTATTTGTAATATCTCAGATCGTAGCACTCTGTCAGACGCCAATAAGAGACGCCCTCAAGCCATATTTGCGGACATCTATCGCGATATTTGTATGCCCGTTACAGCTCTCAGCTTTCGTCGGACAGGCGAGGAGATCATAAAGAGCCACAATGGATGAAACGCTTGCAAATTATTGACTCTACGACTATCACGCTTTTCTCCAATCTCATCTTCAAGGATGCTAGTCGTAACCCCAAAAGAGGCAAGAAGAAAGGCGGGATAAAGGTACATACGGTGATACACGCCAACGAGGGTGTCCCCTCTGATATTCGTTTCACTTCTGCAGCCACTCACGACTCCTTTATGCTTTGTCCCTGCAACTTAGCCCAAGGGGCAATCTTTGCGATGGATCGTGCTTACATCGACTACGCCAAGTTTGAGCAGATGGCTCAGCGAGGGATTATCTATGTCACTAAGATGAAGACAGGGCTTAATTATAAACTCCTTAAAGATGAGATGATTCAAACACCGGAAGAGCTGATGCAGGTGCGTATACAAGACATTGTGTTGACTAAAAAGGTCAAAGGAGGAGAGCCGATTGAGCATTGAGCAAGGATTGTTACCTATCCGGATGTGAACAAGAAGAAGCTGATTAGTCTACTTACTAACGACTTAGACCTGGCCCCACGAGACATTATTGAAATCTACCGCAAACGTTGGGCTATTGAACTCCTTTTCAAGCAAATCAAGCAGAATTTTCCGTTGAAGTACTTCTATGGGGAGAGTGCTAATGCTATCCAAATTCAGATTTGGGTCACGCTCATTGCAAACCTGCTTTTGATGGTCATGAAGCGTCAGCTCAAAAGGTCTTGGAGTTTTTCGGGGCTGGCGAACTTAATGCGTATTGTGCTGATGTATTATGTAGACTTTTACAGTTTGTTTGAACATCCCGAGAGCGATTGGGAGGCGATGTTTGAGCCAAAAGAAGCTCCGCCGGAACCAAATGCAATTGAGAATTAAAAAATATTTGTAGATGATTACCACAAAAAATGTAATAAAAGTAAAAAGGCTATATACTGTGAGGTGGTGGCAAGTTGAAATATAAAAAGAGCAACCAGAAATATAAGTGTTAATCATATAAAATATTTTTATATGATATGTGGTTATATATAATGTTTATGTTATATTAAGCATATAATAAGAAAAGAATATTTTTGGTGTTTTATTTTTTTATTTTTATTAAAAATGCTATCTTTGTAGAAGATTTATGTGAGGTCTTAATCTGGCACAGCTATAACTATATAATAGTCAATTAAAAAAGAGATTGTAAGCTAGACTCTATATAGAATATTGAAATTAAGTTGAGAAAGTGCTAGGAGAGAAAAGATTATAAACAGATGAAAAGAATGTTCATAGTTATAGAGGCAATATTGTTACCGGAAACTGTTTTTCGGCGTTTGGTTCTGAATAATAACTTGATTTATGATGCTATTTTGGTTCCCAATTTTTTTAGAGGTGTCTCTCAGTGAAAAATGGAATTCTAACACGCAAGTTGAGATGATTCCTTTTAGGAAAAAGATGTGAGCTATAGTGAATACGAAATTGTCAAATGGAGTCATTGGTTTGTGAAACCGGAATTACGCTACTGGACTTGTGATATTTTTAATGGTCGATTCTTCGTATAAAAAGGTGCAGCCAAAGTTTTTGTTCATACTATAAACCTTACACAAATGATATACGCGCCCTTTATCCAATAGTTATCGTTATCATATGCAAGGAGATAAAATAAGAGCAGAAGAAATGCCCAAAATAGTCTCTCAAAATGGGATATAGAAGCTCAAAAAGTCTTAAAAATGTAATTCGATATTAAGAGAAAAATAATCAGAAGTATTTAATTAAAAAACAAAACAGATGAAATTAAACAGACTATTATTGGGAGGAGCAATAGCTTTAGGGCTGATGACTTCTTGCAGCAAAGAAACTCCAAACCAAAATGAACAGGAAAAAGGAACAACTCATATGAGTGTTTCATTAAAAATGCCCGCAGACGCAACATCTGCATTTCGCTCTGAAAGTCAAGATCACAATGGCATAGGCTTTTGGGAAGGGAAAGATGCTAAATTAAAAGTAACTCTTTACATGGTTTCCGATGGAAATGGCCAGGTGGAAACCCAAGAATTAGATGCCGCAACTGCCGCAACAAGTACGCAGGATGGTAAATATAAATTCAAAGCTTTCAAAACTACTCCCGGCAATAAAACAATTTATGTCGTAATCAATAACGGTGGTGCTATTAAAACAGCTCTCGATTCTAAAATTTTCGATGCCACAGCTTTCAAAAAAGCTTATCAAGAGGCTTATATCTATGCAAAAGCCAATCAGAACAATGGTGGTATAGATAATGATTTTGCCAAAGTTGAAGGAGATAAAGACATAATTCTAATGAGTGGTAAACCTGTTACAAAAGCTATTGAAGATAAGGTGACAAAAGAACAAGCCGATAGCGGGTCAAAGAATCATGTTAATCTGATAGCGCGCCGCACCGTTGCTCGAGTGATAACAACTCAAGATGAAAATATCACAAATGCAATCAAAGATCAGAATGGAACAAACATCGGTACTTTAGAGGATATTAAATGGACTGTAGCTCAATATGAGAAGACAACTTATCTTTCACCTCAACTTACAGATGGAGAAGATGCAACAGATGTAAAAAAAGTAAAGTCTCCTAATTACGATTATGTTCCCAATAAAGATTATAAAGAAAAAGCAAAAGAATATTATGCATACGACTTACTGCCTTTCGATAAAATGCTTTCTGCTGAATCTTTTAAGCGTAATTCTTCTAATAATCCCGAAAACATCAAGAATATTGTAGCAAAAAATATGCAATTTATTACTGAAACAACCCACAAATATGGAGAAACCAAAGGTAATAAAGATGCAACTGGATACCGCAAAGGTAATACGCCTTATGCCTTAATAGAAGGTGTTCTTAATCTTAAACAAGATGCAATGGCTAAGGATGAAAATTTTGTAAAAGGCCAGGATGTATACTTTGGGACAAGGGATCGTAAGTTTTACATGGATTTGGATAAAGCCCGTAAAGCCAATGGATCTCCGAAGAGCCCTGGAGAGAAAGAAAAAGATAATGTCATCACTTATAAAAATGGAAAAGTTTACTACATAGCATGGCTTAATCCGGACGACACAAACCATACAAAATGGACAAATTCACCGGTTTTGAGAAATAATATCTACCATATTAACATTAAGAGTTTCAAAATGATCGGTCATTCAGGTAATCCGTTTGACCCAACACCCGAAGACCCCAAGAAGCCAACTCCTCCGGATCCTGATGATCCCAAGACACCGGATCCTGATGATCCTATTTTTGACACGGAAACTTACATGTCTGCCGAAATTACAGTGCTGAATTGGGGGGTACACTCTTACGATATAGATTTTGATTATTAATAAAAACAAGAAAACAAAAATAGCGCGGGACTTATGACTGACATAGGCCCCACGCTATTCAAATCTTTTTTATTGATTCTCTATCAATTACCATTTTAAAGTCTTAGTCCCAATCACTTATGAAGATAATGAAATACTATAAACAACATTTGTATATTCTACTAATTTTATCCTGTACCTACTTGTTTGCTTCGTGTGACTCTTTGGTTTATGACGACTTGGAAAAATGCGATAGAGGTATATACATTAATGTTTATGAACAAACCGAATGCGCATCATCTCCTTCTTATCCATCGGAAATCAAGAAGTTGAATATATATGCTTTTGATGCAAATGATGTGCTTGCAGCAGTAATACAGACGACTGATGTAAGCCTTTCGGCTGATCGACAATTTTACATCCCTTTGGAAAAAAGTGGATCCTATTATGCCGTAGTATGGGGAAATGTGGACGATAAACTGTTCGAAACAATCCCCAATAAAATCGGATCTTCCACAAAAAAAGACCTGCTGCTTTATCTCCGTAAAAACAAAGGATTATCAGCACTAAATTTAAAAGGCCAGCATATTTATGTGGGCAGCACACCTACTGTACAAGTGGGAGAAATACAAAATCTTTTTGCTTATACAAAAGCTAATGTAAGAGAAATCACGAATCGAATCCGTGTAATGGTAGAAGGACTTATCGATCCGGAAGAGTATACAATAGAAGTTTCTTCTGCAAATACGCACTATACTTTTGACGGGCAAATATTTAAGGCCGAAGCAATGTTTTATCCGACTAAAGTAAATACTACAAAGGAAAAGAATCTGATAGCAGATTTCAATGTACTCAAACTCGAATCTGGCAGAGCAAGTATATTGACAGTAAAAAAAATAAAGACAGGGGAAATTTTATTTCAGAATGACTTGGTTGGAGCCATCTTGTTAAGTGAATTCAAGGATACCCCAAGCCTTAATCTGCGCTGCATTAACGACTTCGATGTATTGCTTAAATTCAAGCATTGCGATTGTCCCGATAATACTTATGTGGGGCTAACATTGATTGTCAACAACTGGAGCATACATAGTTATGATATCTTTTTTTGATCGATCGATCTAGCAAGAAGAGGCGAACTTTCCCAAAGTAAAAACATTACAAAATCTAACAAAAACGACATGAGCAGATTCTGTATACTTAGCTATATGGCTATACTATTGCTAAGCTTAGTGTCTTGTCAGCATAATAACCAAGAAAGTATTTCTGAACTTTCTTCGGGTGAAACTTATCTGAGCGTTGAACTGAAAGCCCAGACGGACAATAGTATCAACGAGGATATTACTGATCTGGAGAATCATGTTCACAGTCTGGCAATGATTGTATTTCCGAAAGATGAAGAACAGTGCTCTGGATTTTATTTTGCAGAAAGAGCCGACTTTCAAACCGGAGGAAACAACACTTTATTTGTTCCCGCCACTAAAATAACCAAACCGGGCGAAAGCGACATTTATTTCATAGTCAATGCAAGAAAGGATGATATTATCACTCATACCAGTTCTCGCGCAATGACGGAGGCTTACCTACACACTGCTTTACCATTTTCTTTAACAGACGGGGCAAAGAGCAATAAAGGTTTTCCCATGGCAAGAGTCTATTATAATCAAAAAATAGAACCTGATTACACAAAGAGTAATCCTTTCATTTTCAGACCTAAAGTAAATAAAAATAAACCCCTGATACCCGTCAGTTCTTATGGGAAAGATATAAATAGTGGTGAGCAACAAGACAGAGTAAGCCTTGTACGTGCGAATGCCAAGATTACAATTTCCATTTCAGGAGAAGGTTTAGAAGAAATCAAAGAGATTGATGGTGTGCAACTGATAAATTACCCACTCTCTTATACATTAATAGAAGCCATTTCTGGCCGCTTTGATCCGAGTTCAGATAAAGCTATATTGATATCCGACAGGCCTGCCAGTTTTGTCCTTAAACCGAAGATAGAGAACGGTAAGAAAGTTGGGTATGAAACCCGGATGTATATACCCGAGCGTACTTTTACGGCAAATACAGTAGGTTGGAACAAAGATACCGACAAACCGCAAAATGGGGTTTTATATTTCCGTATCATAACGAAAGGCGGACATGTTTTTCAAGCTCCCATTATAACGCACACGGCTACATCCGGGAATCTGCATAACTATCTGGATATAGCGAAGGGAAAGACGGCAATCAGGCCGGACTATAGTGTGTATCGAAATCAACATTACCACTATAACATTAAAATTCCTGCTGGAGCAAAAGAATTAGAAGTGGACATGAACCTTAAACCATGGACACTTGTCAGCAGTCGTTTCGATTTTGGCAAGCCGGATTTCAGAATCTACATATCCAAAGAACAAGGTGAAGATGTTGATGTAGCTGATGGCCTGATAACTATAAGTAAAAAGGGAATTAAAGCTAAATTTACATTTACTCCTAAAGCGCCGATAGGGACTCTTTGGCGAGCTTCGATAACCAACGGTTTAGATTTCCGACTATCTTCTGATTACGAAAACAATATCACATACGGTATCATAGCTCCCGGCAGTTCACCGGTTAATCTCTATATTGAGCCCCTCAAAGATTTCTTGGGAGATTTACGATACACAGAGTTTTACATTACAATCAACGGACAAGAAATCAACCTTTTAAATAATGAGAATTCTCCGGGACCTGGGAATCGTTGGCTGATCAAACAAACGGGTTTTTGAAAAATTATTGAGTTCGTTTTATCTCTTGGTATGGGGATTTAGAGCAAATTTAATCATACAACATATAAAGATGAAGATTCTACAACGATATATAGCGTATATCTTTCTTTTAATAGCAGTAGTCATTGTGTCAGGATGCACAGCTAATGAAAAAGAACCTATTCGCCCCGATGACAACGAAGTTTTGCCTGCTGGATATAAGGCTATAGAGTTGCGTCTCAATATAGAACCCCAAAGAGCTAAAAAGCCTGAGCAAATGGGGAGACAGAGAATATATGCAACAAATTCGACCGAGAAAGAGCAGAAGGTTCGTGCCTATGGTATAGAGCCGGGAGATCACGATAAAGATGTATATCCGGCCGATCTCAACGAAAATAAAATTGAGACATTGGATATATTCTTTTTTGAGAAATCCAATGGAAAACTGATCAAGCATATCACAGACAGGGATGGAGATGTTATTATACTGAATCATCAATATAAAGATGAGGACAACGAGCGTTATACACAACGAGTTACAATAAAGGTGCCCAAACATGAACTTAGCCTTTACCTCAACAAACAACCTCATATTTATGTAATAGTTAATAAACCGGATGATATTGCTTTCAGTGCTAACATTACAGAAACCGAAATTCTCGAATTAAAACATAAAAAGGATCTTTTAGAGGTGCTACAAACAGGGAAACCTCAACAAAACTTTGTTATGGAGGGGCATCGAACCGATCTTTCAGAACCGATTTCATGGTCTGACAATAAAAACAGACATCATATTAAAGAAATCGTTTTGTTAGAACGTTTGGCTGCTAAAATCCGTCTCCGTATCGGTAAAATAGAAATTCCTGAATATGAATTGCCAGATGAAAACTTCTACACGAACAAACCGGATTGGAGGCCAAATATAAGTTTGGTACGCTACCCGTATTCTACACGTTTAGTTAAAGGAAAAGAACCGTTATCTAGTTCGGAAATACAATGGTCTAAAATAAAAAGAGCTTTTACTCTTGTGAAAAAGAATTTCTCAAACTTGGTAGATGTAGTTAATCCTACAAAAAATCTGGTTTGGACTTCCCCTCTGCCTTTGTATACCTACGAAAATGATTGGACAAAAAATAATGATGCGGATGAAACGTACATTTTACTTACTGTGCCTCTTCGTTTAAAAGGGAAAAATTGGCAAGGACAAGAAAATGAAGGTTTCAGAAAATTTTATTATCGCATACCTGTTAATTATCGTATGCCGATACCCAACATGGATGAAACGGAAAAAGCCGGTATCGGTAAAATACAAAGAAACCATCTATACGATATTTACAGTGAAATTACGGTATTGGGGAATGAAGATGATAGCGATCCGATTGAAATACAAACAAATATTTCAATTCAACCATGGAGATGTTTAGAGATAGATGCTTCCATTGATGCTGCGCGATACTTAATCGTACGAGAAAATCACCCTCTGATGCCTAATCAGGACAAAAGAAAAATAGAATACGCAACTTCTCATTCAGTAGAGATTATTACAAATAAAGCCTGGTTCTCCTATTATGATGTGAAAGGTAAACTAATGATCGAATCATGGGAGCTTCAATCAAATGGAAATTATAAGCATACTTATTATAATGAAAACGGGGATCAAGAAACAAAATACGAAAATAGTATACCCCAATTATCGATTAATTTGATCCAGGAAAATTCACTTAAATATATATCAATTGAACATCCGGTACCAACAAACTATGTTCCTTTTCATATTGAATTAACAGTAAAGCATAAAAAAGAGAACGGTGTTAGTGAAGAAAATCTTTTATCCGAATATGTCCACGTAGAACAGTTCCCGCCTATCTATGTGACTGGTAAGAAATCGGTGGGATTTGTTGGCGGCACATCTCAAGTAGATGGAATAATATATACTCCTGAAACCGCTCCGGATTTTCGTTTTCAAAATCCGATTGGAGCTATATCTAATAATGAGATTTCTAAAGGAGCACAAACTCTTGATGTATTTAATCGCGTACGTATTTTAGTCCCGCACGATGGAATGAAAATAGGAGTTTCTATTGATTCGCAAGGGCATACGAAAAGAGATGATTTATCAAATGAAATGATTTCTCCTGAGTTTATTATTGCTTCACAACATGGTATGTCTACATTTGTTAGACAGTATGATGAAAATCCATATGATAGGGGAATTGTTGATAATGGAGATGAACAAAGAAGAGCCTTAAATGGTTCTAAACAAAATACACGTTTCGGCTCAGGATATGGGCCTATAAGTAACTTTTTTGACCACAGGATGCCTTATTCCATATCTACACATATTCAAAATCCCACTCAAACCCATAGAACATACGCTACAGCAGAAGAGCGTTGCGAAAAATACTTCGAGGGAGAATATGGCGCAGATGGTTATTATTGGGAATTCTATAGAGATCGTAATCATCATAATCAATGGAACAAGCGTCATGTGTATAAAACATTTAAATATAAAGGTCATTGGCGAATTCCGACCAAAGAAGAATTGAAATTAATTTACCAAATACAAAGCTCAAAGATTAAAACAGTAAAAAGTTTACTCTGGGGATTGTACTATTGGACAGCAAAAACAGGAGTTGCATTGGATTTTACAAATGGAGAATTAACTCAAAAATTTCCAGACTCGGCCGAATATGATTATCACAATTGGCCTGCACATCCTTATGTACGCTGTGTTTTCGATACATGGAAACTAAAAGATAACAATGGAGTGAGCCATGAAGATGACTGGAATAACTCTTAGGATAAAAAGATGTTAGAAAATTAATGACAATATATTGAAGATTATTGATGAATATGAAAATAGGATATAACTCTCGTTTTTTAACGTGCATCATACAACTGAGTTTAGCAGTTATGCTGCTTTTCTCTTCATGCACGGATGAAAAACATCCTGTTGAAGAATATGACAATTTGATGGATGGGACACCTATAAATGTGTCTTTAGGTACCACGATACCGGGTGAAGATTTGTCCCAGATACGTCTTGGAGGAGAAGATTTAGGAGACGTACAAACGCTTAAAGTTTTTGTGTTTGACAAAAACCGACGCTTTCTCTACAGTCGTACAGCTGTTATTGAAGGTCAGGTAATGGAAATAAGCTCTTCAATTGATGAAAATAATATATTGCCGGATAAAAAGAAAGGCGGTATTACACATAAACGTACCATTAGTTTACAGTTGCTTAGTTCCAAAGAAAAGCGCTACATACATTTTTTTGCCAACCATGATTTTGACGAAAACAATTTTCCTCAAGACTTTGCACTTAAAGGAATATCCGACGGGGAATTAATTGCAGGTATGCACACCAATAAATTTGGAGAATACTGGAGTTTGATTGAATTAGAGGAAGGGATTAGTCATAATTCACTAAACAAAAATATCATTGTCAAACTATTACGCAATTATGCCAAGGCAACAATCGAAGTAGACAGCAAAGTCAAAAACTTTGAACTTGAAACATTTTCTGTATATAATATTCCTGCAGAAGGAACAGTGGCACCGTTTATATCTCATTTAGAAAACGGAAAGTTAGTATACGATTTTCCATTCAAACCTAATAAACCTACTTTACCTTCAAACTTAACATTACGAAATTCAGAAATGGTTTCTTTAAATAATACAATCTATTTTTTTGAAAACAGTAATGAAAAAGAACAACATCAAAAGACTTTTTTGATATTGAAAGGTAAATATAACAACGAAGCATCTACTTACTATAAGATTGATTTTGCTCATACAAGTGAAACAGGTATAACCAATCTCTATAATATCATTCGTAATACACATTATCGATTTAAGATAAAATATGTAAATGCTAAAGGCCATCAAAAAATTACAGATGCTGTAGAAGCACCTGCATCAAACAATATCTACGCCTCTGTGGAATTAGAAGAGTTTTCCTCGATAGCAAAAGGAAAACATAAAATGACTGTATCCAAGTTGGGGGGCACTTTTACCAAAAGCGATATATTCGAAACAACGATATTGTTTAGCGGAGGTATTAGCCATGTTCAATATTACCCCTCTTGGGATCAAGACAAAGATCCCTATATGGGAAAGATGTCGAGGACGAAAGAATCTGGTAACAATGGGGTATTAAATGTCAACATTAAAGATATACCGAAAGATGGTAGTATTAAGAAATATCATATAGATGTTGTTGGCAAGGCTGATGATGGAACTATAATTACTCGAAAGATACAATTTGAACTTAGAAAACCATATCAATTTGATGCAAAAATCAAGAAAAAAGGAGATGGAACTTATGAACTATCTTTTGATGTACCTTCTTCTATAAAAACAAGTACACTGCCAATTGAAGTGAAAATTTCAACTGAAGGAGTTTTTACTCCAAGGAACTTAGATGATGTTAAAAAGATATTCTTAAGATTCGAAAAAGGGAAAACTTATTATATTTATAATATAACCTCAACTGAAGAGTTAGGCAAGCGGGCAACCATAGATTTCATTGCAAATAAAGTTTTAAATAATGCTAAAATAAAATTGCAGTCTAATCTTTATGAAGATGGTGAGGCTTCTATTGATGAAGGAGGAGCTACGGATACTGAAACATACTCGGGAACTCTTTTATATTACTACCTAAATAGATGGGAATACCTCAAAACAGATTCAGATATAGAAGTCTTATTAGATGGTCAAAAAGTATCTTCCAATAAATTACAGCTACGGATTGTAGATAATTATGGCAAATATGAGTTGAAAATAAGGGAAGATGTAGACCCTTACTCAACATTAGTTGTCAGATATAAGATTTCTAAAAAAGGAGATCCGGAGGCTTATCGCAAGGTGACATATACATATGAGATCAAAAGAACTGTCAAAAAGTGGATAGAAGAAGATTCTCAACAGACCCAATTAATCTGGAAAAAGTATGAATATAACGGTACTGCAACCTGGGTTGATCGAAATAAACCTGAGGGTGTTTACCCGAAAGGAGTATTTACCATTAACGATAAAACAATAAGTAATAATTGGGAAAAAGTCACAATAAAAGGCAAACAAATGAACGCTTTTACTTATATGGTGGAAGCAGCAGATTATTCAGGTTTAGAGTCTACGTTGTATCAGCTTGCATTTAAATTTAAACCAGAAGGAAGGAGAACAAGATCAAAAGAATTTTATTTGGACGAAATTGAGAACATGAATATGCATGTTAGAATATCCTATAATGATCTTTAAACCCTTTTGGGTGTGTCCTGAAAAAAGTTGGCACTCAAAGGAGGTCAACTTTTTTCAGGACACACTAATTCTTATTATCCGATTTTCAAACAATGACTTTTATTTGGCATTTGCCTTTTCTTCTTCATTGTTGTACCATGCCAGATAAGACTGTGTATACTGTCTGCCGGATTCCAGAAGTGCTTTTTTCTTGGCTTCGGTAATAGCAAAATCGGTGGCATTTACACCCAGCGTGTCGATATAGATAGTACGCTGCCAGTCATCGCTATGCAAGTGTGCGTTGTCTTGAGCATCGATGAGGGTATTGAGCAACCCTGAAGTGAAGTCGAACAGGTTGTTTATGTCTCTTTTCGGCATTTCGGCATTATCTCTGAAAAGAGATATTTTTTCTTTGCTGTCCAAACGGAAACCCAATGTTTCCTGATTGTAAACATATTCCGATATTTTTCTGCGATTTTTTGAGAAACTCCTGTTTATCTTCTTGTAATAGTCTGTTTCCACAAGATTTCTGGTTACATATTTTTTTCTGTCGAATACTTTGATCGGATAGTTATCCAAGACTCCGCCATCTATATAAACATCTCCTCTGAAATTGCGTTTTGCAGCGAAGAAGAGGGGAATGGACATCGAAATACGTGCCGCATCGGCAATACAGTAACGTGGCGTATGTTCGGCCGAAAAAATTTCGGAGAAACCGGTCGAGAGATTCGTGCCGATCAGAAAAATATCGAGAAAAGGATGATCTCCTTTCATAGCAGCCAAGTCTGCAAATGTACATTCGCTGTTTCCGGTTTTCTCTTTAATCAGTTTCCCAATCCAATTTCTGAAAAAGTCACCCTTGTACCAGCCGAACTCATGGAGCAGTCGCTGTGAGTCTTTAATTATACCCCAAGAATCGTCCATGAAATTTTTGAAGTTTAGCTCCCACATAATGTTTCTGATTTCATCCGGGGTATAACCCAAACCGACCAATACTGCAACGATGGCTCCGGCCGAGGTTCCGGCCACTCGTTTGATTTTTGGGTAAATTTTTTCCTCCTGCATCACTTCTAAAGCTCCCACATAAGCAATACCTTTTACCCCTCCTCCCTCGAATACTAAATTTTTAAAGAAATAAGCCATATGATATAAGTTTCAGGTAAACATTAGATTGACAACCTCGTTTTCGTGTTTTAGATATGATGAGTTAACCATTCGATTAAAGACTGTTTGCTGATGCTAATATATACAAATAAGATCAGATATAACAGATCTCTTTTATTTACAGGACGTTTTTGATGTTACCTGCAAGAACCTCCGATAAATGTGACTATACAAAGGAAAAGCAGCCCACACAGTAAAAGTGGACTGCTTTATTAAAAGTAAATAAACTAATAAATTGAATTGAAGAATTATGGAGTATTAAATGGAAGTGTCTTTAGAAACTGTAACCGAATGAAACATAGGGCAATAGGGGGTAGAAGAAAAATTTGCCGTCTATTTCTCCATAAATAGGAGAAATTCCCACCCTGAAGTTGAACCCGCCTTTGACCGGTTGTTTACGGTATCCGAAAGTAAGTGTGCCGAAGAGTTTAGAGCTCCTGCTTCCATCTTTTTTATTATTGGAATCCGAACTGTCCGGAGTAAAGAAAAGTTTATCATCCGAATTGAAAACAAAGAGTGAGGCACCGGCACCCATTTCAAAATATTTCCCCCGTTTCCCCAGCAGGTAATTCAACCCAAGGGGTATTCCCAGAATGGAGTTGCCTCCTGCACTGATAAAAGATAATCCTGCACGTGCACCCAGGCCGTTCATTTGTTTAAACAGACGCATATCGAAATTCAGACCGACATTACCGGAGGGACCGAAAAGTTCCACAAAAACCGTCTTAGGAATGTAGTTCGTTTCTTCTTTTGTAGCCATACGTTTTTCAGCATCGATCCTGACTACTTTAACGGTGTCTATACGTTGCCATTCGGGCATGTCGTTTTGAGCAGAAGCTATAAAAGCAAAGCTTAAAATAAGAGAAAAAGTTAGGAAGAATGATTTCATAATTTAACGATTAATTGTATAATTAAAGAGTTTGTTTTTAGTAGTAAATGCCTTTATTCGATGAATACTGCATACACAGCAGAAAAATATTTCCATCAAAGAAAAAGTTTAAAGAAAAAAATGTTGACAAATATAATAACATTAAAGTTAAAGTATCATAATTATTTCTCGTAGTCCAATCTTAATAAAAAAAGAAAAAGCGGTACCTTCGTAGCAAACGAACAGATTGACACTCAATATCCATTGGAAGGGAATATCACACCTTCCGGACTTTTTATGATCAAGACGACAGATATAGTAATGCAGGATTATGCTTACGATCTCCCAGATGAACGTATAGCCAAATATCCTCTCCCCGAACGCGACAGTAGCAAACTCCTTTTATATAAGCATGGAAAAATAACGGAAACGGTTTTTCGCAATCTTCCATCGCATCTTCCCCCGAAAACTCTTTTGGTAAGAAATAATACGCGTGTAATCAGAGCCCGGCTCTTTTTCCGAAAGCCGACCGGTGCGCGGATTGAAATTTTTTGTCTGGATCCGATCCTCCCCGGTTCTTACGAAACAGCCCTTTCTGCGAGAAAAGAGTGCGTGTGGCACTGTATGCTGGGAAATGCAAAACGATGGAGTGTAAACAGTGATCCTTTGGTTAAAGAAATTCCGACGGATAAAGGACCTCTTGCTTTGAGTGCGAAGCGAATTTGTGAAAATCAGGTGGCTTTCTCTTGGGATGACGATACTTTTACTTTCGGCGAGCTGCTGGAGTCGATGGGTATCTTACCCATCCCCCCCTATCTTAACCGAGATACGGAGCCGGCGGATCTTAAAACATATCAAACGGTTTATGCCCGGCACAAAGGCTCTGTGGCAGCACCCACTGCCGGATTGCACTTTACCGAAGCCGTTTTTGCCGATTTGGCAAAAACGGATATCCCCATCGTGGATGTTACTCTGCATGTGGGAGCCGGCACATTCAAACCTGTTAAGAGCGAAACTATCGGCGGACACGAGATGCACCGCGAAATCATTATCGTAGATGATGAAACTCTCCGGTGCCTTAATCGATCCGGACGAACCGTTGTGGCGGTGGGTACGACCTCCGTACGCACGCTGGAGAGTTTGTACTGGTTGGCTGTACGTATATTGAATGATCCGGATATACAGCCGGAAGAGTTGATCGTTACACAGTGGGAAAGTTACGGTCGAGACGAAAGCTCCCTTCCTTCAAAGAAAGAAGCTTTTGCTGCTTTATTGGAATGGCTGGAAAACAACGAGCTTACTCAATTGATTTTTCCTACAGAAATTCTCATCGCACCCGGATATCGATTCAGAGTGGTGGAAGCCATAATTACCAATTTTCATCAACCCAACAGTACGTTGCTCTTACTGATCGGTGCATTTATCGGTGATGACTGGCAACGTGTATACCGGTATGCGTTGGAGCATGGTTTTCGCTTTTTGAGTTATGGCGACAGTTCTCTTTTGATTCCGTAGCTGATACCGGTTTCGTTACATTGATTTATTTATTGGAAAGAAATCGTACTTGATTTATCGGGAAAAAGGGGTAATTTATCGGAACTTTTGTTTTATAATGCACTGAAATAAACTACCTTGTAGCAAATTAATCAGTTTTACGATAAAATGAATAATCTAATTAAGCATATAAGTGTGCTGTTGATGTTGGGGGGATTTTTTGTGAATTCTGCTTTTGCACAACAGAATACTCAAAGAGCAGACGATACTCCTCTGAAATTGACACTGCACGATGCTCTTCAGATAGCACTCAGCGATAACCCGACCGTACGCGTGGCAGAACAGGAGGTAAAGAAAACAACGTATGCAAAAAATAAAGCATGGGCGGCTCTGTTTCCTAAAGTCGATTTGAATGGTAATTACAGTTATACCATCAAAAAACAAAAGATGTATTTCGGTGGAATGAAATTTCCCGGTATGGGAGGAAGTCCCGGAGGTAATGGAGGTAATAATGACCAGAATTCTTCAGCCAACAATGCCATAGCAATCGAGGTAGGCGTACGACACAGCATTCAAACGGGCATACAGGCCGGCATGCCTCTAATCGCCCCACAACTTTGGAGCAGTTTGAGCATCAATGCTGCCGAGGTGGAACTGGCAAAAGAAAAATCGCGCGGAAGTAAAGTGGATATGACAGCCGAAGTGCGCAAAGCATACTATACGGCTCTACTGGCCAATGAGGCTTATCGTGTATACAGGCAAAGCTATGATAATGCACAAGAAAATTACAGGCAAATCAAAGAAAAATATGAGCGAGGTTTGGTAGCTCAATACGATTTGCTGCGTACGGAAGTACAAATGAAAAACATAGAACCGAACGTGGTGCAGGCCGAACTGAGTATCAAACTGGCTGAAAAACAGTTGAAGCTGCTCATGGATGTAGATTTGGAAAAACCGGTCGAATTGACCGATTCTTTGGCTGTATACAGTAGACAGATTTATCAGGACTATATGCAGCCGGTCGATACCCTGTTGGTAGAGAATTCGACACTCAAGCAAATCGAGTTGCAGGGTAAGCAAATGGCTGCCGTGGTTCAAACCTCTAAAATGGCTTTCTTGCCGACACTTTCTTTGGGTTTTGTTTACAATTATAATTATATGGGGGATGAACTGAAATTGAGCAATGACAAGCAGTGGTCTCCATACTCGATGGTTAATTTGACTCTTTCCATTCCTATTTTTAATGGCGGTGCACGCTTGAATGATGTAAAAATGCAGAAAGCAGGACAACGGCAATTAGAGTTAAACCGTCACTTGATTACCAGACAGATGAAGTTGGCCGTGCAAAACCAGCATGACCAACTGACCAATGCCACCAAAAGATACATTGCAGCGAAGGAGGCTGTTGTTTCGGCCGAGAAAGGATATCAGATAGCAGAAATGCGTTATAAAACCGGAGAAAGCACTTTAGTCGAACTTAACGATGCCGATCTGGCTCTTTTGCAGGCAAGGCTTAACTACAATCAGGCAATTTATGATTTTATGATGGCAAAGGCCGATTTGGATAAGCTTTCGGGTTATGTGGCAACAAGCGATAATGTGGAATAAAGTTTACAGATTTATGATGAATATGTTAAAATACAGCACTGCAACCCTTGGAATGGCTGTTGTATTCGGCCTTGCCGGTTGTGTACAGACGAGCGAAAATACAGAGATTAAAAGAGCTGCTGCCACAGACAGCGTGACGCTTAAGGTGGATACCGTACATGTGGCACAAGGCCGAATCAGTGAAGAGGATGTGTTCAATGCCACTGTTCAGGCTAAAGTAAAGAATAATATATCCGCTCTTGCAGGAGGAAGGCTTAAACAGCTCTATGTAAAAGTAGGTGACCGCGTAACAGCGGGGCAGGTGATAGCCAAACTGGATGATTCGCAGCTTAATCAACTATCCGTGCAAATGAAGAAAGCTAAAACGGACTTCGAAAGACTAAGCGAACTCTACAAGATAGGTGGCATAGCCCAGACACAGTGGGAAGGAGCGCGAGATGCCTACGATATAGCCGATACGCAATATCGGAATATGCTTCAGAATACCGTTCTGCGAAGCCCTGTTTCCGGTATTGTTACAGCTAAAAACTATGACGATGGCGATGTTACGTCACCTCAGCTTCCGATTGCCGTTGTAGAGCAAATCAATCCTGTTAAACTGGAAATCAATGTCAGCGAAAAGTATTTTTCGAAATTAAAGAAGAAGATGCCGGTAAAAGTGACTGTAGAAGCATTGGATAACCGTGAATTCGAGGGATATGTTTCTCTTATCCACCCCACCGTCGATCCCATGTCTCATACGGTGACTGCCGAAATCGAAATATCGAATAGAGACGGCGTAATCAGACCGGGGATGTATGCCTATGCACAGATAAACTTCGGCTCATATGATGCTGTGCTGGCACCCGAGAGCGCGATCATGAAGCAAATTGGAGCGGGGCAGCGATATGTTTTTATCGTTGAAAACAATGCGCTCAAATATCGTGAGGTAGAGTTGGGTATTCTGCAAGGCAATTTCTGTGAAATCAAAAAGGGACTGCAACCCGGAGACGTATTGGTCAGCGGTAATAAAGCAGGTCTTACGGATGGAATGAAAGTACAGATCAAGTGATACACCGTGATTTTTAGAGATTCAAATATAACGTCAAGAAACGAAGAGCAATGAGTATATACGAATCGGCTGTAAAAAAACCGGTAACCACTATTCTGATTTTTATCGGAATTATGGTGTTCGGTATTTTTTCGCTAACCAGACTGAACATAGACCTGATGCCCAAGATAGAGACATCGAACGTGATGATCTTTACCGGATACACAGGGGCAAGTGCCGAGGATATAGAGAACAATGTGACGAAACCGCTGGAGAATGCTTTGAACGGTATCAGCAACTTGAAACACATAACTTCCAAAAGTCAGGACAACTTGTCTTTTATTACTCTGGAGTTCAACGCCGGCACCGATATTGCAGAAGCCACCAATGATATTCGTGATAAATTGGATGCTTTTAGCTCGGTATTGCCCGATGGGGTAGGTAAACCAATGATTTTCAAGTTCGGAACAGGAGATATTCCTGTGGTTATTCTGGCGGCAGAAGCCACCGAAAGTGCCCCGGCTTTGCGTAAAATACTTGAAAATAATGTATCCAACCGTATCGAACGTATCGAAGGGGTGGGTACGGTTATGGTGGCCGGTACCATAGAGCGTGAGATTCACATCTATTGCGATCCGTACAGGCTCCAGTCGTACAATCTTACTTTGTCTCAGATTTCTCAGGCCATCGGAGCTGAAAACAGAAATATTTCCACCGGCCAATTGGATTTGGGCAATTCGACCAACTCCTTACGTATAAAAGGAGAGTTTTCCGACCCCGAAGAATTGGAAGAAATTGTCGTAGCCAATTACAAAGGAAAGAATGTATATCTGAGAGATGTGGCACGTATAGAAGATTCTGAACCCGAATATGTACAACGGATTTCTACGAACGGAAACAAGAGTTCGATTATTCTGGTGCGTAAACAGTCTGATGCCAATACTGTAAAAATATCCAACCAGATAAGAAAGATATTGCCGGAAATCGCTGCAACACTCCCGGCAGACGTGAAACTGTCTTATGCTTTGGATACTTCCGATTTTATTGTCGGTACTATAAACAGTTTGTTCAAAACTATTATAATCACCTTCGTTGTGGTTATGCTGGTCGTACTCTTTTTCCTCGGCAGATGGAGGGCTACTTTTATTATCGTGCTCACGATTCCGATATCGCTTATCGGTTCGTTCATTTATCTGATGGGCACGGGTAATACGCTGAACATTATCTCACTCAGCTCTCTTTCTATAGCTATCGGTATGGTGGTGGATGATGCTATCGTAGTATTGGAGAACATTACCAAACACATGGAGCGGGGTAGTCATCCTAAACAGGCTGCTATCCATGCTACCAACGAGGTGGGTATCTCGGTTATTGCTTCTACTCTGACCATGTTGGCGGTATTCCTGCCTTTAACCATGATAGGCGGTTTCACCGGCATTCTTTTCAATCAGTTAGGTTGGATTGTCAGTATCGTAATGATTGTATCGACCGTTTCCGCTCTTTCTCTTACTCCGGTGCTTTGCTCGCAGATGCTTAAACGAAAACCTAAACAGACCAGGTTTCATGAAACTGTTTTCGGACTCATCAGACGAGGTCTCCACAAATTGGATAATGCCTATACCAGACTTTTGTCCAAAGCTGTCCATCATCGAACCGCCACTGTGCTGATAACGATTGTAATCTTCGTCCTCACTCTTATGCTGGCACCATTGATGAAAACCGAATTCCTGCCCGAATCGGATACTTCAAATTTGCAGGCTAACGTGGAGTTGCCGGTCGGCACATCTGCGAAAGAATCTGCCCGTATCGGTAATGAGATTTATAACCGTTGGAAAAAGGAAATACCGGAGTTGGACGTGTGTACCATGTCTACCGGACAGGCCGATGAAGATAATGCCACGTCGGCCATAAACGAAAACGGCAGCAATATCATTATCTACTTTGTAAACCTGAAAAAAGCCTCGCAAAGAACACGCAAGTCTGGCGTGATAGCAGAACAGATCAGACAGATCATTGCAGATTTTCCCGAAGTGGTAAGCTATAAGGTACAAGAAAATCAGGGAGGAGGAAGTAACAAGAGTGCTGTCGAAATAGACATTTTCGGTTACGATTTTGAGAAAACCGATGCTGTGGCGCGCAACGTGGCCGAGCTCGTCCGGAAGTCGAAAGCCTGCGCCGAGGCCAATATCAGCCGTAAGGATTATAAACCGGAATTCAGGATTGTTTTCGACCGCAAGAAACTGGCGGATCAGGGGATGAATATATCTATGGCGGCCTCTTATGTTCATGGAGGTATTCAGGGTACCGTTTCTACTTATTTCAGGGAAGACGGGGAGGAATATAAAGTGCGTGTTCATTTGGATCCGAAATACCGGAGCGATCTGAACGGTATTCGCAATATCGTTTTATTCAGTCCCGGCGGTACGCAACTAAGACTGGGCGATGTTGCCAAAATAGAGGAAGAAAGTACTCCGCCTACCATCGAACGTAAAGACAGGCAGCGCGTGGTAACGATTCGTTTGACTCAGGCTCCTAAAACAGCTTTGAGCGAATTGGTGAAAGCGTCCAAGCAGGCAATAAGAGCGGTGGAAATACCCGAAGGTATCTCTTATGACATTGGAGGAACGTACGAAGATCAGCAAAACTCTTTCCGGGATTTGTTTACCCTCATGGGGCTCATTACGATGCTTGTGTTCATTGTTATGGCTGCGCAGTTTGAAAGCCTTCTGGACCCGTTTGTCATCATGTTCTCCATCCCGTTTGCCGTCAGCGGTGTGATTATCGGCTTGTTCATTACGCAAATACCCTTCAGTGTTATGGGTTTGATCGGTCTTATCATGTTGGTGGGTATCGTGGTGAAGAACGGTATTGTACTTATAGACTATACTCGCCTTTGCCGTGAGCGGGGTATGGGTATACTCGAGAGTGTCATATCTGCCGGCCGAAGCCGCCTGAGACCCGTTCTCATGACCACGCTCACCACCGTACTCGGTATGGTACCTTTGGCTATCGGTATCGGAGAAGGATCGGAAATGTGGCAACCTATGGGGGTTACGGTGGCTTTCGGTTTGACTGTATCCACACTTATTACACTTGTTCTCATTCCCACGATTTATGTTATTTTCTCCGGAATAGAACAAAAAAGACAGAGGAGAAGGTACCGCAGGAGACGTATGGTTAAAATAAGAAATTAACGGTATGGAAGAATTGAAATTTGTATTCATAACTTATAATCAGGCTTATCATCCTTTTATCCTGCGTTGTTTAAGCCGTAATAACTTGAAAGGATATACCAGCTGGGATGGTGTGCAGGGTAGAGGCACTTATGGCGGAGAGCCTCATTTGGGTAACCATGCCTGGCCTACAATGAATCAGGCCATGGTGGTTGTCTGCCCGGCCGGTTCTGTGGATGATCTTTTGGTGGATTTGCATAAGCTGGATGAGGATTCCCCCGAACAGGGTCTCAGAGCCTTTGTGCTGAATGTAGAAAAGACTCTTAAATAATAATTTCCCTTTTTAGGTCATGTATACCCCGTAATCTCGAACGATTACGGAGCATATATTTTTATGGTTTTTACCGGAAAACCGTCTGATTGTCTTCGTTAAATCCGCATTTTGCATCTGTTAACCTTTCCGGTGATTCTGTGGAGCTATTCTGGTAGATATGCTTTTCCTCTCCTACAAGAATGTTTGGTGAAACTCAGAAACTATTGGTATTCTTTGAGGAGATGAGAGGCAAAAAATACTCATTCTACGGGATTGTGAACACTGTTCAGCCTCTATACCTTTGCTATGAACGATTTCATTTTTCGTTTATGGAAAAATGGAAAAAACTTTAATTAACATCAAGACCCGGCAGCGAATTCTTTTGGCTGCACGTGAAGAATTTATTGCATATGGATTTCGGGATGCTTCTCTGCGAACTATAGCTAAAGAGGCCGGTATTACCGTGAGTAACATCTATAACTATTTCAATAATAAAGATGAATTGTTTCGGGCTGTACTGTCTCCGTTGTTAGAAGCTTTCGAACTTATGCTGAAGCAGCATAACAGTGAGGAGAACATGGAGAAATACATGAATACGCCCCAGCGTTTTCAGGATGCCACTGTAAAAGAGTTTTTGAAACTCACGCATAATTTCGCACCGAGCTCAAACTGCTGTTTTTTCATGCAGGAGGGTCTTCTTTGGAACATTACAAAGAAAATATTACCCGGCAACAATTTGATATAAGCCTGGCATATCTTCGATCCTTCAAAGAGAAATATCCTCAGGCCAATGAAAATATTTCACCTTTTTTTATTCGAATCTGTTGTACCTGGTGGGTTATTATTTTCTCAGAGATTGTAGCAGACGATACGCTTTCGGAAGAAGAACTTGAGCAAGGACTCAGGGATTATATTGTTTTCGGAACGGCCGGATGGAAAGAGCTGATGCACATATAGTAGAGAGTATTCAATAACAATAAAAGGCTGTACAAAATCAGTTATACTATGAAAATAGAACGTATTAATAAATGGTTTTACCTCCGTGGTAAATGGATTATCGACAAACGATGGCTTGTATTAGGTCTCTTTGTGATATTACTGGCAATAGGATTCAATGGCCTGAGCTACTTGAATATTAAATCGTCCTGGGAAGATTACTTCTTGGAAGACGATCCTATGATTATAAAAACCGAAGAGTTCAAATCGATTTTCGGGAATGACAACTATGCCGCTGTTCTGACAACATGTGACAATATATTCACCAAAGAAAATCTGGAACTGATACGTCGTCTTTCCAATGAAATGCTCGACAGTATATCGTATGCCGATAAAATTACTTCTCTCACGGACCTTGAGTTTATGGTCGGCAACGAAGATGGGATGACCATCGAGCAGATTGTTCCGGATGAAATACCGGCAGATGATGAAGGGCTTGCGGAAATACGCCGAAAGACTTTCCTGAAACCGTACATCGCAAACCGTTTGGTATCGCAGGATGGTAGACAAACCTGGATTTTGCTCAAGTTGCGTCCTTTCCCTGCAGATTCGGTATGGAACAGAGAAAAGGGAGCCGTATCGCCCGATATGATTACGGGTAAAGAATTAGAGAAGATTATCCTGAAACCGGAATATGCCTCGCTGACACCCAGAGGTACGGGTATGCCTTATCTGGCACAGCAAAAAATGTCGTGGATCGATAAAGAGATGCCGCGCGTTATGGGACTTGCTATCCTTATGGCTCTTATCGTATTGGCTTTCGCAACCCGATCTGTGAGAGGTGTTGTGGTACCGGTCATTACGGCCGGGGCATCCATTATAATGGCCTACGGCATTGCAGGATATTTGCGGCTCGGTATCGACAGCGGCATGATGATGATACCGATCCTTTTGGCTTTTGCCATTGCAGTGGCATATAATATTCATATCCACTCTTATTTCCGAAGGCGAATGACAAAGCATGGTAAGCGTAAGCAAGCAGCCATGGAAACCATCAAAGAAACCGGTTGGCCGGTGCTGTTCAGTGCACTGACAACTTTTGCAGCCTTGCTTTCATTTCTTACAATACCCGTTGTTCCGATGCACTTTATCGGGATAGCAACCTCCACAAGCGTGCTGTTTTCTTTCCTTATTGCCATTACGGTGATGCCTACCGTGCTAAGTTTTGGAAAAGACCGGGCACGCAACACTCCGGCAGAGCGAAAAACAAAGCATTGGCTGGATCGAAATTTGGAACTGTTCGGTATATCTATTCTGAATCGTGAGAAAACGGTTTGGACTGTGTTTATTCTCTTCTCTGTATTTATGCTCTACGAATTCACAAAAATTGAAACCGCTTTTGATGTAGAAAGAACAATGGGCAGAAGAGTAGAGTATGTAAAAAAACTCCTTGAGGTCAGCGAAAGCGAGTTAGGCTCTCTCTATTCTTACGACATCATGATAGATATGCCTGAGAATGATGCTGCTAAAACGCCGGCAGCTCTCCGGGCCCTCGATTCGATAACCAAAGAAGTGGAAAGCTATCCTCTTACCAAACGTACAACCTCCATTCTGAATATCCTTAAAGATCTTAATCAGACATTGCATGATGGAGATGAAGCCTGGTATCGAATTCCGGATGACGGGGACGAAATCGCTCAGCAATTGCTTCTCTATGAAAATGCAGGAGGAAGCGAAGCGGAAAACTGGATCGACTACGACTATAAACGTTTGCGCCTGAAAGTGGAAATACGTACTTATAATTCGGGAGAGGCCGAGAGGGAGATGCAAAGCATTACGGCCTTTGCCCGGAAACTATTCCCGAATGCACAGGTAACGCCGGTGGGCAACATCCCGCAGTTTACCACAATGATGCAGTATATCGTGCGTGGCCAGATTTCCTCTTTCCTGATTTCCCTTCTTATAATCGGCATACTGATGATGATTGTATTCGGCAGTTTCCGTGTCGGGCTTATCGGCCTTATTCCGAATATCATGCCTGCTATCGTTGTGGGCGGGCTGATGGGATTGTTGGATTATCCGTTGGATATGATGACCGCTACCATCATGCCTATGATTTTGGGTTTGGCTGTGGACGATACGATTCATTTTTTCAATCACGGCCATCTGGAGTTCGACCGGCAACGCAGTTACAAAGGGGCTATTCTGAAATCTTTCCGTATTGTAGGTACCCCTATTTTGCTCACCAGTCTGATTATATCGGCAAACTTTTCGGCTTACATGATATCCGAAAGCAATTCTTTCATTCATATGGGTATCCTGTCTGTGGCAGGTATGTTCTCTGCTCTTCTGGCGGACTTGTGCATCACTCCTCTTCTTTTCCGTCGTTTTAGGATTTTTGGTAAAGAAGAGGAAAAGACAATTGTTCAGGAAAAAACACAAGAACAACTATCTAAAATAATACAACAATCATGAAACAGATCGAACAAATCAAATTAGCTTTCTTATGGTTTTTGATTGCCGTAGGATTTATTTTCCACTCTTTGTTTGCTTTGGACGGTATATTCTTCGGAGCAGATATCCGATTGCCCGGTACAGACGGTTCGGAGCCTGCAATGTTCACCCTTGCACATATTTTCTTGGAAATAATGTCGTTGATAATGGTGCTGTTAACACTGTTCATCGACAATAAGGGCTTTGTATGGTTCAATCGTATATGGGCATCCCTGATATGTTTGATGAATGTTTTTCATCTTGCAGCCACATTCGGCGAAGAACCTTTCAGTTTGGCACAGATCATACTGTTGTCTTTCATTCTGTCTGCAAGTATCGTGCTTGTAGTACGCCTTTGGAGGCTGTTCAAGAATGAAGAAATATAAATAAGCGTACAGGTTTGAACAACTTGTGTTTAAGAATATGCGTAAACCCGCGGACTCATGGGCCGTTCGTTTGTTTCTTCGAGGTATGGATGTTGGGTCGACTTTCCGGATATGGCCATTTATTCAGGGCAAGAACTGAAAGCCATGATGAAAAGAGCCGGACAGACCGAAGTGAAGATAGCCGAACACCCCAACGACAAGTGGGTTGCCGTGAACGGTACTAAATAAAAAGGACAATAAAAAAAATTGAACATGAAACGAGTTTTAATAATCGCAGTAATAATGATATCGGCATTGATTACGGATGCTTCTGCACAAACGGCACGCGAAATAGCCCAAAAAGTAAAAGATCGCCCCGATGGCGATACCCGACAATCGGAGATGACAATGAAACTTATCAACAAACGGGGCAGCGTACGCGAGCGAAAACTTATGTCCTACTCCATAGATGTGGGGAAAGGCAAGAAAGACCGCAAAACAATCATGTTTTTTCTCTATCCGGGCGATGTGAAAGGTACCGGTTTTCTCACTTGGGATTATGACCGGATCGGTAAAGACGACGATCGGTGGCTGTATCTTCCTGCTATGAAGAAAACCCGGCGCATCAGTGGAGCCTCTGCCAAGAAAGACTATTTCATGGGGACCGATTTTACTTATGACGATATGGGCACCCGTAATGTAGATGAAGATACCCATGAATTGCTTGGGGAAGAAGTGCTGGACGGCCACAAATGCTGGAAACTGGAATATACGACCAAAGATAACCGGGACGTCTATTCAAAGAAAAGGGCTTGGATCAGGCAGGACTGTCTGATCCCCATCAAAGTGGAATACTACGATAAAATGGGTAAACTGCACCGTAAACTGGAATTATCCGATATCAGCAAAAAGGATGGTTTTTGGATTGCACAAAAGATGCATATGATAAATGTGCAGACGGAGCACCAGACCATTTTGGAAATCAGAAATCCCCAATTCAATAAACCGCTCGAAGAATCGAAATTCAGTGTTACCTCTTTGGAGAAGGGTTCTTTGTAGCAATAATATCCACAATACGTTAAACGATGAAGAACTTTTTGTTAACGCTAATTATCATATTCCTGTTTTCTTTGCGGATTTTCGCACAGGAAGAGAAGGGTTTGCCGTTCGAAGTCAAAGGGTTTGTGGATACCTATCATGCCGTACGGAGCAGCTCTCCATACGATTTGATGAGCTCGCGCACCCGTGTGAGAGGGGAATTGGAAAAACATTTCGGAAACTCCCGGCTGATCGTTTCGTTTAATGCCACGTACAATGCTCTACTGAAAGATGAAACCGGATTCCGTCTGCGTGAGGCTTTTTTTGAACATCGCGAGAGGAATTGGGCTTTGCAGGCAGGACGGCAGCTGATTATCTGGGGAGCCGCAGACGGAGTACGTATAACGGACTTGGTTTCTCCTTTGGATATGACGGAGTTTTTAGCACAGGACTACGACGACATCCGTATGCCGGTGAATGCTCTGCGTTTTTCTCTCTTTAATGAAACATTGCGATTTGAAACTGTTTTGATACCCGTATTCGAGGGGTATAAACTGCCTTATCGGTCAGACAATCCCTGGAGTTTTTTGTCTTCGATGCCCAGTCTTAATGTTGTTTGGGATGACAAAACCGGAACACCGGCTTTTGAGTTTGCCAATATCGAGTACGGAGGACGGCTCAATGTTACATTGCCGGGGATAGATTTCTCGCTTGCAGCTCTGCATACATGGAATAAGATGCCGGTTTTGGAGCAGGTTTCCCCTTCTCCCAAAGAGTTGCACATTACTCCCCGATACTACCGTATGGGCTTTTTGGGTGGAGACTTGTCTGTTCCCTTCGGGCAATTTGTGATGCGGGGCGAAGCTGCATTTAACATCGATAAGCATTTCTCTTACAGTCGTCCCGCTTCGCAACGTGGGTTCAATACTTTCAACTGGCTGTTGGGTATAGACTGGTATGCTCCTCATGATTGGATGCTTTCGGCACAGTTCTCCTCTGAAAATATTTTCGGCTATAAAGATTTTATCAAACAGGCTGATAACAGTTCGCTTCTGACCCTTAATATTTCAAAGAAACTGTTTAACAATATCCTTCAATTATCCGATTTCACTTATTGGGATTTGACTGACCGCGGTTGGTTCAGCCGTTTTTCGGTAGACTATGCTTTGAGTGACCAGATTCACCTCATGGCGGGGTATGACTGGTTCGGAGGAGAAGAAGGTATTTTCGGCACATACAAGAATAATTCGGAATTTTGGTTCAAAGCGAAATACAGCTTTTAACCTTAAATAACACAATATGTAATGTTTAGAAAAATACGTTCATATATGGGCAGCCGGGCTGTACTCCTGCCCATTTCGTTAATACTTTCAGGGCTCAACGGACTTATTTCTTTAGCCCCTTTTATATTCATCTGGTTCATTGTGCGCACATTGCTTTTGAATCATCGAGTAGTAGCCGGTACGCGTGTATATGCATACGCCTGGTGGGCTTTTGGTTTTGCCGTGTTTGGCATAGTGCTCTATTTCTGTTCGCTGATGTTTTCACATTTTGCAGCATTCAGAGTGGAGGTTAATATGCGGCGTGAGGCCATGCGTAGAGTGGTAAAAATGCCTTTGGGATACTTCAATGAAAATCTTAGCGGCAAGATGCGTAAGGTGATCGATGAAGATTCTTCGCAGACACATACCTTTTTGGCTCATCTTTTACCGGATATCATCGGCAGTTTTATGGCTCCCGTCGGTGTGATTATTCTGATTTTTCTTTTAGACTGGCGATTAGGAGCTGTTTGTTTGATTCCGATTCTTTTTGCTTTCACCACGATGTTTATTATGATGAATCCGAAGCACAACGACTTTCAACATCTTTTTTTGGATGCCCAGGAAAAAATGAGCAGCGAGGCTGTGGAATATGTGCGCGGCATACCGGTTGTAAAAGTGTTTCAGCAAACGGTATTTTCTTTCAAGCGTTTTTATGACAGTATTATTTCCTACAAAGAGTTGGTTACAAAGTATACTTTAAGTTGGCAAAAACCGATGTCTTTTTATACAATGATCATCAATAGTTTTGCTTTCTTTCTGATTCCTGTGGGTATTATTCTTATCGGGCTGTCCGGTAATGCAATGAGTATCATAACGGATTTGTTTTTGTACATACTTATCACACCCATTTTTTCCTCCAACATCATGAAGATCATGTATCTGAGTCAAAATCTTTTCATGGCTGACGAGGCTATAAACCGTTTGGAAAAACTGACTTCGGAGCAACCTCTTGAGGAGCCTGAAAAGGGACAGATACCCGAGGAGCACGATGTGACATTCGATAATGTATCATTTCGTTATGCGGGAGCCGAACAAAATGCCATCGACAACATCAGCTTCAAAATTCCGCAAGGGCAAACATACGCCATGGTCGGAGCCTCCGGTGGAGGGAAAACGACTATCGCCCGTCTCATACCGCGTTTTTGGGATACTACTGCCGGCAGAGTTTCTATCGGGGGGATAGATGTCCGGGATATAGCCAAAGAAGAATTGATGAAACAAATCTCATTTGTTTTTCAAAACACAAAACTTTTCAAAACCACGCTCAGGAAGAATATTACCTATGGAGCGCCCGACGCTCTGCAAGCAGATATAGACCGGGCTGTCGATCTGTCGCAAAGCCGGGAGATAATAAACCGTCTCCCCGAAGGATTGGAAACGAAGATCGGAGCGGAGGGAACTTATGTGTCAGGCGGAGAGCAACAACGCATAGTCTTGGCGCGTGCCATACTCAAGAATGCTCCCATCGTGGTACTCGACGAGGCTACGGCTTTTGCCGATCCGGAGAATGAACAGTTGATACAAAAAGCTTTTCAGGAGCTTATGAAAGGCAAAACCGTATTGATGATAGCTCACCGGCTAACGAGCATACAGCATGTAGATCGAATACTGGTTGTGGAAAAAGGGAAAATAGTCGAACAGGGTACTCATTCGGAACTTCTGTCACAAAAAGGCTTGTACAGTACTATGTGGGAAGAATATAAACGCTCTGTGGCTTGGACAATATAGAAAACTTTAATCGATAGCAACAATGATACGATACTTTCAAAACCGGTTTGCTTTATCGCGTCAAGGAGCGCAGGCCCTTGTCGCAGGCATCTTTTGGACTACTCTGCTGAATCTTGCCTTGATCTTGCCGGCTATATTCACATTTATTTTTCTGGATGATTATTTACAAAAGTCCGTTTCGCACAATATCTGGTTTTACGTAATAATAGCTTTGGCTTTCATGGCCGTGATCTATGTTATTGCCATGTTGCAATACACGAGCACTTATACCAGGATATATACAGAGAGTGCCAACCGTCGTATCTCTTTGGCGGAGAAACTGCGTAAACTGCCTCTGGCTTTCTTTGGAGAGAAGAACCTTTCGGATCTGACATCCACTATGATGGAAGACAGCACGAACCTCGAAAAACTTTTTTCGCACACTGTTCCGCAACTGTTTGCATCCGTTCTCAGTATAATGTTATTTGCTCTGGGGCTTTTCTTTTATAACTGGCAACTTTCTCTGGCTCTCTTTTGGGTCGTACCCGTTGCTACGCTGGTTCTTGTGGTTTCAAAGAAAACGATGGACGGGGCTTTTGCAAAGAACTATCTTATTAAAAGACAGGTTACAGAGCAGATACAGGAGGGGATAGAAGAAATACAGGAGATTAAGTCGTACAATGGAGAAAAAGAATATTTGTCTCGCTTTGATGAGAGCATAAAGGTTTATGAAAAAGACCTTATAAGAGGAGAATTGCTCTGCGGTTCTTTCCTGAACACGTCTTATATCATTCTTAAATTAGGGCTCGCTACCGTTATTCTTGCGGGTGCTTATCTCTTGGGCAACGGAAAGATAGACCTTTTTGTTTACCTGGTATTTCTGTTGATAGGCTCCGGTATCTATAATCCGATAACTGAAGTTTTCAATAATCTGGCCATACTTCAATTTCTGGATGTTCGTATCGGCCGGATAAAGGAAATGGAATCCATGCCTGCGCAGCAGGGAGCAACGGAATGTACTCCGGCCAATTACGATATTACATTTGAATCCGTGGATTTTTCTTATCAGGGGGACAAGCAAGTATTACGCAATGTTTCTTTTACTGCAAGACAGGGTGAAGTTACGGCTCTTGTGGGGCCTTCGGGTGGAGGAAAGAGTACTGCGGCCAAATTGGCTGCCCGTTTTTGGGATGTAAACAAGGGAAGAGTGCTGCTGGGCGGAGTCGATATTTCTACTGTCGATCCTGAAACGCTTTTATATAATTATGCCATCGTGTTTCAGGATGTGATGCTTTTCAATGCAAGTGTAGCGGATAACATACGTATCGGAAAGAAAGATGCAAGCGATGAGGAAATAAGACGTGTAGCCCGGCTGGCACAGTGCGATGAGTTTATCCGGGAACTTCCTGATGGCTATGAAACATTGATCGGAGAAAACGGAGAGACCCTTTCGGGAGGAGAGCGCCAACGTATCTCCATAGCACGTGCTCTGCTCAAGGATGCGCCGATCGTACTTTTGGATGAAGCTACGGCGAGTCTTGATGTAGAAAATGAAACAAAAATACAGGCGGGAATTTCCGAACTTATAAAAAATAAAACAGTGCTTATCATCGCTCACCGTATGCGTACCGTGGCCAATGCTCATAAGATTGTGATGCTGAAAGAAGGTGAAGTAGTCGAATGCGGCACTCCTGACGACTTGAGACAGCAGAACGGAGAATTTGCCCGGATGGTGAAAGCGCAGCAGGCCGATTGATTTGAATGCGTAAAATTGAAAAAACAGATTTCGGGTATTTGCTCGGATAATCTGCTCTTTTGCGTGATTACAGGAACTTAAACGGGGTTGTGCCAAAAATGAATTTTGACACAGCCCCGTTTAGAATATCGTTATCCGGCGGTAACCACCCAATAACATAAATTAATCTTTGTTTTCTTAATACATAAGGAACGTCCGCTTAAGATTGCATGTGTTCGTTGAGGAGCTTTGCACGCTGCTCCAAATCCGGCAGCTGCTCATCAGGAATTAAAGATACGCAAACGCGCATCACTCCTTTTTGTTCGCTCCCCGTAGTATCCAGTGTTATGGCGCACATACCGTATTGAAGGAGCAATTCCAACAGACGGTTACTGTCTAAATTCTTATAACCGATTGTGAAGTAGAAACCATCTGCAATAGGTTCGTCGCCATCTTTGTCATAGACGATGTGAAAGCCGTTACCGGTAAACATTTTCTTGATTTTATTCGCTTTCTCACCATAAATCTTAGTAGCCTCGACGAAATTGTACTTTCCATCATTGGTAGCTTTAAGCAGTGCCGCCAGTCCCCACTGTGCGGAGTGTGTGGCACCGGAAGAAAGGGCATATAAAGCAGAAGAAACGATGGCTTCACCAAAACGTTTTCTGCCAAAGGTGACCTCAAGATCGGGAAACTCCCGTTCGTGCAACTTGGATGAGATTACAAGCATACCGATACGCTGTCCGGCATAGCTGAAAGCTTTCGAGCTGGAAATGAGCAGAATGTAATTATCGGTATACTTGGCCACCGTAGGCACGAAAGGCGGCACACCGGGTTGAGAGTAATCATGGCGGAAGTCCATGCCGAAATAGGCCAGGTCTTCGATGACGACCACATCGTATTTCGTTGCCAGCTCCCCGATGATACGCAGTTCTTCATCCGTAAAGCACTGCCATGTGGGATTGTTGGGGTTGGAATAGATGATGGATTGGAATTGCCCCGTTTTCAGGTAACTTTCCAACTTATCGCGCAATTTCTCTCCGCGGTAATGAAAAACATCAAAAGTCTCGAACGGCTGCTGCAGGATGCGTGCCTGCAATTTATTCATATTGAAGCCGGGGTCGATAAACAGCGTTCCTTTACTGCGGTCTTTGTGACAGCGGTTAGCGACCAGAAACGAAGTAAAAGTCCCTTGCATCGACCCCACCGTAGGCACGCAATTACGAGGAGTAACATCCACGTCCAGAAACAGTTTTACGAAACGTGCTATCTCGGCTTTCAATTCGGGCAGACCATCCAAATTGGGGTAAACAGCACTTACGCCCCGTTCCATGGCTTCCCGCTCGGCATCTATAGCCACACGCGGAGAAGGCAATCCCGGCACGCCCATTTCCATACGCACATAGCGAACGCCCGTTTTTGCTTGCAGTACATTGACCAATGCCACCAAATCGCGAATGGAAGCAGTGGCCAAATCTTTGATATTGAGTTCTTCCTGAGCTTGTTTGATTATCTCTTTTGATATTGGGAAATTCATTTTTACACTCTTTTTCTGTTCTACAATTTTATAACCACATCCACAGCGGCCAAATGTTTTCCATGTCCCATAAGCGGATTCAAATCCATTTCTTCTATCTCGGGCACGGCACTGAGCAAACCGGATACCTTACAGATGGCATCGGCGAAAACCTCTTCATCGATACCTTCCTTGCCGCGCACTCCCTGAATCATTTTATAGGATTTCAGAGAACGTATCATACGCAGCGCTTCACTTTTGTGAACGGGAGCCAAAGCATATTGAATATCTTTGAGTACCTCCACGAAGATACCTCCCAATCCACAGGTTATCAGATGCCCGAAACCGGGTTCCTTTTTCACTCCGATGAAAACTTCCAGGCCGTACTCCATTTGGCAGAGTTCCACTCCCTCTGCACATTCTATGGCATTCAGCTTCTTAAAGTTAGTACGTACCGCTTCCATCGTGGTAACATTCAAAATAACACCGCCGACTTCCGATTTGTGTGCAGGGCCTACAACTTTCATTACCAGCGGAAAACCCAATTCTTCTGCAGCCTTGACGGCATGTTCCTCTGTATTCACAATACGGTTCATCGGGCGTTTGATACCTGTCAGATCCAATAACTTCATTCCTTGTTCGGTCGGCACCAGTCCCTTATGTCCTTGAAGCAATTCTTTTACTGCTGCCTCGTTGGGCAAAACAGGATCAGGTTCTGCGTCAGGAGCGATAAAGCCGGTTTCTTTGAGCAAAGCATGTCCCAGCACTGCCTCATCTTCGAAAAAGACGCCGCCTTCATCCACGAAAACGTCCATTTCGGCCTTTGCATTGATAATAGAGGGCAAAACGGTATATATCGGCTTTTTACATTTTTTCTGTTGCTCTCGTATGACGGCATAAGCATCTGCATTGGAGAAAAGGCCGGGACTTCCGAAAATAACCACCATACCGTCGATGTTATCCAGCTTGTCGCAGAATGTGATGCACTTGTCCAACTGCTCGGCCGTTCCGGTGGACAAAATATCCACGGGGTTAGATACCGAAGAGCCTTCAAACAGCTCCGGCAGCAGCGGCGCCATCACATCATCCGGCAAGTGAGGTACATCCATTCCGCCGTTTGAGAGTACGTCCGTGAGCATCACAGCCGGTCCGCCGGCATGCGTAATGATGCCGATGCGCTTGCCTTTCAATGGTGCATGCTGCAATACGGCACCCACAGCAGTCAATTCTCCGCGACTGTTGCAACGAATGATGCCTGCTTTACGGAAGAGAGCATCCACGGCCATGTCCGAATTGAGCATAGCCCCGGTATGCGAAGCGGCAGCACGCCCGCCGGCATCCGATGTACCCGACTTCACGGCTGCGATACGACAGCCTTTTTCAATCAGTTCACGGGCGTTCTTCAAGAATTTCAATGGTTTCTTGATACTTTCTATATACATCAGCACTGTCCGTGGCGAACGTTCCGTGCCGTATGTTTCATTAACATATTCCAGCACGTCTTCCACACAGGTGTGTGCCGCATTACCCACAGAGTACACAGCGGAGAAAGGCAAACCCTTGCTGAGTGCCGATTCCATGATAAACACACAAGTGGCGCCGGAGCTTGAGATCAACGTAGCACCATCCCATTGCAGCTTGGGAATAGGGGTCGTAAATACCGATTGATGCAAAGGGTTCATTACACCGATACAGTTCGGCCCGATAAGCGTGGCTCCATGTTTGTCGGCCATACTTGCCAGTTCCTGCTCCAAACGTTTCCCCTCTGCTCCCATTTCTGAAAAGCCGGCAGATAAAATAATAACGGCTTTCGTTCCTTTTTCCTCCAAAAGCACTTTTACATTCGGCACGCACATTGTAGCCGGTATGGCCAGAATAGCCAGATCGGTCTGAGGAAGATCGGAAACATCTTTATAAGCTTTAATCCCCTGTATCGTTTCTTTTTTAGGGTTCACGGCATAGATATCGCCCTTGAATGTGCCGTTTTTTACATTATAAAGTGCTTTTCCTCCGGGTTTTTCGATATTGTCCGATGCACCGACTATCACAATGCTTTTCGGATCGACAAGTTGAGGTGTAATCATAGAATTATTATTAAAGTATTTTTTGTTGTATCGAAAAACCGTCCTTTGTTTCTTTCGATTTTCAAAGGACGGTTCTAATTATCTAAACCGGACAGATCCGTTACTTTTTCTCGGCATAGCGTATTGCGAAGTCACGACCCGCTCTAATGGCTTTCAGATTCATATCCACCACATCCTGCCCCTTGCTGCGGAAAATGGCCTCCGTACCTTTCTCGATATAATCGAAGGGAATGTCGATAAAAGGAGAAGCCGCTCCGAGCATCACAAAGTTAGAGGCGCGGGCATTACCCACTTCTTCTTTTGCTATGGCATCCGCATCGATGAGTACATGGTGCGGCAGGGATTTGATTTTGGCCATCAGTTCTTCTACCTCCGGATAATTGGGTATATTGATAAAAGGAGCCGAGTTGGTTACCACATAACCGTTCGGTTTGAGGTAAGGCAAGTAGCGCAAAGCCTCCATAGGCTCTACCGAAAGAATAATATCTGCGCTGCCCAATGCAATCAGATCCGAGTAAATAGGGCTGTCGGATATTCTCAAATAGGATTGAACGTCGCCGCCGCGCTGGCTCATGCCGTGCGTCTCGGCCTGCTTGAGATACAAATTATTCGTAAGAGCAGCAGAACCCAAAGCTGCGGCTATAGATAAAATTCCCTGTCCGCCGACACCGGCTAAAACCATATCTGTTTTCATCTTCTTAATCTCCTCTTTATATGTTATTTTTTAGCCTTAGCCGCTTTGGCTTTCTTCGCATCACGTAAATGTTTCTGTATGCAGATCCGTTTCGGTATGATCACGGAAACGCCCTTATATTCGATCTCCTCACGAATAATCTTACGCAGCTCTTCCTGATTTCTCGGAACAGGCAACAAACATTTCACATGTTCGGACTCTACGCCTAATCCTTTACAAATCTGTTCCACCTTGTTAAGTGCGGAAGACTCTTGTCCGCCGGTCATGGAAATGGACTCGTTGTCCGAAACGATAACCGTAATGTTGGATTTTTCATTGACAGCATCTAATAGTCCTGTCATACCCGAGTGGGTAAAAGTAGAGTCGCCGATGACGGCAACCGCAGGGAAGAGACCTCCGTCCGAAGCTCCTTTGGCCATGGTAATGGAAGCTCCCATATCCACACAGGTGTTGATGGCTTCGTAGGGTGGCAGAGCACCCAAAGTATAGCAGCCGATATCTGCGAATACACGGCCGTCGGGGTACTCTTTCATTACCGCATTCAGAGCGTCGTAAACATCCCGATGGCTACACCCCACACACAGGGCCGGCGGTCTGCCGGCAACCAGTTCGGGAACGGGCAAGCCTTGTGTTGTAGGCAGGTCGAAAGCCTTTGCCACATGGTCGGGGTTCAACTCGCCGTCACGGGGCAAAGTGCCGTCCAGACGCCCTTTGATACGCTCCAGACCGGGAAATCCTTTCAACTCTTCTTCCACAACGGGATAGCCTTCCTCCAGCACGACTATCTCCTTACATTCGTCCAAAAGGCGTGACATCTGTTTGCGTGGAATGGGATATTGGGTCATTTTGAGAACGGGGTAGGGCACCCGGCTCTTGAAAGCCTCCATGAGGTAGTTGTATGCAATACCACAGGCCACGATACCTTTGCTTTTGTCTTTTCCGTCAAAATATTCTGTAAACGGATTTTCTTCTGCTTTGGCAACAAATTCTTTTTGTTTGTCCAAAAGCACTTTATAGCGTTTCTTGGCAATGACCGGCAGGAGCACATACTGACGCTTGTCTTCCGGCAGTGTCAGTTTATTTTCTGCCCGGACTTCTCCTGCAGGCTGTACTCCGGCACGTGAGTGTGCCAACCGGGTGGTTATACGCAAAAGTACGGGAGTTCCCAGTTTTTCAGACAGTTCAAATCCTCTTTTTGTCAACTCGTAGGCTTCCTGTTGATTGGATGGCTCCAATACCGGCACCATGGCGAACTTGCCATAGACGCGTGAGTCCTGTTCATTCTGCGAAGAGTGCATAGAGGGGTCGTCTGCGGCAACGATCACCAGGCCGCCGTTGGCTCCGGTGATGGACGCATTCATGAAGCAATCTGCAGCCACATTCATACCTACGTGTTTCATACAAACCAAAGCACGTTTCCCGGCATAAGACATCCCCAGCGCACTTTCCATGGCGGTCTTTTCATTGGCAGACCATTCGCGATGGATATTGCGTTCCTTGGCAATTTTGGAATTCTGGATATATTCGGTAATCTCTGTAGACGGAGTTCCCGGATAAGCATATACGCCCGAAATGCCGGCATCGATGGCGCCGAGGGCAATAGCTTCCACACCTAACAATAATTGTTTTTGCATGATAGTTTATCTATTTATTGATAACATTTTTATAAGGCTATACCAAGCAAATATATACAATTTACTTTGTATTTCAATGATAACATCGAGTAAGAAATACGTTGTGTATATCCCATGAAAATATTCTATTGCACACCTTATTATATAGGCTTCATATCATGTTTCGTGAAACCGGTATGACAGTCGATATAAAAAGACGACCTAATGCCATACAATAGATAAAACATACAGCTTGAGCGGTAAAAGTGACGTGTACTGAAAAAATCTCTGCCTGATGGTGGAAAATTCTTCAGGCAAAGAAAAAAAATCCAAGTTAACTTCGTTGAAAATCCGTAGCGCTAAGAATTTTCAGCCATCAGGCAGAGATTTCTTATCCGGCAGATAAGGAGCCCGATGGCTTCAGGTGAAAAAGGCTGTCACCATTGTTTTAAGAACTGTGAGATTTGCAGTTATGCCATAATATTCGGTATTTTTGCTATAAACTTCACTACCACTAACGTATGCAAACAACGATAATAGGCGTAGCCGGTGGCTCTGCATCCGGCAAGTCCACCCTGGTAACCAAACTCAAACAAACCTTTATTGAAGAGCAGGTCGTTACACTCTGTCATGACTATTACTACAAGGCACATGATAATTTACCGCTGGAAGAGCGGGCCAAGCTCAACTACGACCATCCAGATGCTTTCGATACGGATATGATGATACGGGACATACGCCTGCTCAAAGAAGGGAAAAGCATCGAACGTCCGGTCTATTCCTTTACCGAACATAACCGCATGAAGCAGACCGTAACAGTACATCCGGCCAAAGTAATCATACTGGACGGTATACTCATACTGGAAAATAAAGAATTGCGTGAGCTGATGGATATGAAAATATTTGTGGATACGGACCCTGACGTTCGCTTGGGCAGGCGTCTGTTACGGGATGTGCAGGAAAGAGGCAGAAGCATCGACTCTGTGATGACACAGTACTTCGGTACCGTAAAACCGATGCACGATGAGTTTGTGGAGCCTTCCAAACGCTATGCGAACCTGATTATACCCGAGGGCGGTTTCAACAATGTAGCTCTGACTCTTCTGATTAAGAACATTCGCTCTCTGATAGAAGACGAATAGGTTGGAAAGAAGCCGATGGCAATAATAAAAACCGAGGGAGAATCTCCTTCGGTTTTTATTTGCCGTATTGCGTTGATTGCTAATTTTTGTTTCCGAATATACGGAGGATGTAAAGAAACAGGTTGATAAAATCCAGATAGAGAGACAAAGCGCCGAGCAGAGCGACTTTTTTCGTCGTGTCATTCACTTCATCGGCCGTGGACAGCATTCGTTTAATTTTTTGCACATCCCAGGCTGTAAGGCCGGTAAAGATAAGTACGCCGGCATAAGTGGTAATCCAATAAATAGCGCTGCTCTTCAGGAAAATATTCACGATGGTGGCAATAATCAGGCCGATCAGTGCCATAAACAGAATACTGCCCATCTTTGACAAATCGCGGCGCGTGGTATACCCCCACAAAGCCATTGCCCCGAATGTTCCTGCCGTGACAAAGAAAGCAAGAGAAATAGATGCCCGAGTATAAATTAGAAATATCGAACTGAGCATCACGCCGTTTAATATCGAATAGATAATAAACATCAGCGTAGCTGCCGTGAACGAGATTTTATTGATGGCGGCAGAAAGGGCTATGACCATAATCAGCTCTGCAATCACCAGCCCCCACATGAGCATGGGGGTTTGCATGAGTGTAAACATAAAACTGCTGTTGTATACCAACATAGACGTAAGCCCGGTGATGCCCAATGCTATCGTCATCCACAAAAATACCTTGGAGAGCAATTTGCTCATCACAGAACCGGCTACATAAGCACCCGTCTGCGTAACACGATTATTAAAATCCATTTATAATTTTTTACTTGTTTAACTTGTTTCTTATTTTCTAAGCCTGTAAAATTCGATATAAAATCTTGAAATTCAAATTTTCGGCATAATATTAGTAAAAAAAGGCTACCTTTGCAAAGGTTTTTATGCTGTTGAACATATTAATCCCATTTTCTGCCATTTTTTGTTGATAATATGGTTAAAACATCTGCTGAAAAAAGAATCTTACTAACGGCTCGAAATCTTCCAAAAGCGAAAGCTCCGGCTGAGAGATTGAAAGCGATCTGGCCGTTACTGCTCGATGCAGATGAACGTCGCTTGTTGATAGACAGCGTAGAGTCCATAGAATGCAGACGGGGAACCAGACTCTTTCAGGAGGGAGATACGATAACTTCTCTTCTTTATCTCAACAGGGGCAAGGTAAAAATGTTCAGGCGGGGTATAGGCGGACGCTTGTATATAACCCGGATGATCAAGCCGGGGCAATTCTTCGGTATAAGACCTTATTTCGCCCATCAATCCGCTCAAACGACAGCGGAGGTTTTTGAAAATGCTGAAATTCTGAAAGTGCCGGTAGATGTAATAGATCGTCTGCTGGAAAAAAATACCGCCGTGGCCAGATACTTTTTAACTGCTTTGGCTACAGAATTGGGGTTGGCGGAAGACAGAACGATAAGTCTGACACAAAAACATGTCAGAGGCCGACTGGCAGAGACCCTGCTCTTTCTGATGCAGAACTACGGGCTGGAGAATGACGGAGCTACTCTGGATATATACCTCAGTCGTGAAGATTTGGCCGCTTTGAGCAATATGACTACAAGCAATGCCATACGTACCCTTTCGCTTTTTGCTTCGGAACGTATCATTGCCTTGGACGGCAGAATCATTAAGATTATCGATCCGGATGGGTTGGAAAAAATAAGTAAACACGGATAATACACTGATTGAACTATATAGGAGAAAGACGAGAAAGGGTTATGGGCACAGGCCGGTAGCCCTTTTTTATGTGCTCTTACCTGCAGAAAGCTATGTTTGTTTTGTATGACAATAAACTTATCGTTACCTTTACGATCTAAAATAGAGACAAAACCGGGGCTGACTGGCTTTGACAGCGTGCCGAGGTGATTTGTAAGCATGTAGTGCATCGGTAATTGGCACTTAAATCTCAGTTATCGAACTTTTTAGTTGGCGAAAATAATTACGCTCTCGCTGCGTAACCGAAGTATAGTAGGTTAATCGCTTTATTGCTGCACAGGTGTGGCAACGAGACATCATCCGAGAAGCTCCCGACCCGTAGCGTCTCGACCCGGTGGTGTAACGGAAATTCGGGTATCGCTCTGCTCAGCCTTCGGAGCCGGGTTAAATGAAAGAAGGATAAGGATATGGGAAGGTAGTTTCGGCCCAACCCGAATCTCGAAAATCAAAGCGAAAATAAACATGTAGAAAGCAGGTTGTTTCCGCGTTTGGACGAGGGTTCAATTCCCTCCAGCTCCACCGATTAAACGGGGCTGTGTCAAAATTGGATTTTGGCACAGCCCCGTTTACGTGTGTCAGTCTTTGTGCCCTGTACTTTGCGCATGATGACACTTTCTTTTCCTTTGATTGTTTTGTCAAAAAGCTTCGAGAAATCATCTACAGTGCAAAAATTCAATTATATTTACTTTTATAAAGCAGTGTTTTATGAATGTATATCTTATTGGTTCCCAAATATTACAAATATTACAAGATATAAATAATTCGCTGCTTTTTCAGTTATAACACACACGATATTAATCATGTTAACGGTTGACCGGGTGGTAAATTATTGACACCTTCTTACGTCGAACTGACGTGAAAATGGAAAAGGACAGGTATTATTTAACTATATGACTCTTCTTTCTTTCCGGATAGAAAAGAAGGAGAATCTTAAAAACAACATGAACCATGAATAAGGCAATTATTTTAGGATTATCTCTCATCTTGATGATGCTCTCCTCTTGTGTAGAGCCCAAACCCGGTATTCTTGAGGTATCACCAAACAAACTTTCCTTTGGTGGCACGGAGGAGAGTCTATCCGTTACCGTTAAGTGTTCCTCGAATGATTGGACATGGGAGAGCGATTTCCCTAAGTGGATCTCTATTCAAAGAAAGGATGATGGGGCAGTAACAATAACGGCTCGGCCTAACCCGGAAAGTCATGTGAGAGAGGGGCGAATTACCTTTATCTGCGAAGACCTCAAGAGTATTGTCAGCATAGAGCAAGCCCCCAAGCCTGTAGAGTATTACATTCAAGTCGTCGATCAATTGGAGCTGGATGATGTCCATGCTCCTGTAACTATCGAGGTTAAGACCAATGCTCCTGCCTGGGAGATAGTAAGCAAGCCTCAATGGCTGGAGGTTTCCCAAAAAGATCAACAACTAATCATAACAGCCGGTCCGAATACCGGATCCAACCGTAGAGAAGGACTCGTTACACTGGAAGCAGAGGGCAAGCAGGCCCTCTTAAAGGTTACTCAAGCAGAGAAGGCTTACGTAAGCATAAGCAAAGAATTATCGATATTTCACTATCTGGGAGGAGTGCAGACGATCTCTTTCAAGAGTAATCGCAAAGATATTGTGATAGATTACTCTGACTTCTCTGCTCATTTCACTTCAGAAGTTATTGGTGACAATCAGCTTAGGATTTCAGCTCCAAGAAACATTCAAAATAAGGAGATCAATAGGTCTATCTCCTTTATCTACAAGGGGCGCACTCTACTCGATATTAAGGTCAATCAAGAGAAAAGCAACATCGAAGCAGATCAGAGAGCCTACTTGGTGGAGTTCTTTAAAATGACGAATGGAGAAAACTGGGTCAATAACACCAATTGGCTTTCTGACCGACCTCTATCCGAATGGTATGGCATCCGGATGGGAGATGAGGGCTATGGGGTCTACAGTATTATTTTGAAAGACAATAATCTCTCAGGTCGTATTCCTAAGGGGTTTGGTATACTCGTCAGTGCCAACCTCATCAAGCTCCAAGGCAACGCTTTAGAGGGTGAGCTCCCCGGTGAATTGACCAACTTAAAAGAGGTTGTCATTTTAGACCTCTCCAATAATAATTTTACGGGGAGTATCCCTGCCGGGCTTTGCGGAGATTTCCCTAAAAGAATATCGCTTGATCTGAGGGGAAACAGGCTAAGCGGAACGGTACCGACTTGTTTTATTGAAAACGTCAATAAATATAAGTTCTGCCCTCAACAAGAAGGTTATAAATTCGACAATTATCATTGCAACTGAATACACTTCGTATTGGATTTGAAATAAACTCTTTAGATTGTGGAGGAGGAATATTGAGGTCTGAAACCAAGCAGCAATATTTTCAGATAGATCTTTAGATTTCCCTCCAGCTCCACCGATTAAAGGCGCAAACCGCTATCATGACGGTTTGCGCCCTTTTTCGATTACCGGATAAGTAGTTTTAATACTAAGACAAGATTACTTGGAAGTCGGAGGCCATTGTATTTTCCAACGTTTTACATATTCTTTCATCGGTATCATACCGACCTCTGCTCTCCAATCATCCACTTTTAAGGTATCAACCAAAGGAGCGACATAGTGTATCCCGTTTTTATCGGATAGAATTTGAGTACCGTATTTTTGCGGACGCCCCTCTCTTACGTTTATCCGGTCTTCGAGCATTGCATATTGTGAAGTTGGGATGTCTCCCCGTTTGACAGCATCCCGAATTAAAGGCAAATACTTCTTCTGCATCTTCAAATCGGCATGCTGGATAATAAGCCACTGGGCCATAACAGCTTTGCCGACTTTTTCTTTGCCAATCCATCCTTTTTGATTCCAGATTTTAATCAATTCCAATCTGTTGATGCTATCCGTTCGAATCATTTCATCTATTAAATCAGACACAGCCAGAGAGTCTTCAGGTGTTTTTTTCAATTCGGAAAGATACCGAAGCCTGACATTCTGATCCGCTTTCAAAATTGCTTTCAATTTGGTTTTCAGCGGTTGATCCAGATCCCATTCCTCCTTTTTCTGGCGATTTTTCATGCTGTCTATCAAAACAGGCCATCGAGGATCGGTGTGAATTGAAACTAAATCTTTATCCTCTCCGATATCTTCGTTATACCAATCAGTCTCGATATTCAATCGAAGATATAGATAATGGAATGCTTGTTCTTTCTCTCCACACAAAGCGGCTACACAAGCGGCATTGTAAAGATGATAAGGTTTTATTTCTTGATCCGCTGCAAAAGCTTTTTCAAAAAACCGAAAGGATTCTTTGTACTCACCTCGTTGATACAGCGAATCGGCCTGTCGGATAAACAGATTGTACATGCTACCTTTATTTTGCGCATGAATATTCACAAACCACAGACAGCAACACATTAAAATAAAATTTCTTTTTCTCATGCTTTGTTTGTTATGAGGTAAAAGTAAGGGGGCTGTGTTAAAAATCATTTTTGGCACAGCCCCCTTTCAGGTGCATCGGAATATGTAAAGTACAAGGCGCTGAGGCTGAGAATCAAGGGAGCGTACCGAAGTACGTGAACAAAGCCCAATGTTACAAGCAATGCAGTAATTTGCGCATGATGATACACCGTCTTGATTTTTGAACTTTTTGCTTTATTGTAGTTTGAAATTAATAGGTAATCTAAATTCTACCCGCACCGGTTTTCCGTCTGCATCCTTACCGGGTTCCCATTTGGGCATTGACTTTACTACACGGATGGCTTCGGTGTTCAACTCTTTTTCGGCTTGTTTAATGGTTTCGGGAGAAACTTTTTGGGTTGTTTTATCGGTTTTCAAATCTTTCTCTTCCAGTCTCCGATAATTACCTTTTAATACTTGTATATCAGACAGAGAACCATCTTTTTCTACAATAAAACTCAAAAAGATTTTTCCTTCCACTCTGTTATCTATAGCTATTTTCGGGTATCGAATATTTTGAGCCAGAAATTGGTACAAAGCATTGTTTCCGGCGGGAAATGAAGGTCTGACTTTACAATAGTTGAAAACCTGTTTTGTGCTGTCTTGTCGGATAACCGGAGCAGGCTTATCCGATTCTGTTCTGAGAGAGGGAGAAGATACTCCGGCTTTGAGCAAATTACTGCCTGCAAGCAACAGAAAAAGAGGTAAAACAGCTGTAAAATAACGCAGAATGGAAAGTTTAAGCGAAGATTTTTTTTCTGTATTCATCATCATAATTCGTTTTTTAAGATTATTACTTTGATAGTTGCAGCACAAATACCCGGCCGTGGCATCCATACTTACACTTAATAATTCATATTGATACTTTTTGCGATCTGCACCATTACAGAGAACAGACCGGTCTGCAAGGAACTCGTGGTTATTCCGCATATTTCTCAACAGCAGATGGGCAAACGGATTCCACCACTGCAAAAGCATCACGGGCAGGCAGAGCAGCAGATCCAGACTGTGCAAGCTTTTTATGTGAGCGGTTTCATGAACCAGCACATTCTTAAAAATCGGTTTATCCGTCATATCGAGAGGCAGATAAATCCGTCTCAAGAAACTGAACGGGGTATTACCCTCCGGCATGATATAATATGCTACTGTGCCGTTCGGATCTTTTACTACGGTGGAGTCTTTAACCGTATTGTAAAGACGAAAGAGTTTTATCGAGGTTACGCATAAACAATAAACAGAACCGGTCAGCCATATATAGAAAAGAATGTCGGTCACAGAAAAAGTCGTAAGCTTTGCTGCGGACGAAACTCCATTCGCCGGATGCTGTACAAAAACGAGTTCATCCAATAAGAAGCCGGGTATCTTCAAAACTTCCGCAACCGATATCCGATCAGGGAGCAGTAGACCCGCAAGCGGCAACAGTGCACACCCCATGTATGCCAACAGATAGAAACCACGGTGCCAGCTATACATCGTATTCCGTTGAAGCAAATATCGGTCTATCAGATAAAACAGCATCAGGCCTGTGCCACTGGCAATAAGGTATGTTATAAATGCTTTCATTGGTTCTTCTCTTTTTATTCTTGAGCGGTCTAACCGATATTTACTTGGAGTTGCCTTGTTCGATAAGTTGAATGATTTCGCGCAGGTCATCTGCCGTTATCTTGCTTTCTTCGGCAAAACTCTGAACCAGACTTTTATAATCGCCGGTAAAAAACTGATTGACCATACGATTTACAGAGTGTTTTGAATAGTCCTCTTCGGGTATGGCCACGCGATAAATATATCCACGTCCTTTTCCCACCTTTCGGATGAATTCTTTTTTCTCCAGATTGTGCATGATGCTGGCTACGGTGGTATAAGGTATCTCAGGGTCGGGCAGATGAGGTATGATCATACGTACCTCTGCTTCTCCCATACTCCACATAATCTGCATCACTTCTTCTTCACGCGGGGTTAATCTTATGTTCTTACGCATTGTTTCTACTGTATTAAAAGAAGACTTTCGGGTCTTTCTCTGTTCTCATTTCGAGACAGATATGACAATCCTTCACCACAAAACTACGAAACTTTCGTAAACAAACAATAGAATTCTACGATTTTTTCGTAAATATTTTTCAGGTTGTATTTCCTCTGTTAAAAACAGTTCTTAAATTTCTCGTGTATTCTGAAATAGTTGATAATTGAGAAAGTTGAAAATCCTAAATCTTTTCCGAAGCTTTTAGCTTTTCAATGATACCTTGTTCCCTTTCCTCTTGGGGCAGTTCTTGCGTCTTTTCGAGATGGGTTTTCAGTTCTTTTTTCTGTTTTCCCGTTAATTCGTCATCAATAGTTGAAATGGACAAATTCACTGCAAAATTTCGGAGCATACAAAAGCCATCAAAAGCAGAAAATATTCAATCTACTTATTTTTTTCTACCATCCAACAGTCATAATAGGGAGATTAAAAGCGTATATTTGCGTATTATATGATAGGTTGATGATATGGTAAAGAACACAATCGGGACAAATCTACTCCGAAAGTTAGAGCAGAAGATGCAGATTGTGGGAGAGCAAATCAAGTTAGCCCGACTGCGTCGTAATCTTAGTGTGGCACAGATTGTTGAGCGTGCCGCTTGCTCCCCTTTGACTGTCTCACGTATAGAGAAAGGGTCTCCTACTGTGTCTATCGGGATTTACTTGTGGATACTCTATGCCTTTCAACTTGAGGATGACATCCTCCACCTCGCTAAAGCCGATGAACCGGGGCGTCGTCTCCAGGACCTTTCTCTCATCAATCGCCGTCGTGCCTCCAGGAAAAGTTGATCTATGGATAATAACATTTGGATAAAATCATCAGCAACGCTAGCTAAACGTTTGCATAAAGGTCAAGTAGATAAGGCTGGGATAGATTATTTTGAGGGACATCTTTGTATGGTTGCCTCTATGGGAAAAACATGGCAAGAGCAAGTGGTGGGCTATCTTCATGATACCAGTGAAGATACTCCTAATACAGTCGAAGAGGTTCTTTCTTTACTTGAAGAGGAGGCTCAACAGAGATTAAGTAAAGAAGATCGGTTAGAGTTGTCGACCGCATTACACTTACTCAATCATCACAGCTTTCTCAATAGAGAAGCATATATTCGAGCGATTGGACAGAATCCTTTGGCGCGAGCAGTTAAACTCAATGACATACGACACAATATGGATCTTTCTCGTTTGTCATCCCCTTCATCAAAAGACTTTATCAGAAGAGAAAGATATGAGTGTGAATACAATTATCTATCCTTAATCTCCTCTCATTAGAACTTTTCTTTGTCGTTGAAAGGTTGTGTCAGACTTTTAGATTCAAAAGTATCCCCGAAAAGGGGTACAATAGATTTCTATTCCTTATATTTGCCACTGATAAGGTATATAATACTTTTTCAGAAGAATTCGAATGCCAAATCATAAGTAAGTAAATGGATATGGGCAAAAGTTATAACATACCTACATTGCCTCTCGCCTTTGATGTAGAGAGCAAAGAGATATTACGACAGGTGAACAAGGCCAATCGAGCTTTGGCGGAATTAAAGGGGATAGCAGCAACAATTCCTAACGAAGCGATACTGATTAGCACCTTGACCCTTCAAGAGGCAAAGGATAGTTCCGAAATAGAGAATATCGTCACAACGCAAGATGATCTCTACAAAGCTGATATAAATATAGAGAAGCAACTTATAACAGCGGCTACCAAAGAGGTCCTTAGGTATCGAGAGGCTTTACAGCGAGGATTTGAATTGGTTAGAAAAGATGCTCTATTAACCAACAGCAGAATAAAGGATATTCAAATGCACCTTGAGGGAAATAGAGCAGGTTTTCGTTCACAAGCAGGGACAATGCTAAAGAATGGTCAGGGAGAAACCGTTTACACTCCACCTCAAAATATAGATGATATAGAGAAGTATATGGCAAACCTTGAGGCTTTTATCAATAATCCTGAGATGTGCGAAGTCGATCCTCTAATCAAGATGGCGATTATACATCATCAGTTTGAGAGTATACACCCCTTCTATGATGGTAATGGACGAACGGGGCGTATTATCAACGTGCTCTATTTGGTGATAAATGACTTGCTTGACTTGCCAATTCTCTACTTAAGCAGGTATATTACTCAAAATAAATCGCAGTATTACTCCTTGATCCAGGCTATTAGGGATAAAGGCGAAGATAACTCGTTGGAGTGGGAAGAATGGATCCTTTTCATTCTTAAAGGAGTCGAACAAACGGCTCGCGACACCATTCGATTGGTGCAGGGTATCTCTAAACTAATGCAGGAGTATAAGCAGATTCTGCGTCCTCTATTTGGCAAGAACTATAAACACGAGTTGCTCAACAATCTATTTTATCATCCTTATACTAAAATCGAGTTTATGCAGAGGGACTTGATGGTTCAGCGTAAAACGGCTACTAAGTATTTGAATATGATGGTCGAAGAGAGAGTTTTAATTGTTGTAAAGATTGGAAGAGAAAATTATTACATTAATCATGCTCTTATGGACTTGTTTCTTAATCAGGGTTCTGCATTACCACGACAAGATGAAACGATAGAATCGGTGACAGATAATCAATCACCTTTGTGATGTGTACCCGAAAAAGGCTTTTGAGTATATATTTTCGGAATATGTACCCAAAAGAGGCAAAATGGGTACATATCCTTGGAACATGTACCCGAAAACGGTATTTTGGGTACATGTTCAGAATGTGGTACTTCTTCAAGTAATTGATATAATATGGTAGCAAAGACAGTCATAGCGCAGTATGTGAAAGAGATGCGCAAGAAATATAAACTGACACAGGTAGACCTCTCTGAAAAAGCTGGAGTGGGTCTACGCTTCGTTCGTGAACTGGAGCAAGGCAAGAGCACTCTTCGCCTCGATAAGGTCAATAGGTCGTAGATAATTACAGTGAGATATGACAGACACATTAAAAGAATCACAAGTTACAGAGACATCTGATAAACTTCGGGTATATAGTCAACTCATTGAAGATGTTAGAATTGGACAAGTAGATGTTTCTGAGCTAGATAGTATAATTGACACAGTTGAAAGATGGCTCTTGGAAGGTCAACTTAACACTTTCAACAAACTTATTTCCTATTATGTGTTGGGACATGCTTATTGTACGAAGAAATGCCAGCAGTATGCTCCTTCTGAAGCGATGTACAATAATCACCTGGTAATGAAAGAGATCTATTATTATCGGATGACTCTTTTCGTTGTTGATGAAATTATGCAAAAAAAAATGCACAGTCTTTTCTTAACAGCTCTCCATTGTGCGTATCAGGCTTATGTTCATATTGGGAATATATACGATCATATCGGTCGTCATCAGGATGCTTTGCACTCATATTATCTTGCAGGAAAACGAATTCCTGATGACCACATGTGGAAAATTAATATTGGATTTTCATTCGGAAATATGTATGGTTACTACGATATTAAAACTCAACCCTTTGTAATAGAAAGAGCTAAAGAATTTTTGAACCCCTTTCTATATAAACCAGAGATAAGGTGTTCGACTTTAGAGGTGTACAAAAGATTGGAACTATTAAAAACGCCTTTTAAAGCCATTGACGAGAATTATGTGTACAATACAACGGAGAAGGATATGTATTCTATGTGGGTTAATGACCATTGTTTGAGGCTGAACGCCTATAATGATGTGAATTCTCATTCGAAATTAGCTCAAGAAGATAACCTATATTGTGAGTCTATTTTTACTGCTAAGGGAAAAGAAGAGAGTAGTTTTCGTTTGATATCAATGCTGAATGAGATCAAACAAGGGTATGTATCTGCTAGATATATGCTGTATGAGTACTTTCAGAAATCAGGGTCTTGTCATTTCTCTGATGAAAATGTAGTCTTATTAGATAACTATCAGAATTCAAACTATTCATACAATGTAGAACTTGCTAAAGCTGCTTTTAGATCATTATATTCATTATTAGACAAGATAGCATTTGCCTTGAATGATTATTTAAGTTTAGGGATTAAGGAGAAAGATGTTTCATTTAATACTTTTTGGTATAGTGACAAGAAAACTAGGGTACTAAGATCTGAAATATTAAGTTATGCAGAAGTGATATCTTTAGCGGGATTATTATTCATTAGAAATGATATATATGGGGGGAGTGACTCTTACCTTCAAGCAGAAGAAACAAAGTCTCTGCAGATGGTAAGGAATGCTATGGAGCATAGATCGATTCAGATTATTGATCAAGGTATTATGGAGGATAAGTCTGCTGTTTTGTATATTTCAAGACAAGATTTTGAAAAGGTTTCAATGAATCTTATTCGAACTGTCAGACAAGCTATTTTTTGCTTTGTAAATGCAATCTCTCATATTAGTTACGATAAGATTCAGGCGGCCAAGGAGCATGGCATGGTAATGTCGCAATATTATGACGATGTCCTTGACAGCGAGAAAGTGTGAGGAAAATATGGGACAGTTAATCTTCTATTTTTACGTCCATAAAACAATTTAGAAGCTTATGTTTGGGGAGGAGAAAAGCAAAAAGCCTTTCGAACGTTTTTAATAGAATTATAGTTTTTACATTTGCCACTGATAAGGTATAAGTTTTTTTATATGGAGGCAAAGACAATCATAGCGCAGTACGTAAAAGAGATGCGCAAGAAATATAAACTGACACAAGTAGACCTATCCGAGAAAGCAGGAGTGGGACTACGATTCGTGCGAGAACTGGAGCAGGGCAAGACCACGCTTCGCCTTGATAAGGTCAATAAAGTCTTTGAACTCTTCGGTTCTGAGTGTGGTCCTGTTCCAATCAAACGAGAAGGAGATAAAGTATAAAGCAGGTTATTTTATTAGAAGACATTTAAGGCTGGGATTTTCACAGAAAGTGATGAGGGCTATTCCTTTGCTTATGACAAGGACTATCTGACTATGTCAGAAGCTCAAGGCTTGACATAAATCAATAGTTATTTTGACTGTCCGATAAAAAATATTGCTGTCCGCTAAACGTAATTTTTGTCGGACAGCCGGTATTCTCCTTTGGCATTCATTTCACAAGAGGCCAAAAACATGCTTGAAAGCCTCTACAATAGAGTTTCCACAAGAAAAGGTTAAATCTATCCATCAATTTATTTGCCTCTTTTAGCGGACATCCAAATGAACATGCAAAAAATGGGGGCTTGGATGCCGGAAATCATAGAAAACATAGCGAGAAACCGCATATAATCGATGTTGGGAAGCAGATTTTGGGCATATTTGACTTTTAGCGGACAGCAATAAATAGTTATATACAATGTTTTATTACACTTTACAAGAATAAAGCAAATGAATATCGAGTGGACTAAACTAAGGTCTTATAATGGTGACCAGAAAAATGCTTTTGAAGAACTCGTTTGTCAGTTGGCAAGAGCAGAGGCTATAGAGGGTAAGCAGAAGTTTGTAAGAGTAGCTGCTCCCGATTCAGGAGTTGAAGCATATTGTATCCTTGATAATGGTGACGAATTCGGTTGGCAAGCTAAGTTCTTCAGTACTATGGATGATTCTCAGTGGGATCAGCTTAAAAAATCGTTTGAAACAGCTCTGTCAAAGCACCCTCATTTGACGAAGTATTATATCTGCATCCCTCTCGATAGAGCAGATGCAAGAGTTAGTGGTCGAAGATATTTATTGGATCGATGGAATGAGAAGCTAGCTGCTTGGACAGAGATTGCTCGAAGGCAAGGGCGTGAGATAGAGTTTGAGTATTGGGGTGACTCAGAAATATTTGATAGATTGAGCAAATCTGAACATGCTGGTCGACGGTACTATTGGTTTGGTCAAGATGAATTTTCTGATAGTTGGTTTAGTCAGAAGTTAGAGGAAAGTATTTCTAATCTCGGTGTGCGTTATACACCTGAACTCAATTTCCAATTGCCGATATCATGGATTTTGCAAGGTTTGTCAAGGGATGAATATTTTCAATTTCAATTTGATACGTGTTTTCGTAAACTTCAGACAGAGTTCAACGATCATATGTTGCGAATGGATATAGTAGAGCTTCAAGCTGAAATACAAGAAATCTATCTATTATATAATCAAATTACAAGCCTTATTAATCAGATTGATTTTGTAGAAGTTAGCATTATTCCTCAAGACCGATTGACTAATCTTTTAGATACCATACGAGACAAGATAAGTACTCTGATAAATAAGCTTTATGAATATGGGGCAAGAAAATCAGACCATGGAGGGGGAGCATCTAGTAGTCATTTTTCATCCACGCACGACTTTGAGATTAATAAATTGAGAAAACTAAAAGAATCGATTCTTCAATTTAGAGAATTTATTAGTAGCTCATCTGTCAGCTTATCAAACAGACCGATTCTTATTTTGTGTGGAGAGGCTGGTGTAGGTAAGTCACATCTACTAGCCGATATCGCACGAAATAGGGAAAAACGAGGGATATACACGCTATTACTACTGGGGCAACAGTTTGCAACAACAGAAGATCCTTGGACTCAGATAAAAAAACTTTTACAGCTCCAATGCGATAGAGATACTTTCCTAGGAGCGCTTAATACAAAGGCAGAAGTATCGGGAGCAAGAGTCCTTATATTCATAGATGCTATCAATGAGGGGCAGGGTAAAAATATTTGGAAAGATCACATCTCAGGCTTCATCACTGCTCTCAAGCGATTTCCTAATATCGGACTCGTTTTGAGCCTGAGAACATCCTATGAAAAACTTCTAATTCCAGATATAGATAGCCTAGGAGCAACAAAGCTCATACACTCTGGCTTCTCTGGATATGAATACGATGCCTCTAAGCTCTTTTTTGACAATTATCAGATTAAACAGCCAAGTATTCCTCTGCTTCATCCAGAGTTCTCAAATCCTTTGTTTCTCAAATTATTCTGTGAAGGACTATTCAAAAAGGAACTTCACGAAATTCCAGATGGGTATGAAGGGATTAGCAGTATTCTAAACTTCTATTTAGATGTTGTAAATGAGAAAATATCTGACAAGTACAATTATCCACGAAAACTTTTTTTAGCTCATAAGGTACTGAAAAGAATAGCAGAAAGGATTGCAGAGACGAACAACTCTTACCTGAGTTATGAAGATGCTTTCAGTTTTATTGAAAATCTTGAGGAGGCGAAAAGTGTTTTAGATAAATCTCAATTCTTTCAAGATCTAATCTCTGAGGGACTATTGACTGAAAACATCTATTGGGATAAAGGAGGTAATCCTATTGAGGGCATATACATAGCTTATGAGCGGTTTAGTGATCATTTGGTAGCCTCCTACTTGTTAGAAAAATATTTAGACAAAGGAAATCCAAAGGAAACATTCTCTGATAGGAATAATAAACTGGGATGTGTCCTATCGGATTGGCATAGTGTTTATCACAACAAAGGATTAATTGAAGCTTTGTCTATACAGTTACCAGAGGAAATCGGATTGGAACTATATGAAGTAGCTGAGCATGCGAAGGCATTCGAACCTGTTATCTCGGGTTTTATCGAAAGCATTATTTGGAGAAAAAAGGAGACTCTTAGTGATAAGCAAATTAGCTACATTAATGCGATTATAAGAGGCTCCGAGTATGAGAAAGACTTTATAGACACAATTTTATTGGTTACCTCTAATCCTGGGCACTACTTTAATAGCGATTTCTTGCATAATGTTCTTGCTTCTCTTTCTATGGCAGATCGTGACGCTTGGTGGACTCAACTAATTCATGATATGTACCCAGATGATTCAGATACTCCAACGACGATTCGGCGCATTATAGACTGGGCTTGGATTGATGATATTAGAGAAAGTCTATCAGATGAATCAGTCAGACTGATGAGCCAGACAATGATATGGTTTTTGGTAAGCTGCAATAGGACATTACGTGATTCCTCAACAAAAGCTCTAATTTGTCTGCTTAGAGATAAAATACACGTGTTGATGCAACTTATGGAAAGATTCAAGGAAATTAATGATCCTTATGTTCTCCAACGAATTTATGCAGTTGCCTATGGTTGTGCCGTGCGAACAAGTAATATAGAGATTCTAAAGCCATTTGGAGAATTGGTATTTGAATTGATATTCAACACAGAAGAGGTTGTTCCCGATATCCTCTTGCGAGACTATGCCAAGGGTATAATTGAGTATGCAGTTTTTAAAGGACATAAATTTGAGTTTGATTTAGATCGGATTCGCCCACCATTCAGAAGTGAGCTACCCGATAGTTTTCCCTCAAGCGAGGATATCGATCGCTATGAGTTTGGCCATGCTCAGAAAGGTTTTACAGGAGTAACCAATATCATAAGCTCTATGACCACGGAATATGGACGTGGAGTTGGTGGCTATGGGGATTTCGGTAGATATGTTTTTGCTAGAGCCTTGTCTCATTGGAACGTAGATGTACATGGATTAAGCAATCTAGCAGTCCAACGGATTGTCGAAAAGTATGGCTATGATATAGAGAAGCATGGAAGGTTTGATCAGAGCATTGGCTATATGGGACGACACAGCCACCATGAAGAAAGGATTGGTAAAAAATACCAATGGATTGCTTTTCATGAGTTGCTAGCGAGAGTTTCAGACAATTACACCTTTTCCTATAATCGATATGGAAATAATCTAGAACCTCTATATGATGGGCCTTGGAATCCATTTGTTAGAGATATTGACCCAACTATAACACTCCGCAGAAATGAAAAGAAAAAAACTGCAAAGAACTGGTTTCCTCCCTTATCTTATTCAAACTGGGAGCATTCAAATAGAGATTGGGTACACTTGAAAGATGATTTATTAAATCCAATAGATCAAGTCCTAGTTACTGATGAACACAGAGTAGAGTGGCTTGTTCTGGATATGTGCCCAGATTGGAGTGAACCAGACCCTTTAGATGAAAAGGAAAGTAATGGTCTGAAGAAGAGACTGGTCTATGACTTGAGTAGTCATATCATTCATAAAGAAGATTTTCCAAAAATGCTTGATTGCTTGAAAAACTATAATCTGCTAGAATGTGAACTCCCTGAAAGCAAAACTCTATACGAAATATTCAGTCGAGAGTACTATTGGGCATCAGCTAATGGCACATTTAAATCAGAGTATTACGGTGGTAATAACTGGGACAATTTTTATGCCGGACATACGACTCGAAAGTTTATTTGTAAAGTGGCAAAGACTGCAATCCAATATTTATGGGAGAACGATCGAGATTACTCCAAAGATGAGTCCTTTAGTTTCTATAAGCCTGCAGAACTCGTTTTTCGTTTACTTAATCTACAGTATACAGATGTAGAGGGAATGCTTGCCAATGCTGAAGGAGAAATAATTTGTTTCGATCCTAGCATTAAGTATAACACACCTAAATGTTTGCTAGTAAGAAAAAAAGACTTCTTAGAAACCCTTGATGCCTATAATCTAAGTGTCTTTTGGAGCATTTTGGGAGAGAAGCAAGTTCTCGGATTTTCTATTAAACCAGAAGAATGGGCGGGAAGACTAAATATCTCAGATTTAGTCTATTTTGAGTCTGGAGAGTTCAAAAGTGGTTCATGCTATGACATAGAAGAGAATGACTCGAAGGAATAAGTATCCTGAAGTTTATTTTTTGAGATGTTGTAAAGTTCTTGACATATAATTCGGTCTTCCGTTCCTAACAGAACAAAAATAGGAAGAATAAGGCAATCGCCTAAAGGCATTTGTAGGATGCTATTAGGCGATTTATTGTTTTTTATTGCTGTCCGATAAAACTTTTGCATTCACTCGTAGCCCCATTCAAGCTCAGGTAATATGTGGATGTAAGCTCTCTTCCTCCAAAATAAATTCCTAAATACCTGTCATTCAATAAAAATCATCGGCTGTCCGCTAAAATCTGCGTGAAAAGGACGTTATACAGCCCTGTGTTTGCGCCAGAGGTTTTTGAATAGTAGACGGGAGAAGGGAATGTGTGCGGTTATACGGTTTTCATCCTTCCTCAAGGTCGGCTGTCCGGCAAAATCAGTGCTGTATAAAGGTGGAGGGGCTTACTCAAACAAAATCAGACGGAATACAACCTATTCACTAGGATTGAAAGCCCTATTTTTCCCTCTTCTAAAGTTTAGCGGACAGCAATATATTGTTTTAGTGTTTCAGTTGTTGAGTGAGGGCTTCTTGCTCTTGGGAGAGACGTTGTTGCTGGAGCTGGAGTTCGGCTTGGCGTTCGATGGCGAGTTCGTAGTTCGTGACACGAGAGCGGAGCTTGCGGATGCTGTCATCTGAGTCCTCTGCTGAGAAAAGGCTGTCAAGGCTGGCGATGTTTGGCTGTGTATAGCCGAGCTCCATTCGTAGGATACGATAGCGGAGAGCGTGACTATCAAGGGTTTGATTGACACCATAGAAATGCGATGCCCAACCGATAACGCAGGCGAGGAAAGCGACCATCACACTCCATACGAGCCATTCTGTTCAGCATTTGGCATCCAGAAGGTAGTACTTCGTGACCTTAACTTCGGGAGAGGTTTGTTTAGTTTGGAGTTCTGTAAAGAGTTTGTCGGTTGCTTCGTCTTGACTTATTCATACCTCGGCAATGCCTTTCTTCATTTCGTGGATGCGCTCGCCGAGCTTAGTAATCACTTTGATGAGCTCTCCTCTAAACGCTTCATGGAGATGAATGGATACTTGATGAAGATTGAACTTGAAGTAAAGCCTAAAAGTTGGACAAAAAACTTTTAGGCTTTACTTCGCTTTTGGCAAAGACCCTATTGAGTGATTGATGTTAATCAAGTCTTACTTGCCGATGCAGAAGTGTTTGAAGATGTTGTGGAGAATATTTTCACTGGTAATTTCTCCGCCGGTGATTTCCCCGAGCAGGTGGATGGCTTCTCGTAAATCCTGTGCAAGCAGATCCCCGCTTAGTCCGTTTGTCAGCCCTTGGATGACCTGATTGAGCGATCGATTTGCTTTTAGCAACAATGCGTGGTGGCGTGCGTTGCTGATGACAATATCGCCTTCAGCCACGGAGGGCAGGGCGGCTGCCTTGGCAATCTCCGATCTCAGATAATCCATTTGCCGGTCTTTCGATGCCGACACGTAAGCTACACTTCCGTTTTTTAAGACTGATTCGTTGAAACAGGCAATCCGGTCTTCGTCTGCCAGATCAATTTTATTGAATACGGTAATCAGCCTTTGTTCCGGGACGAGATGTTCGATCACATCGAGATAAACTGCGGGAAGTCCGTTCTTGATTACTTCCGTAATATCCAAAATAACGAGTACGATGGCGGCCTCTTTGAGTTTTTTGAAACTTCGTTCGATACCCATGGACTCGACAACGTCTTCCGTATGCCTCAGTCCTGCCGTATCGATGAAACGATACAGAACGCCGTCTATGACAACCGTATCTTCGATAACGTCCCGGGTTGTGCCGTGAATGTTGCTTACAATAGCTTTTTCTTCACCCACCAGCCTGTTGAGCAAGGTACTTTTGCCTGCATTGGTGGGACCTACGATAGCCACGGGAATACCTTTTTTTATGGCATTGCCCAGTCTGAAACTTTGCTCCAGACGATTGATGCGGTCGACGATGTCTTTCGCAAAAGTCAGCAGTTCGTCGCGATTGGCGAAGGTGACATCTTCCTCACTGAAATCCAGTTCCAACTCCATTAATGAGGTGAAGTGCAGGAGCTTGTCTCTCAGTCCGTTTAACTCGTTGCTGAAAGATCCCCGCATTTGTTGCATGGCCATACGGTGTTGGGCACGGCTTTCGCTCGCTATGAGATCGGCTACAGCCTCGGCCTGGCTCAAATCCATTTTTCCATTGAGATAGGCACGTTGGGTAAATTCGCCCGGTTCTGCCAACCGGCATCCTGAGGCTATTAACGTTTGGAGTATATTTTGTTCGATGTAGGTGGAGGCGTGACAACTGATTTCGATAACATTCTCTCCTGTGTATGAATGCGGAGCATGAAAAGCCGTAGCCACCACTTCATCCAACATATCCCCGCCGGAGGAGTTGAAAGTGCAGAAAACGGCTTGCCGATCGGGCAATTCAATCGGTTTACCTCTTTTTTTCAGATAGGGCAGGGTATAGGTGAGAGCTTCAGGACCTGATATGCGGATAACCGCAATTCCACCCATGCCCGCAGCCGTGGCCGTGGCACAAATCGTATCGCTGTTGATATTTCCTGTCATGGAACTTTTTATTTTTTATAAAGATATGGATTTTGCCTAAAATTCGTCCGAGCGTTTTTTCGGAAAACACAGAAAACGGGCTGCCTTTCAGCCTTTCGACTAAAGAAGACAGCCCGAGTCTCTTTTGCTTAATTATCAATCTTCGATGGCTGCAATGCCCGGAAGTCTTTTTCCTTCGATAGCCTCCAATAGTGCACCGCCGCCGGTGCTTACGTAACTCATTTGGTCTGCCAGTCCGAATTTGTTTACACAGGCAACACTGTCTCCTCCACCCACGAGGGAGAAAGCGCTGTTACGTGTGGCTTCGGCTATGGCTTCGGCTACGGCACGGGAGCCATGGGTGAAATTTTCAAATTCGAATACACCTGTGGGGCCGTTCCATAAAATGGTTTTTGAGTTCAGGATAACTTTTCTGAAAGTTTCGATGCTATCGGGGCCGATGTCCAAACCTTCCCAACCATCGGGGATTTCGTTGTTTGGTGCATATTGAGTTTTGGCATCATTGCTAAAGCTGTCTGCTATTTTGGCATCGGTGGAGATGACCAGATTTACCCCCTTTTCTTTTGCCTTGGCTATGATTTCGAGGGCCAGGTCCAGTTTGTCGTTTTCACAAATCGAATTCCCGATCTTTCCGCCTCCGGCTTTTGCGAATGTATAGCTCATGCCGCCGGTGAGGATGAGATTATCCACTTTATTAAGCAGGTTTTCGATGATTTCGATTTTGGAAGAAACTTTAGATCCGCCCATAATGGCCGTGAAAGGACGCTCGAAATCGTTATTGATCTTTTGAATGGCTTTTACCTCTTTTTCCATCAGGTAGCCGAACATTTTATGATCCTTATCGAAATAATCTGCAATCAAAGCCGTAGAAGCATGTGCACGGTGAGCCGTACCGAAGGCATCGTTTACATAAGCATCCGCCATGGAAGCCAATTTTTTTGTAAAGGCTTTTTGGCTCTCTTTTACCGCCTTTTTTGCGCTTGCCTTTTCTTTATCCGAAGCATCTTCTTTCAGACCTCGGGGTTTACCCTCTTCTTCGGCGTAGAAACGAAGATTTTCAAGCAGAAGAGCTTCGCCCGGATTCAAATTTTCAGCCATCTGCATGGCTTCTTCGCCCACACAGTCCGGTGCAAACTTTACGGTGCATCCGAGCAATTCCTGTACATGAGCTAAAATATGTTTGAGCGAATATTTTTCTTCCACACCTTTCGGGCGTCCCAGATGCGAGCCGATAACGGGCATTCCCCCGTCAGCGATGATTTTCTTTAGAGTGGGAAGAGCCGCTTTGATGCGTGTGTCGTCCGTAATGTTAAATTTTTCGTCAAGAGGGACATTGAAATCTACCCTGACGAATACTCTCTTACCATTGAAATCGAATTGGTCGATAGTCATAATAATCAGTTCAATAAATTATTTATAGAAACCGGTGTGCAGTTTTTGCACGCCATAACATTAAATTTCATTCTTTTTATCATTGTTTTCAGCGTAATGTATCACTCGCTGAGGCAAAGGTATATCAATATTATTTTGTTTGAACAGACGGAAGATATTTTTGCGGATATCGCTTTTTATGTTTTCAACCCTGAAGAGGTTATTACACCAAAAGTAGACCGTATAGTGAACCGCATGGGCTTCAAATTCGTTCAACCGTACAAAAGGATTCGGGTGGGGCAGAACTTCCGGTTGCATTTTCGCCGCTTCTATCATCAGCTTGCACACCGTTTCCACATCGGCTTTATAGCTTGCTCCTACGGATACGTCGAACCGTGAAACCTGCGTGTTGTGGCTCCAATTGATCAGCTGTTGTCTGGTCAGTTGCGAATTGGGCAAAATGATTATTTTATCGTCACGGGTTATAACACAAGTCGTGCGCATCTTGATTTCCTTAACCTGGCATACCATTCCTCCCAAATTGATAATATCTCCGACCTTTACAGAAGAGTCCAGAAGAATAACCAGACCGGAAAAGAAGTCGCTGAAAACATTTTGCAACCCCAAACCGATTCCCACGAGCAGAGCTGCCGACCCCGCCAGTATGACCGAGAGATTTAAGCCGAAGTTTTGCAGCAGGATAACGATCGTAAAGAGCCAGACACCATAATTTATAAGTCTATTGAGGGAATATTTTTTGCCAACATCGAGGGTGGAAATCCTATCCAATCCCTTTTTTATGGCAAACAGGAGCAGGATGACTACAACAACGATAATACCCGCATTGATAAGACCGTGTATCGTAATCTGAATATTCCCCCATTGCAACAGGGTATCCATAGATGTTTTTGCGTCCAGATTCATCTTACAGATTTATTTTTGCAGAGTTGTCCGCCTTTTTGATCAAAGGCTCGCAATCCTTTGTAAAAATAGCAATTATTACCAAAGATAAAAAGGCTTTGTTTGTTTGTTTTCATGCGTGTTGGGAACTCACCAAGCAGGGGGATAATAGCACAATGGTAAGAAATGGGAAATTCTCTGCCTGATGGATGAAAATTCTTGTTAAGGAAAATAAAAAACCAAGTTAACTTGGATAAAAATCGTTTGCCTGAAGAATTTTCATCCATCAGGCAGAGAATTTTCAATCGTCTTAACAGGATTTTTTTGACCGGCAATAACAGACACTGAAAAAGGGGGATTCTTTTTTATCTATTGCGGTTATAAATGAGAGGGGATATTATGAAAAGACGCGTGCCATCATACGCAAATTAATGCCTTGCTTGCGACATTCGGCTTCAGTCACGTACTTCAGCACACTCCTTTGAGCCTCAGTCTTAGTACGCATTCTGACGTACCTAATAGGGGCTGTGCCAAAATCGAATTTTGATACAGCCCCTTATATGGAAAAATAAACTTTGACTGTGTTTTACTTTTTCTTACGTCTGAATATTCTGTTAAGAAAGTTCCTCTTTACGAAAGACATTGTTCCGATCCATAGGACAGGTTTTATGATTTCGTAAATATTTTGTCCCAGTTTTTCGTCTGCCACGGTCATTTCCAATGGCCGGGGTCTTTCATCCGAAGCGTGTCCTGTAATTCGTCCTCCGGTATTTCGTATGTGCCCTAAGATATTTTCGTTTTTTTGTTTGGAAGGCTTGAAAATCCCCGGTATGAAACTCGAAAAGATTTGTCCGGCATGTCCCTTGAGGATTTTAATTCTTCTAACTGTGCGATCTGCAAAAGAATTATGCGGAGCTACCGTTCTGTATGCTTTTTGTTTAATGATGTCCGATTTGTTTTCGTTAACATACTGGAGTCGACGCTGAAGATTTTGTTCTGATACCTTTGCTTGAAAAAGAGCATCTTCATATCTTTTTTTCAATAAATCATAAGAATATTTCATTTCTGATCCTCCTTTCGTTCTTATTTGTTAAAAGATGCCTGTTCTTTATCTTCATTGGCCGGCAGTTCCTTCTTTTTCATCTTTTCCGGAATGTCGGCTTCCATTTCGCGGCGGACATCATCGGCCAAATTCAGGAAGAAGGATGCAACCTTGCTTTTCAGTAAACCGGAATTCTTGGGCTTAACGAATAGCCAGATCATCAACAACAGGAAATAGAAACCTCCTACAATTAAGAAACCCATTGCGGGTGTACTCTTCAGCCAGCTGCCGACAGCGAAACTTAAAGCGATATTCAAAAAAAGAAAAGCTGCTGCTGCAAAAACAACTACCAACAAAAAATGACCGATATAACCGAATGCTCTTGAAACCCTTATGCCCATTGCATAATAAAAGCGTTCGATTTGTGCTTTCAAATAATTGCCGGCTTCGTTTTTCAGAGATTTGAAGTGATTATCATCTATTTGCATAGTTTATATTTATTATTCGTGATTATATACTGTTTTCAAGAAGACCTTGTATACAGGTCGCTCTCCTCTTCCGAACTCCAACAGGCTGAACAAACGACTTAAGAAAAGAATCAAAAACAGAATGCGAAGATCGGCACACCGGATATACGTGATTTACCGCAAACCGACAACCAATCTCCGCATGTAGTGACTTTTGATTGCTATATGCCACACTATTTATTTGGTAGCATCATTCAGTTCTTCTTCGATTTCATCCACGATGTCTTCCGTTTCTTTGATAAGACGGTCTTTATAACGCATATATTTATCTTTTGCATCGTAATAACCTTCTACCACCGAGTCCTTAAACTTATCGGCCGTACTGTACATATCATCGAGGAATCGCTCACGTCTGTTGCGATCTGAAAAATAAGCACTCAGTGCTCCTACCAACGCCCCGACTGCTACACCCAAGGCGAATTTTACATTACCATTTGCCATAATAACCCTTTCAATTTAATCGTGTTGTTCTACAATTTTCTTAAAAACATCTCTCTTGTTTTACTCTTAAAGATAATAAAAAATGTTAGAACTCCTTTTCTTTCATAACCTTAAATACGGCATTCGATACCGTATTTAAGTTCTTCCTGTTTATTTGTATTCCGATAAGGGGAATGATATTTCACACTTTCTTCTTTTTTGTGCAAAAAAATGCCACCTCTTGAGCTATTGTGTTTATCTTTGTCACAAATAATATGCCGGTTATGACTTACCAAAATTTAGAAAAGGACCTTGAAATTATGGCCCCTGCGGGTTCATACGAATCCCTTATGGCTGCCATCAAAGCCGGGGCAGGTTCGGTATATTTCGGTATCGAAGGATTGAATATGCGTGCCCGATCGGCAAATAATTTCACTGAAGAAGATCTGCGACGCATCTGTGACATTTGCCGGGAGGCCGGGGTTAAAAGTTATCTGACCGTAAATACGATTATCTATGACAGTGATCTGGCGCTGATGCGCAATATCGTCGATGCCGCTAAAGATGCAGGCATATCCGCCATTATAGCAAGTGATGTGGCTGTAATGCAATATGCGCGCAGTATCGGGGTGGAAGTTCACCTCTCGACACAGCTCAATATATGTAATGTGGAGGCGCTGAGATTTTATGCCCGGTTTGCAGATGTTGTGGTGCTGGCGCGTGAGCTGAGCCTCGAACAGGTAAAACAGATATACGAAACAATCGAAAAAGAGGAGATTAAAGGGCCCGGTGGGGAGTTGATCCGTATCGAAATGTTTGTACACGGAGCACTGTGTATGGCTGTCAGCGGCAAATGCTACCTGAGCCTGCATGAACTTAACAGCAGTGCAAACAGAGGAGCATGCGGACAGATATGCAGACGGGCTTACACGGTTAAAGATAAAGACACGGGCATCGAATTGGATATCGAGAACGAATATATCATGTCTCCAAAAGACCTGAAAACCATTCATTTCATCAATAAAATGGTAGATGCCGGCGTACGTGTTTTCAAAATCGAAGGACGCGCCAGAGGCCCCGAATATGTATATACGGTTGTAAAGGCCTATAAAGAAGCGTTGCAGGCTTGCTGCAACGGTACATTCGAAGAAGCGGACGTGGAGGAATGGAACAGCAGGCTTTCGACTGTTTTTAATCGCGGCTTCTGGGATGGTTATTACTCCGGAAAGCGCTTGGGCGAATGGACTTCGCGTTACGGATCTGATGCCACGAAAGAAAAAGTATATATCGGAAAAATAAACAAATACTTTTCCAATATAGAAGTAGCGGAAGTGGAAATTCAGACAGGTGAATTGAGTGTGGGAGATGAAATTCTTATCACAGGACCTACGACCGGATTGATCCGGATGACCGTGGACGAAATTCGATTCGATCTGAAACCGGTAGAGAAAGCCGTTAAAGGGCAGTGCATATCTTTCAAGGTACCGGAAAAAGTTCGTCCCAATGATAAGGTTTACCTTTTCAGAGACAGACCTTTACAGATCAGTTAACGAGAAACCACTATTAATTCTTATATATAATATAAAAATGAAAACCCCGAAAGATTTTATATTCAGCATCGATATGAAAGTAAGAGACTACGAATGCGACTTGCAGGGCGTAGTCAACAATGCCAATTATCAGCACTATATGGAGCATACACGCCACGAGTTCCTGGAGTCTTTAGGTGACAATTTTGCGCGTATGCACGAGATGGGTGTCGATGCTTTTGTATACAGGGTATCCATAACCTACAAAAAATCCCTTCGCAGCGGAGACCGTTTTACCAGTTCTCTTAAATGTCGCAAAAAGGGGCCTTATCTTATCTTTGACCAGTATATTTTTACCGAAAGCGGTGAAATCTCTGCTTATGCCGAAATCGAAACCGTAGCCGTTAAAAACGGGGTGATTACCAGAGGCGAGTATTTTGAAGAGCTTTTGGGCAAGAAGAATATCGAATATTAACTTTTTTGAACAGATGATGCAATAAGATGTCCCATAAACGATTTTAAGCCGTTTATGGGACATATGGAATATACAGAGATATACTATTTAATAGAATCGATCATGGTCATGAAACAAACGACTCTCAACCTTGGAGGTAAATTATTTTCTCTGGAGAATGCTGCCGTCATGGGTATTGTCAATGTGACACCCGACTCTTTCTATGCAGGTAGCAGAGTGGGAGAGGAAACCAAATTTCGGAACAGAATAAAGCAAATTATATCCGAAGGCGGCACGATGGTTGATATCGGTGCATACAGTTCAAGACCGGGAGCAGCTGATATCAGCCCGGCAGAAGAAATGGAGCGTCTGCGTCCGGGACTGAAGATACTCAGAGACGAGTTTCCCGGCCTGCCGGTTTCGGTAGATACTTTCAGAGCCGATATAGCTGCTGCTTGTGTGGAAGAGTATAATGTGGCGATGATCAACGATATTTCCGGAGGGCAGATAGACCCGAAAATGTTTGAAACAGTGGCAAGACTCAATGTGCCTTATATCCTTATGCACATGCGCGGAACACCTGAAACCATGCAGCAGTTTACGGAATATAAAGATATAGCTGTAGATGTTCTGGACTATTTTATTCAAAAGACAACCCGGCTGAGAGAATTGGGAGTGAAGGACATCGTGCTGGATCCCGGATTCGGTTTCAGTAAAACAACGCTGCAAAACTATGAACTGATGGCGCGAATGGACGAAATCACTCGCATACTTCCTCTGCCGCTGTTGGTGGGTATTTCCAGAAAAAGCATGATTTACAAACTGTTCGACAGCACACCGCAGGAGGCCCTGAACGGTACGACTGCATTGAATACCTACAGTTTGCTCCATGGAGCAGACATCCTGCGTGTTCACGATGTGAGAGAAGCTGTCGAATGTGTTCGAATAGTCGGTTTATTAAAGAAGGGAGAGCAGTTAAAGGACCCTTCTCATTATAAGATTGGCAATAATCATTAAATTTATTGCCGATATTATTCTAATACGCTATTTCTTATGTGGTTGCCTTTTACGATTAAAGATGCTTTAGATATATTCTTTGTAGCCATTTTTATGTTTTATGTCTACAATATGCTCAAAAACTCGGGAAGCCGGGCATTGTTCATGGGTATTATTGCTTTTATCGTATTGTGGATATTGATATCTCAGGTATTTCAGATGAGATTGATGGGAGCGATATTGAACAAGTTTGTGAGCGTGGGCGTATTGGTGCTGGTAATTATCTTCCAGGAAGAAATCCGTCGTTTTCTTTCTTCGATTGGTAGCGCCAACGGGATAAAATTCCTCAGGAATATTTTCATGGAGCATAAAAAAGGCAGCGAAAAGGAGGGAACGAAATATGTGGCTCCGGTGGTATTGGCTTCGATGAATCTGGCACGTAAGAAAACGGGTGCGTTGATTGCCATACAGCAGATGATGGATTTATCGGCATACGAATATACAGGTGAAATGTTCCGTTCGGATATCAATGCCCGGCTGATTGAAAATATTTTCTTCAAGAATAGCCCTCTTCATGACGGTGCCATGATTATCTCACACAATCAGATCAGGGCTGCCGGATGTATTCTGCCGGTGGCCAATAATGAAGATTTGAGCAAAGATTTAGGTCTCCGTCACCGTTCGGCCCTGGGGCTGGCACAGGAAACGGATGCCAAAGTTATTATCATTAGCGAGGAAAGAGGAACCATTTCTTTGGCGCATAGAGGCGAAATCCATGTGGATATCGGTCCGGAAGAACTTCAGCAACGCCTTCTCAGCGAATAAATCCAAATTTGTTCCTTTTTCATGAAAAAGCTTTTTCCGCTTGTTGTTCTGTTTCTTTTTTTGAACATTTTCATACTTCCCGGCCAGCAAAACGGAATGATTACGTTGGGAAGTGAACGGCTCGATATCCTTCTTCCGCTGCTCGAACAAAAACGCGTGGCTCTTATTGTAAACCATACCAGTGTGGTAGGCAAAGAGCACGTACACTTAATCGATACATTGCTCGGTGTCGGGGTAAATATTACGAAAATCATGGTGCCGGAGCATGGTTTCAGGGGAACAGGCGATGCCGGGCAGACCATAAAAGACGGAAAAGACATTAAGACAGGGATACCCATTGTTTCGCTTTACGGCCCTGAAAAGAAGCCGCCCTCCCAGCATCTCAAAGATGTGGATGCAATAGTTTTCGATATACAGGATGTGGGTGCACGTTTCTATACTTATATCAGTACGATGCACTATGCAATGGAAGCTGCTGCCGAGAATAACCTATTGTTTATTGTTTGCGATCGCCCTAATCCGAAAGATTATGTAGATGGCCCTGTGTTGGAAAAAGATTGCAGATCCTTTATCGGTGTACATCCGATTCCTGTTTTGCATGGTCTTACTGTGGGCGAATTAGCCCTGATGATCAATGGTGAAGGCTGGTTGAAAAATGCTGTTCTATGTAATCTGAGAGTTATCCCAATGCGTGGTTGGCAGCATGGAATGCACTATTCTCTTCCCGTAAACCCCAGCCCCAATTTATGCAGCGATCAGGCTATTGCCTGGTACCCTTCGTTGTGCCTTTTCGAGGCTACGATAATGAGCGTGGGGCGTGGAACGGATTTCCCTTTTGAGACGGTCGGATATCCGCAAAGAAACTTCGGTAAGTTTTCATTCATCCCTCGTCCTCAACAGGGTGCTTCCAATCCTCTGCACAAAGGAAAGAAATGCTATGGAATAGATTATCGTCAAAAACAGGCTCCACAAGGATTTTCACTGGCTCCGATTATCCATTTCAATAGGATTGCAGTGGCAAACGGTTTGCATTTGATAAACAGAAAACGCACTTTTGAATTGCTGATTGGAAATCGTCGAACGGCAAAACAACTTGCACGAGGTTTAAGCGAAGCGGAAATTCGGAAAACCTGGGAGCCCTCTTTACAGTCTTATAAAGAGCTTCGGAAATCATACTTGCTTTATCCTGAATAATAGGAAAACAAGTTGTTTGTTTAGGATTTTATTTTACCTTTGTGAAAGGATAACCTTGTAAGAATAAAGACTTAATTATCATAATACACCATGAAAAGCGAAATCCCGTTTTTTGCTTTTTAATGTGATTATAAAATAGACGTTTCTCTCTTTTATATAGTTCAATAGTGTCTGCAGCCATCTGCCTCGTGAGAGCAAAGGTGGCTGCTTTAATTTTGAAGAGACGGTTTGTTTCGATTGGGAATCAACCATCGATTTATCAGGCCTTTTGCTGAATAATATGAAAAAGACGGTGTATCATCATGCGCAGATTACTGCATTCGTTGCGACCCCGGGCTTCGATCACGTACTTCAGTACGCTCCCTTGATTCTCAGCCTCAGCGCCTTGTACTTTACGCTTTCTGACGCATCTGAAAGGGGCTGCGCCAAAAATGAATTTTGACACAACCCCTTGAAATAGTGTGTTATCTATCAGTTGGTATACAAATAACGTTTTATGCTCTGTTTCGGAGTTTTAATAAACGGCTCATCATGACGCTCGAAACGGGTGACCTTTTCATAAGAACCTAACTGCTCATTCAGGGTAGTTCTGAATTCTTCAATCTTTGCCCAGCCTTCTTCGGGAGTCAGTCCCTGAGCCTTGATGGCATCCATGTTGGGAACGACCAAAGCCTCTAAGCGTTTGTTTCTGGAGACTACCAGCGACTCTGATACCAGCGGGAAAATATTCAGTTTGGATTCGATTGTTTCCGGAAAGATATTTTGTCCGTTGGCACTCAAAAGCATTGCTTTAGAACGGCCTCGAATGTAAATGAATCCGTCTTTATCCATACATCCCAAATCTCCGGTATGCATCCAGCCGTCTTCGGTAAATAATTCTTCTGTCAGGTCTGGCTTCTTGAAATATCCCATGCAGACATGCTCGCCACGAACCTGTATCTCTCCGTTTTCCTGATTTTCGTAGCCTGTATAGTCGATACGGGCTTCCATAAATCCATCCAGAGGTTTGCCGCAAGAGCCGATACGCCATTCTCTCCAGGAGCAATACGAGATTAGAGGGGCACACTCTGTCATGCCATAACCAACAGTGAATTTGAAACGGATTTTCTTCAGAAAACGACTCACTTCTTCATTCATCGCTGCTCCACCTACGATGACTTCTCTGAAATTACCGCCTAACCCCTCATTCAAAGCTTTATGAATTTTCTTGTACACGAGCTTACGCAACAGCGGTACCGATGAAAGAGCTTTGACTGCAGGTTTATTTAACTTGGGAAGAATGGTATCACGATAAATTCGTTCAAAAACAAGAGGTACACTGATAATCAGGTTCGGCCTGATGGTCTTAAATGCTTTTAGAAGAATGGATGGTGCAGGAATTTTTCCGAGCAAATAAATATGTGACCCCTGTGCCAAAGGCAAAAAGAAGTTAAACGTACAGCCGTACGTATGTGCTAAAGGCAGGAAGTTCAATATGACTTCATGCTTTTTAATGATTTCATATTTACGGGCGAATAATATATTGCCGGCCAGATTGTTGCCTGTGATCATAACCCCTTTACTGAAACCGGTAGTTCCCGAAGTATAATTCAGCAAAACCAGATGTTCATTGGGTGTAAAATGGTATACTACGTCTTTTTTGGAAAACCCCTCAGGATATGCAGCTTCGAAGTGTTTCCGTATAGACTCGCAGTAGGAAGTCAGGCTATCGCCGCCTGTTGTACTGTGTTCGGATAGAACATTGCCGTTATTGATATTAAAGACAGCTATAATATCCGACACTTTTTTCGGGTTTAGTTTTGCCCAGATATCCGGATCTATGAAAAGGACTTTAGTTTCCGAATGTTCCAGAATAACTTCTGTATCCACAGCCGAAAAATCTTGAAGAATAGGCACGACAACGGCACCATACGTCAGAGTAGACATGAAACTGACGCACCATTCTGCGTGGTCTTTACCCATTACAGCTACCTTTTCGCCGGGCTTTAGTCCGATTTGCTTAAAAATCAAATGCCATTCCGCAATACGTTTAGCCAAATCGGCGTAAGTATAAGTCTTATTTGTTCCGTAATCAGACAGCGCTTTCAAATCCCAATTTTTACGAAAACTGTCTTGATATATAGAAATAAAATTTGTTTCTATCATAGTTTACTTATTATTTTGCACATTTTAGATATTTTTGTGCAAAAATAATTGTAAATAATGAAATTACAATAATAAAGGACCTATTTTGAAATGATTTTCTGTCTGAACCCCGGGCTTGCCATGGTCTTAAAGCCGTTTTCGTCTTTTGTTCCCAAAATCAATAAATACTCTGTATTTGAAAACTTGCTCATCAGTTCTTCCGCTTTCTGAGAGCCCACTACCATCAGAGCAGTGGCAAGTCCGTCGGCGGTCATGCAGTCGGCGGCGATTACCGTAGCACTCAATACATCGGTTTGGATGGGATAACCGCTCTCGGGGTCGATCGTATGCCCTACGCGTTTACCATCGATCAACTTGAAATTTCGATAGTTTCCGGATGTAGCCAAACCTCCATTTCCTTTTAGCACAACGATTTCTTCCAGATCCTGAATTAATCCTGTTGTATCGAACAGCGGTTTATTGATGCCTACACGCCAGGCCTCTCCATTCGGATTTACACCCTTATAAGCAATTTCCCCCCCGATCTCCACCAAGAAGTTTTCTACTCCTCTGGATTTAAGGAAAGAAGCTATCAGATCCGAGCAATAACCCTTACTGATGGAAGACAGGTCTAACTTCATCCTCTCATCCTGCTTGATAAGCGTGTCGTTTGCCAAAGTTATTTTTTCATAACCGACAAACTTTTTAAGGCTATCGATTATCCGGGCATCCACTTCGTTAAAATGCTCATATCCGAATCCCCACGCATTGATCAGCGGCGAGCATGTAATATCATAGGCTCCGCCGGACGCTTTGGATATATCGAATGAACGGGTTATTATTGTTTTCAATATATCGTCCATGCGGTTTCCCTGATTGTTGTTTATTGCTGCAATTAAACTTGTGGTATCGAATGGATTTGCCGAATGATTAAAAACCTCGAAAACCGAATCTATCCCGTTTGAAAAATCTTCTGTGCCTTGATATGTGATATGGTAATACGTGTGAAACCGTTCTCCGCTGATTTTCAGATATCCGGTGTCATTGCTTTTATTTCCGGTACAAGCCGAAAATCCTATTAAAGAAAAGATTGCAAACGATACATTTGCAATCTTCATTATTATTGAGGAAATACTCATTTTCATTTAAAGTTGATTGTATTTGACTACTTCTTCCAGACTTTTTCTTTTTTTGTCTGTTTGGGTTATTCGATTTTCATCGGCGTAGCCGATAGCCAAAATAGATACCGGTTCCATTTCTTCGGACATTCCGAATAGTTTTTTACAAAGATCCTGATCGAAAGCGCAAACCCATGTGGATGAAAGACCGAGTTCGTGTGCCTGTAACATCATTTGCGTTGTGGCTATGGAGGTGTCTATATCCACGGAGTTGCCGGAAGGACGGCTCCAGGCTTCGTTGTGATGTCCGATGATCACAATATAAAGAGGAGCTTCTGCAAACCACGAGCGACTATAGCAACTGCACAAAGCTTTTTTTGCTTCGGGTTCGTTTATGACCAAGAAAGTCCATGGTTGTTTATTGCAGGCTGAAGGTGCTAACCGGCCGGCTTCGAGGATATGTTGTAATTTCTCGTTTTCAACGGCTTTCGGTAAAAAACAGCGGATAGAATTTCGAGAAGTAAAAATATCGCCTAATGTCATGGTTCTATAATTCTTTTTCTATGGTATAATCATTACGGTGCGGATTTTGGCGTCCCATTAATTCTGTGATAAAACCTGTCACAAAAAGTTGAGTGCCCAGAATCATAGCTGCGAGAGAAATGAAGAAGTAGGGCCTGTCCGTTACGAGGGGAGCAGGAACTCCATTTTTGAGGGCTATGAATTTATTGATCAGTACGATGGCCAATGCTATGAAGCCGATGAGAAACATAATGGTGCCGATAAGGCCGAAAAAGTGCATCGGCCTGCGTCCGAATTTACTCGTAAACCACAATGTGATTAAATCTAAATAGCCATTGAAGAAACGGCTGATACCGAATTTCGATTTTCCGTACTTCCGGGCTTGATGGTGCACAACCTTTTCTCCGATTCTGGAGTAACCGGCATTTTTGGCCAGATAAGGAATATACCGGTGCATATCATTGTATATTTCTATGTCCTCTATCACTTCGCGGCGGTAAGCCTTGAGACCACAGTTAAAATCATGCAAATTACGGATACCGGAGAGTCGTCTGGCTGTATAGTTAAACAGTTTGCTCGGCAAATTCTTACTCAGTATCGGGTCATGCCGTTTTTTCTTCCAGCCACTGACTAAGTCATAATCCTCTTCGGTGATCATACGGTAGAGTTCGGGGATTTCATCCGGACTGTCCTGTAGATCTGCGTCCATCGTGATAACGACTTTGCCTTGAGTCTTTTTGAATCCACATTGTAAACCGGGAGATTTCCCGTAGTTACGTCTGAACTTAATCCCGTAAACATTCGGATTTTCTTGTTTAAGATGTTGGATTACAGACCATGAATTATCAGTACTGCCGTCATCCACGAATATTATTTCATAGGTGAAAGAATTCTCATCCATAACTCTCCGGATCCATCCTTCCAGCTCGGGTAGAGATTCGGCCTCATTATAAAGAGGTATAACAATAGAAATATCTATCATAAACTATGATTTTTCATTAGAAAAAATCTTTAATTCTGAACGTCGCTTGCCGGCTTTCTTCGTAAAATCAAACCATTGGGGATGGAGAGAATCGCTCCCCAAAGAATATTGTTGGAAATGTCTTTTATAACGAGATTCAAAGGAGGAATGGCCATATATTCGTTAAGAATCTCTGTCCAACTTTTGCCATTCATATATTTTCCGAATATTTCTTTCATTTCCGGCCTTTGCATAATTTCTTCCATACGCCCCATAAAATCGACCATCTGAACAGGCATCATATAGGCGTAATAGTAATAGTGCAGCAAGGAGGAGATAATGGAAGCAAAGAAGTAAAGCATGAGTCCGTATTGCCATCCGTGAAAAGCGGAAAAACCGCTTTTGGGAGAGACGATACGGTTACGATAGTTTTTCGTCAGAAAGAATACGATAAACGGTACTGCTATCGTAAGCGGCAAATAGAGCAGTGATAACAGAGGGAATCGAAAGAAATAGCAGACACATAAATATTTGACGAGAAAGAAGATTCCTAAATATAACCCGATCCGCGCACTGTGTGCAAGTAATTTGCTTTTGTCTTCCAACTGTGGTAACATCATAAATGTTCGTCTTAAAAGATTTTTATTAACCTCTGTATTATCTGCCCAAAGGTAATACTTTGATTTTATACATAAGGGGCAGATATATCCGGCATATTTGCATATGAACCGTATTCCTTACAAAGAGCTGTTTATTTAACGAATGTTTCAGATGCCTAAAGTTTGACGTAAACGCTTGTATCCGCTCAAACTTGCACGTATGGAAATACCGTTTTTTAATATCAAGGCCTGATTTTGTTTATCGTATCGCTCTACGCGTTCGATAGCATGAACATTGACAATATATGAGCGATGTACACGAACGAAAATATGAGGGTCGAGCTGTGTTTCCAGATTTTTCATGGTTTCTTCTTTTATGAGTCTTTTTTGTGCTGTATAAATCATCATATAATCGCCGTTGGCTTCTATATAAATAATATCTTTTACGTTAATCACCTGAATTCTGTTGCCATCTTTAACGGCCAAATGATTTTCATAAACCATATTCGCTCCGGGATTGCCTCCTTCTTGTATTGAAGCAGCATCCTCATTTGAACCGATACCCGTGTGCTCAAATGATGAGCTCGGTTCCGTATCCTGTTTTTCCGATTTTGCTTTGTCTCTGTTTTCCAGAATAAGCAAGCAAAGCAATATCGCCATAAAATCGATCAGAGACAGTAGTGGAATAATGGAAAAAAAAGGGACAAAAAGATGTGCGAAGAAAACATAAACAATCAAAGAGAAAACACCTTCCGTTAGAGCAACTACTGCAACAGCGATAGGCAAACGAACAGGGAGCAAAGAACAACCGGAAATAATGGATGAATTTATCGTTCGTACCCAATCCACAAATAACGCATATACCACAGCATGGATACCCATAAGCCATGGTAAAGCATTTTCCAATTGCAACGGAGATATGGGAAGCAATACCAGCCATTGCAACAGGGACAAAGACAGAGAGAAAATTAATGTTTGTACAAAAGGTATCGACAACAGCATCATCTGTGTAAAATCCGTCAAGCCTTAAAGAAAATGCATCCCTCCGAAAATAACATTGCCTGTTATTATCAATCTGCCACCTTTTTCTTCTTCAGAAACGGGATATCGTCTGTCATCCTCAATTCCACCGAAAAGAGTTTGCGATCTGATATCCAGAGAACAGTTATCCGGAAGAAACATTTCCACTCCGCCGAAATAACAATTTATTTTCAATTCAACTTCCTGTCCGGGAGGAATCTGTACTTTTCTCAGGTCCAGTTTTATCCCTCCGAAAAGAACCAGTACATTCCCCCCGTATAATGATGTCGAAAGCAAAATATACTCAGAGCCGCTAAAGATGCATTCCTTGTGGAAATAGCCTTGTGAGAAGTCTGAAGCCATTTTTCCTCTTTCGGTTTTGTATCCGGTATCTCCTTTTATATGCTCTTCATTTATGAGTATATCTCTGTTCAATTTTCGAGAGCGTATAAGCATGGCTGCTCCGATAATAATGAGAACCAAAGGCCATAGATTATGAATTTCATGAGCATCTATATTCGGTAATAAACCGGGGTAAAGCAAAAGAATTCTTGGTACCAGAAAATAGATTCCCACAAAGGAAAGTATTATGCCTGTTTTTTTCTTGCCCGATATCAAAAACCATAAACCCGAAATCAATATAAATATGGGCCAGGACAAGAAAACATAAGAAAAGTCGGGGCTGATGAGATTCATTTTCTTCAACAGAAAGAAAATACCCGCAAAAATTAATATCAAAGCCGGAGCATTGGAATGTCTGTTGCTGCCCGATGATCTTTTATTGATGTTTCTCATATATTTAACATTAAAAGAATATATGCAAATATAAATAAGAAGAGGTTGTTTGTTAAGTGAAAAACGACAAACAGACGCTTTTCCTCGACAAACAACCTCTTTTTATCTGTTCTAAACCAAATACCCGGTTACTTCTTGGGCATGGCGAACTCTATGATGGGGCCGACAGAGTCGGAGACATCAGCCCGCTCCACATCATATAAGTAAAGCTTGTCATCCTTTATCAGATAACTTTTAACTGCCTGCAAACGGGCGATATACTCCTGTTCTTGCATGATGTTCTCACAAGCGGCAAGAGTCGAATAAATTTCACTGAATTTAATTCCGCCATTTTCGTCTATTGTCAAAGTCCCCCCATAAATATTGCAGGGAGCTTTTCCGGAGAATTTATTCTCCGAAGGATCCATTAAGAGGGTCGTATTCATATTCTTAAAAACAGTATCTCCTTTTATAGAAAGCAGTTGCCAGGTCGTTTGCTGTTTTGAGAGCATTTTTAATGTTTTTTGGGCTTTATGCTTTACGGAATTGTTTTTATTATCTTTTGCTTTGGAAGTATTGCATCCCGTAAAAGAAAATATTGCGATACAAAGTACGAATAATAGGTTTACTGATTTCATGTCATTTTGTTCTACTGTTTACTAATCTATTTTTATATGTTCGGCCTCTATGGGATCACTCAAGAAAATGGACGCAAAATCTGCAAAACGGCTCGGATTTTCTGTAGTCAAGTATTGAATTTGTCCGTTTTTACTAATTCGGTTTTCCATTTCGGGGTGTCTTTGCAGGTAATCTTTTAATGAAGAAGCGACATATTCACCCTGTGCCAATATCTTAATGGTAGAAGTGACTAACCTTTTAATCTTGGGGCGTAAGATCGGGTAATGGGTACAACCGAGAATAATCGTGTCGATAGAATCGTCTTTCTTGAAAAGATTATCCAAATGCTTTCGGATAAAATAGTCGGCTCCGGGACTTTCTGCTTCTCCTGTTTCCACAAGCGGTACCCACATGGGGCAGGCTTCTTCACTGACTGCCATGTGAGGATATAATTTCGCTATTTCCATTTGATAGCTATGTGAAGAAATGGTTCCCGGGGTTCCCAAAACCCCGATGTGTCCATTGGTTGAGAGTGAACCCAAAATTTCCACTGTCGGCCTGATAACTCCCAAAACACGCCGGGTCGGGTCTTCGCTGACCGGCAACATATTCATCTGGATGTTTCTTAGGGCTTTGGATGAAGCGGTATTACAAGCTAATATGATTAATGGACATCCCATATCGAACAGTTTGTTAACGGCTTGCAGGGTAAAGTCATAGATTACTTCAAAAGAACGTGTTCCATAAGGAGCACGAGCATTATCGCCGAGATAGATATAATCATATTGAGGCAATAATTTTCGTATTTCTGAAGAAATGGTCAATCCTCCGTATCCCGAATCGAATATACCAATAGGAGCGTTTGTCATTACAATTGTTGTTTTTAGTCTTATTCCGGGTTGTGATATAGAATAATAACACAACAAATATAAGGTAAAATAGATTTGAAATCGGTAAAGCTGTTTGTTGGCATTGTATTTCACCTGTAAAATAATTAGGCCGATAACGTTGTCTGCGTGTAAAACGATACCCATGAAACGTTTTTCTCAAAACCGTAAAAAACTCCTAACCGAGGGATTTTATATTTTAGTTCAGCTTGGAAACTGCATTTACGATTTCACGTACCTGAGCCGATATGCTGAGCATTATCATGATAAAGCCCACAATAGACCATTTCCAGAATGGCAGAGCTATCCGGAAAATACTGTTGGTCTCTTTAGGGCCCTTGGGACTGACCCATTTCAGACGAACCCATCTGTATAATTTATACAGCAGAAAGCCAACGATCAATCCTACAATCACCCCTACCAGAATATCGGAAATGAAGTGAACACCTAAATATATGCGACTATAAGCCACCAAAGATGCCAGAGAGAAAACAATGATCGAATACCATTTATCTCTGACAATAAGAGCTGTTAGCATGGCTACGGAAAAGAAATTGGAGGCATGACCCGAAAAAAAGCCGTACAGATAACCTCTGTAACCATAAACCGTTTTTACAATATTTTCATATTCCGGATGATGGGTCGGTCTGAATCGGGTGAAATAAGGTTTTGCGATACCGGAACTGAGCTGATCGCAGACCAGTATGCAAAGCAGTATGAAAATAACCACCAGCATACCTTCCTTGAATGGTTTCCTGTAAAAGAGATAAGTAACAAAAGCAATAATAACACATGTCCAAGACCATTTTGTAGAAATTAAATACATGAAAGCATCCCAAAAAGGAGAATGAGCACTATTGAGAAAAAGAAAGGCATAATGCTCTATATCTAACATTTGCTCTAACACGTCCGTATAATTTAGTCGTTTGTTTTATTTGAATTCTTCAGAATTTTCTCTACGGTATTCTCCGCAAGCCATCCTTCTTTGTCTGCCCCGACTGAGATCGGATACCATCCGGATATGGGTGTTCCTGTGATTTTCACCTTAGTACCTTCATGCAGGTTGAACAAGAGAGTACCACTTTGATCCGGAGTACTCCGGACTGCTACCTCTCTTTCTATGACAATGGCTTCGTTCTTTCCTTCGTTAAAATATTTTTTTTGATGATATGCCATCAAATTGAACAGTATCGTAATAATCAATGCTGCAAAACCGATCGATATTCCTGTTTTTTTCATCCGAGCCGTTCGTGATACGAAAATTGTTACAACCGAAGCAAGGAGCACACAGAAAAAGAAAAATGCAATTATGTTAATGACCGTCAGTGAAAACGAAAAACTTACCATATGCCATGCTTCGTCGACCCACGTGGATGTATTTGCCACTTTATCCACTGTTTTTAATTGTGCCATTCTTAGGTTTTTGCGGATATCCTGATCCAGAGGGTCCAAACGGAGAGCACGTTCATAATTCAATATTGCTTTACCGAAAAGGTTTTGTTTATAATAGCAATTACCCAGATTGTAGTAATAACCCGAATATTTTTCATCGTCATTTATCCGTTGCTCATAAATAGCAGCTGCTTCTTCATAATTCTTTTTATTATACAATTCTAATGGGTCTTGTGCTGAGTGTAGAGATGAAGACTCGGCCTCTGCAGGTTTATCCGAGTCGACAGGTTTTTGCAAAACACTGTCTTGCCCGTTGTATGAATTGTTTTCTGCTTTTAATTTTAATGAGAAGATAGAGAAGATAGAAAAGCCGATGAACAATATCAAAATTCTAAAGAGCAAATTATATAGTTTCATGATAGTGCAATTAATTTAGTTTAGCATTAACAATCCGTTCTATGATTTTTTCTGCATCCGCATAAAGTTTATCCATCGCCGACAAATCTGAAGAGGGTGCATATTTTTCATATTCGGCCTGATCTATGACTTTAAGAATATCTTCAATCAATTCGGATGTTGCCCCTTTCCGGCTCAATACGATTTCAATATTGGAGCGATTGAGTTCGGACAAAGACATTTTGAATTTATCACCGAGAAATCCCCATAAAGCTCTGAGTAGAGCTGTGTTGAAAGATTCCTTATCTCCGGCCAGACGAAATGTATTTGCTTCGCGAAGTCTTCGTTTGGCAACGTTATTAGCTCTCCTGTGTTTGAGTGCTGTTTCGTTGCTTTGCAGTCGTGTCATACGTTTTAGTGGAACAAAAACAATCACAGCTATAAGGATACCGATCACATACAATAACCAATGTAACAAACCGAAAGTAAAATCGTAACCGACCAGTCGTTTAACTCCCGTTTCTTTCTTGAGATAGCTGATATCCTGGCTCAATAATTTGATATCTTCTTTATTGGCGGTAGAGGATACCATACTTACCCCGTCTTTCCCTTTAGACACGGACAAACTCACAGATCTGGATTTAAGTGTTTTATACGATTTGGAAACAGGGTCGAAGAACGAAAATTCAAATTCCGGCAGTGTATACTCACCGGTTTGCCGGGGTACGGCATAGTATTCGATCGTTCTGCTGCCTCGAACTCCACCGGCGGTAACTTCGATTTTGTTTTCCACTTTCGGATCGTAAACTTCAAACGTATCCGGGAACTTCAGTTCGGGACTTGATAATAATTTCAGGTTCCCCTCACCCGTAATATCGACTGTTACGGTCATGGATTCGTTCGTTTTCGGCTTTTGGGATGAAAGGTTGACCTTCATGGAAAACTGTCCCACAGCTCCATTGAAAGAGCCGGGTTTATCTTCTGCCGGTAGAGGGGTAACATCGATATTAACCGGTTGTGAATAAATTTTCCGGCTCACGATAATCGGGCGTGCGAAAAAAGGATCTTCATCCGGTTCGGGCGGCAGTGCCAGAGCCACCTGTATCATACCGGCAGGGAGTTGTAGCCTGCCATTGCGCTGTGGAAATAAAATCATACGCTGAATGACAGCTGTTCGATAGTTCCTGCCATTATAATTTTCCAGAACCAGCTGAGCCTCATTGCCATCTTCCACGGTTTGAGAAATAAAACCATTGAATTCCGGCATTTTAAGATCTTCCAACTGCTGCACACCTATATTGGGATCTATGTACAACTTGAAAGTAACCGCAATGGCTTCCTGCTCATACACCTTCGTTTTATTGACAATAGTACGGTAAAAGATGGAATTCGAACTGATTTGTCCCGTACCATTCGTTTGATTGCTACTCCCGGCTGTACCCTGAGAAGGGGTATTCGGAGGCAATACCTTAATCTTAAAAGCTTGAGTGGTAAGCTGTTTTCCCTGACTTCTTATCGAAGCACTTCCCACTTCGAATGTGCCCTCTTTTTTAGGTATAAGAGTATATGTGTATGAGGTACTCTGTGATTTGCTGCGCTTCCCGTTGTTATACTGCACCATACTGCTGGAAGTAACAGCCGGACCGTATAAGACATCAAAATCCGACATGGAAGGGGCTCTAAAATCCGAACCCGAGGCATCTTCAAGAGAAAACACAATTTGAAAGCGTTCGCCCATAGCCACGGATTGCGGTGCATTCACCTTAAAAGATTGGGCGAAACCGACAACCGGTAAAAGAGAAAATATAATTGCGAAGATTTTTTTATAACTGTTCTTTATCATAGAAATCACCTACCATTTCTTTTTAATTTTAGCACTCGCAGCACGTTGCTTTTTTTGTTTTTCACGCTCAACCTTCTGACGTGTTTTATTTTCATCTTGTTTGTAGGCCTCCAAAATCTGTTCTGCCTGTTGTGGTGTCATCTCACTTTCCTGATTTTTTTGAGGCTGATCCGATTTGTTTTCATCCCGGTTTTGGGGCTGTTGAGGGTTTTCTTTATTCTGATCTTTTTGATCCTGGTTTTGCTGTTCCTGATTTTTATCCTTGTTCTTATCCTTATCGGATTGATCATTTTCGTTATTATTTCCTCCGCCTCCCTGGTTTTGTTTGTTTTGTTGCAGTTGTTTCTGTGCCAGAACCAGATTATAGCGGGTTTCGTCATCATTCGGATTCAGGCGCAGAGACATTTTGTATGCTTCTACACTTTTTGCAAAATCTTTTTGCTTCATAAAGGCATTGCCGATATTGTGAAAAACATGAGCCCGTTCTTCATTTGTGAGATTTTGAACATTGGATAAGCTTTCAAGATAATTTACAGCCTCCTGTTCTTTACCCTGTTTGTATAAAGCATCGGATAATCCGAAAAGAGCATGAGTAGAAGTACTGTCTCGCTGCAATGCCTTTCTGTAACTGATTTCAGAATCGGTAAAAACTTCTTTCTTAAAAAGTTTATTCCCTTTTCTGATATCCGTCTTGATACCTTGAGCCCAAGAAAAGTGAGTCCCCAAAATTATAATCAAGAGAAGTACCCCCGGTTTATTTATATTCTTTTTTCTCATCCTTAAAAAGATTGAGTTTACGTAAGAAACGGCTCTTACGCTCTTCAATGAAGAGTTCTACAATAAGCAAAATTAAAGCGATTTTAGCAAACCGGTCGAATAATTCCATATAGCCCGATATTCCGCTTTTGGAGACATTGGCCTTTGGCAGTTTATCCAGTTGTTTCAACAAGCGGTTTGCTATGGCCGATGCGTTGGTGCCTGTTATCACGATACCGTTACCGTTCTGAGCGATTTCATTACACATGCTTTCATTGAACTTCGTGATAACTACTTTACCTTCTTCGTCTTTCATGTATCCGTCATTAACAGGTATAGGCCCTCCTTCGGGAGATCCTACTCCGACTACATTGACTTGAATACCTTCCCTGGCCGCATCCTTGGATTTGCTGACGGCATCGTCTTCATGATTTTCTCCGTCGGTTATCACAATAATCGTTTTCCCGATTTCTCTGTTGTCCGAAAAGGCTTTCGAAGCCATTTGGATAGCCGCTCCAATGGATGTTCCCTGTGCCGTAAGCATTTCCGGGTCTATGCCGGAAATCATTTCTTTGGCTGCCGAAAGATCTGTTGTGATAGGTATTTGTGTGTAAGCATTACCGGCGAAAACTATCAGACCGACTTTATTCCCGGCCATTTCGTCGAACAAACGATTCAGGATTTGTTTGCTGAAAGATAAACGATCCGGAGCCAAATCCTGGCTTAACATCGAATTCGAGATATCCAGGCAAACCATGGCTTCTATTCCTTTTTGATCTTCCGGAACCTGAGGCCCTCCCGGAATTTGAGGACGTGCCAAAACGATAATCAAAAAGAAAGTGGCGGTAATCATCAATACACCTCTGTATAGCCTTCGCTTGCTTGATGCTTCCGGCTTCAGAAGCCTTAACATTTTCACTTCTGCAAACCGCCGTTGTTGTTTACGCCTTTGGTAATAGGCATAATACCAAATCGCAATCATCGGCAGTATAATTAGCAGCCAATATAATATCTCGGGATTTTGAAAGTGGAGTTTCATTACGGATTCGTTCTAAGATATGTATTACGTAAAACAAACTCGATCAATACACTGATGAAAGCCAGCAGGGCATAAATCCAAAACTCTTCATGTTTAGTATGAAAGCTTTGAGTGGAGAGTTTTGTTTTCTCTAATTGATCTATTTCCCGGTATATTTCATTCAGGGAATGATTGTCCACAGCCCTGAAATATTTCCCTCCGGTCAAGTCGGCCATCTCCGTTAAAATATTTTCATCGATATCTACCGGCATCATTTGTACCCGCGTACCGAAAGCTGTGGGCACGGGGTAGGGAGCCTCTCCGCGAGTGCCGACTCCTATGGTGTACATACGGATGCCGAAAGTACTTGCCAGTTGAGCCGACATTTTGGGCGTAATATCGCCACGGTTGTTGGAGCCATCGGTCAATAAGATGATTACTTTACTCTTCGTTTTACTGTCTTTCAAACGACTGACTGCAGTCGTAATCCCCAAACCGATGGCTGTACCGTCTTCCAATAAACCGACTTTAGAGTCCTCCAGTCGGTTTAACAGTACGGCATGGTCGGTCGTCAGAGGGCACATCGTAAAACTTTCTCCCGAAAAAGCTACCAAGCCGATATTATCATTCGGACGGCTCTGTATAAACTTATGGGCAACATCGATGGCTGCTTCTATTCTGTTCGGTTGTAAATCCATGGCCAGCATACTGCCGCTGATGTCGATAGCCAAAACAATGTCGATACCTTCTACCGCATCTTTGCTCCAGCTGTTCGTTGTTTGCGGTCGAGCTATTGCTATAATGAGCAGAGTCAGAGCAATCATCCGCAATATAAACAACAGATGCCTGAAATAGGAACGGAAACCTCCTGATGTTTTTCCCAGAGAACTTAAAGACGGGAGCAATAATGTGGGATGAACTCTTAATAAGCGATAGATATACCAGAAAATCAAAACCGGTATGATCAACAACAAGTATAAGAGGTGCGGATTTACGAAAGTCATAATTCAGCCTCCACTTTTTCAGTTAAATTTTTATTTTCCTCTCCTCCTTCATGACGGTTCCAGGTTGTATCTGCCAGATTCAGGAAAGCATAGGCCTCTTGCATCGATCTGTAATGCTCATCCGGTAAAGGTTTGTATTTGGCAAACTTCGCCATATCTGCAATAAAAAAGATGCTGCGTATAGAGGTGACCAGTTTTTCGGGTTCGGCATTTCGTTTTAATGTATCGACAACTTCCGAAGAAGTCATTTCCTGTACATGTAAAGCTTTCTCTCTATAAATATATATTTTCAAAATCTCCACCAGATTACTGTAAAACAGTTTATATTGCCCCTGTTCCGGTAATTTTAGCTTATCCAACGCTGCTAAATTGGCTTCTGCTTCTTCTTTGGGTGATAACCGTATTTGCGGTACAGCGACTGCGTTACGATCTTTTTTTCTGAATTTGAACTTTGTTTCCAGCCATATAATAAATAATAGCATGATGAACATAAGTAGCCAACTGATGGGATTGGAATATACGATTATCAGGATATCCCGCAGAGTATAAGGCAGTTTCCACGGAGTTTTGATGTCGAAAAACTCATCGGGCTTCGATAGATCTACTTCCGGCTGGACCACGTTCAAAGCCAATGGTTGTGACTCCGCTTGTGCTGTCGGAGTTTGAACGATCATCGGAGGAATGGTTACCAGTGTAGAGTCGAACGATGTAATAAGGCACCGGCCTTTTATTTCTTTGATATGATCGTCTATATCCAGCGTATCCGTAAATATCGTACTCAGGACTTCGAATCTCGTTCCTCCCAGGGAATCTGCGGGAAGTAACAATTGCGTATTCGTCAGGTCATCGGTGCGAATGGTGAAATCCAATACTGCCTGTTCGCCTGTTTTAATTTCATGCCTGTCCAATTTCGTTTGTACGGATACCTTTTGGGCAAACAAAGAAACGGAGGATATTGCACAGACGGTGAAAAAGAAAATTTTTCTTAATTGCATAATCAGTTAAGTATCAAAAAGCTAAGATCTTTTCTTAAAAAGATTGATTAGCTGTGGCACATAGTCCTGACCGGTATGAACATCTATGCTGTCGATACCCAGTTTCTTGCACAAATTGGCATGTTGAGATTGGGCTGATTGATAGTTTTCCTGGTAAATCTTTCTGATTTTCCGGGATGCCGTGTCTATCCATCTTTCCTGTCCTGTTTCTGCATCCAGCAACCTTACCAGCCCCATTCTCGGCAACTCTCTTTCGCGCAAGTCATAGATACGTACCCCAATCATGTCATGTCTTCGGGAAACGATCGTTAATGCATCCTGATAATTCGGAACATATTGCATAAAATCCGAGAGGATAAACGAAGTACAACGTTTTTTGAGCACTTGTCTCAAAAAAGTCAAAGCATGATTCAAGTCGGTTCCCTTGGAATCCGGCTCGAATTCCAGTAACTCACGGATGATATAAAGAATATGTTTTTTACCGCTTTTAGGCGGAATGTATTTTTCCACTTTATCGGTAAAAAGGATGGCACCGACTTTATCATTGTTCTGTATGGCAGAAAAAGCCAAAGTTGCCGCAATTTCCGTAATCAGTTCCCGCTTGGTTTCACTTTGTGTACCGAACAGGGTACTGCCCGATAAGTCGACCATTATCATAACGGTCAGTTCACGTTCTTCTTCAAAGACTTTGACATGAGGGCTTGCATAACGAGCCGTCACATTCCAATCGATATCCCGTACATCATCGCCAATCTGATAATTCCTGACCTCGCTGAAAGCCATCCCCCGCCCCTTGAAGGCGGAGTGGTATTGACCGGCAAATATTTGTTCGGAAAGTCCTCTTGCCTTTATTTCTATGCGACGAACTTTCTTTAGCAGTTCTGCTGTATCCACAATCAAATTCCTCTATTAAGGCACTTCTACTTTGTTGATGATATTACTGATAATTTCATCGGAAGACAGGTTGGCGGCTTCGGCCTCGTAACTCAGTCCGATACGGTGTCTCATCACATCATGACATACGGCACGGACGTCTTCCGGAATAACATATCCGCGTTGCTTTATAAACGCATAGGCACGGGCAGCCAAAGCCAGATTGATAGAAGCACGCGGGGATGCTCCAAATGAAATCATGGGAGAGAGCGACTCTAATTGAGCACGCTCGGGGAAACGTGTCGCAAACACGATATCTACGATGTAGCGTTCGATTTTTTCGTCCAAATAAACCTGTTTGACTACGTCGCGGGCCTCTATTATATCCTGTTTGGACACGACCGGCCGGATAGGATTATTTCCCGGATTTATTTGTTGGCGTATGATTAACTTTTCTTCTTCCTTTTGCGGATAGGAAATCAATACTTTCAACATAAAACGGTCTACCTGAGCTTCGGGAAGAGGATATGTTCCCTCCTGTTCTATGGGGTTTTGCGTAGCCATCACCAGAAATGGCTCAGGCAACTTATAGGTAGTATCGCCTATCGTTACCTGACGCTCCTGCATGGCTTCCAATAATGCGCTTTGCACTTTTGCCGGAGCACGGTTTATTTCGTCCGCTAAAATAAAGTTTGAGAAGATAGGCCCCTGTTTTACTTGAAACTCTTCGTTCTTCTGGCTATACATGAGCGTTCCCAATACGTCTGCCGGCAGTAAATCCGGGGTAAACTGTATACGGTTGTAATCGGCATCGATCAGCCCGGCAAGTGTCTTAATGGCCAATGTCTTTGCCAAACCCGGCACACCTTCCAGTAGAATATGGCCGTCTGCCAGCAATCCGATGATCAGGGATTCTACCAGGTGGTTTTGTCCGACAATGGCCTGGTGCATACCTTGTTTCAATAATTCAACAAAAGCGCTTTTCTTTTCGATGAATTCTGTTAAAGCACGAATATCTATCGGTTGTTCCATCTTTATAATGTTTGTATTTCTTGTTATTTTCTCATTTTGTCCACAAAGATAGCCTATTAAGCCTGTTATGGGATTTTGTTTTTATGCCATATTTTATATTCTGTCCTTTCTAAACTTAACGCCTTTTGTATCGAAATAGTATCCGAGGCATCTATTCCATATTTGTCAGGCATCGGTATCTTAATTTCCACTCCGATGGGGATATTGTTCGGATCTTTTATTATGTCCTTATTCTCTTCATAGATATAAATCCAAAAAGCCTTGTGGCCGTAGAACTTACGAGCATAAGATGCCAGTCGATCTCCTTCCTTGATCTTTGTTGTTGCCAATGACTCCCAATGTTTTTTCTCCGGAGCAGTTTCAGTCAGAGGATTGGGAACGGGATCCGCTGGTTTATTGACTTCCATTGCCGGGTTTCTTTTCGGAAGTTCCTTTGCGGGCGTATTTTTTTTCTGCTTTTTTTGCTGTTCAATAACGGTCTGATAAATAAGAAATGACACGGTGAGCAGCAATAGAATACCTGCAATACTCCAATAAACAGCTTTTCTATTCTTTTTTTGGGGAGCCGGTTCTATTGTTCCGGAGAAGGATTTTTGCGGAGGTTGCCCTTCGGTTATTTCATCTTTCTTTAACGTCGCCTTATGGCACTCCTGAATTTCGGTATCCGCATGAACCACCTCTTTGGGTGAGGGCAGAGCATTGTCTTCCGTCTCATTGTTACTTTCATCGATTTGCTCCGTCTCTACGAAAAGATTGCTTTCAGGCAATCGATTTGCAATTATTTCTGCCGGCTGCAATTCTTTTGATTCTTCCGGGATTTCTTCGGTAGTCCATGAAATGTAAGAAGTGATATAGCCTGAGAGCATATCGAGAGATGAAACTGTAAAAACAGCCGTATCCGGCACATCGTATCCGGTTGCTACCTCTACCGGTTCAAACATCGAAAAAGATCGGTTGAGGAAATCAGGCAATTCTCCATTCGGCAAAAAAGTATAGCCGGATGGAGAGCCCGGGGTGCTTTGCTCAGCTGTAAACGAACCTATTCCACTCCAAAATACACAGCTCTTTTCCGATAGAAAAATCTTAAAAACAGAGCTTATCGCCATCCACCACTTACTGCATACCGTAGATGTAAAACCGGTTATTTCGGCCAACGCTTCGGGTAATAAATTCTGCGTCGCATTTTTCTGTTCCGGTGTTAACAACAGGTTTATACGAGGAGGGATCAAATATCTTTTACCGTCAGGAAGTTCGGCAATATATTCGGTACTTTTATTTATACAAAAAGCTCCGATACCTGCAATCGAAACGGTTTCACCACGATCCAGACGGATTTGCAATTGCTGAATTAAAGCTTTCCATAGCATTTCGGAGGTAGCGTACTCCACCTCTGCCGAACGTCCGAGTTCGGCAATCCACAATTCGTGTTGGAGACTGTTGTTATTTTCCATGTGCAAACTTTACTCTACAACTTTTCCAAACAGGTCGAAAGAACCGCAATCTTCAATTTCTACCTCATAAAATTCGCCCACAGACAAGCGGCTCTGATCAGAAGCGCGAATAAGTATTTCCTGATCCACTTCGGGGGAATCGTATTCCGTTCTACCCACATCGAACTCATCTTCGTTCCGGTCGATTATAACTTTGAAGCGTTGTCCGATTTTTTGTCTATTCAAGCCATAAACGATCTCCTCCTGTAGAGACATGAGTTTGTCGAGTCTTTGCTGTTTAACTTCAAAAGGAACATTGTCGGCATAGTGCTTATCGCAATAAGTATCTTTTTCGTGAGAATAGACGAAAGCACCCAGGCGATCGAATTTTTGGGTGTTGACAAAATCCAGCAACTCTAAAAAATCCTCTTCCGTTTCATCCGGGTGTCCGGTCATCAATGTGGTTCGCAATGCTATACCCGGCACTTCGCCTCTTATTTGTGCCAAAACATCCAAAGTCTGTTGCTTGGTAATATTTCTGCACATTTTTTTAAGCATGTGGTCGCTGATATGCTGCAAAGCCAAGTCCAAATACTTGCAAACATTCTCCCGTTCCCGGATAACACGTAATATATCGAAGGGAAAATGGGTCGGATAGGCATAATGCAATCGAATCCAATCCAGACCTTTGATATCGGACAAGCGTTCCACTAACTCCGGCAGTTGATGTTTGCCATTCAGATCCAGACCATAATAAGTTAAATCTTGAGCTATCAGCAGTAATTCCCGTACACCGCTGTCGGCCAAACGTCGGGCTTCGGCAAGAATATCCTGCATGGAGCGCGATTTGTGTTTCCCTGTGATCAACGGTATGGCACAATAAGAGCAATGTCGGTCGCAGCCTTCCGAGATTTTGAGATACGAGTAATGAGACGGTGTGGTTATTGCCAGCGGATTTCCGGCCAGACGGGCATCGGCGTAATAGGATTTACCCAGCTTGTCCAATAAATCTTTCCAATCGAATTTGCCATAGTAAAAATCTACTTCGGGGATCTCTTTCTTCAGGTCTTCCCTAAACCTTTCGCTCAGGCAACCCATTACATAGAGCCGGCCGATGATGCCGCTTTTCTTGGCCTCTACCAGGTTCAGAATCATGTTCACAGACTCTTCCTGCGCATCGGCTATGAAACCACAGGTATTCAAAACGACGATTTCGCCCCTTATTTGCTCCGGATTGTGTTTTACGGTAAATCCGTTAGCCAGAAATTGTCTGATCAGAGCTTCCGAATCTACCAGATTTTTAGAACAACCGAGCGTGATTACGTCTATTTCGTTTCTTTTCATTCACCAAATAATGAATCCACAAATTCTTTCTTGCGAAAAGCCTGTAAGTCTTCGATACCTTCTCCCAGCCCTATGTATTTGACCGGAATGCGGAACTGATCGGAAATACCGATAACTACTCCGCCTTTGGCTGTACCGTCAAGTTTTGTAACTGCCAGGGCATTGACTTCGGTAGCTGCTGTAAACTGTTTGGCCTGTTCGAAAGCATTCTGTCCTGTAGAGCCATCCAGAACCAAAAGAACTTCTTGCGGTGCTTCGGGAACAACCTTTTGCATAACCTTTTTTATTTTGGACAGCTCGTTCATCAGCCCGATTTTATTATGTAAGCGGCCTGCCGTATCGACGATAACAACATCGGCTTCGGATTTGACGGCTGCACTCAGTGTGTCGAAGGCCACGGAAGCGGGGTCGGAGCCCATTTGTTGCTTAATCAGCGGACAGCCTACCCGGTTTGCCCAGATTTCCAACTGTTCGATGGCCGCCGCTCTGAAAGTATCCGCAGCCCCCAGCATGACTTTCAGACCTTGCTGTTTGAACTGATAAGCCAGTTTGCCGATAGTGGTGGTTTTACCTACGCCATTCACACCCACAACCATAATTACATACGGTTTGCCGGTATTTTCCAGAGTGAATGATTCCGCATCATTCACTCCGTTTTCACTAAGCAGATTGCCGATTTCATCGCGCAGGATATTCGTAAGTTCGGATGTGGAAACGTATTTATCACGTGCCACACGTTCTTCGATGCGTTTAATTATTTTCAAAGTGGTGTCTACTCCCACATCGCTTGTTATCAATATGTCTTCAAGATCATCGAGCACACTGTCGTCGACCTTGCTGCGTCCGGCAATGGCACGTGTGAGCTTTCCGAAAACGTTTTCTTTGCTTTTCTGCAAACCTTCATCCAAAGTTTCTTTTTTCTTCTTGGAGAATAAGCCAAAAATACCCATATTTTCAAATTCTTCTTTTAGTCGTTATCAATCCATACGGCCTTTGTAGTCTTCATAGCCGTATCTGCGCAGTACCTCCATACTTCCGTTCGTCCGTTTCAAAACGATATCGGGATGAGGAATGCCGTTAAACATATTGGTTTTTACCGTAGTGTAGTGCAGCATATCCTCGAATATGATTTCGTTGCCGATCTGCAGCTCTTTATCGAACAACCAATTTCCCATATAGTCTCCGCTGAGACAACTGTTTCCCCCTATTCGATAAATATTTTCGGCAGCATTATATTCGTGCGTATGCTGTGCTCCTCGAATAACAGGATGATAAGGCATCTCCAGACAGTCGGGCATATGGCAGGTAAACGAAACATCCACGATGGCTGTGCGAATACCCTGATGCTCCACAATATCGATAACATGACTGCGTAAATAGCCTGTTTGCCACCCGAAAGCACTGCCCGGCTCCATAATCAATTGCAAATGCGGATGCCGGGATTGGAAAGAGCGGAGGGTATCTACAAGCAATTCAACATCATAATCTTTGCGTGTCATTAAGTGTCCCCCACCCATATTCAGCCATTTAACCTTCTTCAATGCCGAAGCAAAGTTTTTCTCGACAATGGCCAATGTTTGCCTTAAATCCTCTGCAGAGCCTTCGCACAAACTGTGAAAATGTAATCCCTCTATTTCTTGCGGTAGCGGATCGGGCATCTCAGATGCCGGTACGCCGAAGCGTGAACCCGGAGCGCATGGGTTATACAATTCTGTTTCTATGGCAGAAAACTCGGGATTGATTCTAAGTCCCAAGGAGACGGAAGAAGCTCCGGCAATATCCTTAAGAGCTTCGAACTGGCTCAGAGAATTGAACGTTACGTGACTGCTCAAACGGCATATCTCTTCAAATTCATCGCGCTTATAAGCAGGGCTGAAAGTATGAGCCGGCGAACCCATTTCATAATAAGCCAGACGTGCCTCAAAAATAGAACTTGCCGTACTGTAAGGAATGTATTCCCGTATGATCGGAAAGGTTTTCCACAGGGCGTATGCTTTGAAGGCCAGAATAATTTCCACACCCGTACGGTCTGCTACGGAACGTATCAGCTCCAGATTTTTTCGTAAAAGCTCTTCTTCCAACACATACGCCGGTCTCTGAGGATCGTCCATCTCTTTCATTAGCAAGCTTTGATTTCTATATATTGTATACGCATCATTTTATCGTACAAAGATACGGATAATCGGACAGACTTCCATTGTGGATAAACTTTATGCAATACCGTGCATTTCCCATTCTGAATTATAAATTTCACAGAAATTTTAAGAATCGTTGATTAAAAAAATGCAAAGAAGAAGCAAACGAGAGGAAGACAATATCATTTGAAGAAATGAAAAACGATTGCACGTTTTGCCATATTTTCTTTTTATCTGTAATGGCCTGATTTAGAGGTGTATAAGAGAAATGGAAATTGTTGTCAAGAAAGATTGAAAATTCTCTGCCTGATGGTTGAAAATTCTTCAGGCAAAGAAAAAAAATCCAAGTTAACTTCGTTGAAAATCCATTGAGCTAAGAATTTTCAACCATCAGACAAATTCACATTTAAGAAAGTGGCGAATATTATAAAAGGCTGTGTATCAAAATTCATTTTTGACGCACAGCCTTTACATGTCGTTAAATCTTTTCTAATGAATGTCGTGTTCAACGTTCAAAAGAAAGCCATAATTATTTTACTTTTGAGTTTCTCATACTTTCAGACCGGAGAATTTATTCTTATGTCAGAAGAATATCAACTCTTTGGCGTTCATAAGTAAAGAGTGGTCGATGCGATAAGTGTTGTTATAAACCTTGCCGGTAGACGATATTTTATATCCGTTGAAATATTTTCCGCTTTCCCTCAATTTTGGATCTACGGTAATAACCAGCTTGTCATTGGCATAGTACTTTTTATCCAAATGAATGGTGATCTTGGAGAAAACGGGTAGTGTAAGGGCATATTCAGTATTGCCCGGACAATCCGGATAGAATCCCATCATGGTGAATACAGCCCATGCGCTCATTGTGCCTGTATCGTCATTGCCCGGTATGCCTGTGGGGGCATTGTGGAAATGTTGTTTCAGCAATTCGCGGGTGATTTTTTGTGTTCGCCAGGCTTCGTCCGGAAAGTAGGTGAAAAGATAAGGATAGGCGATATCGGGTTCATTGGCAGGGTCGTAGTAACCTTTGTCAAAAACAAGTTGTAGTTTTTGTACGAATTTTTTCTTTCCGCCCATCAATTTGGTTAATCCTTTGATATCGTGAGGCACAAAAAAGGTGTAGTTCCATGCCGTTCCTTCATGAAATCCGGGACAAGGCTCGAAATTTTGGCCATCCAGAGGATTGAAAGGAGTAAGAAATTTGCCGTCGGGCAATACAGGGCGTAAGGTGCCGAATTCTTTATCGTAATATTTTTTGTAACGCAGAGACTGAGCCAGATACTTTTTTGCATCTTTTTTGTGACCGAGAGCACTCGCAAAACAGGATAGATTCCAGTCTGCAATGTAATATTCCAACGCATGCGATACGCTGTTGTCATACTTTCCCCGTATCGGCACATAGCCCAGAGAGAGGTAGTCGTCGTTGTCGGGGCGCATTTTATTCTCTTTCCCGGGAGTATCTGCTCCTTTTTTCATGGCTTCGTATGCCAGTGCGGTGTCAAAATCCCTCAGACCGCGTTGATAGGTATCGTTGATGACGCTTATCGAAGGGTCGCCTTCCATGGTCAGCGTTTCACGCCCGTACAGTTCCCATTTCGGCAGCCATCCGCTTTCTCGATACATATCCAGCATGGTGTTTACCATGTCCAGTTGTCTCTTAGGGTAAATAATGCAAAGCAAAGGGTGCACATTACGATATGTATCCCACAAAGAGTAGACGGTGTAGCGGTCGTGATTTCTTTTGCCTGTTTTCAGACTCTCCATTTGGGGATATTCTCCGTTCACATCGTTTAATATGTTCGGATGAATCAGAAGGTGATAGAGAGCGGTGTAGAAGATGGTTTTTTCTTCATCCGTTCCTCCTTCAACTTCGATAATACCTAAGGTTTCATCCCACCTTTTTTCTGCTTTTTCGACCAGTTGGGTAAAGAAGGGGCGGTCTATATGTTCAGTCTGTTGCTCTTCATGCAGGTTTTTTAGCGCATTCTCTTCGCTGACAAAACTGACAGCCGTTTGTACATAAAGCGTTTCTCCCGGTTTTACATGGAAGCTGAACCATACGCCGATATCATCGCCGCTCATATCTTTGGTATAGCCACGGTATACCTTATATTTACCATGATCCTGATCCCATTCGGCTTCTACGCCTTCCATGGGGCGCTGTTTTTTCCAGTATCCACGATCCAAAGCCTTACGGTCTATGCGCATGGCAAAATACTGTCTGAATACAGCCTGCGGATTGTAGCAAAATGTGCCCATGAGTTTGCTGCCTGTAATGGTGGAATCGTTAATGAACCTTACCGTGGCTCCCGATTCATTCGTCAATCCTTCTCCCAGATTCAGCAGAATGTTGGCTTTACCTCCTTTGCTGTATGTGAATGCGGAAAGTGCTGTGCGCATCGTGGCGGTTACTTCCGCTTTGATGCCGTGATTATCCAGATAAGTACTGTAGTATCCCGGTCTTGCTTTTTCCTTTGACATAATACTGCCGTACTTATGATAATCGACTTCCAATTCGCCGGCTGTGGGCATTAAGAGAATGCTGCCCAGATCGGGACATCCTACGCCGCTTAAATTCACATGGCTGAAGCCTGTGCAAAACTTATTGTCGCTGGTATAGGGAGCACTCCACCATCTTTTGTCTTTGTCAAAAGAGTTGAGCTCCGAACCCATTACATTGAAAGGTGTGATATTCATCAAACCATGAGGAAGATTGGCTCCGGGGTTGGTTGTGCCGAAGTTGCTGCTGCCGATAAACGGGTTTACATAATGCGAATATTTTTTTTGCCCGTAAACCAGAAAACTTATGGATAAAAAAAATAAAAGAAACAGGGATTTCGAATAATTCATAGTGTCGTGGTTGTTATTTACCATTTGTCGATGTGAAGAATTGAGTCTATAGGTTTGCGTTTTTTTGGTCTTTTCGGATCTTTGCTGTAACCTAAAAGAATGACGAGTGCAATGCGTTTGCTATCCGGGATACCCAGCTCTTGCCGGAGCTTTTTTTCCTGGAATAAACCCAGGATGCAACTGCCAAGTCCGGCAGCTTCGGCAGCTAAAACGATATGGGCTGTCGTTATCCCGAGGTCATAATCGGAGAAACGCTCCCCCTGAAGTTTATTGCCTATACGTGAAGTCCAGTTGGAACGCTCTTCCACCACCACAATCTGAGCCGGGGCTTGCCGGGCAAAATGGTTGATGGGCACTAAAGTCGTTCCGCATCGAGAGGCCACTTTTTGACGTGTCTCGGCATCTGTAACCAGAATAAAACTCCAGGGTTGACTGTTGGTGGCGGACGGAGCCAGCCGTGCCGCTTCGATAATTTTCAGCAGCACAGACCGGTCTATAACCCTTTCTGAATCAAACTTTCGGTCACTCTGCCTGCTTGTGACCAGATTCATAAAATCCCGAAGATTCATTCCCGATATTGTAGGCTTACAGATTATTGTATTCCTGCATTTTGGCCAGATACTTGCCCACGATGTCGAATTCGAGGTTTACGACTGTACCTCTCTCGATACGGCAGAAGTTTGTATTGTCGTGTGTGTAAGGGATGATAGCTACCTGAAAACTGTTCAGTTCGGAGTTACACACCGTAAGGCTTACCCCATTGACACAAACAGAACCTTTTTCTACCGTCATATAACCTTTGCGTGCCATTTCGGGTATGAGATCATATTCGAATGTATAATACCAACTGCCGTCACACTCTGTTACTTCGATACAACGTGCTGTTTGATCTACATGGCCTTGAACGATATGTCCGTCGAGGCGTCCGCCCATCATCATGCTACGTTCGAGATTCACGAGGTCGCCTACTTGAAGCAAGCCGAGATTGGAGCGATCCAGTGTTTCCTGTATGGCTGTAACGGTATATGTGTCGTCTTCAATGTTTACAACAGTCAAACAGACACCGTTGTGTGCGATACTTTGGTCTATGCTCAATTCATTCACAAAAGAGCATCGCATCGTGATGTGTAAATTAGACTGTTCCTTCTTTAATGCCACTACTTCGGCATATTCCTCTACAATTCCTGAAAACATAATCGGGTATAATATTAAATAGTAAAATTAATTTTCGTTAAAGGCATTCCACCCCTGTGCACGCAAGCGGATTTCAGCTCCGTCTCTTGTAACCAGTGCCGCTCCGAGTTCCGGCGCCGTAATGTGTCCGATAATGTGTATGTCATCGATGTCGGCTACAAGGTCGTGCATGGCCAAGGGTACGGTAAACAGCAATTCGTAGTCTTCGCCTCCATTGAGAGCTACTGTCGTTACATTAAGATTCATCTGTTCTGCCATCGATGCGGTTTGATAATCGATGGGAAGCCTGTCTTCATAGATTCTTATCCCCACATGGCTGTTTTTGGAGATGTGAAGCAATTCGGATGAAAGTCCATCGGAGATATCCATCATTGAGGTCGGTTTGATATTCGCTTTTTTCAGTGATTCTACAATGTCTTTCCGGGCTTCGGGTTTGAGCTGTCTTTCCAGAATGTATTCATGCCCTTCGAAAGCCGGTACGAAATCTTTATCGCCGTCGAATACCCGCTTTTCACGCTCCAATAACTGTAATCCCATGTAAGATGCTCCCAGATTGCCGGAAACACAGATCAGATCGGTCGGCTGAGCCCCTTTTCTGTAAACAATTTCTTCCGGGCTTGCCTCGCCGATGCAGGTCAGGCTCAGAGTAAGCCCCGTCATGGATGCACAGGTATCGCCTCCGATCAGGTCGACATTGTAAAGATCGCAGGCCAGTCGAATACCGGCGTACAACTCCTCGATATCTTCTACTGAAAATCGTTTGGATACCCCTATTGAAACGGTCAGTTGCCCAGGAGTACCGAACATGGCATATATATCGGAGAAATTTACCACGGCAGCTTTGTAGCCCAAGTGTTTGAGAGGACAATATACGAGATCGAAATGGATGCCTTCGAGCAACATATCGGTGGTGATTAAAACTCTTTTCCCTTCTCCGTAGTTCAGTACTGCGGCATCATCGCCGATACTCGTTTCGGTACTTTTGTTTTTAGGTTTGAAGTCTTTGGTGAGATGTTCTATAAAAACAAACTCGCCGAGAGAGGATATTTCGGTTCTTTGCATAATACTATATTCGTCTTTCGGGATAAGGCGTATTTTATTTTATAATTTGGAATGTTAGATAGAAAAGTTTGTACGGGATGCCGCTTGATGGATCAGTTTGTTGAAGCTGTTTTCCATACCGAACATAATTTTGACCTTGATGGGAATATAAAATAAACGCTCTTTTATTTCTTCAGACAGGTAATCGGCAAATTCGGCAAGTCTCATTGCGTCTTTTTCTGTCGTTACCACCGCAGCATTCGGATTGTTATTCAGTTGCTGCCGGAATTTTTTATCGATGTCGTCAATTTCCTGGATGGAGAAATTATGATGATCATCGAATACCAGCTTTTCCGCAATTAGGTAGCTATTGCTTAGATAGAGATGGAACGGTTCGGGTTTGGCAATTCCTGATATAACTAAAAGGGGGGTATCGGATGGTAAATCGGTTTCTTTCCCCGATATTATCGATCGCGGTTTACCATAGACCATTGCGGAAAAAAATGCTTTCTGGTGTGGGTAAAGCCCTAAGTCTCGATCTGCAATCCTTCTGTCGATAGGTTGCATCGTTTCCGGACATTTGGTGATGATGACACAGTCTGCACGAAAACGTCCGTTCATGGGTTCTCTTAATCGGCCTTCGGGCAGGAGAGAATCTTCGATCATGGGACGGTTGTAATCTGTCAGAAGTATAGCATAAGACGGTTTTATATACCGATGTTGGTATCCGTCATCTAAAATAACGATTTGAGGACGTTTCTCCACCGGTTGCTCCAAAAGCCATTTGAGAGCCCGGCGCCTGTTCCCGTCTACTATGACACGCACATCAGGGTATTTGAGTTTTATTTGCTTAGGTTCGTCGCCTACTTCACCAACCGTGGATTCTGTGCAAGCCTCGATCAATCCTTTCGTTTTTCGCTTGTATCCCCGGCTTAATACCGCTATCCGGTAGTGATCCCGTAGCAATTCGATCAGATACTCCACATGAGGAGTTTTGCCTGTTCCGCCAACCGTAATGTTGCCAACGCAAATGACCGGTATATTAAAAGTTTCCTGCTTGAGGAGACCGTGGTCGAAAAAAGCATTACGCATCTTAACTCCTGCCCCATACAAAAATGTAAGGGGTTTTAGCCAGAAGTTAGGATGCGTATTCAAACTCATTTATAAAACCGTTTAATAGGCATTAAAACCGTAAGGAAGCCGGGTCATGATGCCCGGTTGCATGATATTTCTGTATTCGCGAAGTAAGAAGAGTTCTTCCCGGCTGAGGGCCTTGCCCATCAGTCTCAGTTCTAATTCCCGGCGACCGGTTTTGAAAAATAACTCGAATATGTTGCTGCTTTGAGATGCGTCGTACACCAATCTGTAATTGCTCAGATTAGCCAGTTTTGCTGCTGCAGCAATCGCATCGTCCAAACCGCCCAAATGATCTACCAGACCTAACTCCAATGCTTTTTCGCCTAACCATACACGTCCTTGCCCTATGGAGTCCACTTTATCTTTGGTCATGTTTCGACCTTCGGCCACGCGACTGATGAAGATATCGTATCCTCTTTCCACTTCTTTTTGTATCAGAGCTTTTTCATCTTCACTCATCGGTTTCATTATACCTGCAATGTTGCCACTCAGGATCATATCGGAGAACTTGGATGTCTTTACCACGTCTACATTCAAGCCGATTTTTTCCACGAATTTGGATGCATTGGGAACTTGTCCGAAGATACCGATCGAGCCTGTCAGCGTATTCGGTTCTGCAAAAATTTTATTGGCTGCACTCGAAATATAATAGCCGCCTGATGCTGCATAATCTCCCATGCTGACAACAATAGGTTTTGCTTTTTTGATGTTGGCCACCTGATACCATATTTGTTCACTCAGGAAAGCACTTCCGCCCGGAGAGTTGACACGCATGACCACGGCTTTGATATTATCGTCTTCTGCAAGCTGTTTCAGTTGTTTGGTAAGTTTTTCGGTAATACCCGAACTCATATCATAGATGTCGGCCTGTTCGGGCATGATGACTCCATCGGCAAACACAACAGCAATTTTTTCTCCTTTGGATACCTTAATATTTCCCCCTTCAAGTACATCATTAAGAGAAACCAGATTCAGTTTTTTACTTTTTTCTATGTCCAGTTTATTTTTCAAATAACCATACAGGTCTTCGCGATATACCAAAGAGTCGATCAATCCGGTTTTTAGAAACATTTCTCCTTCTTCTAAAGCATGACCCTGGTCTGCAAATTCCCTAATGGATTCCGGTGTGATATTTCTTGCCTTGGCAATGTCTTCTACGATATTATCCCAGAGCCCGTTGATATATGTCTTTATCTGTTCTTTATTCGCATCGCTGAGATGGTCTAAGATATACGGTTCTACAGCACCTTTGTATGTTCCCACTTTGAAAGTGAGCATCTCCACGCCAAGTTTGTCCAATGCTTTTTTGTAAAAAATGGTAGAAGATGCAATACCGATTATATTGACCTTGCCCAAAGGGTTTAAGAAAACTTTATCGGCTATGCTGCTCAGGTAGTAACCTTTTTGGGTATAATTGTCGCCATAGGCGATGATAAATTTACCGGACTTCTTAAAATCTTGCAGCGCTCTTCTTACTTCGTCCAATGAAGCCATACCGGCTGTCGGCATTTCTGTGTTCAGATAAATACCCTTAATGCTGGGATTGTTTTTGGCTATTTTGATAGCCTTGATTGCATTACTAAGAGTAATGGTCTTTTCCTGTTTGGTGAAACTGGTGAAAGGATCGTCATTCTCTGTTTCGGGTAATTCTGAAAAATTGATAACCAGAATGGAGTTGTCAAGTATGGATACACTCTCTGTTTTCGAGAATGAAGAGGCAACACTTGTTATCCAACCAACCATGATAAATAAACTGATACATGCCAGAATAATACCTGCTGTAACTACCCCCAGAACGGAGGCGAAGAACATTTTGAAGAAGTCTTTCATTTAGATTAAAAATTGATTCTTAAATAACAAATATAATTTATTTTAATGAACTGTGTTTTTAATACAATTGTCAAACGTAAGGGTTAGTTTCCAAAGCCTTACTTGTTTTTTTGAAACCACCGGTTGATGCTGTCGGTCAAAATGGGAGAGCTTTTGCGAGTTATCCAGCCCTGAATAAGATTATAACTGATCGGTAAAGAGCAATCTAAATCAGGAAAAGCCGTTTTGAACAACTCCTGTTGTTTTTGAGTACAAACGGTATAGTTGATTAGCCCTTTGCTTACCATGATAGCCAATTGTTCTGTTTGGTAGAGCTCATCTGTTTTTATATGGATGTTTTCTCCGATTTCACTGGAAAGATGTTCGATGAAAAGTTTGAGAGCCCTGTTCTTCGGCAATACAACTGTATCTCCTCCCAGTTCTATCTGCTCTTTGATGTGGTACAGACTGTCGTTTTTTCGCTGAACTAAATACAACTGTTCTTCATCTGTTCGGTCTACTATGGAGAAGAGTGTCGTGTCTATTTCTGAAGTTTGAAAGACAGGAAACAGGATTATATCGACTTCTCCGTTGAGTAGCATTCGAGAACCGATTTCCCAACGATTTTCCAATAAAACTTGTGTGCTGATGTTCGTTTTTTCTTCTAACAGTCGGGCTAGGTCGAACGCTTTACCGTCTATCCGATCTTTACTTATCGTGTATTCCGAAGGGGTATAAGTTGCCAGCAAACGCATAAAGCCGCTTGCTTTTATTTCCGGAAGATCTCTTACCGGATACGCAGTTGAAGCGGTTTCGTGCTGTTTGGAGCGTTTGGTAAGAAAAAACATCATTATCAGCACGATGAGCAGTAGCCCTGTATATATAAGTAGACGCTTATTCATGTTTTATTTGTTAAAATCGACTGCAATACCTAATCTGAAGTTCATGGGGTCGATGGGGTAGTGCAATGCAGTAAAACGATCGGGCTTGAAGAACAATTCGCCGATATTGTACATTTTAAGAAAAGCGTGTATCTGTTTCAGGTGAATGTTCAGGTAGGCATTCAGGAGAGGAGCTTTGCCGCCAATGGATTTTTCTTCCTGATTTATGAATTGCATTACAGCCGGTTCATAATAGGGGGCTTTGAATTGAGAGAAGTAATGTCCCTCCATGCCGATTTGTGTTCTTAATACTCCGGCTATGTAGAAATCTCCAAAAATATTGGCGTATGCAGTGATTTTGGATAGTGGCAATATTTCTTCGTTTGAAGATATTTGATAGGCTCCTTGTAGCTCCCAATTAAGATTTTTCCAGTGAAAACGGTGGCCGATTCGTCCTTCAGCAACTTCGATTACGCTTGAATGCTGTTTTGGATATCCTTTATTGTTATAATATATGAAGTTTTGCAGCGTACCTGATTTTAGCTGGAAAAAAGTGCCCCAACTGTCTAAAGAAGCAGTGGCGGAAAGCATGAGTTTGCGCTCAAAAGTAAAATCCTCATCCCACCAATGGAAGGTGCCGTGATGGTGTTTAACAAAATAGCCGGGCTTTACATTGTGTAGTTTGGCATCGGCCATAAGGCTGAATTGCTTTTTAAAGAGCGAAAAATGGGTGTTTATTTCACCGTTTAAGCGGAAGTTCCCGATGTTTTCTCCTAAAACGGAAATTTCGCCATTGGCAAAAAAGTTGAAACCTTTTCCCTGAGTTCGCTCTATGCTACCGCCAAGGTAGGTGTCGAATTCTTTTACAGAGTTGTAGAACAGGCTGGCCGGTTCTTTGCTGATTAGAGATATCGATCTGTTTTCCAGTCTGACATAGGCTGATAATCCGAATTTAACCCATTTTTTGAAACCTTCACGCACGGAAATCGCAAGCGTATTTGTTATTTCGTTTAAGGCTGCTGTGTCATTGGGGAGGATGGAAATATTACCGTTTTCATCTTTTGTGTCGATGAAATGTTCCGGATATAATTCCTGCCAGTTTGCTTTTGTCTTCGAAATGAATCTTCTGAAATTTCTATTGTACGTAAACGTGTGCGCAATACTTGCCACCGGAACGAATTCGATCGAATCCGGTTTGATTTCCGGATCCTCCGGATATAAACCCCTTAATCGTTGGGTTCGGGGATTTAGAAGAGTCGAATCGATGACGGCTTCTTTATAATATCCCAGATTGTATCTGTGTGCGAAATAGGCGTATCCGGAACGTACGCTGTTCCAAAGCATTTTACTGGGAAATCTTACCGGAATTTCTGAAGGTTTTATATCCTTTTTCCCTTTTGAAAATTTTTCCGGGTCGGTAATATATTCATCGTTGCTGATCCCTCCGTTTTCTGTTATTCTGAAATTTTCGTTCCCAAAATGTCCGAATGCCTCATATTTATCCGAACGATAATTTGAGAAGAATCTGTAATTGACATTTTCGGTTGCCTGGGAGTTATAGAAGCCATGTGCCATTGTATAATTGAAGTCGGCACCTATATTAAACCTTTTCCCGAAGTTTATGCCGAAAATACCCTTGAAAACTTCTTCCCGTTCCTCTACACTCCAATTTCGGTGATAGGTGAGTAAGGTAAAAGGTGTTTTGGTGTTGTAAAACCGGGCAGTTTCCGGTGTTGTTAACAATCTCGACAGAACTTGTTTATAAGCGAAGTGTTCCCGCTCCATCGGCCTGTCGAAATAAAGCATGCTTTGCCATGGGGAGTTCAGGTTGCCCAAATAAGAAATGCCTAAAGAACGACCTTCCGCACTTTGCCTTCTGTAGAAGTATGTCGTAACGGTATCCGCCATCTGCGTTCGAATGGGCATGGCCAGATTGGGTAGTATGCGGTAACTTTTTAGTTTATCGCCACGGACCAGTAACAGTTCTTCAGGAGTGTCGGATATTTCGGAGCCGGAGTATACGTTATGATTACGCCCTTTTTCCTGTTGTGCCCAAGTATGTATGCTGCTACTCATGAAAAGGAGTAACGCTGTTATTATCGAATATTTACTTTTCTTCATAAAACGCATAGTAATCATACAAAGTTAAATGAATAGCTTGAACAGCAAGCGTTTTTGTACTTCTTTGTGTTTGAGGATTGTAGAGCCATGATTTATTTTGAATAATAAATTCAAATCAAGGTAAACTAAAAGTAAGTGTAAGCTCTTTTGAGGGGGTTGATTTTAACATTTATTGGAAAAAAGCAATTAAATCGCAGAGTAATCAATCAGATTATCTTAATTTTGTGATAATTATAGATTTTATCGTCATTGTGAAAGAATAAAACAAGACGAATAATATCAAGCGGGGAAAATATATTTTTTAATTATACAGATGAAGAAGAATTTAGTTCTATTTTGGACAATCGGCCTTTTTTTATTATTGTTGTCCTCTTGTGGTAGCGTGAAAGATCTTGCATATTTGCAGGCGAAAGAAGAGCAGGAAATTCTCAGAATTGCCGGTCAGGAGAAATCTTTTGATTCTCAGATAAAATCGAAAGACATATTGACGGTCAGTATAGGAGCTTTGGATAAAACGGCTGTAGAAGCTTTTAATATTCCGAATACATATATTTCATCTAATGGCTATACCAATGGAACAGGATATCCCTCATATATTGTCGATAATGATGGGAATATCAATTTGCCGGTCATTGGTTCGGTAAATGTGCTCGGTAAAACGGAGAAACAGGTAGAGGAGCTTATTAAAGCAATTCTTTTGAAAAATTATATTAACGAGATGGTTAGTGTGAATGTTCGCATTATAAATTATCAGGTATCCGTTTTAGGTGAAGTTAACAGGCCCGGTCGTTACAATGTGGATAATGGGAAGATAAATATCTTTCAGGCCCTCTCTCAAGCAGGGGATCTCACTATTTATGGAGATAGAAAACAGGTTAAGTTATTAAGAGAGAGTGATGGGGGAGAGAAACTTGTGGTTACTTTGGATTTGAACGATGTGGATATTCTTAAGTCTCCTTATTTTTATTTACAACAGGGAGATGTGCTTTATGTCCAACCGAATAAGGCCAGAGCCCAAAGCTCGGGCATTTCCAGTGGAACGACAATCTGGTTTTCTGTTGTATCCGTGCTGACTTCTATTGCCACCTTACTGGTTTCTATATTACGCTAAACCTTATAATATTATAGTTTTTTCTCAATGGACGAAATTAAAAGTACATATAACGAAGGAATCGACAGTAATGAAAGCTTCGACCTGAAGATGCTTATTGACAAATATATTATTCACTGGAAATGGTTCCTTTTTTCTATCTTTTTATGTCTCTTAGGTGCTTATCTATATTTACGATATACTCCCAAGCAGTATGAAGTTTCTGCTTCTATTTTATTTAAGGAAGATAAAAACAAGGGAGGAGGCAATGCGGCCGATTTTATCAATCTCCAAAACTTTGGTTTTTCCACAACCAGCAATGTGGCCAATGAACTTGAAATATTAAAGTCAAAAAGTTTAATCAAGAAGACAGTTGTTTCGATAGACGCCCATATTGACTATCTGGTTAAAGGGAAGGTGGCTTCGAGTTATCTCTTTTTCAATCAACCGGTACGGATCAGTACTTCCGGCATTGATTTAGAAAAAATAAAAAATGCTTTCCGATTTACTGCTAAAATAAATAAAGAAGGCTCTGTTCTTATTAAGTGGATTGATGAGGAGAAAAAAGAAATCTCTCAAACTTTCAGTCAGTTTCCTGCAACATTTGCTTCCCCGATAGGTGTTTTGTCTCTTCATAAAGAAGAAGGACGTAATTGGGACGACCATGTTGGTGAAACTATTCATATCACAGTGCACCCTCCTATTAATAAAGCGAAAGATTTATTGAGCAGGATCAGTATCTCCTTAACGGAAAAAAGAAGTTCTGTTGTGTCTCTGCGCTTTAGATCTTTGGATAGAGAGTGGGGAGAGTTTTTTATAAGAAAACTGATAGATACTTACAATGAAGAGTCTAATTTGGATAAGAATACCGTAGCACAAAAAACGGAAGAGTTCATCAATGATCGTTTGGCTATTATCGGACGGGAACTTGGCAATACCGAGAAGCAGCTGGAAAGTACCAAACGCTCTGCCGGTTTGACAACTATCAAAGACTTGGAGGTTATCGTTAAAGGAAAGTCTGAGATAGATCAACAACTGGTTAAAGTAAATACCCAATTGAAGATTATGGAGTATCTCCAGGATTATGTTCGGGATATAAATAACAAGGATCAGGTTATACCGAGTAATGTAGGACTTGAAGATTTAAGTCTGACTTCTCTTATCGATCAGTATAATGTTGCTATTATCGAGCGAAATCAATTGGCACGAACGGTTTCGGAAAATAGTCCGCTAATGCTTCAGAAGAATGAGTCTCTAAAACATTTACGCTCAAATGTATTAGCCTCTATAAATAGTGCATATAAAGGTCTTAGAATTACAGAAAAAGGAATTAAACAGCAGGCTAATAAATTTAACAGTCAGATTAGCAGTGCTCCTACTCAAGAGCGTATTTTGGTGGATATTAACCGTCAGCAAGAGATACAGGCACAGTTGTTTCTGATGTTGATGCAAAAAAGAGAAGAAAATTCCATTGCGATGGCTGCTACAGCCGATAATGCAAAGATTATCGACGATGCCCTTGCTTCTTCTATGCCTGTTTCTCCTCGAAAGAATCTTATTTTACTTTCAGCCTTGATTTTAGGTTTTGTTATCCCTGTTTTGATTTTCTTCCTGCTGGATTTTTTCAGAACGAAGATTGAAAGCCGCAGGGAAATCGAACGCTTGTCCAAGATGCCTATTTGGGGAGATGTCCCTTTCGAAAAGAATGCTTTGGAAGATAGTATACAAGTAAAAAAAGATGACAATAGCGTTATGGCGGAGGTCTTTAGAACACTCCGTACTAATATCCAGTTCTCGCTACAAGAGGAAGATCAGGTTATTTTGTTTACTTCTACGAAATCCGGAGAGGGTAAATCTTTTATCTCAAGCAACCTTGCTGTCAGTCTGGCTTTGTTGGGTAAGAAGGTGATAATTATCGGTATGGATATTCGTAATCCTCAATTACATCGTGTGTTTCAATTTCAAGTGCCTCCGAAAGGGCTTACAAATCTGATTGCAGAGAAAAGTCTTGATTATGAAGCCTGTTTATCTTGCAGTAGACAAACCGAAAATTTACATATTCTGAATGCCGGAGTAATTCCCCCCAATCCTGCCGAATTATTAGATAGGCCTATCTTAAAGGATATTCTCGAAAAAATGAGGCGTAATTACGATTATATCATTATTGACAGTGCTCCTGCCGGATTGGTGGTTGATACTTTGATTGTAGCTAAATATGCGGATGCCACGGTTTATGTTTGTCGTGAAAACTACACCGAACGTGGTGTTTTTGATTTGATTAATTCGCTTTATCTTGAAAAGAAGTTCAAAAATCCCGGCCTTGTTATCAACGGCGTAGATCTTAAAAAAATGAACAGAAGTTACTATGGATACGGTAAGCAGTATGGATATGGTTATGGTCGGGAGGAGAAGAAAACGGAGGGCTTTTTGGGTTCTTTATTTTCAAAGTTAAAAAAAGAATAAATTAAGAATAACTTCTAAGGGGCTGTGTCAAAATTCATTTTTGGGGCAGCCTCCTTTTTTTATTCCTCATCCAACGACAAAGCCCCAACTTTCACAAGCTAGGGCTTCGTTCGTTCACTAAGTTTGAGTAACTTAGCAAATATCAATTACTTAATGAATACAAAGTTACACTTTCGTCCTTACATATCCGACCCCATCCTGCTATTTCCTGCAGAACTTGGTCAAGATATTGATGCCAATGACCCTGTGCGCCTGGTCAACAGCATTGTAGATTCGCTGAATTTAGA
>NZ_KB904125.1 GCF_000379945.1 Porphyromonas macacae DSM 20710 = JCM 13914
AACGCGATAGAGACCTTGGATTGATTCTAAATTCAGCGAATCTACAATGCTGTTGACCAGGCGCACAGGGTCATTGGCATCAATATCTTGACCAAGTTCTGCAGGAAATAGCAGGATGGGGTCGGATATGTAAGGACGAAAGTGTAACTTTGTATTCATTAAGTAATTGATATTTGCTAAGTTACTCAAACTTAGTGAACGAACGAAGCCCTAGCTTGTGAAAGTTGGGGCTTTGTCGTTGGATGAGGAATAAAAAAAGGAGGCTGCCCCAAAAATGAATTTTGACACAGCCCCTTTTGTAACAGGGTTTCTATGGGGGGAGAGATGTATTTATTTTTCTCTTTTGAGATTCTATAATTAAAATGTTTGTTCCCGATTTTTCTTGTTGTTGTGTTGTTTTTTTATCTTATTTATCGTTCTTTTTGTTTGTTTTTGATGGTTTTTTTATGATGAAAGTATTCCACGCTTGCTTTTTTTCTATCAAACAACTATATTAGCTCCCAATTGTTGTTTTGGCTTGATTTTATTATTTGTTGAAAAACGCATGTGAATATTAAGAATAACCTTTTAATATGATGTTAAACTAATTAAAATGAGTATGAAAAGATTTACGCTATTCTTCGTGTGCCTGTTTTTGTCGATAGGTGCAGTAATGGCTCAGCAAAAGATCGTTTCGGGGGTGGTTATCTCGGCAGAAGATAATCAGCCTGTTATCGGTGCTTCTGTCGTAGCCAAGGGGTTTGCCGGAGTCGGAGCGCAAACCGATATCGACGGAAAATTCAGCTTCAATGCTCCTTCTGCTGCCACCACCATTGTGGTGAGTTATATGGGTATGCAGTCTCGGGAAGTTGCAATTACATCGAACATGAGAATTGTTTTGCAGCCTGACTCAAAACTATTGGAAGAGGTGGTGGTTACCGGATATGGAAATGTACGAAAATCGTCATTTACCGGTTCTGCCACAACGATTTCTTCAAAAACCATGAAAGATATTCCGACGGCAAAATTGGAGGATAAACTCTCCGGTGCCATTGCCGGTTTGAATATCAGTCAGAATTCCGGTCAGCCGGGTGGTACCGCTACCCTTAGAATTCGAGGTATGGGTTCCATTAACGCAGGCAATGAGCCTCTTTTCGTTATCGATGGTATCCCAATGATGAATGACAATGCTGCGGAATTCTCATACTCCGGTTCGGGAAGTAACATGTTGTCTATGATCAACTCGAACGATATAGAAAATATTTCGGTAATCAAGGATGCTGCTGCAGCTTCTTTATATGGTTCTCGTGCCGCAAATGGTGTGATCGTAATTACAACCAAAAGAGGACAAACGGGAAAAACAAGATTCAGCTTTAAGGCAGACTGGGGTTTCTCCGATATGGCTATCAACTACCGGCCGGTACTGGACGGTGAGAAGCGCCGGGAATTGTTGAAACTCGGTCTTGAGAATTTTATCCTTTATAAACAGGGAGGAACACCTGAGGATGCAAAAGCTTTTGCAGAGTCTAAGATCGAAAATTATGCACCCATGCCTTGGACCGGCAGTTATACGGATTGGAGAGATATACTTTTTAGAAAAGGCTTTACCAATAATTATGAGTTGAATGTTACAGGAGGAAATGACAAGACGAAGTTCTTTACCTCTCTTTCTTATATGGGACAGCAAGGTATAACCAAAGCTTCCGACTTCGATCGTTTTACCGGAAATGTGAATATCACCCATAAGGACGGACGGTTCGGTTTGAATGCAAAAACGATGTTCGCCCTGACCGATCAGAATGTAAACGGGGAAGGTACGGGATTTAGCAGTCCTATCATGGCGATAGCCATGTCCGTTTCTCCTTCTTCTTATCCCTATAATAAGGATGGAAGTTATGCAAAATACTTCCCGGCAATTAACGGGCATAATCCTTTGCAGGTATTGGATATAAATGTCAATAATAACAGAATGACCCGTATTTTGCCTTCTGTGGAGTTTACTTACGATATACTTCCCGGGCTTCAATTTAAGGAAGCTGTAGGCTACGATTATTTGTCTACCCAGCAAAAAGTGTGGTGGGATCCTCGCTTCGGTGATGGTCAAGCCGCTCAGGGGGTTATGCAACGGATAAATTCGGAATGGATAAAAACCAACACTCAATCTCAGTTGATTTTTAATAAGGATTTCGATAAGCATAATGTTAATGCTCTGGTCGGATTCGAATCTGAGGATAGAAGTTATAAATATATTTATGCTAATGGTTCCAAGTATCCTACCTATACCAAAAATGAGATAGAAAATGCGGGAGATTCAAGAGCGAGCAGCGGTACTGAAGGATTCCGAATGCTATCTTATTTGGGTAAGGTGGATTATAACTTCGATTCTAAATACTTTTTAGGTGGCTCATTCAGACGTGATGGCTCTTCGAGATTATCCAAAGATTCACGGTGGGGTAATTTCTGGTCTGTATCCGGCTCCTGGAAAATAAGCTCGGAAGAGTTCATGCAAGAGATGAAATCTGTTTTGGATGATTTGAGATTGCGTGCTTCCTATGGTATTAATGGTACATTGCCCTCCGGTAATTATGATCACATGTCTTTATATAAATTCGGTTATAATTACTTGGGAAAAGCAGGTATGCGCGAGACCGATTTGGGTAATAAAAATCTAAAATGGGAAAAAAACAATGCTTTTAACATCGGTTTAGACTTTAGCTTATTTAGAAGAGTTTCGGTTACATTCGATTTTTACAATCGTTTGACAACAGACCTGTTGATGTATAAACCCATATCTCAGACTACGGGATTTTTGAGAGAATTGCAGAATCTTGGCGAAATGCGAAATACCGGTTTTGAGTTGGAGATAAGAAGTCAAAACATCAATAAAGAGAACTTCCGCTGGAGTACGACATTTACGTTTGCTCACAATAAGAACAAACTGTTGAAATACGACGGTGAGCAGACTCGTATCAAGGATGGTCGAATCGTTCACGAAGTAGGTAAACCTTATTATGGTTTCAATCTTATAGAGTATAAGGGTGTGGATGAGAAAACAGGTATGCCTTTGTATGTAAAGAATACCGAAAATGCTGATGGAACTCTTGACAAATCTTTAACCACCAACGCAGCTGAGGCCCAACCGATCACCTTGGATAAGTATCCCGATCCTAAACTGACAGGCGGTATTATCAATACGTTGAATATGGGACCGGTGGATATGGCCTTTACTTTTACCTATTCATTGGGCGGGTATGTTTACGATAACGTACGCTGGATACACTCCGACGGCGGCGGTTTTATGTATTTTGGAAATATTCCTGATTCATACGATGTGGATAAGATGTGGAAAAAACCGGGAGACAAAGCAGAGCTTCCTGTGTTTATGTTCGGTAATCAGGATGTGCACTCCGATAGGTGGCTGTTTTCTACCAATCATATGCGTTTGAAAAACTTAACATTGGGCTATACGGCTCCGAAATCTTTGACAAACAAATTGGGTATTGAAAGCTTAAGAGTTTATACTTCGGCAAACAACTTGTTGACCTTCAAATCCAAGGGACTGAAAGCTGACCCGGAAGTGCCCATAGGCGGTTTGGTGATGTTTGAAACTCCTCCTTTGAAGACAATTACTTTCGGCGTACAACTTGGTTTTTAACATAACTTATTAAATAGAATATTATGAAACTGAATTTGAAATATATATGCTTTGCGCTGGGGGTTTCACTCATTGCTACTTCGTGCAGTGGATGGCTGGATAGAGAACCTTCGAACGCAACTCCTACGGATGAAGCGTTGAACTCGGTAGACTTGCTTGATCCTATGATCACCGGTCTTTTTGACAACCTGCAAGGCTCATCAAACTCTACGTCTTATTATGCCGCTTCATTTATCGTTTTTGGAGATGTTAGAGGCGATGATGTTCAAGCCACACAACCGGCCATGAGAACCTCTCCTCTTTATGAGATGAGATATGGAAGAAGTAACTGCCCGAATATGTGGGCAAAGCCTTATTCCGTAATCAGATCGGCTAACAGATTGCTTCAGGCATGTGATAACCTTCATAAAAAGGTGACCTTGGATGCTGATAAGGCACTCTTGAGCAATGCACGCGCTCAAGCTTTGGCAGTGAGGGCTTTGGCTCACTTTGACTTAGCCAGAATATACGCGCTGCCTTATTCTCAGACCAATGGAGAAACCATGGGGGTTCCTTTGGTTACTGAAGTTATAGAGAGTAAATCTTTGCCGGAAAGAAGTAAATTGTCCGACGTTTATAAACAAGTTATTTCTGATTTTGAGAATGCCTTGAAAGAACCCGGTTTTCCTGAAACTTCTTATGGTATGATGAGCAAAATGGCTGTGAGAGGTTTGCTTTCGAGAGTTTATCTCTATATGGATGGACAGGAGCACAATACAAAAGCACTGCAACTTGCGGAAGAGGTGATTAACAGTGGTAAATATACCTTGGCCAAAACGGTTGAAGAGTATAAAACCATCTGGAGTAATCCTGCGTCAAAAGAGATGATATTTACGATTGTTAACCAGGATACGAAGGACTGGGCAGACCGTGAGGCTTTAAGCTATTTGTATTCTCCCGACGGCTATCTTGATGCCCATATTACCAAAAAGTTTTATGATGAGTTGAATAGCGATCCTGAAGATATAAGGTTAAATGCATTCATTCCATCCGAAGGAACGGATGCCGAGGATCCTATTTCTAAATTGGGAATAGATGTTAAGGCTAAGATTTGGATTAATAAATATCCGGGTAAGGCCGGAATGGATGACGTTAGAACCAATGATGTGCCTGTAATACGTTTGGCAGAAGTTTATCTGAATGCTGCCGAGGCTGCGGTGAAATTGGGGAATACGGCAAAAGCCGAGAAATATTTGAATACAATTGTGATGCGTGCCAACCCCAAAAATAAAGTTGATGTTGGAAATGTCAATTTGGATCGTATTCTTGCAGAACGCTCTAAAGAACTCGTTGGTGAAGGATTCCGTTTCTTCGATTTGATGAGAAATAACAAGGAGGTCGTTCGTTATAAATCTATAAAAGAACCCGGATGGCATTATCCTTTGTCAAAAGAATCTGCTCAATTTGACAATAAATATTTCAGGGTAATTTTAGCAATTCCTGAAGATGAAATTAATGCAAATGAAAAACTTAAAAAGCAGCAAAACCCCGGTTATTAAATCTGTTTTTATTGAATTTGCGTAAAAAAAGATAGTATTTATAAGTCTTTATATGATCTGCAAGAATTATGTCGCTATACATAATTCTTGCAGATTTTTTTTGATGTTTGGAAAAATATCTGTTCAGTCTTGATTTGTTTAGGCAAATATATGCTCATGTTTAACTTCTGCTTGGATATGTCGAAATATTTTATATCCATGTTTGTATGTTTCACTTCAAAAGTTTATCTTCGTCCTTGCTTAAAATTATATACCATGAATAATTAGATTTTATGCACTCAAACCTTTTCAATTGCTATGAAAAAATATGTATATCAATAAGATTGTTAAACTAAATTAAATCAGTATGAAAAGATTTACGCTATTCTTTGCGTGCCTGTTCTTATCGATAGGTACGGCTTTGGCTCAGCAGAAAGTCGTTTCGGGTATAGTTATTTCGGCAGAAGATAACCAACCCGTTATCGGTGCTTCTGTTATAGCTAAAGGATTTTCCGGTGTCGGAGCTCAAACCGACATTGACGGTAAATTCAGTTTTACGGCCCCGGCCGCGGCTAAAACCATCGTGGTTACCTATATTGGGCTGCAAACACAGGAAGTTGCAATCAGTGCCAACATGCGTATTGTGATGAAGCCGGAAGCCAAATTGCTTGATGAAGTGGTTGTTGTGGCCTATGGTACGGTTAAAAAGCAATCCATGGTGGGTGCACAGTCTTCCGTATCTTCTAAACAGTTGGAGAAACGGCCGATAACGAACGTGAGCAATGCTCTTGGCGGTGTAGCTCCGGGGGTTCAGGTACTGACATCTTCAGGTCAGCCCGGTGCTTCTGCCCAAATCCGTATTCGTGGTTTCGGTTCTATCAACGCTTCTTCCGCTCCGTTGTACGTTGTGGACGGGGCTATCTATAATGGTGATATTTCCGATATTGCTGCTCAGGATATTCAGAGTATGAGTATTTTGAAAGACGCAGCTTCTACTTCTCTTTATGGTTCCAGTGCCGGTAACGGTGTTATTTTGATAACGACAAAGAGCGGCTCACGTGCTGCAAGCGGTAAACCCAAATTTACATTTACCACCAATTTGGGGGCAACCCGCAAAGGGCAGAAAAACTATGAGAAGGTAGATGCCATGCAGTATTATCCTTTGAGATGGCAACAGTGGTTTAATGAGCAGAAATACGTTCAGGGAAAGGATGATGAACAGGCTGCTTATTGGGCGAACTATTATGTTCAGGAAGATTTGAAGTATAACCCCTATGCCGGTATTTCTTCTTTGTTGGGGTTCGACCCCAAAACGAAACAATGGATTAAAACGAACGACCCCAAATATCCGGGTGGTGCAATTCCCTTGATTGTGATGCCTGACGGTTCTTTGAATCCCGAAGTTAAGGGTCTTCTGTGGGGAGATGATATGGATTGGGAAAAAGAGCTTTTCCGTACCGGATTCAGACAGGAGTATGTGCTCAGTGGCGGTTTGAATACGGATAAGATGAAGAGCTATATGTCTCTCAGCTATTTGGGTGAAGACGGTTATAAAAAACATACTTCTCTGGAACGTTATTCATCTCGTGTGAATCTGTCTTATGACATCACCAAATGGTTGACTTTGGGAACCAATACTTCTATCAGCCGTACACATACGGAGCAACCGAAAGCTGATGGAGGAAAAACCTCAAATGCTTTTAATTTTATGCAGTACATTGCTCCTATTTATCCGATCCATCAACATAACGATGATGGCAGTTATGTGTTGGACGGACTGGGGCAAAAACAATACGACTATAACCCCTTGAGACCGTATAGCGGTCGTTTCAATCCTGTTTATGAGCAGTTTCTGGATAAAAAATATGGGGATCGTGATGCCATCACGAGTCGTACTTTTGCCGAATTTAACTTGTATGAGGGTTTGAAATTCCGCACCAATCTTGCTTATGACCTGCTTAGAAAAACAGACAAAGTGAGATTTAACAACATCATGGGAGATCAGCCTCAGGGTTTTTTGAGAATCTCAAATGATAGATATACTACGATCACTTTCAACCAGTTGTTGGAATACGATACTAAATTGGGCGATCATCATATCAATGCGATGTTGGGTCATGAGAGTTATGAATACAATAGAGCACATTCTTTTCTTTCTAAAGAGAATATGTTCTTGCTTGGAATCGACGAAATGCCCAATCTTTTGAAGATGACGGATATGTCTTCTTATACTGACAAACATACCAAAGAGGGATACTTTGGGCGTGTAAATTACGACTATAAAGATTTGTACAATCTGTCGCTTTCTTATCGCCGCGATGGAACATCCCGCTTCCTTAACAACCGTTGGGGTAACTTCTGGTCTACCGGTTTGGGTTGGATTGTTTCAAATGAGAACTTTATGAAAGATGCCAAGGATTGGGTGACCTTTTTGAAGATCAGGGGCTCTATCGGCCAGACCGGTAATGATCTCATTTCGACCTATTATGCATACCAAACGCTTTTTGGCTTAGGTAACAATAATTTCGATCGAATTGGTTTGCGTGTTGCTAATCTTGGAAATCCTGACCTGAAATGGGAGAAACAAACCGCTTATGACCTGGCGCTTGAGTTCAATCTGTTTAACCGTTTTAACGGAACGGTTGAATTTTTCAATAAAGAATCCGATGATTTGTTGTTTGCATACGATCTGCCTGCATCGACCGGTGTTGCTTCAATAGATAAAAATATCGGTAAGATACGTAATCAGGGTATTGAAATGGATTTTCACTATGATATCTTCAAAAATCGTGATTTTAAATGGGGTGTTTCCTTCAACGGAACAATCTTCAAGAATAAGATCGTACGTTTACCTGAAGAGAATAGAAAAGATGGTATAGAGCTGGCTTATCATAAATATGAAGAGGGTAGAAGTGTTAATGAATATTATCTTAATGAGTTTATCGGTGTGGATCCTGAAGACGGATTGGCTATTTATCGTATCGATGATGTGAAATACCCGCAGTTGGCAGATCCGAATAATCCTGATTTTATCGGTATGGCGAAAGAGGGTGAAAAGGCCACTTGGACAAAGGATGGTCGTTATGTGAAAAAACATTTTGCCGGTTCTTCGATTCCGAAAATGTATGGAGGCTTCGGAACGGAAGCCAGTTACAAGGGCTTTGACTTCTCTATGCAGTTTGCATATCAGTTGGGTGGAAAAACCTATGATACAGGTTATCAGGGCTTGATGGGCCGAAGGTTGAAAGCAGGTAGAGCTATGCATATAGATATGTTAAATGCCTGGAAGAAGCCGGGTGATATAACCAATGTTCCCCGTTTGGATGCAACTTCTACCAATTACGATAATCTGACTTCAGACCGTTTCCTGATTTCTTCTAATTCTTTGTTGTTGAAGACTGTCAGTCTCGGTTATACATTGCCGCAGAAATGGGTTCGGCCGTTGGAGCTTTCCGGTGCCAGATTCAGCATTGTGGCGGAAAACCTCTTTTTCCTGTCCAAGCGTAAAGGTTTGAACCCCATGGGTAAGTACTCCGGGATAGCTTCAGCCATTGATTATGGCTTTGCAAAAGTAATTACAGCGAATATTACATTGTCTTTCTAATTTGATAAATCAGATATTATGAAAAGAATATCATATATAATTGCAGCCGTTTTTTTACTGGCTTTTGCCTTCGGTTGTAAAAAAAGTTTTTTGGATACTGCTCCCACCGATTCGTTGTCTGATGAAACTTTGAAGCAATCGTTGAAAGGTATCGAAGGTGTTCTTGACGGGATACATAACATGTTTTACATGTATTATTTTGGTCAGAGATTCGGCGATGGATCGGGTTGTTTGAATGTTCAACTCGATATGTTGAGCAACAGTCATGTTAACTCTTTGACGGCTCTTTGGATGGGCGTTTACCGCTGGACGGATCATCGTAATCCTAATGGTAATATAAACTATGTTACGTGGGACTATTATTATACGCTTGTTCAGCATGCCAATACCGTTCTTAAAATGAGTGCTGAAGCCAAGACGATCGCCCCTGAAGATATGAACCGCCTGAGAGGTGAAGCTCTTATTGTTCGTGCGTTTTGCTTCAATAATCTGGTACAACTGTTTGGCAAGCGCTATGTTCCGGGTGGCGACAACTCTTCTTGGGGTATTGTTTTGCGCTTGGAACCGAATATCGATCCGATGCCCAGGTCTACGGTGGCAGAAACTTATGCTCAGATCAATAAGGATATTAAAGAAGGTTTGGAACTTTTTGCCAAAGCAAAGATATCGGGCAAGAAAAATCGTCTTACTATGGGCACAGCCTATGGAATTGCTGCCAGAATAGCTATGGCGCAGCAGGATTACCCTCTGGCAGAGAAATATGCCAATGAAGCGATGAAAGCGACTAAAGCCAAGTTGCAGAGTGGAGACGAACTTTTGAATGGCTTTAACAATTATGAGGCTTCGGAATGGATGTGGGGCTATCGGCAGGCTGCAGATCAAAATAGATATTATGCCGGTTTCGGGGCGCACTACTCCTATAACTTCAAAGGAGGATGGAATGAAAGCCTCAGATATGCCATAAACCGTTCTTATTATGATAAAATGAATAAAACCGATGTTCGTAGAAAATGGTTTGTAGCCTTGGATCAGGGGGATAAAATACCTGATGATGCAGACCCCGGATATTTCCTGGTAGATAAAAATACAGGAGAAAACAAGTGGGAAACGACCGGTCAATGTATCAAGTTTGCTGTGGCTAATGACAAATCATCTTTTATCGATCAAGTGCTGATGAGATTGGGTGAGATGTTTTATATCAAGGCCGAAGCTCAAGCAAGACAAAATAATATACAGGGTGCTGTTGCAACGCTTGAAGAAGTTATGAAGACCAGAGATCCTCAATATACTGTTTCTCAAGATATGAAGACTGCAGATAAATTGGCAGAAGAGATTTTGAGGAATAAGTTTATTGACTTGTATTTTGAGGGACAGGCTTTCTATGACATCAAACGTTTGGGTATTGTTCCTAATCGTTTGGCCTCTACGAATGACAAGTACATGAACGAAAAGCAAAAAGCGATGTTCAAACAACGTAACAGCGGCAAGAATGTCGAAGGCTTGCCTAAGGATGCCAATGATAAAGTCTGGGAGTTTGTTATCCCTTACAAGGAGTTGGTAGGAAATAAGTTGTGCCAGCAAAACCCATTGTAGGTTCTTTCCTCTTTTTATAATCGACTGCCTCCACACAATCGTGGGGGCAGTTTTTTGTTTCTATATCTCTGTGTTTGTTTAACTTTGTGGTCATTAATAAAATATAAGAAAGTATGAGTCCGGTAAGAGTGCGTTTTGCGCCCAGCCCTACAGGACCTCTTCATATCGGAGGTGTGCGTACGGCTTTATATAACTATCTGTTTGCCAAAAGACTTGGCGGTACCATGATTTTACGTATAGAAGACACCGACAGCAACCGTTTTGTGCCCGGAGCCGAAGCTTATATCATAGAGGCTCTTCAATGGCTGGGTATCGGGATCGATGAGGGTGTCGGCCATGGAGGAGATCACGGCCCTTATCGTCAGAGCGAAAGGCGGGATATTTATCGTCCCTATGTACAGCAATTGCTGGATGCGGGCAAGGCTTATATTGCATTCGATTCGGCCGGGGAGCTGGATGCCAAACGTAAGGAAAACGGAACATTTCAATACGACGCCTCTACGCGTATGACCATGCGTAATGCGCTTACAATGTCTGCCGGAGAAGTGAAAAAACTTATCGATTCCGGTGAGCGCTATGTGGTGCGTTTCAAGGTGGAGCCGGGGGAAGATATCGTTGTAAACGACCTTATCCGGGGCGAGGTGGTTATCAATTCTTCCATACTTGACGATAAAGTTCTTTATAAAAGTGCAGACGATCTTCCTACCTATCATCTGGCTAATATTGTCGATGATCATTTGATGCAGGTGTCGCATGTAATCAGAGGTGAAGAGTGGTTGCCCAGTGCACCGCTGCACGTTCTTCTTTATCGTGCTTTGGGGTGGGCGGATACGATGCCTCAGTTTGCACACCTCTCTTTGCTGCTGAAGCCCGAAGGCAATGGCAAGCTGAGTAAACGGGACGGAGACCGGCTGGGGTTTCCTGTATTCCCTTTGGAGTGGCATGATCCCGAAACCGGTGCTATCAGCAGCGGTTATCGTGAGAGCGGTTATTTACCCGAGGCTGTGGTTAATTTTCTTGCTTTACTGGGTTGGAATCCGGGTGATAATGATGAGGTGATGGGCATGGCGGAGTTGATAGAGAAATTCCGTTTAGAAAAATGCAGTCGCAGCGGGGCGAAGTTCGATTATGAGAAAGGACTTTGGTTTAACCACCATTATCTGCAGGAGATGGATAATACGGAGATTGCAAAATTATTCAAACCGGTTCTGCAAACACATGATGTTACTGCCACAGATGAATATGTTGCCAGGGTGATTGCTTTGGTCAAGGAGCGTGTCAATCTGATCCCCCAACTTTGGGAAGAAAGTTCGTTTTTCTTTGAAGCACCTGATGTGTATGATGAGGCTACCGTGAAAAAACGTTGGAAAGAAGACAGTGCAGAACAGATGACAAAGTTGGCTGCCCTGCTCGGTGAGCAATCTTCCTGGGATGCCGAATCTTTGGAGGAGCATGTCAAAAGTTGGATTGAAGCCGAGAATTATGGTATGGGGAAGATTATGAATGCTTTCCGGCTAGCTCTGGTCGGCGAGTCGAAAGGGCCTCATATGTTTGATATTGCAGCTTTGCTGGGGCGGGAGGAAACGCTTCGTCGTTTACAACGTGCCGTAGAGATACTTGGATGAAGTTTTTGTATAGAATAGCCGGGCAGCTTTCCGGAGCTGCCATAAAGCCGGCTTCTCCGTTTAACCGTAAAGCCCGGAAGATGATTGCCGGACGAAAGGAGACTTGGGCGAGAATAGAGCAAAGCTTTGCCCGTAATACAGCTCCTGTCGTTTGGATTCATGCCGCTTCCTTAGGAGAGTTCGAACAGGGACGCCCTCTCATTGAGAGAATCAAACAGGATTTTCCGGATTATAAAATCCTGCTTACCTTCTTCAGCCCGTCAGGTTATGAAGTCCGGAAAGATTATGAGGGAGCCGATTGTGTGGTCTATATGCCTTCTGATACGGAGAGGAATGCTCGTCGTTTTGTTCGTGTCGTGAATCCTTCGGCAGTGTTGTTTATTAAGTATGAGATTTGGCCGAATTTTTTGCTGGCATTAAGGAGGCAGTCCGTTCCTGTTTTTTTGGTTTCTGCGATTTTCAGCAAAAAACAATTGTTCTTTAAGCCTTACGGTTTTTGGTATCGAAAACTTTTAACTCTTTTCGATTATCTGTTTGTACAGGATGAGGCTTCACGGGATTTGTTAAACGAATATGGCATTACTCGCGTTCGTGTGACGGGCGACACTCGTTTTGACCGTGTCTTAGCCATTCGAAACCAGCGGAAAAGGATAGATACCATAGAGCATTTCATTCAAAAAAGATCTTCCGAAGAGGTTATATTGGTAGCCGGCAGTTCCTGGCCGATAGACGAGGAGTTTATAATCCCGTATTTCAATAGCCATCCGAAGCAAAAGCTGATTATCGCTCCTCATGAAATTCATGAAGCTCATTTGTGTGCTATTGAACAGACTCTGGAACGAAAAAGCATACGCTTTTCGCAGATTGCCGGTTTGAGTGTGTTAGAAGGGGTTGATTGCATCATTATAGATTGCTTCGGTCTGTTGTCCTCTATATACAGATATGCAGATATCGTATATATTGGCGGTGGTTTCGGCCGGGGTATTCATAATACGGCAGAGGCGGCGGTTTATGGTGTTCCTGTCCTTTTTGGGCCGAACCATAAGAAGTTTAAGGAAGCTGTTGATCTATTGGCATCGAACGCTGCAAGGGCATTAAAAGTGCCTGAAGATTATGCTGCTGTAATGGATGTTTTTATGGAAAATGAGGGCTTGAGAAAAGAAATGGGACGGCAGGCAAGTGAATACATCGAAAACCGGGGAAATGCCACATCTCGAATTATGAGAACTTTAGGAGGTTATCTGAAACGTCATTAGTTTTACCGGTTATTTTTATTTGTTTTACGCATTTATAACAGAGGCAAATTTGTCTCTGTTTTTTCGTTTTAATCATGCTTTTTCTCTCAATATATTGATATACTTTTCTTTCTATGGATCTTATTTTTATTGGAAAGATGAAATTTATTAAATGGCCTGTTCTTTTATTCTTTATTTGATTATTCTTTGTTGTTTTGTGTTTCTATATAAAAATGTGTTTTGCTTGTCATTATTTTGTTAAGTGTCTCGTTTTTAATTTGTATTTATTTATAATTGTTTGTCTTATAGGGTTTTGTGTGATTTTTTCTGTTTCGGTTTCAATCTTGTTTTTTGATTATATCTCTATTCTTGAATTAATTGTTGTTGTTTATTTCAAATATATGTTATACTTTTAGACAATAGAAATCCAAAAAGAAACACAAAATAATTTTCAGAAGCTTTAATTGGTTTACATTTTGAATAAATTGAGGTGCACGTCTTAAGGGTTCAGCCACCCGGATAGAAAAAGCCTTTTTTATTTGTCTTATATTTAATAATAGCCGGCTGATTGAATGAGTTTTTTATTTTTTGAGGGTGTGTTTATATCTTTCCCTCGCGATTGTGCCTTTTCTATATGATAATATAGATCCCCTGAAGAGAATAAGAATAGATGATTCGAACGAAATGAATGCTATTCTGATTTGAAAGTTCATTATTTGTTTATTTATGTTTCTCCTACCCCAAGGAATAATACCAGAGAGAAACATTCACTTTAAAATAATATCTTATGAAATCGAAATTGTACATTTTACTGGGGTTGATTGCCATGCTGTTTGTGGCTCCCTCATGTGACAAAGGCAATGACTATGAAGAGGCAGAATTGAAAGTCTCTGAAACCTCATTGACTTTTGCAAAGAAAGGTGAAGAAAAAGTAGTAACCATTGAGACCAATAAGGAAAAATGGAATGCTATGGCAGGTGTTGAGTGGTTAACTTTGGTCAGAGAAGGAAAATCACTGAAGATTAAGGCTGCTCCTAATGCTCAACCCGTTGAGCGTAAGGGTGAGGTTTTGGTAATGTCCGGTGATGCTTCTGTTACGATTGCAGTAACACAAACCGCTACTGATATTATCTTCGATATAGATCAGACCGAAATTTCTTTGCCGCAAGAAGGGGGTGGTGAAATGGTTGCCGTAACAACCAACTCCGAAAATTGGAGTGTAGAACTTGAGAAGCCTACTGATAATTGGGTTAAATTCTCTTTGAATAAAAAAGCCGGAACCATCAATATCAAGGTTGATGCCAATGACGGTGCTCTGCGTGTGGCTAAACTGATTGCCAAGAATGGTGCAGTACTCAAAGAAATTATTGTTAAACAACAAGGTGTTGCATCTGTTAAGTATATTCTTCCTTTGTTCAAAAATCCTGTTGGAAAATATGAGTTGATAAGTTTTGAACAGAAGAGGGGTTCATTCTTAACCGGTCATTCCAATGCTTTGCCCGGTTGGGGTATTTATGAAGAGTCATATTACTTCTGTACACCTTCTACGGTATTCCCCGATCTTGAATATGCAATCAATGTGGTTTCTAAAAAAACGGTCTATATACGTATGACCGGTAATGATATAGAGGCTGTTAAATCTCCTGACTATAAAGCTATGCTTAAGGAAAACGGTTTCACCATAACAGATGAAAACGAAGCCGGATTTATGGGTGAAAACGAAGAGCTCGGGTTTGATGTAAAAGTTGAGTATGATGTAAAAGGTTTTTCTGTGGTGACATTTAAGTCTGTGCTTAAACAGCCTAAAGATTATCCTACTTTCAAAGAATTCCCTTATGGACCTTATGAATGGTTAAATAATCCTAAGTGGAAGTATGCCCAAATTAAAGCTGAGGAATTGAAAAATGGCTTTGAGGTTGTTTCCGAATCTAAAGCTCAGGATTTCCCTAAAGAAATATATTTCTTGCTTTTAGAGGAGAAGAAAAAAGAAACGGATATTACTTTCAGAGGTTATTTCTTCGATTGGAACAAGAGCACTCCGGAAGCTAAAAGAGGTTTGAATATGGAGCGTATCGATATTTTTGAGAATCTGAATCTCGGTGCCTGGGAAGAAGGTGGAAAATACTACCTCACAAAAGAGTTTAAAGCTCTGCTCAAGAAAGAAGGCTTCGTATACTTGAAATCAGGTACGGGTATTGAATTCTATCTCCACAAAGAGAAGAATCTGGTGGCCGCCGTTCGTGGCGTTAGCTTCAGTGATATCTTGGATGGAGCGCCGGTGTTCTCGATCAACTTCTTCCTGCATGAAAAGGATGGAAGTGCAGCTGCTTTGTTAGCTCCTACAAAGAAAGCTTCAGAGGCTCGTAATAAGTTTGTTAAAGAATTGAATGATCGTATTTCGGAGACAGACCGATATCTGAAAAGAAAGTAATTTGTTTCTTTTATATATTAAGAAACCAATTGCCTTATTTCAGCTAAATCTATAATTTATGTGAAGTCACACTCTTTCTTTTCTTACTTATAATGTTTGGGAAGAGTGTGACTTCTTTACCATTTGATCTTACGTTAAACCTTGAATTATATGGGATTTTCCGCCCATTCTTTTTAATAAGTTTTAATGTGTATGTTTTGTGGGATGTTTATTGTGATAAAATCATTTTCAGGTTTTAACACTCTAATGCTTTCCTGGATTGCAGTATTTGGGCAGATGCGAAAATCTCGATCGGATTATGCATCAGTCTTACAAAAGATCAAATAACACAGTTTACAAAATCTAATATTAATAGTCTTTATGAATAAATTTTTCCTGTTTGCCTTTGGTTGTGCTATGCTTTTGGGCGGATGTGCTCAAGATCGTGAAGTAAACTCGGCAAATGAAGTAAAAGATCTCACAGAGTTGAATACCAGTCCTGAGCTCTTGTCCGGAAACGGTATCTCGGGTATCGCTTATGTGAAGGTTTCTGAGAATCTTGCCGCTCAGATGGCAAAAATGGCCCAAAGCGATATTTCTATGAACAGTATCCCTTCCACTATGGCTGCTACATTGAGCAAGATTAATACTACTGATATAAAACCGTTATTTCCGATAGACCCTCGCTTTGAGGAGCGGATGCGCAGAGAAGGTTTGGATCGTTGGTTTATTGTTCGGTTTGATGAAAAACAGGACCTTAACACTTGTATTGCAACTCTCGCAGCAAATTCAGAATTTGACGTCGTTGAGAAGTCTTACGAGATAGAGTATGATAAAGATTACACACCTTTCGCCGTAGCACCTCCTCAACCGATTCAAACAGACGAGAATTTGCCTTTTGATGATCCACAGTTAATACTGCAATGGCACTATAAGAATTTTGGTAAATATCCAAAGTCTGTAGCCGGTGCCGATATCAATCTGTTCGAGGCCTGGAAAACAACAACCGGTACCCCTAATGTTATCGTTTCGGTTGTCGATGGAGGGGTGGATTATGAGCATGAAGATCTCAAAGACAATATTTGGATAAATACCAAGGAAATACCGGGTAATGGTATCGATGATGACGGTAACGGTTATATAGATGATATTACCGGTTTCAACTTTACCAATAATACCGGTGTTGTGGAGCCCGATAACTATAGTCACGGTACACACGTAGCCGGTACTGTGGCAGCCAGAAATAACAATGGCATAGGTGTGTGCGGTGTTGCCGGAGGAGATGGAAGTGCGGGCTCGGGTGTACGTCTGATGAGCTGTCAGATATTTGGTGCCGGCGGTGGTGGCGGTGGTGTTGACAGTGATGCTGCTGCTATTGTTTACGGTGCCAATAATGGTGCTGTCATCAGCCAAAACTCTTGGGGCTTCAGATATCCGGGACCCGGGTATTTGCCTGAGAATTTAAAGGTCGCCATCGATTATTTTATTAAGTATGCCGGTTGCGATAATAAAGGTAATCAACTGAAAGATTCTCCAATGAAGGGCGGTATTGTGATGTTTGCTGCGGGTAATGACGATAAGGATTTCTTATCTTATCCTGCCGCCTATGAAAAGGTGATTGCTGTAACTGCGATGGCTCCGAATTGGAAGAAGGCTTGGTATTCGAACTTTGGTACGTGGGCTGATATTATGGCTCCGGGTGGAGATCAATACTTCGCTAAAGGACAGGTTCTGAGTACGGTTTCTCCTAAAGTGAAAGAATTTGCAGGGAAAAAATATGCCTATATGCAGGGAACCTCAATGGCATGTCCTCACGTTTCCGGGATAGCAGCGTTGGCTGTATCTCATTTCGGTAAACAGGGATTTACCAATGAAGATCTTAAAAAACGTCTTTTGACCTCTTTGCGTCCAAAGGATATCAATGCGGAAAACCCTAAATATAAAGGACGTCTTGGTGCCGGTTATATAGATGCCGGTTTGGTGTTTGCTATTAATCAGAATAAACATCCCGAAGATGTTAAGGATATTGTTGCCGAAATCGATTATGTTGAAATGACCCTTACCTGGTCTGCCGTTAAGGATGAAGATGACGGTAAACCGGTGATTTACAGACTGTATTTCTCGGATAAGGAATTCACGGCTGAAAATCACCTTGCAGTTCCTTTTGTTGATATAAATGGATTTGGTTTTGAAGTCGGAGAAAAGATTTCTCACAAACTTAAAGACTTAACCGATGATACCGATTATTATGCCGGTGTTATAGCTATAGACCGCTGGGGTTTGGAGTCTAAAATGCATGTTAAGAAGTTTAAGACTAAAAAGAATAATCCCCCTGTAGCTACGGGCCTTCCGACAGAAGAGATTGCGATAAGTGGAGCCGATACTTATAAGTTTGCTCTGAATATTTCCGATCCTGACAGTCATAAGTGGACTTATAAAATTTCCGGTGAAAACCGTGGCGTATCTGTTTATCGCATTGATGATAAATTAGAGTTTACCATTCGTGCCATTGCTCCTATTGGCAAATACAAAATCATTCTGGAGTTGACTGACGAGCTGGGAGCTTCTGTTAAAATCGACATCCCGTTTGAGGTATATTTATATGAACCTCCGACACTGAAAGAACCGATTAAGTCCACTATTTTAGGTATTGATCAGGGAGCTTTACAGTTCGATCTTACAAAACATTTTACCTATCAGAAAAGACGTAAAGTAACCTTTACAGCTTCTTCTTCAGATGCCGGAGTTATGACAGCCTCTATTAAAGATGATTCCAAATTAGAGATCAAAGGCCTTAAAACCGGAGTTTCTGTAGTTCGTGTAAGCATCAGTGATGGAATCAGCGATCCCGTGGAAACTCAATTTGAAGTGCGTGTCGTTCCTAATATTAACGACCCCGTATATATGGTTTATCCTATCCCTACCCGAGATAAACTGAATATTTTGGTTAATCCGGCAATGAACAGTGCAAACTTTGAAGTACGTACGCTTCGAGGAGAATTGGTGCTGAATAAGAACTATAATGTAGGCATCTCATCTCTGGTTGTTCTCAATGTGAAAAAATTGTCGGCCGGTACTTATGTATTGTATGTTTCCGGTGATAAGGGTTCTTATAAGAAGACTTTTGTTAAACTCTAAATCTTGAATAATCTATGAAAATTAGAAATATAGTATTGTCTCTCATTCTGTTGGCTGTACCGGCTTCTTTATTGGCCCAGGAAAGCCGTGCCCTGCCGATTCTTGAAATTAATCCGAGTGCCCGTGCTATGGGCATGGGAGGCAATCAGTTAGGTGAGGCAAAGGATATGTTTATCTACTCCAACCCTACTTCCCTGCTGTATGGAGAGTCTGTATGGCATGTTTCCGGATCCACTCAGATTTATAAATCCCTTGAAGACGCCGGACGTCAAATGTTCTATGCAGCCGCTGCTTCTGTTCGTTTGGGCAGACATGGCATTAATGCCGGTTTCCGTTATCTCGGTGGTTTGTCTATAGCACCTGATACCGGAAAAGATATCAAGCCCGTAGACTGGACAGTGGATCTGACTTATGCTCTTCGTCTTTCAGATCATTTTTCTGTTGCTGTCGGAGGGTCTTTTATCCAAAGTCAGATTAAGGACACAGGCAATGCACCGGCATTTAATGTTTCGGCGTATTATCGTAACTCATTCGATATGAATGGAGTTGATGCCAGTTTTGTGATTGGTGCCAACGGAGCGAACATAGGTCCTGAGTTGGATTACGGTAAGGGTTCAAAGGTAAAACTGCCGACAAGCTGTGGCCTTGGTGGTGAGTTTGATATGAACTTTAATAATGAACATCATGTTGCCTTGTCATTGGCAGGTCAGTATTATTTCCTGCCTGAAAAGGCTTCTATGTTTACCGGAAATGTGGGTGCGGAATATGTTTATGCGAACATGCTTTCGGCTCGTGCCGGCTTTGTTTATGCAGAGCACGACCATACTCGCTTGACAATCGGTGGAGGGTTCAAGTATAAAATAGCCCATGTAGACGCTGCTTATGAGTTTAACCCTTCTTATCTTTCCCGTTCAACTACATTTGTTACACTCGGTGTGACGTTCTAAACGAAGGTCTTAATTGTTTTTAATTTATAAAGAGCGATCGGTTTTTTTCCGGTCGCTCTTTTTGTGGTTTATAAGGTTGGTTTAATTAATGTGAGTTTGATAAAAGGCGTTTTCTTTACATCGAACTCATGTTTGTGAAAGTCTTTTCACTTAATCGCACCCTATATTTTGAAACCGTATGATTTTTTGTATTGATAGCTTGTTTTTAGAGATTTTGAAGTGAGAATAAGACTTTTAATATGAATTTTTGTTATAAAATGTCATTGGAGAGAGCATATTTATGGCATTGTTTGCTGTTTTTGTAATATCTATATTGCATTTAATAAAATCTTGCGTTATCTTTGCTACCCGTAAATGGCTAATAACGTGGACTATTTTTACCGAACACATGATTATTTATTGAGGAATCATAAGCCTTTGGTGCGTCGTCAGTTGATGGACAGAATCAATTGGCAAGACCGACTTATCGGTATCAAAGGTCCCCGCGGTATAGGTAAAACCTCTTTTTTACTGGACTATGCCTGCGAGAACTATGGAGCCGGAAATCGCCAGTGTCTTTATATCAATTTGAACCAGTTTTATTTTACTACGGAAACGTTGGTCGATTTTGCCGGTGAGTTTGTTCGTGAGGGTGGTCGGGTTTTGCTCTTGGATCAGTTATTCAAGTACTCCGATTGGAGTGCAGAGCTTCGTGCCTGTATGGAGCGTTATCCGCAGCTGCAAATTATATTCAGCGGTAGCAGTGTGATGCGCTTAACGACAGAGAACCCCGATCTTAACGGACTGGTTTCTGTTTATACATTGCCCGGTTTTTCTCTCAGAGAGTATATCAACATTCAGAGAAATCTGGCTTTGCCTTCATTTACTTTGCAGCAGATTTTGGAGAATCATCAAGCAATTGCCCGTGATATTCTGAAAGCTGTTAATCCCAATGACCTTTTGCAGGACTATATGCATCATGGTTATTATCCTTTGTTTTTGGAAGATGCCAATTATTCTGAAAACCTGCTTAAAACCATCAACATGACTCTTGAGGTGGATGTGCTTTTTATTAAGCAGATAGAGCAGCGTTTTCTTTACAAGATTCGCAGGCTGATGTATTTGTTGGGGTTGGAAGCGCCCGCTACACTCAATGTGTCGCAGTTGGCCGGTCAGATCGAGAGTTCGCGCGCTACAGTGATGAATTACCTGAAATACCTTAATGATGCACGTCTTATCACTCTTTTGTATAAACCCGGTACGGCTCAATTTTCGAAGAAGCCGGCTCGTGTTTATCTCGATAATACCAATCTCTCTTACGTTATGCATCCGGAGGTTATGATCCAGGAAAATAATTTGCGGACGTTCTTCTTGAATCAACTCCGTTACAGCGGTCATCATGTCGATGTGGGCGAATGTGCGGGAACTGATTTCTTGCTGGATGGCCGTTTGCCGTTTAAGGTGCAGGAGCAACCCGGTACGCGCTTAGGTGCAGGCTGTTATTATGCGGTGCATAACTTGTTCGATGGTCGTAGCGCAGAAATACCTTTATGGTTATTCGGTTTCTTATATTAAAAAGGAAACTGAAGTAACAGAATTAGAAAAAGATAAAATCACTTATAAAAAATCCAAAAGGAGTTTAATTAAAATGGCAAAAGAAAAGAAGTATCTTACCTGTGATGGTAATCAGGCTGCAGCACATATTTCTTATATGTTTAGCGAAGTGGCTGCTATTTATCCCATCACTCCATCTTCTACAATGGCTGAGTATGTAGACGAGTGGGCAGCACAAGGCCGTAAAAACATGTTCGGCGAAACGGTTCTTGTTCAGGAAATGCAAAGTGAAGCCGGGGCTGCTGCGGCTGTTCACGGTTCGCTTCAGACCGGTATGCTCACCAGTACTTATACTGCATCTCAAGGCCTTTTGTTGATGCTTCCCAATATGTATAAGATTGCAGGAGAGTTGCTGCCCTGTGTTTTTCATGTGGCGGCCCGTACGCTTGCATCTCATGCTCTTTCTATCTTTGGCGATCATCAGGACGTTATGTCTGCCCGCACCACCGGATTTGCCCAACTGGTCACCGGCTCGGTACAGGAGGTTATGGACTTGGCCGGAGTAGCTCATTTGGCCACTCTGAAGAGCTGTATTCCTTTTATTCATTTCTTCGATGGTTTCCGTACTTCCCATGAGATACAGAAGATCGAAGCTCTGGATACCGAAGATCTTGCTCAGTTTGTAGATCAGGATGCCCTTGTGGCGTTCCGCAAACGTGCTCTCAATCCTGAAGCTCCTGTAACACGCGGTACGGCACAAAACGGAGACGTGTTCTTCCAAAACAGAGAAGCCTCCAACCGTTTCTACGACGCTGTTCCTGTCATCGTTCAAGAGTATATGGACAAGGTGGCTACCGTTACCGGTCGTCAATACCACCTCTTCGACTACTATGGAGCGGAAGACGCCGAGCATGTAATTATTGCCATGGGATCGGTAACCGAAACCATTCGTGAGGTAGTCGATCACTTGCGTGCGGAGGGTAAGAAAGTCGGATTGTTGGCCGTTCACCTTTACCGTCCCTTCAGTGTAGAGCATTTTCTCGGAGCTTTGCCCAAAACGGTTAAACGTATTGCCGTATTAGACAGAACGAAAGAACCGGGTGCTAATGGCGAGCCTCTGTATCTCGATGTCAAGGACGCTTTCTACGGCAAGCCCGATGCTCCCGAAATTGTGGGTGGTCGTTACGGTCTTTCTTCTAAGGACACCACACCGGCTCAGATCATGTCCGTGTACAGGAATCTGGATATGAAGATGCCTAAGAATCGTTTCACCATCGGTATTGTGGACGATGTCACTTTCACATCTCTTCCGCTTGAGCAGGACATACACTTCGATAGCGATGTGGTCGAGGCCAAATTCTTTGGTCTGGGTGCCGACGGTACGGTAGGTGCAAACAAGAACTCTGTAAAGATTATCGGTGACAACACCAATAAATACTGTCAGGCCTATTTTGCTTACGACTCTAAGAAGTCAGGCGGTTTCACCTGTTCTCACTTGCGCTTCGGTAGCGAACCCATCCGTTCCACATACCTTGTGGTAACCCCGAACTTCGTAGCCTGCCACGTGCCTGCATATCTGCGTATGTACGATGTTTTGGCCGGTTTGAAGAAGGGGGGTACGTTCCTGTTGAACTCTCTTTGGGGTGAAGATGAAATCGAAAGCCATCTGCCTGTACATATCAAAAAATATCTGGCTCAGAACAATATAAACTTCTATATCATCAATGCCACGAAGATTGCCCGTGAAATCGGTTTGGGTAATCGTACCAATACCATTCTGCAATCTGCATTCTTCAAGATTGCCAATGTTATCCCTTATGAGCTGGCAGTGGAGCAAATGAAGAAATTCATTGTCAAGAGCTACGGTAAGAAGGGTGAAGATGTGGTAAACATGAACTACGCTGCCGTTGATCGTGGCGGGGATGTGGTTAAGGTGGAAGTTAAGCCGGAATGGGCTAACCTGCCTGATGAAGAACCGGTTCGTCACCCCGAGGATACGGACTTCATTCACAATATCGTACGTCCTATCAACGCTCAGCGCGGAGACTCTTTGCCCGTTTCTGCTTTTGTAGGCCGTGAAGACGGCACCTGGGACAATGGTACGGCTGCCAGCGAAAAGCGCGGTGTGGCTGCTGTGGTTCCCGAGTGGCAGGCAGATAACTGTATCCAGTGCAACCAGTGTGCTTATGTCTGTCCTCACGCCACCATCCGTCCGTTCGTTCTGACCAAGGAGGAAGAAGAGAAGACCGGCGTACGTACGCTTAAAGCTATAGGCAAGCAATTCCCCGATATGGGCTTCCGTATTCAGGTTAACGTATTGGACTGTCTCGGTTGCGGTAACTGTGCCGATGTCTGCCCGGGCAATAAGAACGGAAAGGCTCTGATCATGAAGCCGATTACCGAGCAGTATGACGAACAGAAGAATTGGGATAAAGTTTTTGCCAACGTAACCAGCAAAGCTCATTTGGTAGACGTAAAAGCCAATCCCAAGAATTCTCAGTTTGCTCAGCCACTGTTCGAGTTTTCCGGTGCTTGTGCCGGTTGCGGTGAAACGCCTTATGTTAAACTGCTTACACAGCTCTTTGGCGATCGTCAGATGATTGCCAATGCTACCGGCTGTTCTTCTATCTATTCTGCCTCTGCTCCTGCTACTCCGTATACCACCAACAGTCGTGGCGAAGGTCCGGCCTGGGCTAACTCGCTCTTCGAAGACAACGCTGAGTTCGGTTTGGGTATGTACATGGGTAACAAGAAGATGCGTGAGCGTTTGGTGGCTACTGCAGAAGAAGCTCTGGAGAGCGACAAGTGCTCGGACGAATTGAAAGCTTTGCTCAAGGAGTGGCTGGAAAAACGCAACGACTCCGATGAAGCCAAGAGACTGGGCGACCTCATTAAGCCTATGGTTGCTGCCTGTGATTGCGACCTCTGCAAACGTATGGACAAGATGAAGAGTTACTTCATGAAACGCTCTCAATGGATCATCGGCGGTGACGGTTGGGCATACGATATCGGTTTCGGCGGTTTGGACCACGTTCTGGCATCGGGAGAGAATGTAAATGTTTTGGTACTCGATACCGAGGTTTACTCCAACACCGGCGGACAGAGTTCCAAGAGTACGCCTATCGGCGCCATTGCCAAGTTCGCAGCTTCCGGTAAGCGTGTCCGCAAAAAAGACCTCGGTCTTATCGCCACCACTTACGGCTATGTTTATGTGGCACAGATTGCCATGGGTGCAAATCAGGCGCAGACGCTCAAAGCCATTCGTGAAGCGGAGGCATTCGATGGTCCTTCGTTGATTATTGCTTACTCTCCCTGTATCAACCACGGTCTGAAAGTAGGTATGGGTAAGAGCCAAAGAGAAGCCAAGGGCGCTGTGGAGTGCGGTTACTGGCACTTGTGGCGTTATAATCCTGAGTTGGAAGCCAAAGGTGAGAATCCGTTCACACTCGATAGCAAAGAGCCGAACTGGGATGAATTCCACAACTTCCTTAAAGGTGAAGTTCGTTACAACTCGTTGGCCAAAGTCTTCCCCAAGGAAGCCGATGAACTTTTCCAGGCTGCTAAAGACAATGCCCAATGGCGTTACAACAATTACAAGAGAATGGCAAATCAGGTTTGGACCAATGATGTTCAACAGGTACCCACTGATAAAGCTCTTTAAACTGCCGGTATATTGAATACGAAGATTATTCGTTTGGTGCAGTAATCTTGCAGATACCATAAATTCAAATCCGTCTGTTTTTCGTGTAAACGGAAAGCAGGCGGATTTTTATTTTTGTTCAAACAAGCTTGTCTTGCATATTGGTCAAAAAAAGTTCGGGCAAAGGATAGAAATTCTTTGCCTGATGGATTTTCAACGAAGTTAACTTGGATTTTTTTTCTTTGCCTGAAGAATTTTCAACCATCAGGCAAAGAATTTTTTCTTCCCGATTTTGAACAGTCGGAATAAACCCGAAACTTTCTGTGGGCTTGGTTTTCGCATTCTTTCATCGGGCTTTTTCAGCATTTATGGCATGGCTGAAAAATCGGTGTTTTATTTTATTATGGAAAAAAGTATCTAAATAATTTGGTGAGTATAAAAAAGCTTCATACCTTTGACACCGTTATGGTGAATGTATCGCCAATCAAGCGATACGTTTGAAAAGGGAATCCGGTTAAAATCCGGAACTGCCCCCACAGCTGTAACCTCGTTTAGAGAGCAACTTTCTTAGGTCACTGAGCGAATGGAAATGCCGGTTAAGACGTATTTCCGATGTTCTTGGGAAGACCGTTGCTTTGAAGAGGAAGTCAGAAGACCTGCCATAATGCGCTGCCCGCCTATTCCGGGGGAATAGGAGATGGTGGGTGAACGATTATTCATAGGATATACCCCAAAAGGTATCGGCATGATATGCCGGTCAGAAGACTTCTGTAGCTACGGTTATTACACTTTGGCACAAATAAGTCCGGATAATGTTGAGCGTAAAGTTCAATAGGCTTTGGCTTGTGTCCCTTTGTCCGTACACCACCCACTTTCGGGCATCAGGTTTCGTAAGATGGTCTAATCCATAAAGATAACAACTATGATGACGAAAGAAGAGTACATTGAGAGTTTAAGAAAACTCGACCTTAAAGTCTATTTGATGGGAAAACGTATTGAAAATCCCGTCGATCATCCTATGATTCGCCCGTCGCTCAACTCGGTGGCCATGAGCTATGAGTTGGCACAAAAAGACGAATACAAAGATCTCATGACTGCCACGTCCAATCTGACGGGCAAAACTGTGAACCGTTTCTGTCATTTGCATCAAAGCCCGGAGGATTTGGTGAAGAAAGTGAAGATGCAGCGTCTGATGGGACAGAAAACTGCAGCTTGCTTCCAGCGATGTGTGGGTATGGATGCTTTCAATGCTATTTTCTCTACAACTTACGAAATGGACCAGGCGTTGGGCACGGAGTATCACAAACGTTTCCGCGACTACATGGTTTTCGTACAGGAAAACGATTTGGTTGTGGACGGAGCCATGACCGACCCTAAGGGCGACAGAGGTCTCAGCCCTTCGCAACAGCCTGATCCCGATATGTATATGCACGTGGTAGAGGTGCGTGAAGACGGTATTGTGGTTCGTGGAGCCAAAGCTCACCAAACCGGAGCCGTTAACTCTCACGAGCATCTCATTATGCCCACCGTGGCCATGAAAGAGGCCGACGCCGATTATGCCATATCTTTTGCAGTGCCCAGCGATGCTCCCGGTGTGATGATGATTTATGGCCGTCAGAGCTGCGATACCCGCAAAATGGAAGAAGGTGCCGATATCGATTTGGGTAATAATACTTTCGGCGGTCACGAAGCACTTGTTGTTTTTGATAACGTATTCGTGCCGAAAGAGCGTGTTTTCATGTGCCGTGAATACCAGTTTGCCGGTATGATGGTAGAGCGTTTTGCCGGTTACCACAGACAGTCTTACGGCGGTTGCAAAGTCGGTGTGGGTGACGTGCTGATCGGTGCTGCTGCTCTGGCTGCCGATTATAACGGTGTGCCCAAAGCCTCTCATATCAAAGACAAGATCATCGAGATGATGCACCTCAATGAGACGTTGTATGCCTGCGGTATTGCCTGCTCTGCAGAGGGCACCAAAACGGCTTCCGGCAACTACATCATAGACCTGCTCCTGGCCAACGTTTGTAAGCAAAACGTTACCCGTCTGCCATACGAAATAGCCCGTTTGGCCGAAGATATTGCCGGCGGTTTGATGGTAACAATGCCTTCAGAGCAAGACTATCGCGATCCTTATCTGGGTCCCATTGTTCGTAAATATCTGCAGGGGGCACGCGGCAAGGATACCGAAAACCGCATGCGTGTGCTTCGCCTGATCGAAAATATTACGCTCGGTACTGCGGCCGTAGGCTATAGAACGGAGTCCATGCACGGAGCCGGTTCTCCGCAGGCACAGCGTATCATGATTTCCCGTCAGGGAGATTTGGAAGGTAAAAAAGCATTGGCGGCAGCTATTGCCCACATAGATCCTTCTAAAGACAAGAATGCGTAAAACTTCATAATTTCAATTCATCCTGTAAAAATCTATGCTTATGAGCTTTACATTCGATTCTGTAAAAGAGGTGCTTGAACGGCAGGTACAACCTCGGCTTGCACAGCATGGCGGCGGGGTGAAACTTTGCGATGTTTCCGAGGAGGGCGAAGTGCGGATTTCTTTTACGGGTCATTGCTGCACTTGCCCTGCTCAGGAAGCTACGCTCCACAGCATGGTTTCCGAAACATTGAAAAATGCTTTTCCACAAGAAAGTTTAACCTTGATAGCTGTGAATACGGTCGATGACGATTTGTGGAATATGGCTAAAACAATACTTCAACATAAGACAGAAGTATAATTAGAAAGATATATGAAAGATTTGATGAACAAGGTGGTCACGGCCGATGAAGCCATCCGTTATATCAAAAACGGAGATACCGTGGTACTGTCGCATGCGGCAGGCGCTCCGCAGCTTTGTATAGATGCTCTTAAACGTCATTATCAGGATTTTAAGAACGTCAGCATCTATCACATGTTGCTTTTGGGCGATGCTCCCTATGCACAACCCGAGTGTGAAGGCCATTTCAGACACCTTACCAATTTTGTGGGTGCAAACACGCGTGATGCCGTAGCAGAGGGACGGGCCGATTTTATCCCGATGTTCTTTCACGAAGTGCCTCGCTATTTTGCCAATGGCATGATACCGGTCGATGTAGCTATTGTGCAACTCTCTTATCCCAATAGCGAAGGTTATTGCAGTTTTGGCGTTTCTTCCGATTATTCCAAGCCGGCTGCCCGGCATGCCCGTATCGTAATCGGTGAAATCAACAGCCGGATGCCGTTCATTCAGGGAGACAACCTTATCCATGTGTCAGAGCTGGATCATGTGGTACTGGGCGACTATCCGCTGTACGAGATACCCCGTCCCCGGATAGGGCCGGTGGAAGAGGCTATCGGGAAAAATGTGGCTTCGCTCATCAAAGACGGAGACACGTTGCAGTTGGGTATCGGTGCCATACCGGATGCGGTGCTGATGTTCCTGAACGAGAAGAAAAATCTGGGTATCCACACCGAAATGTTTTCGGACGGTGTCCTCGATTTGGTCAAGGCCGGGGTAATCAATGGCAGCAAGAAGGAGATAGACCGTGGAAAACTGGTAGCCACTTTCCTGATGGGAACCAAAGAATTATACGATTTTGCGAATAACAACGATACCGTTCGCCTGTTCCCTGTGGATTATGTAAACAATCCGTTTACCATTATGCACCTGGAGCACATGGTCAGCATCAATAGCTGTATAGAAATAGATCTTTTCGGGCAGGTTTGTTCCGAGACGCTGGGTTCGAAACAGTTCAGCGGTACCGGTGGACAGGTGGATTTCGTACGCGGTGCTGCCATGTCCAAGGAAGGTATCAGCATTATGGCCATGCCCTCTACGGCCAAGAAAGGAACGGCCTCCCGTATTGTGGCGGAGCTTGCTCCCGGAGCAGCCGTTACCACATCCCGTAATGACGTGGATTATGTGGTTACCGAATATGGTGTGGCGCGCCTCAAAGGCAAGAACCTCAGGCAAAGGGCCGATGCGTTAATCGCTATCGCTCATCCCGATTTCCGCGAAGAACTCAAGGCGGTAAGAAACAGTCGATTCGTCAGGTATAGATAACCTTAATAAAGTGTGATATTATGCAACTTTTTAAACTGAAAACCACAGTCCACTCTTTCGATCATTTCGGAGAGTTTGCCAAGGATTTTGAACTTGGAGCCAATGATTTGGTGATCACCCAGAGCTTCCTTTACGAGCCGTTTATGAAAGCTCTCAATCTGCCCTGCGTCTTTATTATGCAGGAGAAATACGGTATGGGCGAGCCATCGGACGAGATGATGAATGCCATGCTTCATGATCTTAAGGGAAAGGAATACAATCGTGTAATTGCTATAGGCGGTGGTACGGTGATCGACATTTCCAAACTTTTTGTATTGAAAGATCTGGAAAACGTAGTCGATGCTTTTGAGCGCAAGTTGCCGTTGATCAAGAGCAAGGAACTTATCATTCTTCCCACTACCTGCGGTACCGGTAGCGAGGTTACGAACATCTCTATTGCCGAAATCAAGAGCAAGCATACTAAAATGGGACTTGCCGACGATGCTATCGTGGCAGACCACGCTGTGCTTATTCCGGAGCTGATTGCCGGATTGCCCATGCGTTTCTTTGCTGCTTCGGCCATCGATGCGCTTATTCATGCTGTGGAGGCTTATGTTTCTCCAAAGAGCAATGAATATACACGCATGTTCAGCAAAGAGGCTATCGTAATGATCATGAACGTATTCTCTGCTATTGCTGCACGCGGTGCGGATGAACGGCTGAAATACCTGCGCGAGATGGCTGTAGCCTCCAATATGGCCGGCGTGGCGTTCGGCAATGCCGGTGTGGGTGCCGTGCATGCGCTGTCTTACCCGTTGGGCGGTAACTACCATGTGCCTCACGGCGAATCCAACTATCAATTCTTTACAGAAGTTTTCAAGAAATATTTTGCTAAAAACCCTAAGGGTCTGATTCAAGAGGTTAATGGCATACTGGCCGATTCAATGGGTTGTCCGGTTCGAGATGTTTATGAAGAACTGGACAACCTCCTCGGTGCCTTGATGGAAAAGAAGCCTCTGCGTGCCTATGGCATGAAAGAAGAGGAGGTAAGAGGTTTCGCAGAAAATGTGCTGGTTACCCAGCAACGACTGCTGCAAAACAATTACGTGCCCTTGAGTGTGGACGAGATCGAGGAGATTTATCGAAACCTTTATTAAAGCATTAACCTGATAATACGGAAATAAAGCAATGGAAATTAAAGAGATGGTCGAGCTTGCCAGAAAAGCTCAGAAGATTTATCAAAATCATTACGATCAAAAAGGCGTAGACGAAATAGTACGTACTGCAGCCAAAGCTATCTATGACAATGCCGAAGTGTTGGCACGCGAAGCCGTGGATGAAACGGAAATGGGCGTATACGAGCACAAGGTGGCTAAAAACAAAAACAAATCCAAAGGTGTGTGGTACAATCTGCACGATAAAAAATCCATGGGTGTTCTTTCCATTGACGAAAGAACCGGTTTGATAGAAATAGCCAAACCAATAGGAGTCGTAGCCGGTATTACCCCGATGACCAATCCGGTCGTTACGCCGATGAGTAAGATTATTTTTGCCCTGAAAACGCGTAATGCCATTATCATTGCTCCTCATCCCAAGGCAAAAAAATGCTCTGCTCATGCTGTTAAGCTGATTCAGGAGGCTATTGCCAAATTCCATGTACCGGAGGGTATGGTTCAGGTGGTTGAGGAACCTTCTATCGAGAAGACGCAGGAGCTTATGGCTGCTGCCGATGTTGTGGTGGCCACCGGCGGTATGGGTATGGTTAAAGCGGCTTATTCATCCGGTAAACCTTCTTACGGTGTGGGTGCCGGTAATGTGCAGGTGATCCTGGACCGCTACATCGATTTCGATGATGCTGCAGAAAAGGTTATTACCGGTCGTTCTTTCGACAACGGTATTATCTGTTCCGGCGAGCAAAGTTTCATCTATCATGAGAAAGATAAGGAAGAAGTTTTCAGGGCTTTCAGAGATCACGGCGCTTACATCTGCAACGATGAAGAAGGTGAGAAGATTCGTCATGCTATCTTTGAAAACGGCTCTATCGCCCGCGATATAGTCGGTAAAGGTGTGGATGTGATTGCCCGTAAAGCCGGTTTCTCTGTACCTGAAGGCACTCGCGTTATTGTGGTTGAAGCCAAGGGTATCGGCCATGCCGATCTGATTTGCAAGGAGAAAATGTGTCCTGTGATGGCAGCTTTCTCTTACTCGAATTTTGAAGAGGCTTTGGATATTGCCAAGACAAACCTGTTCCTCGAAGGCAATGGACATACGGCAGGTATCCATTCCAACAATCAGGCAAATATTATTAAAGCCGGCACCGAGATTTCCGTATCGCGTATAATCGTGAATGCACCGTGTGCTACTACGGCAGGCGGTTCCATACAGAACGGTCTGGCTGTAACCAATACTTTGGGATGCGGATCATGGGGTAATAACTCCATTTCGGAGAACTTTACCTATAAGCATCTCCTGAATATATCCAGGGTCGCACCTCTTTCTGCACGTATTCAAGTGCCGCAAGACTGTGACATCTGGTGTCTTTAATTCATAGCTTGTTGCTTTCTCCGGGGGGTGGAATTTTTTCACTTCCCGGGGTTAGTTTTTCACAAGACTGCGGATTTTTTTATACCTTATAATGATTATTACATCAATTATAAACGACTTAACATAGTAACAGCATGAATTACGCAGAGTTATGCATCATCAAGCGTGATGGCAAGAAGGAGGATTTCTCTTTCAGTAAAATAAAGAATGCCATAGCCAAAGCTTATGTGGCAACGGGAAAGCACGAAGACGATAAAGAAATCGCTCAAATAACTTCGAGAGTTGCCGAGCGTTTCAAATCGACTACCATTTCGGTGGAAGAAATTCAGGACATGGTCGAAGAAGAGTTGATGCGTGTGGAGCCTGAAGTGGCCAAAAAATATATCATCTATCGCGAGTGGCGTAATCGGGAACGAGAACGTAAGACGAAGATGAAACAGGTCATGGACGGTATCGTCGCCATAGACAAGAATGATGTTAATCTGAGTAATGCCAACATGTCTGCCCATACGCCTGCGGGGCAGATGATGACTTTCGCCTCCGAAGTCACCAAAGATTATACTTTCAAGTATCTTTTATCCAAACCCGACGGAGAGGCACACCTTCTGGGTGATATTCACATTCACGACTTGGACTATTATCCCACCAAGACGACTACCTGCATCCAGTATGACCTGGGCGATCTGTATAAGCGCGGATTCCATACGAAGAACGGCAGTATTCGTCCGCCGCAGAGTATACAGAGCTTTGCCACTCTGGCCACAATTATATTCCAGACTAACCAAAACGAACAGCATGGCGGTCAGGCTATTCCGGCTTTCGATTTTTTTATGGCTCCGGGTGTCAGGAAAACTTTCTGCAAACAGCTTGCCGGTGCTATTGTATTTTATGGTAAGATTAGTAAACAGGAAAGTCCTGACAATAAGCAGGTGCGCCGTATCATCGAGAAATGTTTGTGCTCGATAGAACCCACGGCTGCGGAATTGTCTTTCCTTAGAGGCTGTTTGAAGGAAGAGGGTATCGATCTGAGCGAAGAGACCTTGTCGCTGCTGGTACAGCAAGCCTATGACAATACCCGCCGGGATACTCATCAGGCCATGGAAGGATTTATACATAATCTTAACACCATGCACTCCCGTGGCGGTAATCAGGTGGTATTCAGTTCGGTCAATTACGGTACGGATACCTCACCCGAGGGGCGTATGGTCATCCGTGAATTGCTGCGTGTAACGGTAGAAGGATTGGGAAATAACGGTGAAGTGCCGGTCTTTCCCATTCAGATTTTCAAAGTCAAGGACGGCGTTTCTTACTCCGAGAGGGATATGGAGCGTGCGATGGAAAATTTTGATGCTGCCGTAGCCGGAGAAATACCTTTTGAGGCCAGAAACTTCGATCTTCTGTTGGAGGCTTGCAGTACTACGGCCAAGGCTCTTTTCCCTAACTTTATGTTCCTCGATACGCCATACAACAGGCATGAGTTGTGGAATATCGAAGACCCCGAGAGATATAAATACGAGGTTGCAACCATGGGTTGCCGTACTCGTGTATTTGAAAACCTTAATGGACCTAAAACTTCGTTAGGTCGTGGAAATCTTTCTTTTACAACTTTGAATATGCCCCGCCTGGCCATCGAAGCGAAGATCAAGGCGCAGCAGCTTGCTGTGGAGCGGGACAATGAGAATGAGGTGCAGCGTAAAGCCGAAGAGCTCTTCTTCGAGGGCGTGGAGCGTATGGCGCGTCTGATTGCCGAGCAGCTTAAAAGACGTTATGACTACCAGCGCACAGCTCTGGCACGCCAATTCCCCTTTATGATGGGTAATGATGTCTGGAAGGGCGGAGGAGCGCTTAATCCGTCCGATGGAGTAGGTGATGTAATCAATAGCGGCACTTTGGGTATCGGATTTATCGGAGGCCATAATGCCATGGTTGCTCTTTACGGAGTCGGGCACGGCTCTTCCGATAAGTCATGGCAGACTCTTTATAAGGCGGTGCAGATTATGAACGCCGTTGTGGAAGAATACAAAGAAAAATACCGGTTGAATTATTCTGTCTTGGCTACACCCGCCGAAGGGCTTTCCGGGAGGTTTACGCGTTTGGATAAGAAGCGTTATGGCGTTATTCCCGGGGTCAATGACAATGATTATTATGTAAACTCTTTCCATGTCGATGTGAAAGAGCCGATCGGCATAGTCGATAAGATTAAGCGCGAAGCCCCTTTCCATGCCATTACACGTGGAGGACATATTACCTATGTGGAACTGGACGGAGAGGCTAAAAAGAATGTACGTGCTATTGCTAAAATTGTACGTGTGATGCACGATGAACAGATCGGATACGGGTCTATCAACCATCCGGTAGACTCTTGTTATAACTGTGGCTATAAGGGGGTGATCTATAACAGATGCCCTATTTGCAACAGTGAGAATATTAAGCGTATGCGCCGCATCACCGGCTACCTTACGGGCGATTTGAGTTCATGGAACTCGGCAAAACAGGCAGAAGAACGAGACCGCGTTAAACATCATTAACGCTACCTTTGCGATTCACAGGTCTTGAATCTTCTGCGTAGATGAATTATTTATTTACTTATCCTGAAACGATAGTAGATGGAGATGGCATTCGCTACTCCATCTACCTGGCAGGATGCAGACATGCGTGTCCGGGATGCCACAATCCTGAAAGCTGGAATCCGCAGGCCGGATATTTGCTTACGGAGGAAGTGCTCGATGGAATGATTCGGGAAATAAATGCCAATTCCCTGCTGGACGGTATTACTGTCAGCGGTGGAGATCCTTTTTACAATCCGAAAGAATTGCTTTGGCTGGTACAGACACTCAAAGTACGTACCGGATTGAATATCTGGTGCTATACCGGTTATACTCTGGAGCAATTGCAGGCCTCAGAGGAGCTTCGTGCACCCTTATCTTATATCGATGTGCTGATAGATGGGCCATTCGTACAGCATCTGGCCGATCCGAGGCTGACTTACCGTGGCAGTACGAATCAAAGAATAATAAAGCTGAAAAAAGGTATAGCTGCAAACGATTAATCGTTTCGCAGCTATATTTCTATACGGTTATTTTTGAAAATCGGAGACACCTTTCGGATTAGTGTGCGGCCTTCCTCAAGTCATGTGGCGAAAATTTTGATTTCTAAGCCGGAAGGAGCGACGCATTTACAAACCGTTGTACATCTTCGGTGGCATCCGTTTCCAGCGTTTTGCTGGATCCTATCCAACTTTTCTGACCATGTCTGAGATACAGGATTTTATCGCCGATGGAACGCACGGTGTTCATGTCGTGCGTGTTCACAATCGTAGTGATTTTTTCTTCGTGTGTGATTTGTGCAAGCAACTGGTCGATTGAGAGTGAAGTCTTGGGGTCTAACCCGGAATTCGGCTCGTCGCAGAAAAGATAGCGGGGTTTCAATGCTATGGCGCGAGCTATGGCCGTTCGCTTCATCATGCCTCCGCTGATTTCGCTCGGGAATTTTCGCCCTGCATCGGCCAGTCCCACACGTTCCAGAAGTTCTTTTACCCGTTTCTTCTGGTTGGAGCGTGTTTCTTTGGAAAAAAGCTCCATCGGAAACAAGACATTTTCAAATACGTTCATGCTGTCGAACAATGCCGAACCTTGAAACAGCATACCCATTTCCTGCCGCAGTTTGCGAAGCTCTTTTTTCTCCATCTTTACGATATCCCGTCCGTCAAAAAGGATTTGTCCTTCGGTGGGGGCTATCAGGCCGATCATACTTTTCATAAACACCGTTTTGCCGGCTCCACTGCGTCCTATGATCAGGTTAACTTCTCCGGTATTGAAGGTGCAGTCAATACCTTTAAGTACATCTTTATCCTCGAAACTTTTTTTCAGGTTGATTACTTCTATCATAAGGTTGCTGTATTATCCTAGCAGGAGGTTAGTAAGAATAAGGTCGAAGAAGAGAATGAGCACACTGCTGTTTACCACGGCTTTTGTACTGGCATTACCTACTTGCAGTGCACCGCCTTTTACCGTGTAGCCGTAGTAAGCTGCCACGGAAGAGATGATAAAGGCATATACCAGCGATTTCGTAATGGAATGCCCCACAAAGGCGGGTTTGAAGAAAAGTTGGATACCGTATATATATGAGTCGGGCGGTACGCTGGGTATGAATAAACAGGCCAGATAACCACCTAAAATACCGATAAACATGGAGAAAATGCTTAGCACCGGAATGAAAAGCATGAATGCCGTGATGCGCGGAGCCATCAGGAAGTGTGCCGAATTGATACCCATGATTTCCATGGCATCGATTTGCTCCGTTACCCGCATCGTACCCAGTTCCGATGCCACACTCGAACCTACTTTGCCGGCAAGGATAAGACACATGATGGTGGAAGAAAACTCCAATAAGATGATTTCCCGCGCGGTGAAACCGATTGTAAAACTCGGGATAAGCGGGTTGGTCATATTTATGGAAAGCTGGATGGTGATGACCGATCCGATAAAGAAAGAGATAATCAGTACAATGGGGAGTGAATTCACACCCAGTTTGATAATCTCTAAAATGAGTTGCTTGGCAAACATCCGTATTTTTATCGGCTTGTCCACTGCACGCAACATCAGGGTTGTGTAGTTCCCCAATGTTTCAAGGTAACGTTTAATCATTTGTCAGAGAAATCTTTATTGACACAAATATAACATTATCTTTGTAGTTATAAATTGCGAAAAAGGCTGTTATTTTAATAAAGCAGAGACATTTTCATATAATGAAGCTCAGAACCGAAGATTTGGTGAAAAAATATGGCAGGCGTACCGTGGTAAACCATGTATCCATCGAGTTGGAACAGGGTGAAATCGTGGGCCTCCTGGGGCCTAACGGAGCCGGTAAAACCACTACGTTTTATATGGCCGTGGGGCTGGTGGTACCTAATCAGGGACGCATCTTCCTTGAAGGAAAGGATATAACCCAATTACCCGTTTATCAGCGCGCCCGTTCCGGCATCGGTTATCTGCCTCAGGAAGCTTCTATTTTCCGTAAAATGTCTGTAGAGGACAATCTGCTTTCGGTTTTGGAGATGACATCACGCAATAAACAGCAGCAACAGGAGCGACTGGAAGAATTGATCAGCGAGTTTCATTTGGAGAAAGTACGGAAGAATCAGGGTAACCGCTTGAGCGGCGGTGAGCGTCGACGTGCCGAGATTGCCCGTTGTCTGGCTATTGATCCGAAGTTTATCATGCTGGATGAACCTTTTGCCGGTGTAGACCCTATTGCGGTGCAAGATATTCAGGGCATTGTGGCAAAGCTCAAGAATAAGAATATCGGCATCCTGATCACGGACCATAATGTATATGAAACGTTGAGTATTACCGACCGTGCATATCTTCTTTTTGAAGGCAAAGTATTGTACGAAGGTACGGCAGAGCAGCTCGCTGAGAATGAAGTGGTGCGTGAGAAGTATTTGGGAAGAGACTTTAAGCTGCGCCGGCGCAGTTTTGAATAGCATGTAATGGTGCTGTTCTTTTTATGAAATATCCCCGGGTATTTTTGATGACTTATCCCGATGTCGTCATAACCTGATCTGTTTTCTGTTACAAATTATACCAGACTGTCTCAGATTAAGTCTTGACTTTCAGCTTATCCGATACTCGCAAAATTCTTCTTAAAAACCGGTACCTCTGCCATCTTGCCGATGCCCGGCAAAGACATGCTGTACTCTTTGTCCGGAGTACAATTCTCTTGCAGTCTGTCTCTATCGACCCGCAGTTCATGGTATCGCATTGTTTAATGTGATATCCTTCATCTCAAAACAACGTTTCTTAAAAACGCTGCATTTCGCTTTTGTTGCCCTTTGATGCTTTGTTTGTAGTGCGCACATTGTTGAAAGTGTACTTAACCGTTAGCCCGACATACCGATTGACCGTGTCCCACAGCTGGTCAATCCGGATATTATCCAGCTCTGTGCGCATACGATTGATTTTCTGAATATACTGGCCTATGTTGAGGCTGATGTATAATTTTCGGTTAAAGAAAAATTTGTCTATCGAACCTGAGATACCACCTGTTCCTAATGACTCTTCAATACCGGATAGAGACCTGAAATAACCCGAGTAAAGATTTATGGTAAAGTCATGTGGGAGTGTAAATGTATTGGTAACATCTGCAAAATATGATACCTTCTTGAAATAATCTCTGCTTGGTTGACTTCCCCAGGAGAAGTTGGCATAACCAGACTCACCGTAAAAGTCGATTGTCCAAAAACGGAAGGGCTTCACTTGATAAATTAAGGATAATCCATACTCCCAGTGTGTTGGTTTATTTTCAAAAGTTTGTCTTATGGTTTGTGTTGCTTCATCAAATCGATAAAATGAGCTTATACCATTAGAGATATGTTTCGCACTGGTTTGTATCATTAATTCTTTGTAAGAAAAGTCTAAATTGAAATTATTGACCCGTGTCGATTTCAGGAAGGGGTTACCATTTTTGTATAAAAAGGGATATGTCTGGGAGGCTATTCCGGAAAGAACAAAATATTGTGGTCGTGCGGTGAACGTCTGCCAGTTGAGACTGCTGTTTATGCCATTGGAGAAACTATAATTAATACCGATTTTAGGATTGTAATAGATATGATCAGAGTTGAACCGGCTTTGATGCGGATACTCTTTCTTTTCCCACTCCATACGCAATCCGGCAGAAACAGAGAGTTTTTCATTCGTCCAGTTATAAGAAAAGAAAGGACCCAGCAGATTTTGTAAAGCCAGTACATCATCTCCTTTTATCTCGCCTTTATGAATGACTGACTCATCTTTCCTTCTGGTGTAGGTCCATTGTAAACCGTAATTGAGATTGCCGCCTAAACCGTCATTCGCAAATTCCAGTTTGGTGTCATTCATAAAAGAGTTGCTTTTGTTGTCCATGCCGAAGTAATTGTCACGAGCCAGCATAAGCGACCGGTTTTCTTTGTTAAAAGAGTAATAGAGAAAGTTTTGGAAGTTGATTTTAATCCCTCCGATACTTCCTATATAGTAGAGTGTACCGTTGATTCCGTTTCCTTTTTTCTTTACGGTTGAAGTATGGTCGCCCATCGAGGTATCATTTTTGCGATAGGCATTATCATAAACAGATGTTTTCTCCGGGTTGAGCGATGCACTCACATAGTAACCCAGAGATTGATTATCATTGATGTCATAGTTCAAACCGTTGTCAAAAGAATATCTAAGTCTATTCAACTTACTCCGGCCTGCCACACTGAAGGTGAGGTCTCCCTGAGGTCTGTTCACTTTATATTTGATGTCTGATTTAGGGTCCAGTTTTGAATCTTCCATTCGCAAAAGAGTGATGACCGAGAGATTGTTTTTAGTGTAGTTGGCGCGCAGGGTGTGGTATTCGGAAAACCTTTTGCGTTGGTAGAGTTCGGACTCGATAGTTACACCGAAATGTCTCTCACGAGGTTTTTTGACCGTGATCTGAATTACCGCTTTCGTACCGATGGGATACGAAACTCCCGGATCGGTAATAATTCTTACGGATTCTATTTGTGAAGCATCGATATTCTGTATTTCTGAAGGGTCATGCACCTCGCGGCGGTTGATATAAATGAGAGCCTGTCCGCGTCCTCTCACAGAGAAAGCCCCTCTGTCTCCGGTGAGTAAGGGGAGTCTTTTGAGCACATCATTGGCAGACGAGAGTTTGGACAGCGAACTGCCGGAGATTTTGGCTAAATAGGTACCGCGCTCGAATTTAAACGGTGCACGCCGTGCCACCACTGTTACTTCTTGCAGGTTTTGTACCGATTCTTCCATGGGAACGATACCCACATTATGAGATTTTGTAACGGGTACATTTAAGGTTAGAGGGTCGAACCCCAAGAAGCTGCATTGCAGAATCAGTGAATCGGTTGCATTATTGATTTCACCCTGCCAGGTGAGATTGAAATTTCCGTTTTTTTCGCTAATGGTGCCCGTGAGCAGTACGCCCTTGGCCGTCTGCAACGTTATGGTGGCTCCGGCCAGAGGTTGCTTTGCCTTAGCCTCAATCACGGTACCCTGATAGCTAACCGTGGTTTGATTGCCGGTCTGCGAAAAAACCACGAATGTATAGAGAAAAAGAAGAGAGCAAAAAAAAGCAATTTTGTGAAGTTTTGTCTGCTTTAGAATTGTCATACGAATGAGTCTCATTATTATGGAATTTGATACTCTATTTGTAAATGTAAAGGAGAGGACTGATCTTCTGATTTATATTACAGTTCGGAGCCAATAATTATTTTACAAAAAGGATTGAATGAATTTGGATCTTTTTCACAGATCATATTAGCATTGTAAGCGGCTTTTTAAGGTTACGTTATAGTCTGTGGAATGAAATGCTCCGCAATCTGTAAGATATCACGATATTCACATTGTTTACAGACCTCAATGTCCGCTGTATAAATCCTGTAGTTTGCCATCATTGTACAATTTAATTTTGGAATTCGGAGAAATCATACATTGAGTTGGGAATATGATAGTACTCATGGTAGTGAGTATCCATAAAAAAGAATGATGAATCTTCTTTGTATGGACAATACTAATATAATAATATAATCGGATTTTTCTATTTTCATGGTAAGATTCGGTATCAATTGTTTTGCTTGCGAATAATATTTAGATGGATTTGCTTCAGGATAGATATTTTTTCAATTTTCGTATGCTCAAGTTTTCTCAATATATTTATTATGAAAATGAAGTCATCTTATGTTGAATCTACGCTTCTTTGATGAATGGTTTTGTGTTGAAAAAGAGTATTTTTGCAGGAGAAAAAGGATGGGTAACTTGCACAAGAACAAAAATTTCGTTTACTTTGCACCCTGATTGCGTGCGTGCCGAATGATGCTAATGGTGTCGTGCCGTCAATACATTACTCTATTTCGAAAAAGAATAATAAAAACGATAAAGAAATGTCTAAGATCTGTCAGATTACCGGCAAAAGGCCTATGGTCGGCAACAACGTTTCGCACTCTAAAAGACACACGAAACGCAAGTTCGACGTAAACCTTTTTACGAAAAAATTTTATTGGCCGGAACAGGACTGCTGGATCGAGCTGAAGCTCTCGGCCGCAGGTCTGCGCGTGATTAACAAAATCGGCCTTGACGCTGCCATCAAGCGTGCCGCTGAAAAAGGCTACTTAAACGCTTAAAAGAACGGAGGACTTAAAGAATGGCAAAGAAAGCAAAAGGCAATAGAGTGCAAGTGATCCTCGAATGCACTGAGCACAAAGAAAGTGGTATGCCCGGCACAAGCCGTTATATAACCACCAAAAACAGAAAGAATACACCCGAGCGTATGGAGTTGAAAAAATATAACCCCATCCTGAAACGCATGACGGTGCACAAAGAAATCAAGTAATTGGGTAGGAGACGATAAAAAATGGCAAAGAAATCAGTAGCAACCTTTAAAACAGGTGACGGACGTACCTACACTAAGGTTATCAAGATGGTTAAGTCGCCTAAAACAGGTGCATATACCTTCCAGGAAGAGATGATTCCTAACGATGCCGTTAAGGAATACTTCAAGTAGTCGGAGCATTTTATCGAAGGATAGACAAAAAGAGAAGTATGCTTTTTCGTAGCATACTTTTGTCGACTTCGTAATCGAATATTTATGCAGTCTCGAAGGCCGGTGGCTTTCGAGACTTTTTGTTTAATTCCTGAAGTCTTGTTATCTTGTAATTCAGCAATGTTGTTAAACTCTGTTTTTAGTTTTTTGCAGTCTATTTATTGCATCTTTCGGTTCGGATTTTCTAATTCAAATAACAGACATTCTTATGGGTGAAGTTACAAATGACTATATACTCTATGGGCAGAATGAGAAAGCGTTATTCTCTTTAAAAGTGTATCGAGGCGAGGGTATGGTTCTGCTTGCCATGAATTGGAAGAACGGAGAACCACCAAGGGATTTTGTGGGATTTTCCATCGAATACAAAGAACCCGGCGGAGACCGTTATTATACTTTGAAAAACAGACTTTCTTTTTTGAATAAAGACGGCTCTGTCTGTATGGAAAGTAAATCGTCTCTTCTTTCTCCTTTTCAAATGTTTCGTTGGGTGCATTTCCCGCGTAATGCTGCGATGAAAGGCTTTTTTGCTTATAAGGTGAAGCCCGTATTTATGAATTACTTCGAGGAGTTGAGCTATGGGGATCCTCAGGAGGTGGAAATAGAGTTATGGCATGAGACTTATAAGGATGCTTTGGACGTTGCATTTACTCGCGGATTCGTATCATCGCAGGCTTTTGTTGATAAGTATGCCGTGCATGGAGGTATCGATACTCTGCTTCCTGCCAATTCAAAAGAGGGGCTGCGTTATATACCCACACACCCGAAAGCTGAGAAGGCCCTTCAATGGATGGGCTTCGATGCCGTAAAAGTCATACTCGATGTCCTGGATGAGGCAATAGCCGATCAGGAGGCAGAAGTAAAAGTTGTCGCCTATGATCTGAATCATCCTTTGATTGTGGAGAAATTGGAGAAATTGAAAGATCGCCTGAGCATCATTATAGACGACAGTGCCGAGCATGCCGAGGAGGATTCTGCCGAAACTCATGCAGCCGAGCGACTCATACGGTCTGCCGGAGGTAAGGTAAAACGCCAGCATATGGGGCAGCTGCAGCATAATAAGACTATTGTTGTCGATGGCCCCAAAATAAAAGCGGCGGTATGCGGGTCTACCAATTTTACATGGAGAGGTTTTTATGTGCAGTCCAATAATGTGGTTGTTGTCCGTGGAGAAAAAGCCATCCGGCCTTTCTTGCTTTCTTTCGATAATTATTGGAACTCCACTGCCAATGCTTTTGGCAAAACAGATTCTGCCTGCTGGACTGATCTAAACGTACCGGGAGTAGATGCCAAAGTTTCTTTTTCACCGCATAGTAAGCAAAATGCCTTGTTGGATGTCATAACGGCCGATATTGCTCAGACCGGTTCGAGTCTTTTCTATTCATTGGCATTTTTGTCGATGACTTCGGGTGCTCTGAGAACAGAGATTGTGAAGATGCTGGAAAACGATCAAATCTTCGTGTATGGTATCTCGGATAAAAGAATGGGAGGATTGAATTTGCAGAAACCCAACGGTAGCCTGGCTCCGGTGTATCCCGAGATTATCAGTCAGAAGTTGCCCGAGCCGTTCAAATCGGAACCTACGGGAGGCTTCGGCACGCGCATGCACCATAAATTTTTGGTGATAGATTTCGATAAACCTACGGCTCGTGTTTATTTGGGTTCGTATAATTTTTCTACGACGGCAGACCGCAAGAACGGCGAGAACTTATTGCTTATCAAAGATCGCAAGGTTGCTGTCTCTTATATGATCGAAGCTCTCCGTATTTTCGACCATTATCATTTCAGGGTTAATCTCAAAAAAGCACAGGAGACGGACGCTGTTATGTGTCTTTCCAAAGCACCGAAGAATAAAAGCGAAGAACCCTGGTGGAAAAAGTTTTATACCGATCCGAAGAAGATTAAAGACCGGGAGTTGTTTAGCGGCGTTTCGTAACAGGCCTTTGGGGGTTGTCGTTCGATATTGTCTATTATGCGATAGACTTTGTTTGTTGGGGCATGTAAAGGTTTGTCATACTTTTACAAACAGAAAATCAATTGCAGATCGATTGAAAAGCTATTTCTGTTATTTCATACTAAACAATAATACAATATATCCTATGACACCAATGATCAATTCTCAAATGCCTGAATTCAAGTTGCAGGCATACCGTAAAAGCGAAGGTTTTGTAACTATCGGCAATGAAGACCTTAAAGGCAAGTGGGCTGTGCTCTTCTTTTACCCTGCCGACTTTACATTTGTTTGCCCCACGGAGTTGGCAGACATGGCAGATAATTATGAAGAGTTCCAGAAGTTGGGGGTAGAAGTGCTTTCTGTTTCTACAGACACTCATTTCGTACACAAGGCTTGGGCCGATGCTTCTGAAACGATCGCTAAAATCGAATACCCCATGCTGGCAGACCCCGTGGGTAACCTGTGCCGTAATCTGGGCGTAATGATCGAAGAAGAAGGCGTGGCTTACCGCGGTACTTTCCTTTTCAATCCGGAAGGTCAGTTGAAGATTGTGGAGATTCACGACAATGGTATCGGGCGTGATGCACAGGAGTTGCTCCGTAAGGTTAAGGCTGCTCAGTTTGTGCACAATAATCCCGGAGCCGTATGTCCTGCCAAGTGGAAAGAAGGTGAAGCAGTCTTGAAACCCAGTATCGATTTGGTTGGTAAAATTTGATTGCAGACAACTATTGAACTTATAACAACAGAGCCGGTGATGAGCCGGCTCTATTAAATTAAAGAGACTATGTTAGACCAATCAATGCTTGACAGCATCAGAGGCATCTTTGCTTCCCTGAAAGCGCATTATACCCTGTCTGCTTCCGTTCGTGACGACAGTCACGGAAAACAATTGGAAGAGATGTGCCGTGAGGTCGCTTCCGTTTCCGAACAAATAGATTATACGGTCGAACAGGCCGATTTCATTGCTCTATCTCTGCTTAAAGAAGGCAAACCTACGGGTATCGTGTTCAGAGGGATACCGGGCGGACATGAATTTACAAGCCTGCTGCTGGCCGTTTTGAATGCCGATGGGCAGGGCAAGAATTTACCCGATGGATTGTTGCAGCAACGTATCGCTTCCCTTAAAACACCGATAAAATTGACTACCTATGCTTCTCTGAGCTGTACCAACTGTCCTGAAGTAGTGCAGAGTCTCAATCTGATGGCTTTGTATAACCCTGGTATAGAACATGAAATGGTAGATGGTGCTATTTATAAAGATGAGGTGGAGGCTTTGGGCATCAATGCCGTACCTGCGGTGTATGCCAATGGAGAACCGCTTCATGTGGGGCAGAGCAATTTGGGAAATCTGCTGATCAAATTGGAAGAGAAAATGGGTGTAACAGAGCAAGCTGCCGTGACCTCCGAACCTCAAATTTTCGACTTGATTGTGGTCGGCGGCGGGCCGGCCGGTTCTGCATCCGCTATCTATTCGGCTCGCAAGGGGCTGCGTGTGGCTCTCGTAGCCGAGCGTGTCGGCGGGCAGGTAAACGAAACCACGGGTATAGAGAACATCCCTTCGGTGAATTATACCACCGGTATGCAGCTTGCAGCCGACTTGCGCAAACATGTGGAAGACTATTCCATAACTCTGTTCGATGGTCGGCGGATAGATGAAATTTCAGCTTTGGACGATCATCTCTATCAGGTGAAAACAATCATGGGGGAGCAACTTCGTGCCATGCAGGTTATCTTGGCTACAGGCGCTCGGTGGCGAAGGCTGGATGTCCCGGGCGAGGAGCAGTATATCGGACGTGGTGTGGCTTTCTGTCCTCACTGTGACGGCCCGTTCTTTAAGGGAAAATCGGTGGCTGTTGTGGGTGGAGGAAACTCCGGTGTGGAGGCTGCCATAGATTTGGCCGGTATCTGTTCCAAGGTCACCGTGCTGGAGTTTATGCCGGAACTCAAGGCCGATAAAGTACTTCGTGAGAAGCTCCGCAGTCTGCCTAATGTGGAAGTTCATACCAATGTGGCAACTCAGGAGGTCCTCGGTGATGGGCAGAAGGTAAATGGCGTGCGCATAAAAGATCGTACGACCGGTGAAGTACATGAATTAGCTCTTGACGGAGTATTTGTACAGATCGGTTTGGCTGCCAATACAAGTGTCTTCGATGGCTTGGTGGAGCGCAACCGTGTAGGAGAGATTATCGTAGATGAGCGTTGCCGCACCAGTCGTTTGGGGCTTTATGCTGCCGGAGACTGTACAACCGTTCCATACAAGCAGATCGTGATAGCCATGGGCGAAGGAGCCAAAGCGGCTCTTACCGCTTTTGACGATCGTATCCGCCAGGCATAATTCAAAAAAACATTTTAATCGCACGACATAAAGGCTGTTCTGTAATGAAGCAGAGTAGCCTTTTATATTTTATTCCCGCTCCGATAACGAAACATAATGTCTTTAATTTGAACATATATGCCGAAGAGCCAATCTGTAAGGAAGATTAAAGCAAAGATGCTTCTTTCCGGAGTGTTACGCCAGGTTGCATATTATCCCGGTTTTCCTCCCATGTCGAAGCGTTAAAGGAATTAAGGAATTTTGTGTGGAATTAAAAGTATTTCTTAACTTTGGGGCGTCTTGCCATGGGATAAGAAAAAGGCATATTGTCTTGCTTCTGTACCCGTACTCCTGTTTTTAATGAAAAGCACAGACGGAGCGGATATGGAAGCCTTTGTTTTGTGGCATTTGGGGAAGTGTCTTTGGGCTTTAATAAATCGCTATACAGCTAAAATATTGTGATAGAAGTTCGAAAATAGAGACACTTGAACACAGGAGAAGGCAAAGTAATATTGATACATAATTTTTATACCATGGACAAATTGATAACAGCAAAAGAGGCCGCCTCTAAACTGAAAGACGGTATGACTGTGATGATTGGCGGATTCCTGGCCAATGGAACACCTGAACGTATTGTAGATGAGTTGGTTAAGTCTGGAGTAAAAGATCTGACTTTGATCGTTAATGATACCTCTTATACGGACCGCGGCAATGGCCGGTTGGTGGATAATAAACAGATAAAGAAAGTTATCGTATCTCACATTGGAACCAACCCCCGTACGGCGGAATTGATGAACAGCGGTGAAATGGAAGTAGAATTTTGTCCTCAGGGCAGCCTGGCCGAGCGTATTCGCTGTGGCGGCGTGGGCTTGGGCGGAGCACTGACTAAAACCGGCATGGGTACTATCGTGGCAGAAGGAAAGCAAATTGTTGTCATAGACGGTGAAGAGTGGTTGCTGGAGAAACCGCTGCATGCCGATGTAGCATACATCAAAGCCAACAAAGGCGATAAAATGGGTAACCTTGTTTACTGGGGAACTACACAAAATTTTAACCCTTTGATGGCCATGGCTGCCGATTGTGTGATTGCCGAAGTGGATGAATTGGTGGAAGAAGGAGAAATTCTGCCGCATGAAGTACATACCCCTTCTTTGTTTGTAGACTATATTGTAAAATAACCTTTTAATATCTCTTGATTATTATGGAAAAAACGATGATCAGATTGCGTATGAGCTCGCAGGACGCCCACTATGGCGGAAACCTGGTGGATGGAGCGCATATGTTGGTGCTGTTTGGCGATGTGGCAACGGAACTGTTGATTATGCACGATGGAGACGAAGGTCTCTTTGTGGCTTATGACAACGTCGAATTTCTTGCCCCTGTGTATGCCGGCGACTATATCGAGGCCTTGGGTGAAATCACACACGTTGGAAACTCTTCCAGAAAGATGACTTTTGAAGCCCGGAAAGTAGTTGTCGCCCGTCCCGATATCTCTGCTTCTGCTGCCGATGTGCTGGAGGAGCCGGTCGTGGTTTGCCGTGCCAGCGGTACCTGTGTAGTTACTAAAGATTGTCAGAGAAAGAAATAATTAAGAGTTTAACAACAAGCTATGGAAAAATTAATAATTACGGCTGCTATATGTGGAGCAGAGGTAATGAAAGAACAAAATCCTGCCGTTCCTTATACAGTAGAAGAAATCGTTAGAGAAGCAAAGTCTGCCTATGATGCAGGTGCTGCCGTGGTGCACGTGCATGTACGTGAAGACGACGGCACGCCCACTCAGAGCCGTGAACGCTTCAAAGTTTGTTTGGATGCCATTAGGAAAGAGTGTCCTGACGTAATCCTCATCCCTTCCACCGGAGGTGCCGTGGGTATGACGGCCGAAGAAAGACTTCAGCCGACAGAGCTCTACCCCGAAATGGCCACGTTGGATTGCGGTACATGCAACTTCGGCGATGAAGTGTTTGAAAACACGATGCCCATGATGCGTGCATTTGGTAAAAGAATGATTGAAAACAATATCAAACCCGAATACGAGTGCTTTGAGATGGGACACCTGGATACCATCGTGCGTATGGCTGCCAAAGGTGAGGTTCCCGGAGCTCCCATGCAGTTCAATTTCGTGCTGGGCGTACCGGGGTGTACGCCTGCCACTGTGGAAAACCTCGTATGGATGGTGAAAAATATACCTGCAGGTTCTACCTGGACGGCTACCGGTATCGGGCGCAATGCTTTTACGCTTGCCGCTCCCGCCATTGTGATGGGCGGACACGTTCGTGTGGGTTTTGAAGATAACCTTTATATCTCCAAAGGCGTTTTGGCCAAATCCAATGGAGAGCTTGTGGAAAAAGTGGTCCGTCTGGCCAAAGAACTCGGTCGTGAAATCGCTACGCCCGAAGAAGCTCGCAGAATTTTAGGCCTTAAAAAATAATTCTAATCATATAATACTATAAATCATTTTACAAATGCAAAAGAAAGGAAATAAATACGGAACACACCGTGTATTGGACCCTCTGGGCGTATTGCCGCAACCTGCAAATAAAATCGATAATAACATGGATGAGATCTACGACAATGAGATACTCATCGATGTGCAAACTCTAAATATAGACTCTGCCAGTTTTACTCAAATACACGAACAAGCCGGCGGCGATAAGGAAAAAATTGCCGAAATCATGCTGTCTATTGTTGAGAAGCAAGGTAAACACCGTAATCCCGTGACGGGTTCCGGCGGTATGTTGCTGGGTACGGTGGAAAAAATCGGTGATGCCCTGAAAGGTAAAATCGATTTGAAAGAAGGGGATAAGATTGCCACTCTCGTTTCTCTTTCATTAACTCCGCTTCGCATCGATAAGATTAAGGAAATCCGTGCCGATGTAGATCAGGTAGATATCGACGGGAAAGCCATCCTGTTCGAAAGCGGTATCTATGCAAAGATCCCTTCAGACCTGCCCGAAAAATTGGCGCTCTCTGCTTTGGACGTAGCCGGCGCGCCTGCTCAAACAGCCAAATTGGTGAAACCGGGCGATACGGTATTGATTATCGGAGCCGGAGGCAAGAGCGGTATGCTTTGCTGCTACGAGGCAAAGAAGCGCGCCGGTGTAACCGGTAAGGTAATCGGTCTCTGCCACTCTCAACGCAGTACCGATCGTTTGAAAAACCTCGGTTTTTGCGACTATGTTTTCTCTGCAGATGCCACACAGCCCGTACCTGTTATGGAGGAAATTTCCAAATTGACTAATGGCGAGATGTGCGATGTAACCATCAATAACGTAAATATTACGGATACGGAGATGACCAGTATTCTGTGTACGAAGAACGATGGTGTTGTTTACTTTTTCTCTATGGCCACGAGCTTTACCAAAGCAGCTTTGGGTGCCGAAGGTGTGGGTAGCGATGTTACGATGATTGTAGGTAACGGATATACCAAAGGACATGCCGAAATCACGTTGCAAGAATTGCGTGAGTCAGAAGCTCTCCGTAAAGTCTTTACAGAACTTTACGCATAACCGTATTTCTCTGTAAGGAGTGTCTTGTCTTCTGTTGAGAGACTCCTTGCGGTGTTATATGGAATCGAAGCTTAGGTAGAAAACTGTTTAACAACGACACACTGAAAGCAAATGTTTGAGAGTAAAAGAAAGCTTTATTTTCCGAATGTTTCGGATGAAGATTGGAATAACTGGCAATGGCAGGTACGCAATCGTATCGAAACTTTGGACGAGCTGAAGAAATATGTAAAGTTAACGCCTGAAGAAGAGAAAGGCGTACGTGAGTCTCTGAAGACTTTGCGTATGGCCATCACTCCGTATTACCTCAGTCTGATAGATCCGGACGATCCTAACGACCCCGTACGCAAGCAGTCTGTTCCCACTGCCGATGAACTGGTGATTTCCGATGCCGATCAATTAGACCCTCTTAGTGAAGATGAAGATTCGCCTGTTCCGGGGTTGACGCACCGTTATCCCGATCGTGTGCTTTTCCTCATCACCGATATGTGCTCCATGTATTGCCGCCATTGTACGCGCCGCCGTTTTGCCGGGCAAAAAGACTCGTCTTCTCCTCGTGAAAGGATTGATGGAGCGATCGATTATATAGCCCGTACACCGCAGGTTCGCGACGTGTTGTTATCCGGGGGCGATGCCCTTCTGGTATCGGATAGCACGCTGGAGTATATCTTTAAGCGTCTGCGCGAAATTCCTCATGTGGAGATTATACGTATCGGAAGCCGTACGCCGGTTGTTTTGCCACAGCGTATTACGCCGGAATTGGTGGAGATGATGAAGAAATACCACCCCGTTTGGTTGAATACTCACTTCAATCACCCTAATGAAATTACGGCGGAGTCCAAACAGGCTTGCGAAAGACTGGCTAATGCCGGCGTTCCTTTGGGCAACCAGTCAGTATTGTTGCGTGGTATCAATGACTGTACTTATGTGATGAAAACCCTGGTACACGAACTCGTTAAGATACGTGTACGTCCTTATTACATTTATGTTTGCGACCTGTCCCGCGGTATCGGTCACTTCCGTACGCCGGTTTCCAAGGGTATCGAGATTATTGAAAACCTTCGCGGACATACTTCGGGATATGCTGTGCCTACATTCGTGGTCGATGCTCCGGGTGGCGGCGGAAAGATACCTGTAATGCCGAACTATGTGGTTTCACAGGCTCCTCATCGAGTGGTTCTGAGAAACTATGAAGGCGTTCTTACTACATATACCGAGCCTGAGGAGTATCATGAAGAATGTCACTGCCCCGAGTGTGAACGCCAAAAGAAAGAAGGCGTTGCTGCATTGCTCGGTGGTCAGCAGCTGGCTATCGAACCGAAACATCTGGCTCGCAAGGAACGTAACAAACACAATAATTGATAATTGAGCAGGGCTGCCGGAAAGCTGCTTTTGGGCACCCCTGCTCTTTTACGAAAAATTTGCGTACCATGCCTTTCATTCCGGAATTGCTTAAGTTGAAAACAGTATCCATTGTGGGTACGGCTAAGAATACGGGAAAGACGGAGACGCTGAATTATATCATAGCCCGTTTGGGAGAACACGTGGGGCACGTTTGCCTAACCTCCATCGGTGTAGATGGTGAGAAAACCGACCGCGTGACTCAAACGGAAAAACCGGAAGTGATGATTCCTGAAGGGATGAAGTTCGTTACTTCCGAAACACATTACCGGCAAAAGCGTTTGCCGGCGGAGATACTGGATGTCAGTACCGAACGTACGGCCTTGGGGCGGCTTATCGTTTCCCGATCTCATGGAAACGGTAAAGTGCTGCTTTCCGGACCTTCAACCACCGGAGGTTTGCAGAAGATGATAGCCGATATGCCCCGGTATGGAGTGGAGCTGACCATCGTTGACGGAGCTTTATCGCGGCTTTGCCCTGCTTCTCCCTCGGTTACGGAGGGAATGGTGCTGGCCACGGGTGCCGCTTATTCGGCAAATATGCCCGAACTGATAAGGCGTACGCAGTATCTGCATGATTTGATAAAAATGCCTGAGATCGAAGACCGCAGTCTGGCCGCTATGCTGTCTGACGTGGAGCAGGGGATGCGTGTGTTAGCTTCGGGCGGAAAAGTGGAAGACCCCGGTTTTATGTCGGCATTGTCGGCATCCGCCTGGAAGGATACGAAATGGCTTAAAGGCGTGGAGCGTTTGTATGTATCCGGCGTTATCAGCGATAATCTGCTGGAGCGACTGCGTGTAATGCCGGATTTTAAGAGCCTGATAGTAAGAGATTTTACACGTGTCTTTGCTGACTACAAGGTTTTCAGGCGTTTTATCGACTCGGGGCATCAGGTGATGTCTTTGTATAATACCAAACTGGTTGCCATTACCATAAACCCAATGGCGCCATCGGGATACAGGCTGGACTCCGATATCCTGCGCGACAGGCTTCAGGAGAGTTTGCAAATTCCGGTGTATGATGTGAGAAAACTGCAAGATGCATCTTTTAAGAAATGAAATAGGACGTATCGACGGGCTGCGATATGTGGTGGATCAGATGGATTTTTGTTCGTCTGTGGGCAGGCGCGCTTTGCTGGATACGCCTTGGATGGTCGAGAAGGGCCGGATAGAAGATGCACTGTCGAGTGTAGAACTGTATATTTCCTACCTCTCCGACAGCAATAAGCAGCGGGCAATGTCCGAACTGGCCATCGCTCTTTCTTATTTGAAGGATGTCAATGGCTCCATAATGCGGTTGAATGCGTCCGGAAAAGGTTTGACGGATATAGATCTTTTTGAGTTGAAAGGTCTTGCTTTGATCAATGAACGAGTCTCTGCCCTAAGATCCGGTTATGCTCTGGATCTCCCGGAGTTGCCGGATTTGTCCGCCATGCTGGATTTGTTGGATCCGGATGGTGCTCGTGTCTCTTCATTTTATGTGGCAGACAGCTATGATCCTCTGTTGGCGGGTTTGAGGAAACAGTTCAGAGAAGCGGAGTCTGACGACGAAAGGGAAAAACTGGCCATTGCTTGCAATGAGCGCGAAGATTTTATCCGTATCAGACTGGGTGGTGAGATTTATCCCTATAAAGACAGATTGTTATGCTCGCTGGAGATATTAGCCGCTAATGACTTTAATTTGGCTAAAGCGAGATTGGCTGTGAGCAGAAGGTGGAAAAGGCCGTCCGTAGCGGACTGTGGTAAAACCATCCTGCGGCGGATGCAAAACCCCGAGCTTGCCTCTTTATTACAGGAAAAAGGAGAACGTTTTCAACCGGTTTCCATTGATCTTGAGGCAGAACCGACCGTTATTACAGGGGCGAATATGTCCGGAAAGAGTGTTTTGCTAAAGACCATCGTTTTGATGCAGACACTCACGCAATTCGGTTTTTATTTGCCGGTCGATGATGCTCAAATCGTACCGGTGGATGAAATAATCGTTTCTATTGGCGACTCGCAGGATATTTATTCCGGGCTTTCGAGCTACGGAGCAGAAATGAAGTGTTTGGATTATTTGATAAAAACGGTTAAGAACGGCGCGAATGTATTGGCTGTAATCGATGAACCGGCGCGTACTACCAATCCGACTGAAGGGTTGTGCATTGTTAACGGACTGATAACCATTTTGGCAAAATATAATGTGCGTGCCGTTATCAGTACCCATTACAGCGGTATCGTATGCAAGGGAGCCAGATGGCGGGTAAAGGGTTTTATGGAAGACCGTGTGTCTTATCCGCTGGAGGTTAATAATTTGAATAAGTGTATAGATTATACCCTTGAAAAGGATACGGACTGTCAGGTTCCGCATGAGGCAATTCGTATAGCAGAGATTATGGGCATCGAGCCGGAGTTAATAGAAAATTGTAAGTATTTTTTGAATAAAGGATGAATAAAAGCAAAGTAGGTATCGACTTTACAAAAGTCGATTACGCACGGCATGCCGCAAAGGAGATTGCTGATGAAGTACAGGAGTTCGTCAAGCAATATACCACTGTGGCTGTGGAACGAACCTTGTGCCGTTTGATCGGTATCGACGGTGTGGATGCCAATGGGGTGCCACTGCCGAATATTGTAGTAGATTCGTTAAAGGAAAAACAGGTATTGCAGGATGGTGTACTTTTCTACCTGGCCAATGCCATGGCTGAAACGGGTATGGATCCGCAACAGGTGGCTGAGGATGTGGAAGCCGGAAAGATAGATCTGACTCGCATGAAGCCGCTACCCAAAGAGCGGGTTGCCGAAGTGATGGCGAAGCCCATTGCCGAAGGTATGAGAAGAATTGCAGCCAAGCGTGCCCGCCGTGAAGAATATTTGCGTACGATAGGCGAGGGAGAGAGACCTTACTTGTACGTTATCGTGGCTACCGGTAATATCTATGAAGACGTGGTGCAGGCTCAGGCTGCTGCCCGTCAGGGAGCCGATATCGTTGCCGTAATCCGGACCACGGGACAGAGTCTGCTCGACTATGTTCCTTTTGGAGCTACCACAGAAGGCTTCGGAGGTACGTTTGCCACACAGGAAAACTTCCGCATCATGCGTAAGGCGCTTGATGAGGTGGGTGAGGAAGTAGGCCGTTATATCAGACTTTGTAATTATTGTTCCGGATTGTGTATGCCCGAGATCGCCGTTATGGGTGCTCTGGAAGGGTTGGATGTGATGTTGAACGATGCTCTGTATGGCATTTTGTTCCGCGACATCAATATGCAGCGTACACTGGTAGACCAGTATATGAGCCGTGTGATTAACGGCTTTGCAGGCGTTATTATCAATACAGGTGAAGATAACTATCTGACTACGGCCGATGCTGTGGAAGAAGCTCACACGGTATTGGCTTCGGATTTGATTAACGAACAACTGGCTTTGCAGGCCGGACTGCCGCAGGAGCAAATGGGACTGGGGCATGCCTTTGAAATGGATCCGATGATCAAAGACGGTTTCCTTTACGAACTGGCTCAGGCTCAAATGACCCGGGAGATATTTCCGAATGCACCGCTGAAATACATGCCTCCTACGAAATTTATGACCGGAAACATCTTCAGGGGGCATCTCCAGGATGCTCTGTTCAATATGATCGGCATCTGGACACATCAGGGATTGCAATTGCTCGGTATGCCCACCGAAGCTATTCATACCCCTTTTATGAGCGACCGCTTCCTGTCTATAGAGAATGCAAAATATATCTTCAACAATATGCATTCTATCGGCGATGAGATGGAGTTCAAGAAAGACGGTATTATTCAGACCCGTGCGAAAGAGGTGCTCGACAAAACAATCGCTTTATTGGACGAACTTCGTACCGAGGGGTTGTTTACAGCGCTGGAGAAAGGTATCTTTGCAGGAGTTAAACGTCCGAAAGATGGAGGAAAAGGTTTGGCCGGAGTTTCACCGATCAGCGAAAATTACTATAACCCGGTACCTGAGTTGATGAAATCATTTAATATGGGAGGAATATTATGAGCGGCGGACTTTACTCGATGGAAGATAAGGACTTCGATCGCACGTTAGACCTAACGAAGATCAAGCCCTACGGAGATACGATGAATGACGGTAAAGTACAATTGAGTTTTACTTTACCTGTGCCTGCCGGAGATGAAGCCGTGGAGGCAGCGAAGCTGCTGATAAAAGAGATGGGGATGCAAAATCCTCAGGTGGTTTTTTACAGGGAACTGACCGAAGGGTTTACTTTTTTCAACTGTTACGGCAGTTGCACGAAGACTGTGGATTACTCTAATATCTATGTGCCCAAAGTGGAAACAACCAAATGGGATATGGATGAGACCAACGAGTTTATCAAGGAACATATCGGTCGTAAAATCATCGTTGTGGGAGCCAGTACGGGTACTGACGCTCATACTGTGGGCATCGATGCCGTGATGAATATGAAAGGCTTTGCCGGTCACTACGGTATAGAACGCTATGAGATGTTTGAGGCTTATAATCTGGGAAGCCAGGTACCCAACGAAGAATTTATCGCCAGAGCCATCGAACTTAATGCCGATGCTCTGCTGGTTTCACAGACGGTTACGCAAAAGGATATTCACATCAAGAACCTGACCGAACTGGTCGAGCTCCTGGAAGCGGAAGGGTTGCGCGATAAAGTAATCCTTTGTTGCGGCGGTCCCCGTATTACGCATGAGTTGGCCAAGGAGTTAGGCTATGATGCCGGGTTCGGGGCGAATACGTTTGCCGATGATGTGACATCATTTGTAGCTCAAACGTTGGATAAAAAAATAAACGGATAAAATATAAATAATATAAAACCACTATTGCCATGGACAAGAATGAAATCAGAGAGACCATCGCCAAGCGCGTGGCCTTTGAATTGAAAGATGGTGACGTCGTAAATTTGGGCATCGGTTTGCCTACGATGGTTCCTAATTATCTGAGTGAGGGTGTAAGAGTATTACTTCAGTCCGAGAACGGAATGATCGGTATGGGACCCGCACCTAAAGAGGGAGAAGAAGATGCCAACTGGGTGAATGCCGGCGGAGGTTCGATCTCTGCTATTCCCGGTGCTGCTACGTTTGACAGTGCCACCTCTTTCGGCATCATTCGTGGAGGACACGTTGATGTCAGTGTGCTTGGCGCCTTGGAAGTAGATGAGAATGGCGACCTGGCTAACTGGATTATACCCGGAAAGAAAGCCCCCGGTATGGGTGGAGCCATGGATTTGCTGATCGGTACGCGTCTCGTTATTTTAGCAATGGAGCACACGGCTAAAGGAAGTCCCAAAATCTTGAAAAAATGTCATTTACCTTTAACTGCGCAAGGTCAGGTCGATTTGATCATCACCGAAATGTGTGTTATAGAGGTTCGTAAAGGGAAAGGACTTTATGTGACCGAAATAAATCCGGCTTTCAGTAAAGAGGATATTATCGCCGCTACTGAAGCTGAGTTGCACTTTGTTGAGGATCTAAAACCTATGCGTCAATAATTAATATTTATTTTAATATCCAATCTAAATTATGGACTTTTCACAAACCCCTCAGGAGAAACTCTTCTTGGAGATGATTCGTGCGTTTGCAGAAAAAGAGGTAAAACCTTTGGCTGCCGAAATCGACGAACAGGAACGTTTCCCGATTGAAACAGTAGAAAAGATGGGTAAAATTGGTATTATGGGTATACCCATCCCCAAGGAATATGGTGGTGCCGGAGGTACCAACCAGATTTACAGTATGGCTGTTGAAGAACTGAGCCGTGTGTGTGCTACTACCGGTGTGGTCGTTTCTGCCCATACCTCTCTTTGCTGTGCTCCTATTCTTGAATTCGGTACAGAAGAACAAAAGCAAAAATATTTACCGAAACTTGCTACCGGCGAGTGGATCGGTGCTTTCGGTTTGACCGAACCTAATGCCGGAACCGATGCTTCTTCTCAGCAAACGTTTGCCGTAGAAGAGGGTGATCATTGGGTGCTGAACGGTAACAAGATTTTTATTACCAACGCAGAATATGCGCATGTATACATCATCTTTGCCATGACTGATAAGAGCCAGGGTAACAAAGGCATTTCCGCTTTTATCGTGGAGAAAGATATGCCGGGCTTCAGCGTGGGTAAAAAAGAGTTGAAGATGGGTATCAGAGGTTCTGCTACCTGTGAGTTGATTATGGAAAACTGCATTGTGCCGAAAGAAAATCTTTTGGGTAAGTTGGGGCAGGGCTTCAAAGTGGCCATGAAGACGCTGGACGGCGGCCGTGTAGGTATTGCTTCTCAGGCGTTGGGTATTGCCAGAGGAGCAATGGACGAAACGGTGAAATATACCAAAGAGCGTAAGCAATTTGGCCGTAGTATTTCCAAATTCCAGAATACGCAGTTCCAGCTGGCCGATTTGCAAACCCGTATAGATTGCGCTTCTCTGCTCGTTAGAAAAGCATCCTGGCTGAAAGATATGAAGATGCCTTACAGTGTTGAAGCCGCAGAAGCCAAACTGTTCTGTGCGGAAACAGCCATGGAAGTGACCACAAAAGCCGTACAATTCCATGGTGGTTATGGCTATACCCGCGAATATCCGGTGGAACGTATGATGCGCGATGCAAAGATTACCGAGATTTATGAAGGTACCAGCGAAGTACAACGCATGGTTATTGCTGCTAACTTATTAAAGTAAAAGGAGGACATATCACATGAAAATAGTTGTTTGCATTAAGCAAGTTCCCGATACGACGGAGATTAAATTGGACCCTGTAAAGGGTACCCTGATTCGTGATGGTGTGCCCAGTATCATGAACCCGGACGATAAGGGCGCTTTGGAGCAGGCTCTCCGTTTTAAGGACAAGTTCGGAGCCGAAGTAACGGTTATTACCATGGGACCGCCCCAGGCGGAAGCTATCTTGAGAGAGGCTTATGCAATGGGTGTGGACCGTGCCATTTTGGTGAGCGACCGCAGATTCGGCGGTGCGGATACCATTGCTACCAGTTATACTATTTCTCAGGCTATTAAAGCTTTGGATTTCGACCTTATTTTAGCCGGTCGTCAAGCCATTGACGGCGATACGGCTCAGGTGGGGCCTCAAATTGCCGAACAACTCGATCTTCCTCAGATTACCTATGTGGAGAATGCCGAGTTCGATGGTATGAAAACTTTCACCGTGCGTAAGAATACGGAAGAAGGCCATGAGATTTTGGAAGTAGATATGCCGTGTATGCTTACGGTGCTGGCTTCTGCTTACGAGCCTCGCTATATGTCTATTGAGGGTATTATGACCTGTTTTGATAAGGAAGTGACTACATGGACGGCCGATAGCTTCCCCGTAGACTTCGACAAACTTGGTCTTAAGGGATCTCCTACCAGTGTGAAAAAATCGTTTACAAAGGGCGCAAAAGCTATGGGTAAACTTCATGACGAGATAACCCCGGAAGAAGCTGCCGAGATCATTTTCAACAAACTCAAAGAAAAATTCATCATCTGATATGGACAAATCATTATTTAAGGGAATCTTCGTGTTTGCAGAGCAACGCGAAGGTGTTATTCAGAATGTTGCTTTCGAATTGATCGGAAAAGCCCGTGAATTGGCAGACAGTATAAATGAGCAGGTTACAGCGATAGTTTTGGGCTATCAGATCGATGGTTTGGAAAAAGAGTTGATTGCAGCCGGTGCAGATCGAGTTTTGGTTGTGGATCATTCTTATCTGAAGGATTATCTGACAGACCCTTATTCAGAGGCATTGGAGCAGGTTATCAATAGATATAAACCTGAAATCGTGTTACTCGGAGCTACGACCATCGGCCGTGATTTGGGACCGCGTATTTCTTCGCGTCTCAATACCGGTTTGACGGCAGACTGTACGGCTTTGGAAATTGATGATGAGCGTAATTTGCTGATGACTCGTCCTGCTTTCGGAGGTAACCTGATGGCAACGATTATCTGTAAAGATCACAGACCTCAGATGTCTACCGTTCGTCCCGGTGTGATGCGCCGAATCAAATCCGATGCAGCTCGCAAAGGAACGGTAGAGAAAGTCGAAGTAACATTCGATGAGCAAAAATGCAAGAGGGTTCGTCTGGTCAAGAAACAACGTGAGGAGAAGAACCTTGTGGATATTACCGAAGCTCACGTATTGGTATCCGGGGGGCGCGGTGTCGGCACCAAGGACGGTTTCTCCAAACTGAGAGACTTGGCCGAAACGATGAGTGCGGAGGTTTCCTCTTCCCGTGCCATGGTAGACGCCGGAATGATCGGCCATGAGCGTCAGGTAGGCCAGACGGGAAAAACCGTTCGTCCCGATATTTATTTCGCAATAGGTATTTCCGGGGCTATCCAACACCTGGCCGGTATGGAAGAAAGCGACTATATCATTGCCATCAACAAGGATAAATATGCTCCTATCTTCCAGGTCGCAGATTTAGGAGTTGTCGGTGATTTGCACAAGATCGTGCCTATTCTGGCTAATAAAATCAAAGCTGCACGTCAGGCAAACAAGTAAGTCGTGGAGAAAAACTCTTATAAATATATTCGTATCAGTCGTGAGGAGCCGGGCATCGGCATCCTCACCATTGATCGCGAGGAGGCCTTAAACGCTCTTTCTTCCGAATTGCTGGGGGAGTTGTTATGTGCTCTTTATGGCTTGCAGGCAGATAAGGCTCTTCGTGTTCTCATTATTACCGGAGCCGGTCGCTCTTTTGTGGCCGGAGCGGATATAGCCGAGATGTCTGCCATGACAGCTACAGAGGGGAAAGCCTTTGGCCGTCGTGGTGCAGAGGTCTTTCGTTTCATAGAGCAGATGACCGTGCCGGTGATTGCCGCAGTTAACGGCTTTGCTTTGGGTGGCGGATGTGAACTGGCCATGGCCTGCGATATTCGCATTGCATCGGAGAAAGCCAAATTCGGTCAACCGGAAGTGGGCTTGGGCATTATACCGGGGTTTTCGGGCACGCAGCGTATGCCCAGACTCATCGGTGAAGGTATGGCGAAAGAACTGATTTACTCGGCCCGTATTGTAAAAGCCGATGAGGCTTTGACTATCGGTTTGGTAAACAGGGTAGTGCCTGCCGAAGAATTGATGGAGCAGACCCTCCTTTTAGCCCGTCAAATAGCCGGACAGTCTCCTGTGGCAGTCTGTTTTGCGAAAGAAGCTGTTAACAATGGTATGCAAACCGATATCGACACAGCGATTGCTTATGAAAATAATTTGTTCGGTTTATGCTTTGCATCCGAGGAACAGAAAGAGGGTATGGATGCTTTCTTGAATAAACGTAAACCTGATTTCTAATTCGTACCTAATCACATTTAATACATAATACAATGAAAATAGCAGTAATAGGAAATGGTGCCATGGGAAGCGGTATCGTTCAATGTATCGCTCAGCATGATATGGATGTAATTATGAAAGGTCGCAGCGAAGAATCGCTGGGGCGTGCCATGTCCAGGATCGAGAAAGGTATGAACCGTTTGGTGGAAAAAGGCAAAATATCTGCGGATGTTTGTGCTGCTACTTTGGCTCATATTAAAACAACTACCGCTTTTGACGATGTGCGTGATGCAGATATCGTAATCGAAGCCATTGCCGAAGATATGGATGTGAAGAAGAAGGCTCTGCAAGAACTCGACGGTCTGTGCAAGCCTGAAGCCATTTTGGCCACCAACAGCTCGTCTTTGAGTATTACCGAACTTGCTGCTGTTACCAACCGCCCCGAAAAAGTGATTGGTATGCACTTCTTCAATCCTGTACCCGTAATGAAGCTGGTGGAGGTAATCAGCGGGCAAAAAACAGCCCCGGAGGTACAAACCGCAGTATTGAATATGTGCGATAAACTGGGCAAAGTTGCCGTTAAAGTGGATGAAGCTCCCGGATTTGTTGTTAATCGTATTCTCATTCCGATGATTAACGAAGCTGTGGGTGCTCTTGCCGATGGTGTGGCTTCTGCCGAGGAAATCGATACGGCTATGAAGCTGGGTGCCAATCATCCGATGGGACCTCTGGAGTTAGGCGACTTTATCGGTCTCGATGTATGTCTGGCGATTATGGAAGTCCTTTTTAACGAATACGGAGATCCTAAATATCGTCCTCATCCGTTGTTGCGTAAAAAAGTGCGTGCCGGACAATTAGGAAAGAAATCCGGTATCGGTTTCTTTGATTATAGCAAATAGAGTTCTGTTCAAGAGATAAAGTGGAATATTTATGTGTGAAACCAATAAGCTCAGGTGCATTTTTATAAATGTGCCTGAGCTTATTTTCTAAATATTGTAGCAACGATGAATAAAGATCAAATGAAAAAGAGCGGTTTTGCCACACGTGCAATTCATGCCGGTTCCCAAAAGAATGAGTTCGGCACGTTGGCTCAACCTATCTATCAGACCTCTACATTCGTATTTGAAAATGCAGAGCAAGGCGGTCGGCGTTTTGCCTTGGAAGAAGAGGGCTATATCTATACCCGTCTGGGCAATCCCACCTGTACGGTGGTAGAAAAAAAGATGGCAAATCTTGAAGGAGCCGAAGCCTGTGTCAGTGCAGCCAGCGGTATCGGAGCCATTTCATCGGCCATTTGGGTGTGTGTACAGGCCGGAGACCATATCGTAGCCGGCAAAACGCTGTACGGGTGCACCTTTGCCTTTCTCAATCACGGCCTTTCCCGGTATGGTGTAGAGGTTTCGTTTGTCGATACGCGTGATCCGGAAAATGTGCGTAAAGCTATGCGACCGAATACGAAACTCGTTTATATTGAAACCCCTGCTAATCCCAATATGTATATAACGGACATTAAGGCCGTTTGCGATATCGCTCATAAGCAGGAGGGTGTAAAAGTAATGGTAGATAATACATACTGCTCGCCTTATCTATGCCGTCCTCTGGAGTTCGGTGCAGATATTGTTGTGCATTCGGCAACCAAATATTTGAATGGCCATGGCGATGTGATTGCCGGATTTGTGGCAGGAACCAAAGAATATATCGATCAGGTTCGTTTGCTTGGTATTAAAGACCTTACCGGTGCTTCGATGAGTCCGTTCGATGCTTATCTGATTAACCGGGGTATGAAGACCCTCCATATCCGTATGGATCGCCATTGTGAAAATGCTCTGAAAGTTGCAGAATTTTTGCAAACACATCCGGCTATTGAAAAAATCATGTACCCCGGCTTACCCTCATTCCCCCAGTATGAGCTGGCTAAAAAACAGATGGATAAACCCGGAGCGATGATTGCTTTTGAGTTGAAAGGCGGTAGGGAGGCCGGTATCAAACTGATGAACAGCGTCCATTTGTGTGCTTTGGCTGTGAGTCTTGGAGACACGGAAACGCTTATTCAGCATCCGGCCAGTATGACACACTCACCGTATACTCCCGAGGAGAGAGCTGCAAGCGATATTTCCGAAGGTTTGGTTCGTCTGTCTGTGGGCCTGGAAAATGCAGAAGATATTATTGCAGATCTGAAGCAGGCTTTGGATCAACTTTGATATTCGAACTATCGAAGAGAGGCTATCTGTGTTCATGGATAGTCTCTTTTTTCTGCCGGTTATCTAATACTTTAAATATCATTCAAAAATGAAAAAACATCTACTTTTTGTATTCGCTTTATTTCTAATTGCGATCTCTTCCTGTAATAAGGCAGATCGTTTTGCCTCCATTCCTGAGAAAGGGAATATTGACGATTCTCCGTCCGGCCATTATATCAATATTGAGATACGAAATGCTCCTTCTGTTTTAAGGAATTCGGAGGAAGCCGATCCCATGAAAAAGATTGAAAAACTGCTGTTTGTTTTCTATGCCGATAATCCCGAAAAAGTTGTATATCGTTATGCCTGTTCGGCAAAAGACCTTGTCGATTCCAATGTTACGTTAAGACTGAAACCTGATGATTATAAACTGCTTGTCATAGCCAATCCGATTTCATCCGTATACTCATTGGTGCAAAAGGATGCTCCTTTGCAGGCGGTTGAAACGGAAATAAAAGGTTTGACAAAGGAGTTCATGAACAAAAACAGTGAAAATCAGGTCGAAACCATCACGATGTCTAATGATCAAGGTTTGCTGTCTGTTTCAAAATCTAATTTCTATAAAGAAGAGAGTGAGGATGCAGTCGAGCCGGTTAAAGTCGTACTGGCTCCGGTTCTCGCCCGTGTTTTGGTTGCCGGTGTCCCCACGGTACAGAACGGTAAAATCAGAGGAAAAGGTCACTATGTGATCAATACGCTCAGTCAAAGCATCTTTTTGATGCGCCGGATGGCTTTGTTGAAGAGTGGAAAGCAAGAGGTTGCGAATGACGGGAGCAAAACAGCAGACCGTTATGCCTATTCTCCGGGATATGACAAAATGAGCTCGAATTCGGATATACCCATCTCTTCCATTGAGAACGGAGCCAAAGCTCCTTGGACAGATATTTTGCCTGATAAACAGGATTTTATAAAGTTATATTCCGATCACCGTGTTTATGCCAAGGAGACGGCAGTAAACTCTGATGCCGTTTTCCGCTGCGTCACTCCTAACGTCATATTGAAAATTCAATATATTCCGGAGTCCCTTGATTTGAAGGAGAGTGAGGGGTGGTTCAAATTTGAAGGCTGTTGTTATGGTGAAGAACAATTCAAGAAAATGATTTTGGAAAAGAATTTTGCCGAAAAATATCCTTCGTTAAGTAAGACCGTAGATTTAATAAAAAAAGAGAATGGTGTTGATTTTCAGAAATTGGATAAAGGCCTCGATCTCCATGGATTGAAATTCTATTATCGTTCGGAGAATTACTACGTTATCTTTATCAACCATTTTTCCTATGGAAAACCCGAAGAGAATAAAACATACGGACGATACGGTGTGATCAGAAACAATCAGTATATTTTAAATCTGAAACAAATTCAGGGTGAAGGCGAGCCCGTTTTCATCAATCTTAAAAATGACCGGAGCTCTATTCTCGAAAGCATGAAAAATAAAGTTGAGATTACAGTTCAGGATTTAGGCTCTCATGAGCAAGATCTGTTTTTATAGATTTTTTCTATTATCATATAGATTTTAGCTACATTATATATATTATATTTGTTTAGCACTTAGAAAAACGAATATTAATAAACAACTATTATTGCATTATGAAAAAGTATGTTTGCACAGTTTGCGGTTATGTGTATGATCCGGCAGTAGGAGATCCCGATAGCGGTATTGCACCGGGCACGGCATTTGAAGATATACCCGATGATTGGGTGTGCCCGTTATGCGGCGTTACGAAAGAAGATTTTGAAGTAGAGGAGTAATAGAATCATTTAAGGGATTTTCGTAAATAGCTTTGGACTAAAATAAAAGAGCCTGAATTATTCAGGCTCTTTTATTTATTTTATGGGTATACATTTAGAATATTAAAAGGCTCGTTTGTTCGAATTACCCAAAGAAAAAAAGGACGCCGCCCGGCATCCTTTTTCGTGGTTCTTAAATGGTATCAGTTCAAGTGGAAAAAGATTGTTTTGTTTTCTGGATACAAATGTGCCATATATTTTATTACTCTCCAAAGAATTTAATATGTTATTAAACATCTTTTCCGGTTTGAAAGTCCATTTATATACTATTTTCCTGAAAAAACATGTTTTTATCTAATAAACAGGAGCATATATACCTTCATTTAGATATATGGGGCTAACTTCCTCATCGATTCGGTCGTAGAGGTTCGATTTTATGAATAATGCCAATGTTTCGGCTCCACCTTCCACCATCAAACTTCGGATATTCATTTCATGCAATTTTTTTAGCAAAGCCGGCAGAAAGGGTTGTGAGAAATCTGTTTGCCAGTATTCTACTCCCGGAATCGGATCGATTTTATTGATTGTGCTGTCGATTATGCGAAGAGTAGCTATGCTGCCGTCGAACAGATGGAGATTATTCGGCAGTGCTTTGTTTCTGTCGAGAACGATGCGAAGGGGCGTTTTTCCTCCCGGCCAATAGCGATTGTTTAACTTCGGATTATCCAGCAGGGCTGTTCGATAACCGACCAAAATGGCGTCGTGCGTCATGCGCATACGGTGTACTTCGCGCATACGGACAGGGCTGCTAAAGCATATGGGAGGGATAGACGAAGAGTTTCGTTTTTTATCCATGAAACCATCTGCACTTCGTGCCCATTTGAGTGTGATATACGGACGCTTTTTTTCCACTGCTGTCAGAAAGAAACGGTTTAATTCCCTTGCTTCGGCTTCCAAAATACCGCAAACGACTTCTACGCCCGCTTCTCGCAGCATCTTTTCGCCTTGCCCCGATACTTCGGGGAAGGGATCGCGCATAGCCATCACCACACGTGGAATTTCCTTTCGGATGATAAGTTCTGCACACGGTGGCGTTTTCCCGTAGTGAGAGCAGGGTTCCAGACTCACGTATATCGTACTTCGTTTTAACAATTCCTTGTCGTGCACGCTTCGGACAGCTTCCACCTCGGCATGAGGCCATCCGGCTTTGTGATGATACCCTTCGCCGATGATACGGCCGTCACATACGATTACGGCCCCCACCAGCGGGTTGGGCGAGGTCTGTCCTTCTGCCATCCGGGCCAACTCCAGGCAACGGCGCATGTAGTGTTCGTCTGTAGTCATTTATAATTTATTACATTTGCTGACGATGTTAACGATTGACCGGGCACGCAAATTACTCGAACAGAGCTGTCAAAATCTATACGATTCTTCCGAATTAAAAGCCATCGGCTCCATACTTCTGGAAGAGCTCTTTTCGTGTACGCGTACGGCAATGTTATTAATGGACAAAAATACGCTTTTGTCTGCGGAACAGGAAGAGCAGTGGATTCGTTGGCTGCATAAGCTCGCAGAAAAGATACCGTTGCAATATGTTTTGGGTTATACGTTTTTCCGGCATCACCGGATTCTCGTTGCTCCGGGTGTGCTTATTCCGAGACCCGAGACCGAGGAACTTGTCGGCTGGGTATTGCAGGAGCATCATGCTTCGGAGGCATTGAATATCTTGGATGTCGGAACGGGTAGCGGTTGCATCGCACTGGCTTTGGCTTCCGAATTGCCGCATGCACAGGTTTTCGCCTTAGAAGTGTCGGATAAGGCAGCAGCTGTGGCACGGGAAAATTTTTTTGGTTGCCAAAAAGATATTTCTTCGCGGTTAAATCTTATTACAGGAGATTTATTCGATGTCTCTTCTTTTGCCCGTAAGATGCCTGCCATCGATATTGTTGTCAGCAATCCCCCTTATATCAAACCCGGTGAAGCTGTTGCCATGACTCCCGGCGTACTGGATTACGAGCCGCACGGCGCCCTGTTTGTGCCGGCAGAAGACCCCACTGTTTTTTATTCCGGCATAGCATCCTTGTATGGCCGGGGTATCTGCTCCCGGGGAGTGGAGATATATGTAGAAATTAACCCTTTGTTATGGCAGGAGACTTCCCAGGCCATGTTGCGAGTATTGCCTGCCGGTACTGCGTGTACGGAGAGAAGAGACCTCAGTGGAAAAGTCAGAATGCTCAAATTAACCGTTCCGTATCATGAATAAGGAGAAAAAAAGTCTGACATTCGACCGATTGAGAGATAAGGCCGAAGTTTATTGTATGAGAGCCGAACACTGCAGTATGCAGGTGAGCAATCTGCTTAAACGTCATGGGGCCACTCATGAGCAGACTGTGCAGATTATTGAAGGTTTGAAGAAGGAGGGTTTTATCGATGAATCCCGTTTTTCAGAGGCTTTTGCTCGTGACAAACACCGGTTCAACGGTTGGGGAAAGGAGCGTATCCGTTTAGAGCTGAAAGCCCGGCATATTGCCGAAGCGGATATTGTGCGGGCTTTGGAGCTTCTGACCGAACAGTTCGATATGCAGAGTGCCGTTGAAGAGCTTTTAATGAAGAAGTACAGAAGTCTGAAAGATTTTTCTTTTGGCTCGGCTTATCCTAAACTGATGCGTTACGGCCTGTATCGCGGTTACAGCTACGAATTGGTCGATAAGGTTGCTCGAGAACTCCTGAAAGACAACAGAGAATAGAGTCCTGTAGGGCGTAAATAAAACTCATTGTCTGACGTTCAAAATTCTTAGCGCAATGGATTTTCAACGAAGTTAACTTGGATTTTTTTTCTTTGCCTGAAGAATTTTTATCCATCAGGCAGAGAATTTTCTGCCCTCAAACGATGCCGAAAAAACGGCCGAGCATAAAAATGTTGCAGATGGATTTAATGCTATCATAAAGAGTGTCATATTTGTATCGCAAATCGAATTGTTTTTTACTCCTTCCTGAACCATGAAGTTTTTGAAATGGTCTCATCCCTGTATGACAGCAGTCCTGGATTTCTTATATCCTCGTTATTGCCCGTGCTGTTCGGTCAGGCTGTCTTCTGCGGAAAACGGTGTTTGTCCTTTCTGTATGATCCGGATGGCACGTTATTGCGAGGCTACGGTACAGGCGCGCGATCGTTTGGATGCTATTTACCTCCTTTCCGGTTTGGACAGTCTTTTTCTTTATCAAAAAGCGGGGCTGATTAGAAAGGTCATTCACGACTTCAAATATAACGGCAATAAATCTTTGGGCAGCATGCTGGGGCGTATGGGGGTCCGCACGTTTCAGTGGAGCAGGGACGGTTATGACTGTATCGTTGCAATCCCCATAGATCCCGTAAGAAAGATGAAGCGAGGGTATAGTCAAACCGATGTACTGGCACAGGCCGTAAGCCGTGAAACGGGGATACCGTTTTTGCCCGATGCTCTTTGCAGAAAGGCATTCAGCCACAGCCAAACCGCAGTCACAGCCATGGAACGGGAAGAAAATGTAAGTAAAGCCTTTTCGGTTAGAAAACCGGAGACGCTGAAAGGAAAACGCATCCTTTTGGTCGATGATATTTTAACGACGGGTTCCACCCTCACGGCTGCGGGTATTTTATTGGAAGCCTGCGGCGTGCAGTCTATCCGTATCTTTACGCTGGCTGTAACGGAGTAGTGTTTCGTAAGATTATGGTACTTTTATGCTAACTTTGACACATTATAATAGCAGTTCTGTATGAAACACATTTATAAGACTCTGACCTTGGCGGTGGTGATACTCGGCATCATGAACCTGTTTACTCTGGAGGCTCAATCTACCGGTACGAAAACCGCTAACACGAAAGTGCTGGTTGTTACCAATAAAGGAAAAATCACGTTGGAATTATTTAATGAAACACCCTTGCATCGCGACAATTTCCTTATGCTGGTTCGCAGCGGTGCATACAACGGTGTGCACTTTCACCGCATCGTGCCCGGTTTTGTGATTCAGGGCGGTAATTTGATGACCAAAAATGCCCGTAAGGGGATGGATATGCATCAGGACACTTTGACACGCACTGTTCCTGCCGAATTTATGCCCGAAAAATATTTTCACGAACGCGGAGCTTTGTGTGCTGCCAGAGAATCCGACGATACCAATCCGTCCAAGGCTTCCAGCGGCAGTCAGTTTTATATCGTTACCGGCAGGTATTATACGGAATACGATTTGCAGAAAATGTCCATGGATTATGGAAAAACTTTTACGGATGCTCAGAAAGAAGCTTATAAACTTCAAGGCGGAACTCCCAGCCTCGATGGCAGTTATACCGTATTCGGCCGCGTGATAGACGGGATGGATACGGTTATGAAAATCGAAAAATGCGAAACGGACGGGAAAGACCAGCCCGTGAAGCCCGTAATCATCAAATCGATGTCGATTATTCCTTAAATCTTTTTACTGTCTGATTGTTCTTGGGGTGCCTTACTGCTTAAGCTCAGCATTTGTGCCCCGTTTTTATGAATTTTACCGGCCATTCGATAGACAAACAACTGATTAAACTCGGTTTGCCCATTATTTTAGGGCAGATCGGCTATATTTTCGTGGCCTTTGCAGACAATATGATGGTAGGCCATTATGGCACTGAAGAGCTGGCGGCCGCTTCTTTTGTCAATAATTTGCTGGGGATTACATTTATTTTCGGGCTCGGATTTTCATACGGGCTAACCCCAATGGTGGCAAAAGCTTATGTACTCGGGCATAAGAAAAAAGCCGGCCGGTTGCTGAAAGACAGTATTGGAGTAAACAGTCTGGTGGGGGTAATGCTGGTGGCCGTGATGATGTTGATGTATATGTCGTTGGAGCTTTTCGGAGCCCCCGAGGAATTGCTCCCTCTCATCAAGCCATACTTCGTTCTTCAAACCATATCGTTGTTTATCGCAATCGTTTTCGGAGCGTTCAAACAGTTTTTCGACGGAGTGGGGAATACGGCGTTGAGCATGTGGGTGCTTCTTTCGTCGAATGTGCTCAATATCGCAGGTAACTGGCTGTTGATTTATGGTCCCGGCTGCTTTCCCGAATGGGGGCTTTTCGGTGCCGGCGTCTCCTCTCTTTTTGCCAGAGTTTTTACGCTCGTTGTGCTGTGGGCTGTTTTCCTGAAAAGCAAAAAACGAAAAGAGGAAAGAATCGGATATTTTTCCCGAAGAAAGAAACACTACCGGATGGCGCTGATTCGTTTGGGTTTGCCCATAGGCATTCAATTGGGAGTAGAGGCTGCCTCTTTTTCCATTGCTGTGGTTTATGTCGGTTGGTTGGGAAGCAAAGCTTTGGCTGCGCATCAGATTATTTCGGTGGTAACGACGCTCGGCTTCATGGTTTATTACGGATTTGGAGCTGCAACGACGATCATGGTCAGTAATTTCAAGGCAGAAAATAATTTTATGGCCATTAGGGCTGTCATTCGTTCGGGCTTGAAATTGAGTGCTTACGTTGCAGCGCTTGTGGTGCTTATCATCATCTGTTCCCGTCATTATATCGGTTATCTATTTACGAATGATACCGAAGTTTGCGCTATGGTTGCTCTGGCTTTATTGCCCGTGCTTATTTATCAGTTCGGCGATGTTATGCAAATCATTTATGCCAATGCACTCAGAGGTTTGGAGGATGTTCGCTTTTTGGCGAAGGCAGCCGTATTGGTACACGTTGTTATAGCTCCGGCCGTTTCTTATATTTTCGGTTTTTTGCTGGGGATAGAAGATACCGGAGCTCGACTTGCTGCTATCTGGAGCGCTTTCCCTATCAGTTTGACCATTTTGGGCTTCATGCTGAGAAGCCGGTTTAGAAAACTTTACCGTCCGGATCTTTAGGGATGCACTCTCGGATTTGGGCGTTACTATTTACTCCTTGCCTTTTATTTATGTCGGGAAAAGATATTTTGTAGCCATTTTTCTTTTTAGCTTAGCTGTAACAATTTGACCTGAAAACTGTTTCAAAGAAAAGGAATATCGGCTTTGTTTTCCCTCAAAACGATAGTAGTCCGGTTTAGGTATATGAAAAAAGCAGATTCTGCCTCTGAGGAAAAAGACCAATATATTTTGGAACTGTTTCAAACAGCTCCGAAAGAGGCTTTTCGTTTGCTGTTCGATACCTACCATCTGAAACTCTGCCTTTTTGTTGTAAGGTTTACAGACTCTTTCGAGATGGCCGAGGATATCGTACAGGACTTTTTTGTCTACTTTTGGGAGAAAAAATCTTACCGGCAGATTAAGCACAATCTGCGTCGTTATCTTTACACTTCTGTTCGTAATGCCTCGATTGCAGCGTTGCAAAAACATAATTTACTTTCCATGGAAACACTTTGCGGTATCGATATGCAACATTTCATGGAAGATATCGAGAAAGGCGAAGAGGAGGAGCAGAAAGAAGAGCATTTCCGCCTTTTGCCCGGGAAATTAGAGAAACTGACGCCTCAGGAACGTCTCGTCGTTACTGCGGTTATCCTTGAGAATAAAAAGTACAAGGAGGCAGCCGGAGAGCTGAATATTTCGATAAACACCCTTAAAACGCTCCTTTCCCGTGCTCTCAAGAGGTTGCGTAAAGAATATAATTTGCTCTCTTTATTTCTGTAACGGTGAGTTTACCCGGTTTTATTATGGAGAGGACAGGAGAATAGATTGAGGTCTTCTCGTGGTAAATGTGCAGGAAACGTTATCTTTGCCCTAAGAATCAAAGATGCAGGCTTTAGAAATGATCGACAATTCTACCATACGCTATCTGATTCGTTTTGTAACGAACTTGAACGTGTCGGATGAAAACGGTTTATCGGCTACACGGCTGATAGGCTATACCGATAACCCGCAGGAGATGCTGCAATACAGAATTGTCATCAAGCCGTCCGGATTCTTCAAGATCGGCAACTACGGTACCGAAGCATCGTTTCCCATGCTGCCTCTGAAGAAATGGCACGGCATTCCGATTTTATTCGGGGAGGGCGACGATCATGACAAGCCTGCGGATATTTATCCGGTGGAAGGGCAAGGAAAATATCCGGTTATCATTCAGGCCGATCTGATCGCCGGGGCTTACTTTCTGATTAGCCGTTACGAAGAGATGTACAAGCGTAAAATCCGTGATTCTCACGGACGTTTCCCCGGTAAAGAATCCATCCCGTTCAAGGGTAATTTTATACACCGCCCCGTTATCGACGAATACGGGCGAGAATTGAGGCGGATGTTGAGGCAATTGGGCGTGCCGTTGGAAGAAGAAACCGCACCTCACGTTTTTTCCCGGATTTATCTTACGCACAATATTTTTTCCCCTTTTTGTCAAAACAGGAGAACGGAATATTTCGAGCACTTCAAATACCGTATGTTCCTGCTCTTCAAACGTTGGGCAGCAAGAGCGAATTTAAGGTATCACGAGAATGAGACCAGCAGTACAAAGTTCTTGGAGTGGGACAGATCGGTGGGGAAACATTTTGCCAAAGGATCCGTAAAAACGATTTTTTTCATGCTTACCCCGGGGCATAGCAATGAAAATAAACGCATACACCGGTTGACGCACTATACGAACCGCTTCCTTAGGAAAGCCATCTTGAGGTACAGGGTCGTCGTGGGGCTTTCCTGCAATAAAGAGTGCTGCCTGCACCCTGAATTGATATCTAAAGCCCGCAAACAGTTGAAAACTCAGTTCGGCGTTTGGACGCAGTACGGCCGCTTCGAATATTTGGCAGCACGCGAGCCCGAAGATTTTATTGCTTTGTATGAAAGTGGTATCCGTCATGATTTTTCCATGGGGTACTTCGATGTTCCGGGGTTCAGGTTGGGTACCGCCAGACCGGTATATTTTATCAATCCGTCGTTAGGCAAGTTAACGGACTTGCTTATTCATCCGCTTACCATTTCAGACCGCTCTCTCAGCGACCATGACGGTATGCGTATGACTTATGAAGAGGCTCTGGGGTATGCACAGGGGTTGGTGAAAAAGGTGGCGGAGGTAAACGGCGAACTTGTGCTTTCGTGGCATAGCGATTTGTTGAACAAAGAAAACCATGAGTATCACTCTCGTCTTTACCGTGATCTTCTGAGGCTTATCATAGATTTGGAGGAAAAATATCAAGAAACGTTGAACGCACACTCTGCCGGTAATCAGCCTTATGCGCAATAATAATTCCCATCCGCTCCTTGTCATTGCCGGCCCTTGCAGTGCCGAAAGCGAACGGCAGGTGATGCAAACAGCCGAAGAGCTTTATACCCTGGGTATCAGAAACTTTAGAGCCAGTCTTTGGAAACCGCGTACCCGTCCCGGCGGTTTCGAAGGAGTGGGGGGCAAAGGTATCCCATGGTTGCAGCGCGTAAAGAGAGAGCTGGGTATGAACGTGACCACCGAAGTGGCCACTCCGGAGCATGTTCGCCAAGCGCTCGAGGCCGATTTCGATACCCTTTGGGTGGGAGCACGTACTACGTCGAGTCCTTTTGCCATCGATGCCATTGCAAGAGCTTTGCGCGCAAAGTCCGATATTACCGTTATGGTCAAAAACCCCATCAATCCCGATCTGAATTTATGGGTGGGGGCTATTATGCGTTTTCGCGAGGCCGGTATCGACCATATCAAGGCTATTCACAGGGGGTTCAGTACATACGGTGTTACGAGCTACCGCAACCCTCCGCACTGGCAAATACCTTTGGAGTTGAAAAGACTGTATCCGGACATGGATATTCTGGTCGATCCGAGTCATATCACAGGGCGAAGCGAACTGGTGGCATCGGTCTGCCAACTGGCTTTGGATATGCACTTCGATGGGCTTATTGTGGAAAGTCACTGCAACCCGCACGAGGCATTGAGCGACAGCAGACAACAGATTCGCCCGAAAGATTTGGGACACATCTTACGGCATCTGCACCGGCCGGATGCCAACCCTTCCGACAAAAAAAGTATGCTTACGAATGCCCGTATGGAGATAGACCGGATAGACGAACAGCTTATCGAACTGTTGGCTGAGCGACAACGTATAAGCAGGCAAATCGGAAATATCAAAGCTCAGTATGGAATGCCCGTCGTTCAAACCGAACGGTTTGAAGAAACACTGAAAACGCGCAGAGAATGGGCTGTTAATCATCACCTCCGCACGGAATATGTCGATGAGCTTTGGAATATTATCCATGAAGAGTCCATCAAGAAACAAAAGAAGGACATCGATAGGCATGATTAACCGTGTTATTATTTCGTTGGGCAGCAACGAAGATCCTCAAAGTCGTCTGCCGAAGGCCTGTATGCTTATTAAAAGACTGATACCGGAGATACGTTATAGCCCGGCCATGGAAACGGAACCGATCGATTGCCCGGACAGTAAAAACTTTTTCACGGATATTATCGCTGTCGGTTTTACTCCGATGAGCATCGGTATGTTGCAAAAACGGTTGAAAGAAATAGAATATTTGTTGGGACGCAAGTCCCGCGAAAAGCGTACGCCGGGAGTTGTAGAGATCGATGTCGATCTGCTTTTATGGAATAAAAAATGTTTGAAGCCCGAAGATTTCAAAAGACCTTATATCAGTATCGGGCTGGAGCATTTGGGCGAGCCGGTACCTGTACGTCTATAATCGACAATTTGCTTTTTCTTAAAGACCTGTCGATAATAATAAAAGCGCCTCACGGATGTCTGTCTGTGAGGCGCTTTATTATGGATGTGGGTTTTTATCAGAATGTTTCGATATCCGAGTTTTTATGCGGATGTTCCAAACTTAAAGTAATCGAAGGTTTGTCGCACAGTTCATCGGGGCCGAAGAACTGTATGGGACCCGGATAACGATAGTGCGTTTTCAGAGCCCACTCTTTGCGATGCTCGCTGAAATAACGGTAAGGAGCGCCTTCCAGATCCACCAGTGCCTTGCGGATAACGGGTTTCATGCTGCCATGGCGACGTTCCATGTCCATCATCATTACGATGGGTACGCCGCCGGCAATCCACTCTTCGGGCTTGGCCGTGGTGTTGCGCACCGTAGACATATAGCCCGTAACTCCGGACTCGGCCAGACAGGCAGCCGTACGCCCCAGTGCATAACAATAGTTGGCATCGAAATTAGAGGGCATCGAACAACGTCCCTCGTAACCGAAGAAGTGGGTAATGGTGGAAAATTTACCGTTATATTTACCGGCTTTACGCATTTCTTCCAAACGTTTGCCCACAAGATAAACCAGAAGTTTTTCGGTTTCGATGAGAGATACCTGTACGTTGCCGTGCGAATCGCGGTCGAGAGCCAGCTGGCGTGCCACGCTGTCCGGCAAACTGGCATAAACTTCCGCATTTTCGGCAGATAGCTTGGAGGTCATATAATCATGTTTTTCTTCCTCCGGCACACGGCGATATTCCTCTTCATGATCGACCAGATAGTCATTAAGCTCGGCTATCAGTTTCTTTATGGAGGGGAGGAATTCGATCAGACCTTCGGGGATGAGCACCGTACCGAAGTTTTCTCCGTTTTGAGCACGTTTAGCCACAATCTTGGCTATATAGTCCACAATCTCTTTCAGCGTGATATTATTTTGCTCTACTTCTTCGCTGATAATGGTAACATTGGGGTGAGTTTGCAAAGCACATTCAAGAGCGATGTGGGAAGCCGAACGTCCCATCAATTTAATGAAGTGCCAGTATTTTTTTGCCGAATCGCAGTCTCGCAAAGTGTTGCCGATAACTTCGCTGTAAACTTTCGTTGCCGTATCGAAACCGAAAGAAGTTTCGATGTGTGCATTTTTCAAATCTCCATCGATCGTTTTCGGACAGCCGATTACCTGAACGGGAGCGTTAATGGATTTATAATATTCGGCCAAAATGGCGGCGTTGGTATTCGAATCGTCTCCACCGATAATTACGAGGACATCGATATTCAGCTTTTGAATAATTTCCAGACCCAGATCGAACTGTTCTTTCGTTTCCAGTTTTGTACGGCCCGAGCCGATCATGTCGAATCCTCCCGTATTGCGGTAGTCGTCGATAATATCAGCCGTCAATTCTTTATACTGGTGATTGATCAATCCGTCCGGCCCCATCAGAAAACCATACAAATGGCTATCGGGGTGGATTTTCTTGATGCCGTCGAAGATTCCGGCTATTACATTATGTCCACCCGGAGCTTGTCCTCCTGAAAGAATAACGCCTGCATTGATGGGTTTTGCCTCTTTTTTTGCATTTTCTTCACCTGTTTCAAAAGTCAACTCGGGCATACCGAATGTATTCGGAAACAGCAGGCGAATATCTTCTTCACAACCTATACTCTTTGTTTGCGCTCCGGATACGGCCTTCACGGCTCCGCGGAGAGCTTTCGGCAGTTTCGGGCTATAGGTGGCACGATACTGCTGCATTGCACTCTTTATCATAGTTCTATAGTTTTATGGCAAAAGTCTTACGATAATAAATAATTATATTATCATACGGCAAATATCGTAAATTTTCTTCAGAACCATACTATATGAGCCTAACGACTTTTCAAAAAGAATTCGATAACTCTGCGTACTTGAGAAAAACACTCTTCCAAATCGTCGTTGACAATCCTGCAATCGAAATCTCCCGCCATGGCCATTTCCTGTTCGGCCTTATCCAACCGCTCTTTTATCACCTCCGGGCTGTCGGTATTTCTGCTCACCAGTCTTTGTCGAAGCGCTTGCATCGAAGGAGGCATAATGAAAATGGCCAAAGCGTCTTTGTCATAAAAACGCTTGATGTTTAATCCGCCCACCACATCGACATCGAAAATTGCTACATTGCCTTCCGAGTCGATACGGTCTACCTCGTTTTTCAGTGTGCCGTAGAAGCGTCCCGGATAAACTTCTTCATACTCCAAAAACTCGTTGCGGGCTATACGTTCCCTGAACTCTTTTTCAGAGAGAAAATAGTATTCGCATCCATGTTTTTCCTTGCCACGGGGAGCACGGCTTGTGGCGGAGATAGAGAATGACAGACGCAGATGAGGCGCTTCGCGTATTAATTTATTGATGACGGTGCTTTTACCCGTGCCGCTGGGTGCAGAAATAATAATGACCTTCTTAGACATGTCTGTATCGCAGTAGAATGTTGATATATAGAAAAAAGGGTGCCTTACATTGCTGCGGGGCACCCTCTATGTACAGGCACAATCATGCCTTCTTGTTTTTTGCCTCTATGGCTTCATGAATTTTTGCTGTAAGTTCCTCTGCCAGTTCCGGATTGTCGAGTATCGTCTGTTTGGCAGCCTCGCGCCCTTGCCCGAGTTTCGTTTCGCCATAACTGAACCATGAGCCGCTTTTCTTGATGACTTCGTAGTCTACACCCAAGTCGATGATCTCGCCCGAACGACTGATACCTTCACCGAAAATGATGTCGAACTCCGCTTTTCTAAAAGGCGGAGCTACTTTGTTTTTAACCACTTTGACCTTGGTCAGGTGTCCTAAAACATCTTCGCCGTCTTTAATCGGGCTGCTCTTACGGATATCCAGTCGTACTGAAGCATAAAATTTCAAGGCGTTACCCCCTGTCGTGGTTTCGGGATTTCCGAACATTACTCCGATTTTTTCCCGCAATTGGTTAATGAAGATGCAGCAGGTATTCGACTTGTTTACCGCACCCGTTATCTTGCGCAATGCCTGAGACATCAGGCGTGCATGCAGACCGACCTTATTGTCGCCCATATCGCCTTCGATCTCGGCTTTCGGAGTCAGTGCGGCTACCGAGTCTATAACTACGATATCCACGGCCGAGGAGCGGATCAATTGCTCGGCAATCTCTAAAGCCTGTTCTCCGTTGTCGGGTTGAGAAATCCAGAGGTTGTCCACATCGACGCCCAGCAATTCTGCATAACTGCGGTCGAAAGCATGTTCGGCATCGATGATTGCCGCCAGTCCGCCCTGTTTTTGCGCTTCGGCTATCGCATGGATAGCCAGCGTGGTTTTTCCGGACGATTCGGGGCCGAAGATTTCCACAATGCGTCCCCGGGGGTATCCGCCCACACCGAGAGCAAGGTCTAAGCCGATCGAACCGCTGTGAATAACGCTTACATCTTCTACATAAGCTTTACCCATATTCATGATAGAACCCTTACCGAAGTTCTTCTCGATTTTCTCCATAGCCATGTGCAATGCCTTGAGTTTTTGCTCATCGGGCTGCACGCGCATGTCTGTTTTGTGTTCTAATTCTTCCGCCATAAAAAGGGGTATGAAAGTGTAATTATATCTGATTGTTTTTTTCGATTAGAGTCAGCAGTTGATTGGCGTGATCTTTGGTTTTTACCTCTTTTCCTTTTAGGACGGCAGTAATCCTGCCCTCCGGATCGATCAGGAATGTAGAGCGCTCCGTACCCATATATTTGCGGCCGTACATACTTTTCTCCACCCATACGCTGAACAGCTCATGCAACTCCTTTTCCGTATCTGCGATCAATGTGAAGGGCAGTTCGTATTTTTCGATAAATCCTCTGTGGCTTTTTGCCGAATCTTTGCTTACGCCGATAACCTCATAGCCGGCTTTCTTCAGATCGGCAATACCGTCTCGAAGACTGCAAGCCTCTGCCGTACAGCCCGAAGTATTGTCTTTCGGATAGAAATAAAGGGCAATGGATTTCCCGGGAAAATCGGATCTGCGTATTTCCTTATCGTTTTGGTCTTTCCCCAATAAATCGGGGGCTATATCACCTGCCTGCATCATATCTTTTTGTTGGTTTATCCATGTGTTTGTATATGCGAACTCGTTCAAAACGAGCTATCTATACAAAGATAGTTTTTTTTGCTACACTTATTTAAGACGTAGAGAAACGACTACGGGGCAGTGGTCGGAAGGAAAATTACCTTGCCCGGTGGTTATATCCAATACGGCATAATAGAGTACGTCTATTTCACCGCGCACGAAAATGTAGTCGATAAGCACCCGTTTATCTTCCGGCAAAGAGCCGAACTCCTGGTAACTCCATCGAGGACCTAACACGACGGGGGAGAGTGTGCGACTGTCTTTCAGATGAAGAGGATTGCCCGTATCGGTAAGTTTTTTTATAACAGGATCATCGGGTGAGGCGTTAAAATCTCCCATCAACACGGCCGGTCTTCCTTTGGCCAATGAATCTATAGCCTGCAACAACAGGTCGACAGACCGTAGACGAGCTTCTTTCCCCACATGATCGAGATGTACATTCATAACCAAAACTTCACGCTTTGTATGTGTTGGAGTGACGATTGCCCATGTAGCGATCCGCTCGCATGCCGCATCCCACCCTTTACCGGGTTGGCTCGGTGTTTCGCTCAACCAGAAATAACCCCATTTGCGAACAGTATTTCCCCGGAAAGCGGCCAAGGCACTGTGTTCGCCCTGTTCTTTTCCATCTTCACGCCCCACGCCGTATAGTTTGACTTTCAGTCCCTTTTCCAAAAAATGCAGTTGAGGACTGAGCACTTCCTGAAGTCCCAGAATGTTCGGATTGAACATCTTTATCATCTGAAGTACCTTTTCTTTCCTGTCCTCATGCCAACGGTTCGGAGCTTTGTCATAGTCATTGGCATAACGGATATTGTAGGTCATAACCTCGAAAGGCGTGGAAGGAGCTGTTTTCTGTGCATAAGCGGAAATAATATTCAATACCGAACAAAGCAACAATGCTACTCTTTTCATAATTATGGTTTTATTGAAAAATCAATCGGTTAATCCATCACGTTTAAGTAAGGCTTCGATGGTCGGTTTCCTGCCGCGAAAGGCCTCGTACAGCTCCATAGCCTCGCGTTTATCCCCCTGTTTCAGGACCTCATGCCTGAAGCGGTTTGCCACCTCCCGGCTGAAGAGTCCTTTTTCCTGAAAATAGCCGAAGGCATCGGCATCCAGAACCTCTGCCCATTTATAACCGTAGTAACCGCTGGCGTATCCGCCCGAAAAAATATGGTTAAAAGCCGTACTCATCATCGTACCTTCGGGCGAAGGCGGTAAAAGCAGGGCTTTAGCCCATGCTTCTTCTTCAAAAGTTTTTACCCGGATTTCTTTCGGCAGGGGTTCGGTACGCGTGTGATAAGCCATATCCAGATAACCGAAACTTAATTGACGACAGGCTGCATATCCCACCAGAAAGTGTCGGGCTGCCAACATCTTGTCGATTAAAGCTGCCGGTATCTTTTCCCCCGTCTGATAATGGCAGGCAAAACTGTCCAGCCATTCGCGTTCCGTAAGCCAGTTCTCCATTAACTGACTCGGTAGTTCCACAAAATCACGAGCAACAGAAGTGCCGGAAATAGAAGCATATTTGCAGCGGGTAAGCATCCCATGCAAAGCATGTCCGAACTCATGCAGGAAGGTTCCTACTTCTCCGGGTGTTAAAAGACTCGGTTTTTCTGCTGTCGTTGGCGTGAAGTTCATAACCAGCACAATGTGCGGTCGATGATCCTCGCCGTTTCGGTCTATATACTGATCCTGCAAGCCATTCATCCAAGCGCCGCTTTTTTTCCCTTTCCGAGGGAAGAAATCCGTATATAGAAGTCCCAAATAGGAGTCGTCTTCATCCTGAACTTCGTATACCTTTACTTCTTTGTGATACACCGGTATATTCTCATTTCGTTTGAACGTTATACCGTATAAACGGGTTGCCAGTCCGAAAACGCCATCGATAACATTTTCCAGTTTGAAGTAAGGGCGCAGCATTTCATCGTCGAGTTCATAATGTGTCTGCCGGTATTGTTCCGCCCAATAGCTCCAGTCCCACGCCATCAACTCTCCCTGATGTCCGTTTTCCGCAGCATAAGAGCGAATGGTTTCCAGCTCTTTTTCTCCTACGGGTTTATATGCTTCCAGCAATTCGTCCAGTAGCCGGTATACGGCTCCCGGCTCTTTGGCCATGCGGTCGTGGAGGGCTAAATGGGCAAAGGTCTCGTACCCCAGCATTTTTGCTGAAGTCAGACGATTATTTACAATGTCGATAACGTTTTGTTCATTATTATAGTCGTCGTTCTTTGCCCCTACGCTCATTTTGGCCAAATACATCTTTTTGCGTAAGTGACTATGAGGATTATGTTGGAGAAAAGGAAAATAGGACGGTGCGGAAAGGTCGAACAGCCAGCCCTTTCCGTCTGATTTTTCTTCAGCTCTGTGCCTTGCCATTCCCAGCACCGTTTCAGGCATACCGGCTACATCGGCAGAATCAGTGAGATGCAGAGTATAGGTCTGTTCGTCTCTCAGTACATTCTGTCCGTAAGTCAGAGTGAGTTTGCTCTGTTCCAGACTAAGCCGTTCCAGTTTCTTTTTCTCTTCATCAGGCAGCAGTGCGCCGCTATCCTTGAATCCATCGTAGGTCTCTTTCAGTATTCGCCTGTCTTCCTCATCCAGTCCGAACTCATCTTGTCTTTCATATACGTTTTTAATACGATCGAACAAAGGTTTGGAAAGAGAAATATAGTTGCCCAGTTCCGTAAGCATGGGCATGATCTGCTGAGAAATTTCCTGCAAACCGTCGGTGCTGTTGCTGTGCAGCAGGTTAAAGAAAACGTTAGACACCTTTTCTAATTTTTCACTGCCGCGCTCTAAGGGCAGCAGTGTGTTTTCGAACGTAGGCGTATCGGGATTGTTTATAATGCTATCGACTAAAGCCCTTTTTTCGGCTATACCTTCCGTAAAGGCCGGGATATAATCTTCTTCTTTGAACGTATCGAACGGGTAAGCTCCATAAGGTGTCGTATAGTTTGCCAGCAAGGGGTTTTCCATAAATACTGTGTGATGATAAGATGTTCAATCTAAAATAGCGGAAAAACGATTTTCTTGAAACGAATAAATTTCCGGATAGTTAGAGAATCAACGGACAAGAGAGTATACCTCCGAACACCGTTTCGTCCTTCCGCATTTATCTGTTATTAATCAAGTTACGAAGATAAAGCTTTTTGCTTGCTTATCTTTTCATTGTTCTGAAAATAGAAGAAAGAAACTCATTACATCATTGTGTGACGGTTCTTTATGCAATAGCCTTCCGGTGTCAAATGGCCCCATTTAATAGGTATCGCATATGTATGATGCTGTATTAAAATTACCTAATAGTGGCGATTGTATACGTAGCCTGCGAGGAAGTACTTTTGCACAAATAAAAAATAAGTGTGCAAAGAACAACATACAGCATTCATAATCATGCTTGGGGTTGTGCACAGAAAATAAAATAGGGGTATAAAGAGCCAAGGTTGCGCCATGGCTATACCTAATATATGACCATCAATAACTATGTATATCAAGCTTTTTGTCGGGTTTGCCTGTATAGCTTCACTCAGTCTGTCTGCTCAGACTACAGTGGTGGAAACCGACTCTGTCAGACATCTCAAGGAAGTAGTAGTACAGTCGAAATACATACTTGGCAGTAAATTTCAAGCCCAAAACCGGACCGGCTCAGCTTACTATATTTCGCCCGTAGAAATCCAAAAACTCGGTTACACAGACATCAACAGAATGTTTAAATCCGTTCCGGGTGTCAATATGTATGAGGAAGATGGATTCGGTCTTCGTCCCAATATTTCTTTGCGCGGTACCAAAGCCGAGCGAAGCGAGCGTATTACGATTATGGAGGACGGTATTCTGGCTGCTCCGGCTCCTTATGCTTCTCCTGCAGCTTATTACTTTCCCAATGCAGCCCGTATGCATGCTGTAGAAGTGCTCAAGGGTAGCAGTCAGGTGCAGTATGGGCCTTTTACCACGGGCGGAGCTATCAATATGGTTTCGACCCCGATACCCACCGGGCTTGATGCCAAACTTGCCCTCTCTTACGGTAGTTATGGTACGCTTAAGGCTCATGGCTTTGTGGGGAACAGCCATCGGTACTATGGCTATATGATCGAATATCTCCGCATGAAGTCCGATGGATTCAAACGCTATGAGGCTCTTGACGGAATCGGACTGGTACGCAACGATGTGATTGCCAAGTTCAGGGTCAATACGGATAATAGCGAAGATATTAATCATGCTTTGGAACTGAAGTTCGGTTATGCCAATGAGCATTCGGATGAAACCTATGTAGGGTTGAGTGAAGAAGATTTTGACCGGAATCCGTTTTTGCGTTATGCCGGTTCCCAGATGGACAATATCAAGACAAAGCATCAACAATGGGTGGCAACCTACCTTTTCAAACTGCGTAATTCACTTCAGATTACAGCGAATGCCTATTATAATTATTTCCATCGTAACTGGTATAAACTCAACGATATTCGTGCCGGAGTGACTGCCGGTGAAAAGCGTTCTCTCGAGTCGGTTCTGTCCGAACCGGAAATCAATGCCGCTTATTTCGATATTCTTACCGGACGTGCCGACTATGATGGTGCAGGTCTTATCGTCAGAGCAAATAACCGAAGCTATCATGCTTCCGGCGTTCAAGCCAAGGCTGAGTATAAAACCCGTTTTGGGAGAACATATCTGACCGTAGAGGGTGGTGTTCGCTATCACGTAGATCAGGAAGATCGCTATCAGTGGGATGATGCCTATTCGATGAAAGATGGCGTAATGAGCCTTTACTTGCCGGGTATTCATGGGGAGCAGGCCAATCGCATCGTTTCCGCTCGGGCATTGGCAAGCCATCTGTTGGCCAAGATTGCTTACGGCAGACTGACTTTTACCACCGGGTTACGTTATGAGGATATTCACCTTAACCGTAATGACATGGGTAAGAATGATCCGCGCCGGACCGGCATGCGCCGTCATGAAATTTCTAATATGGCCCGGGTATTGATACCCAGTGCCGGGGTTAACGTCAGATTCCTGAGAGGTGCATCTGTTTTCCTCGGTGTGCATAAGGGGTTTGCACCTCCGGGAGTAACGGATATTCCACGTGTGGTACCGCACAGAAGCCTGATTCCTGAAGGTGGGTTCCAACAGCAAAAGCCTGAAAAGAGTATCAATATGGAGCTCGGAGGGCGATTTACTCGTGGTGATCTGCATGTGGAGCTTATCGGTTTTTACAACAATTACAGCAATATGCTCGGAAGCGACCTTGCTGCTTCCGGAGGGTTGGGTACGCTCGAGCAGTTCAATATCGGTAAAGCCATTGTACAGGGAGCGGAATTTATGCTGCGTTATCAGCCTCTGCCCAAGAGCTGGAAGCTGCGCCTGCCCGTGCAACTTTCGTATACTTATACTGATACTGAAATCAAGAACTCTTTTGTAAGTAACTCTTGGGGTAAAGTGGATGAGGGGGATGAAATCCCATATATCTATAAACACTCGGTCAACGTACAATTGGGTGTCGAACACAAATGGGGCGAACTGCATGTAAGCTGCCGTTACAATGCGGATATGCGAACCAAGCCGGGGCAAGGTGTTATCGCCAAGCATGACCTTGTGCCTGCACATGTCGTTTGGGATGCTTCTGCGCAGGTACACGTTCATAGGCACGTAAGCCTTACTGCCAATGCAATCAATTTGCTCAATACGGCTTATCTCACTTCCAGACATCCTTCCGGTTTACGTCCGGGGCATCCTTTTGGTCTCTATTTCGGGGTGAATGCACGACTCTAACGTTTGAATGACAAAACGAATTATGAAAAAACTGCTACATATATTCTTGATATTTACACTTATTCTCCTGTATCCTTTGGGACTTTTGGCGCAGGGTAAAATACAGGTTGCCGGTGAAGTTAAAGACGACCAGGGGTTACCTCTTGCAGGGGTGTCCGTCGTTGTGGTAGAGACCAAAACCGGGGCTGTTACCGATGTTCAGGGAAAATTCAGCCTGCCGGCCCAGTTGGGGCAGAACCTGCGGTTCAGTTTTATTGGAATGAAAACCCGAACAGTCAAGATTACAAAGGATTATCTGCACATACAGTTGAGAGAAGATGCCAAGTTGATGGACGAAGTGGTGATAACGGGTTACCAGAAGGTTAAAAACCGTGTTTATACGGGTGCTGCAACATCCGTTAAACTTCAGGATATCAAACTTGAGGGGATAGCAGATGTTTCTCGTATGCTGGAGGGGCGTGTACCGGGATTGTCGATACAAAATATATCGGGTAGTTTCGGTTCGGCGCCTCGCATCAATATCCGGGGCGGCGCCTCTATTATCGGCAATGTGCAGCCGCTATGGGTCATCGATGGAGCTGTTTATGAGGATTTGGTTTCGCTTAGTTTGGATCAATTGGCTTCGGGTGATGCTGTGACCCTGATCAGTTCGGCAGTGGCAGGGCTTAATCCTTCGGATATCGAAGATATTCAAGTGCTCAAAGATGCTTCAGCTACGTCTGTTTACGGTGCGAGAGCACTCAATGGCGTAATTGTGGTATCGACGAAAAGCGGAAAGCGAAATTCGCCCAATCGGGTTAATTATTCTTCCGAATACGGTTTTCGTCTTAAACCTGATTATAAAGACTTCGGTTTGCTCAATTCACAGGAAACCATGTCCATTTATCTTGAGATGCAGGGCAAGGGGCATTTTGGGCTCCGGGAGTCGCTTTATGGCCGTCGTTCGGGTATTTTTCATTTGCTTTATAAAGCTTATACGAAACCGGATCCGCAGACAGGAGGTTTCTTTCTGCCCAATACGATAGAGGCCACGAGAGATTTTCTTAAGCGTTATGAGTATGCCAATACCGATTGGTTCGACGAACTCTTTACCCTCACGCCGACGATGAGCCACAACATCAGTTTTACGGGAGGATCCGACAAGGTAGCTTCACGCGCTTCTGTCGGTTACTTCCACGATGGAGGATGGACTCTTGCCGATCAGGTAAAACGCATTACGGCCAACCTCAAGACTAATTTTTTTCTCAGCGAATCGATCACGGCATCGCTCTCGGCTCAGGGTAATTTACGCCAGCAGAAAGCCCCGGGTACCGTACCACAGAAAAAGAATACCACTCTCGGGAGCTTTGAGCGCGATTTCGATATCAACCCCTTTGCCTATGCTTTGGGAACAAGCCGTACGCTGCGGCCAAGGGATGAACGTGGCAATCTGGAGTATTATCGCAATAATTGGGCTCCATTCAATATCCTGAATGAATACGACAATAACAAGATGGGTATCGATCTTCTTGACTTCAAACTGCAGGGAGAACTGTCCTATAAAATCAATAAACATCTTGAAGCGAAAGGACTTGTATCTGTACGCAGCGCTACAACAAGTATAGAGCATCAGATCCATGAAGGCTCGAATGTCGTGCAGGCCTTTCGGGCCAATGAAACCCCCGGTGTGGCCAGAGAGAATATTTATTTGTTGCATGATAGAGGCAATGCCTTGTTACAGCCTCGTATCGCTCTTACGCATGGTGGTATCTACAATAAGACCGAAACCAAACTTCGCAGCTATCTGGGGCGTTTAGCCCTTGACTATAACAGGAGCTTCGGTGAACACGATATCAAGGGATTTGCTTTTTTCGAAATTCGTTATGCCGATCGCAGCATCAATCCGTTTCAGGGTTATGGTATCCAATATGATAGAGGTAATCAGATTTTCGGTAATCCGTTCATCTTCCAAAAGCTTATCGGTGAAGGCAATCACTATTTTTCGCTTAACAAGCGTTACGAACGCGGTGTTACTGCTTCGTGGAGCGGCACGTATGGCTATGCAGGCAAATACATTTTCAATGCCGTAGTGAATTACGAAGGCTCCAATACGGCCGGCCGTAGCTTGCGTTCCCGTTGGCTCCCCACTTGGAATATAGGTGGTAAGTGGAATATCGATCGAGAGAACTTGATTAAGGATGTTGAGCATATCTCCAGACTTGCCCTGCGTGCAAGTTATGGCCTTACGGCTAAGATGAACGAACAGGCACTTAACTCCAATGCTATTTTCGAGAATACCATTATCAACAGGCTCTCGTTCGACGACAGAGAAAATGCTCTGCGTATCCTTCATTTGGAGAATAGAGACCTCAGCTGGGAGAAGATGTACGAATTCAACCTCGGAATCGATGCCGGATGGTTCAACAATCGTATCAGTACAACTGTCGACCTCTATCAGCGTAATGCTTTCGACCTGATCGACCTGATCAGAACTTCCGGTGTGGGAGGGGAATACTATAAGTATGCCAATTTCGGAGACATGCAGACACGAGGTATCGAGCTGGCTGTGCATACCAAGAATATTCTTACCGATAATTTTAGCTGGAGTTCGAGCCTTACACTTAGCTATATGAATCAGAAGATCACTCGTTTGCTCAATACGCCCAATACGTTCGATATGGTTGCGGGTCGTGGGCGTGGCAATATCGAAAACTATCCTAAAGGGTCTCTCTTTTCTTTCAACTTTCAGCGGTTGAGCGACCAGGGGTTGCCCATTTTCGATTTCGGACTTTACCCCTTGAGCAATCACAAATTTGCATCCAGTACGGGAGCCGATTTTCTGGATACGCAGTATTCAAAAAGCTATTTGATCTATCACGGACCTATCGAACCGAATATTATCGGTGGCCTGTCCAATGTCTTTAAATATAAAGGTTGGGAACTTTCGCTCTTCGTAACGGCTCAGGCCGGTAATAAAATCAGATTGAATCCGACTTTTGATCCGGCCTTTGGCGACCTCAATGTCTTTTCTAAAGATTTTTATGACCGCTGGCTGGTGCAGGGTGACGAATATAAGACTGATGTACCGACCCTTCCTTCTGTCGATCTGATTAGAGAGGTTGGGCGAGAGAGTCTGGAACGTGCATACAATACCTATAATTTTTCTCAGCTCAAGGTGGCCGACGGTAGCTTCGTCAGGATGAAGAATATTTCTCTGGCTTATACGCTTCCTGAATCTGTGCTTAAGTCGCTCTATTTGCATTCGGCCAATATCCGTCTGAATGTTACCAATCCATTCCTGATCTATTCGGACCCTCGACTTCGAGGTCAAGACCCTGAGTTTTACAAGTCGGGTGGAGTGGCTCTGCCTACGCCCAGGCAGTATACCCTTACACTCAATTTAGGTTTCTAAAATACGAAAGAAGATGATGACTAATTTCAAAAAACAGATAGTTTTTTTCATTCTTGCTGCCTTGTTCTTCTCGTGTAACAAGTATCTCGATGTAACACCCGATTCTTCTTTCGATATTACCATCGATAGCGAAGAGAAGGTTTCGGAGCTTCTCACAGGTGCTTATCCCGATGCCAGCTACTTTCCTTTTTTGGAGACACGGACAGATAATGTAGGGCAGAGAACTTACGGCGAGCACTACCAGCTTAACGAAGCTATGTATTTCTGGGAGGACTACGATCAGGAAGACTTGGATACTCCTCTGGCCTATTGGAATGCCTGCTATCGTGGTATCGCTCAGGCAAATAAGGCTCTGGAGCTTCTCAAGGCTTATCCTAAAACCGACCGGGTGAAGGCTCTGTATGGCGAGGCTTTCCTGCTTCGTGCTTATCTGCACTTTATGCTTGTCAATATATGGGCTGAACCCTACCGGGGCGAAGAGTCCAAGCGGGCCATGGGTATTCCTTATCTGAGGCATCCGGAGAAGAATGCTTTGGTCGATTACAGCCGCAGCACTGTGGCTGAAGTTTATGATCGGATCGAGGAGGATCTCAAACTCGGGATTACTCTGGTCAACGACAACTATTACCGTAAACCCAAATATCATTTTAATAAAAAAGCAGCCTATGCTTTTGCTTCGCGCTTTTATTTGATGAAAGGACAGTGGCATGAGGTCGTGCAATATGCCAACTATGTTTTGGGTGCGACTCCTAAACTTTTGATCAGAGATTGGATTTCCTATGAAAAGGAATATCGCTTTAATCGTCTTAATTTGCATCAACGCTATAATGCTACGACCGAACCGTCCAATCTTTTACTTGCGACTACCGAGTCCCGCTGGGCACGCGATTTACCTGTTCAGACCTATGGTACTACTCTGGCCGAAATGAAAGAGATTTACAATGGACGGGGATTTGCCGGTTGTACGGATTATGAGAAGCTGAATCTGGCGCTGGCCTATGTTTTCAATTCTTCACCTTCACCGGTCAAAGAAGGGGTATATACGGCTAAGTTCGGTGAACTGTCTCTTTTCGGAAGCACCGGAACTCGTCCTCGCGATTTGTATGTGACCAATATTTTATTTTCGGTCGATGAGGTTTTGCTCAACCGTATGGAGGCTTATACGATGCTTTCGCAGTACGATTCGGCTATAGACGATTTGTTGACTTTTCTGCAAACGAAATATCATATGGTTCCGCCTTGCAGTCGCAATGTCTATACGAATTCAAAGAGCGATCTCTACAATAGTATCAGCCCTTTCTACGGCGTTTCACGTAAGCAATTGGGGCTTCTCAAGATTATTCTGGATTTTCGTCAGAAAGAATTTCTGCACGAAGGGCTTCGTTGGTTCGACATCAGACGTTTCTACATAGCAATCAAACGCAATAGCCGTCATCCGCTTTATCGCCCTCTCGATAAAGACGATTACCGTAAGGTTTTACAGATTCCTGCCGAAGCTATTCGCAGAGGATTAAAACCTAATCCTCGTAATGAAGTACATACCAATAATTAAACAAGCGGGAGATCTTGGATTACCTTGCTTTTCATTTCCCGTTAATGACGAATTAAAGTATGAAATCGATATATCATAAAATATGCTTAACGGCTATCCTTGCAGGGTGCTTAACCTTGTCTTCATGCCAAAAAGAACATTTGGCTTCGGATAGTGTAATTGACAGATATTACCCTCAAGTACCTGCGACCGAACTTGATCGTTGGGCGATAGATTCATTCAAACCCTACAATATACAGACACTTTACCGGTGGCAAAAAGAGCATTTACCCTCAGGCAGTTTTGGCATTCCTCCTAAAACCGAACAGGTAAAGCCTGTGCTTGAGGCTTTTAAGATGCTCTTGCTCGATTTGTACACTCTGGAGAAATCCGGCGGTAAAGATTTTTTCAGGGATAAAGGTCTTATTCGTATCACTTTGTTGGGAGGCTTCGAAATGCAGGAGAATAAAGTGCTCATGAGGCTGTGGTATCCGCAGACCGCAAGTAATGAGATGTTTGCTTTTGATGTCAACACCTTTGATCCGTCGGATAAAAAGAATGTCTATCGGCTCATGCGTAGCCTGCATCATCAATTCGCTCGCCGGCTTATCGAGCATATTCCTTATAATCGGGATGCTTTCCTTTCGATCAATCCCAAGGCTTATGGAGCTTTGCCTCTTGCTCCTTCTCCTGCCGATGTATATAGAAGAGTCGGCCTTAGCCCTTATGCTCATCGGCGGGGATTCTATACGCTGTATTCTATGGCTTCGCCGGAGGATGAGTTTGCAGAGATTATCAGTACGCTGCTCTTGCATACGGCTGTAGAGCTCAAAGAAGCGGAGGGCACGGCCGCACGACCAATTTATCCGGAGCAGCCTGAATCTGTGCAGGAGGCCCGGGAAGCCTATCGTGTACTCAGGGAGAAACGTGCTTTTGTAGAGCGTTATTTCAAGCAGGATGTAGGGATCAGCCTTAGTCGCTTGCAACTCTTGAGCCTCAAACAGCTTGATACCTACTATAAGCTACATAAGACCAAGTAAAGAATGTATCCTATGATTAGAAATTTTTTGCTTTCGTTACCGTTATACGCTCTCCTTGCAGTAGGATGCAAGCAGGATAATGCTTTCGACCGTTCTCCTGCAGAGCGTATGGAGCGTCATATCGAGAATTTCAAACAAACACTCGTATCCGCACCTCACGGATGGCAATTGCAGTACTTTCCGAGAGTAGACTCTCTTCTTTTCAGAAACCCGTCGACTCGTTTGGACTGGACGGATGTAACCAAAGATAAATATGGTTACGGTGGCTACCTGATGCTAATTAAATTTGCAGAAGGCAATCGCCTTGAAATCAAGGCCGACCTCACCGACCGGCAAGCTAAAAATGTTACTTCTGCCGAGTATGATATTCGTTTGGGCAGTAGTCTTCAGCTCAGCTTTACGACTCATGCTCCCCTGCATGAGCTGGTCAACAGCGAGTTTGGCGGTGTATCGGACTTTGTATATCGTTATCGAGACTATTGGGGCAATCTTATATTTACCACCGGGGTTTCGGATGATAGTAACAGACCTTACATCGTACTTTCTCCGCTCAAAACAGCCGAAGAATGGAAGAGTGGAGCCGAACAGGCTTTTGAGAATCGCAAATTTTTCGAGAGTATGGTGCATCCGCAGATCCGGATTCGTCGGGGAAGCAGGATCTTCTTTCAAAGCGATGTCCCTTTCAAAAAACCGGGAGACGAACAAAATAAAGAGAAAGAGCTTGAGCGAAATAGGCGACGGTACCATATATTCCTTTCTTATAGAGAGAAGTACGATCCGATATTCAGGGGCTACAATGGTCTCGGATCGGGTTATACAGGTACCAAAGAGGGACTTTCGTTTAGACCCGGCTTTAGTTATGATGACAAGACTACTTTTTTCGATTTTGAACGCAAAGGCGATAAGTTTGTGGCTGAGCTTGTTTCAGTCTACGACCCATTGTTTCAGAAATTCCATTTCGAGAGCAAACATCTTTTCCCTGAAGGAGAACCTACGAGCTATATAGCAGAGATCATAGATACTCACAAACAATAATAAACAACTCAATGAACCGCATCAGAATATTTTTCTTATATGATCTGCCTTCGAGGCTTTCTTCAAGGATACCCGGGTTTCGATGGCGCAGAGTAATATCCTTGTGTTTTTTCTTAGGGATTATGATTTCATGCGGCAAACAGCCTGTGGATGAAAGCGACGAAGACTATCAGTCCCTGTTTCCTTTTCCCGGGATCAGCAAGCCCGAAACGTCATTTGAGGATATGAACGTAATGCCCTGTGATCCGGAAATGGCACTCAGTGCTTATAAGTATCCGGGGGTAAATATCGAAGAGGATGCCCGGGACTATGTCGTAACGCTTCGATGCTCTTACACTCAACCTCCGGGCGCAGCTTCCGCCAACTATACGGTCCGGTACATCAGCCCGAACAAAGAGCTGGGTATTGCTACTTCCAATCCGGCAGACGATAGTGCTACCGATATTCTTACCGCTGATAAAGAGTTGGTCAAGACTTTTACGGTTCGCTCGGGTTATCCTCTCTATTTGAGCGTCAATGGTGTCGCACCTCGTGGCTCGATGATTAAGGCCCGTATTTCAGCTAAATCGGTAGACGGCTTAGTTGTAGTACCTACGCTTTCTGTCGAACAGTCTCAGAATAAAGAAGGGCCGAACCCGATCCCGGCACCCTACTGCGAATATATTATTCTACCATAAGTCTTTCAATATAATGAATTCAATTAATAAAGGTTTACTTTTTTGCTTTATATCGGGGATTTCTCTTGTTTCTTGCCAAAGATCTCTTCTTCAAACGGTGGAGACCGGTGATTTGCAAATTGAGGAACAGGACCCGAAGTATAAGTTTACACGCAATCAGGAAAGCAGTGTAGATACGCAGGAGCCCGATTTGCTGAGCTCTACGCTTCGAGAGCTTCACGAAAGATTCTTTGATCAAGCTTATATAAGAGATCAGGAGCAGATGAATACGGTGCGTACGATATTCGAACAGGGGCTTTATGGTTACGCTCCCAGGGACTATTTGGCCAAATCCGACTTGCATAGTGGCAATACTCGGCGGGTCAACTCCGACATCGATAATTTGATTGCTTCCATAGCGTACATATCCGGTTTAGGATCGGAAAATCCTGCAATTCATCGTCGTCGAGAGGCTAAACCTTCCCAAACAGGGTACATCGATGGCAGTCAGAGTGGCAGACTCACGTTTGTAGATGAATCGGGTTTGGTTGTCTCTCAGGCACTTAAGGGTTTCATCTTGGGAGCAATGAATATAGACCAAATCCTCAATGTACATCTTGATGATCGGATTATTCTTGACAAAAGCATAGAAGCCGATCATGAAAACCAGGTGCTTATAAAGGGAGCTAATTATACGGCCCTTGAGCATCATTGGGATCTTGCCTATGGCTACTATATGCAGGGCATAAGAGCTTTGGCCTTGAGCGAAGGAATTATAGAACTCAGGGGAAGTGCCCGTAAGCTGGATTTGGCTTTTACCTTAGGGCGTATCGATATCAATTACCACTTGTATGATATGTTACCCAAACATGTACAGACCATCAGGCACGAGATCGCTCATGTTCTGATTGTCCGTTTGCAGCATTTGCTACTCGGAGGTAACACGATGGCTAACCTCTATGAATATCCTCCTTTTGCTTTTCCCATGCTCTCCGATGCTTATGGTCTGATTTATGCCCTGCAGTTCCTCAAAGACAAGAATGGCAAACCCTTTATTTCCTATGATAAGGTGAAGAATCTTCAGAAAAGACTTCTCGGAGAAGGCGGTTTCTGGAATTATCAAAGGCTGATCGATAAAGAAACGAAAAAGGGAGAGTTAAACAAAATAATGAATGAGATAAAAGAACATGTCAAAATAAACTAACCTCCCTTAAAACAATAAAGTAATAATTAGTTAGAATGATGAAAAAGATTGTATTGGCATTGGCTTTGGGATGCTTGCTCATCCCCAAAAATCTTTTGGCACAAGAGGACAAAAACCTGTGGTATAACCCCGGGTTTGAACTTTTTAGAAAAAACCATCCTGAAAAACTGGATCGTTGGATTATTCCGGAAACAATTGTCGGCCTGAAGCCTAATCCTCCTATCGTGAAAGATAATCCGCATGGAGGGAAAAATTGTATCGAGATAACGCCCGGAGGTCAGGAAGGAAGACTCGGGATGTATGATAAAGATTGGGATTTTGATCAGAAATATGAGGCCAAGGATGGTGACACCTTTATCCTCTCTTACTGGCATCGTGGAAATCTAAGCAAAGCCAGTTTGCCTGTGGAGATAAGATATTATAATGCAGCCGGGGGGTATAACTCATTAGGAAGTAAAACCATTGAAAACTCCGTGGTCAAACCGGGGAATAACTGGCAGAAACATACTGTGGTTATTAAGGTAAGTAAGAGCGATTTGCGGCCTGAAAAGCAGGGTGAGGAAATTGCGTTTATCGATATTAAACTACGTCTGCCCAGCAGTATTACTTTTGGTAAAAAACCCGGTAGTATTTTCCTTGATGACTTTTCACTCGTGAAAAAAGCGGTAGAACCGGATGTCAATCTCAATACTCCCGTTGTTAAGGAAAACGCCTTCCAAAGAGAGATTGAACTCTCTTGGAGCAAAGAGGATGACAGAGAGGTTTCCTTTGAGGTTGTCGTAGACGGCCGAGCACCGATTACTGTCAAAGAGTCTCACTATATTTTGACAGGTTTAACACCTAAAACATCCTACAAAGTGAAGGTTAGGGCTGTCAAAGGAAAACATCACTCAGAATATAGCCGGGAGTTGAATATCAAGACCGATAGTTTTAATAAAGAAGACAACGACATCACACGTCTGCCTTATCTGCGCACGTTGAATAAGATTGGTACGGCACCTCGAACGCTTAACCTCTTCTACTACGATTTGTATAATGCTTCAGCCAATTTTACCTATTGGATCGACGGTGTGAAGGTAACACCAGAGGGCTATCAGTTGAAATTCCCCAGAAAAGGGAAACAGGAGCTTAAGATATTAATCGACGAGGGAGCCGATAAGGTATGGACTTTGACCTATAATCTCGATGTGATTTAATGGCAGGCCTTGGATATGACTATTTTTAATCAAGAACAAAGGAACAAAATGAAACGTATACTTTTTTTCACCGTATTGCTGGCAATTGGGATTATATCCTGTAAGAAAGATGAACCGGCTCAGATAATTCCGGAAATCAAAATAGGAGAGAATATAACAGAAGTTGTATTGGAGAAGGAGACAACTCGTGATATTGCTCTTTCCGGCGGAAATGGCAAATTTTCTGCCACAGTTAAAGATTCCAAAATACTTGAAGCTAAGATCGACGGAACTTATCTCAAACTCAAGGCGCTCAACTATGGCGAAACGACTGTATCGCTCAGATCTCATGACCGCCGGAAGACCTTGACGGTCAAGGTGGAGAGAGCTGAAATCAATATTTCGGAGCAGGAGATTCGTCTCTATCCGGGACAGGAACGTCAGGATATCAGAATTATCGGAGGTGGAGACGATGCCGAAGTCGAAGCCCTGAACACAGAGGAGGCTATTGTCTACGAATGGGATGCTAAAACCGGCAAGCTCAAACTCAGAGCGAACCACGAAGGTGAGGCCAAGCTCATTTTCAAAACCAAGGATAATAAACCGTCTAAAGAGCTTAAGATCGTTGTTAAGGCTGAAAATAATGTGTCTGAGCAAGTCGGTTTCTATACAACGACAAGTAAAACCCTTAGGCCTTATTTCCCTGTGGTGATGCATGCTTATAGAGCAGGCAAAATGGCCTGGATCTCAAATTCGCCAAGTTTGCAATTCGACCAGAAACGCGTGTTGATTCCTCTTGTTGCTGCTCCTCAGAAAGGTCAAACGGTCACTTCTAAGATCACTTTTGTTAATGTAAGCGACAAGTATACGACCGGCGAATATTCGCTGATCGTGGAAGAAGTCGTAGAAGCTAAAAAACTGGTTACGCTCAGGGGTAAAGGAATCAAACTGGTTATACCTTACGGTAATTAAGTTCTGCAGAACCGGAGTCAAGCCTAACATATAGGAGGTGTTTCAAAACTCCATTCTCCCTAAATCAACTATCATTTGTAAAGAACAATCGCTATCAAAGAGCTAAAAACTCAATGATAGCGATTGTTTTATTTGATTAGAAAGGGCGGTAACTATCGATATGAAAGGAAGCTTCTCCCAATTCCATGTTTTGACACAGCCCCATATTTTTATTTACATCTCAATGATTTGATCGAAACGATTCCATCCGGGTGCAGCTTTGTAAGCCTGTTTGCTACCACGGGGAACACGGAGTGTGATTTTCGACATATCCTGGCCGTAAGTGAAAGATCCGGCTTTGGGAGGAACCGGATTCAAAGAGACTATTTCTCGCAAGCTTGAGCAGTCTACAAAAGTTCCGGAGCCTATTCTTTTTACATTTCTGCCGAAAGTTACCTTTTTTACTCTTCCTGCATAGCGGAGGAGCTCTCCTTCAATGTCTGTCACGCTGTCGGGTATGGTTAATTCTTCTACATTGCAGAAAAGGAATGCAGCTTGTCTGGTTATTCTGACGGTGTTGGGGATAGATACCTCTGTTATCCCTTTCACGGCAGAAAAAGCGCCATAGTCGATTTCTTCGACACCGTGCGGTATGGAATACTGCTTGTTGCTGTTATTTGCTTTTGGGCAGGCAATGAGTTTTTTCATATCTTTTGAAAAAAGAACACCGTTAAGAACGGTGAAAAACGGATTATTATCAGCTACCCTGATTTTTTTCAATGAATAGGTATCCGCAATAAAGCCCTTGCCTGTCTTGGAAACACTGCCTCCGATCATTATCTCTTCCAAACCGAGAGCAGAAACGAATGCAAACTTTCCGATCGATTGAACGCTGTTGGGTATATCGATCTTCTTTAAATCTTCAGCCCTTTCAAAAGCCCTGTCTCCTATCTCGACAAGCGTACCGGGGAGTATCACTTCGGAGAGATCGCTTCCATGAAAAGCAGAAGGAGCAATATGGGTTACACCTTCCGGCACTACGTATTTACCGGTTCTCTTTGCAGGGAAAAGAACGAGGGTCTTTTTGTCTTTGGAAAATAAAACTCCGTCAACTAATAAATAATGATTGTTCTGACCCGAAAGAATGATTTTCTTCAAATCATAACTCCTTATGGCTCCTTCCATTTTAGATACATTCTTCGAAATCGTAAGCTCTTGCAGAGAAAAACACCAGGTATTGAAAGGCTTCAATGTGGTGACACGGTTGCCGAGAATAAGTTTTTTTACACCGGCTCTATGTTCGGAACTGCTAACAACCTTTACTTTGGCCAGATTGCAGTCGTTATTCATATCCACAACGGTTTCTTTCCCCGGCCAGTCAAAAAGAGTTGCCCCATCATCACTGATTTTATAAGATGATTTCGGATAACCGCTGTCTGCTTTTGCAAAAGCGACTGTAACATTCAGCGTTTTGCTCTCTTTCATTTTAATACGGTACTCCGGTGTACTCTGATTGACAATGGAATCGTTCAGAGTCCAGTAGCAAACCGTATAATTGTTTTCGGGAAAGGCTTTGAAAACAATCTCTTTGTCATTTGCTACGGGAGATCCCGGGGAAATAATGGCTCCGTCTACTGTGGCACCGACTGTTCCTCCGCCGTTTTCTACACTGAAAGAAACGACACCGCAAGCCGATAGAAAACCCGCGGTCAACATGCAGAATAAAAATTGTTGTAGTTTTTTTGTTTTCATGAATTTTTAAGTTATTATTTGAACTTTTCGGAAACGACTTTTTAGTTAGACTGTTGTGCAATTTACGGACAATAAATATATCTCTTTACACTGCTAATCAATCAATATACAAAGATATAATTTCTCTTTTTTAGATGTAAAAAACATTGTGCACGTTGCACTTGATACCACAATTTTCAAAACCCGAAAATCAAGCAGCCTTAAATCTTTCTATTGAGTGATTGGATATCGGTTCATATTTTTATCAAGTCAAACCTGTTACAGATACAACTATTATGATATACGGATATATTAGAGTAAGTAGCGATAAACAGACAGTAGAGAATCAACGCTTTGAGATTACTAACTTCTGCGAAAGACAAAAGCTCGTGATTGACGATTGGATAGAGGAAACCATCAGTGGCACCAAGAATTATAACAAAAGACAGCTTGGTCGCCTCTTAAAGAAGATTGGCAAAGGTGATATTATCATCTGTAGCGAACTCTCCCGGCTCGGTCGCAACCTCTTTATGATTATGGAAATCCTCAACATTTGTATGACGAAGGAGTGTCGTGTGTGGACAATCAAAGACAACTATCGTCTTGGTGATGATATCCAGAGCAAAGTTCTCGCCTTTGCCTTCGGTCTCTCAGCTGAGATTGAGCGCAATCTCATCAGTCAACGGACAAGGGAGGCCTTGGCACGTTTGAAATCTGAAGGGAAACCCATTGGACGTGGTGCAGGAAAGCGTAATAATAACCTTAATGCGACTTGTGTTGCTAGACATCAATACATATTGAAACAACTAAAATTAGGCATAAGCATACCAATAATCGCAAAAAGAATAAAGGTAGCAAGGGGTACTTTGTACCGTTATCTTGCTTATACAGGCATACGGCAACCAACAAAATCATACAATGGCAGGTGGACACGAGGAATCTATTAGTAGGGTCCACTTTTTGAAGACTGACCCAAAAGCTCGTTACCAAGGATACACGTTCTATTTTAGAGAGGGATTGTGTTGGAGTGACATAAATACTACTTTTTTGAAGTGTAGGAAAAAACAGAAAAGTATCCATGACGTGAAGAGTATGAGTATATTTTGCATTACTACATTTGTGCCAGAGGAATATATCCTTGCTCTCATAAATTCTACATTTATTAGTCACTATGTGGATAATTTTGTAAACAACACCCAAACATTTCAAATCAATGATGCTCGTCAATTACCCATTATTGTGCCAACTGATGTAGAAGTAAATTCTGCCTTGACTTTTGTTTCCGATGCTATATCCATTAAAAAGAACAAAGAAAATGAAGCAAGGCTACAAACTATACAAAAGATGGTTGATAAATTTGTTGAGAGGTTATATCATCTATGAGGATGGGGCTATAGCTATAAAAGGTTTACTTCTTCAGATAAAAAACAGACTTATCCAATAGTGATAATTTAAACAATATCGGGATGGAGATTGACAAGATTATTGAACAATTATATCTTGTATAAATTGAGAACCATGCTGTCAAGTTCCCTCTGAAGATAAGATAACTTTTCTTCTGCTTGGTTACTATCCATAGCACAAGAAAATAGTGCCTTCTTTACTAACACAGACTCACTTGCAATTTTCTTTATCACGTCAAAAAAATAGCTATCAGGAATTATTATTGGAAGCTGTCTTGCGTCATTAATCTGGAAATGGGAAGTATTATTGATAAAGTTATCAACGTATAAGCTAATAAACTCTGTATTTATCAAACTAACAAAATACCAATCAGGAATTTTTGTCATTGTAAAGAGGCTCATACTCAAAACATCGAACACACCATTTGACTTGATACGAGCTTTTAAATATGTAGAGTTTACATCTATCCAACAAAATCCCTCTCTAAAATAGAATTGTGGGTTTCTTACAACAGGCATACCCTCACCTTTTTTTCCTGAGTTTGTCTTCAAAAAGTGGACGTTCTCTTTAGACCAGGCTATGGCAAACGGAGTTTCAAGATACCATCTATTACCATCTTTATCTCCCTTATCGTAAGGAACATAGAATTTTTTAGAAGTATCTATACCATTTTCTTTCTCATCATCAGTTAGTTCTTCGACATTAGCAAGCTCATCATCTTCGATAATTTTATAGATATAACCTTGTCCAAAGATATCACGACCATATTGCTCTTTTATAGAATCAAACAAATCGGCAATTTCATGTTCTGAAAGAGTATTTAGAAAGTCTTTCTCACTTTCAAAACCTTCTATTTGTGGCACTTTCACTTTCTTTTTCTTGATAGCTTCCGCTAACTTTTTCGGCCTCGACTCTATAATATTTTTTGCCCACTTTGTAGACCGACGCACAGCAACATATTTACCATTGTTTGCAGTAGCAAGTCCTTGACCACCTTCCGTTAGACAGCCTAATAATGCTATGTCACCTGGTTTTAAGTTTGCCCTATACGTTTCAAGTTCAGCTTTGTTCTGAGATATTTTTTTTGAGGTTTCTATCTTACTCCACCATTTATTATATAGTTCTTTGACCTTTTCGCCATAAAGTTCATAGATCCTGAGGTTTAGACTTGTAGGCTTAAAGATGATAGAGTTTTGAGTGTTTGTGTATACATTTTGTTCTATTGGGTCAAAAGAAATCGGGTTTAAGAGATCTTTTGTTCCATCTAAAAACTTTATTTTGTGCTCCTTGGATATAGGATGTTTTATAACTTGAATAATACAAGTGTCAACCATTACGGCCTCAAAAGGATTGGCTGTATCAAATATGTAGTTGATTTGATTTCCTAAAATCAAATCACGCATATTTTTTTTAGTCTGTGTGGTCCAAAACGTTTTGGGAATTATATATGAAAGAGAACCTCTATTCTTTAATAATGACATACCCTTGAATGTAAACAAATTGTAGGTATCATCGGAGAACCCGAATTCTGCTTCATATTTCTTTTTGTCTTCCACCGTTACACCCTTAGTAGAAATATATGGCGGATTACCAATTACGATGTCGAAGCCATCAGTAACACCGAACATCCATTCCGGGTCGAAAAATGGGCTTACGCTATTTTGATCATAGGGGTTCCATGCCACTAACTGTTTTGCATCTTCTGGTGCAAAGTTGTCGTCATCCGAAAGCAGTTTAGCCAGCTTCTCACGCAACGCCTGATCTTTTTCTCTCAAACGGTGCTTGGCTGAAGCAGACTTTGCAGAAAAGTGTTTATGGCGTATCTCTGCCAATTCATTTTTTGTTGGCTCAATCTCTGGATTCTCAAACAAATCTTTCTGAGAAGGGTTCTTTTTCTTTGCTATCAGAGAATTGGCTGAAACGAACTTAGTTTCAAGATTAGGCAACGTTGGGATACCGAAGTTTGGTTTCGATGCGTCCTTCTCGCAATCACATATCAATGAGATAAAGAAACGCAACTTTGTGATCTGTGCTGCAATACTCTGTATGTCGCTTCCGTAAAGACAATTCTCTATAACCGAAAGTTTTAAATCATAAATGTGTTCATTTGGCGATATACGTTCAAGGATGTCGATCATTCTGTTCAACAATCCCATAGGGAATGCGCCAGATCCGCAAGCTGGATCAAGTATTTTTACAGCTTTCAATTTGTCTGCTATCTTTTGATACTCATCCTTTTTTGTCTTGTCAAAAGAGAAGTCTTTGCTGAACAGCGATCGGACGAATGCGTCATCGCCCAGATAGGCAATAAGGCTTTCGTCAACCATATAGTTGACTATCTCACGTGGCGTATAGAATGAGCCGCTTTGATTACGTGCCGTTTCTTTGGTTTCCGGGTTGTAAGCACCCAGCAGATTCTCGAACACCTTACCCAGCAGTTCGGGGTCGAGAGCCACCTGCTGTTCCTCCGGTGAATTTTCTTCAATGGTAAAGTTGTAGCGGCTCAGAATCGAAATCAACCCCTTCTCCGGTTCAAAGAAGAGATTGTTTGGAACAATAGCACGGTGTTTGAATGTTCCATCCGAGAAGCGACCGTCATTGCGGCTGAAGCCATCGAAATTGTAGCATTGTTCTACTCCGTCAATATATCGTGTCTTATCCAAACACTCAAACAAGCCGCCATTCAAGAATGGGATTTCGCCAAACAGCCGGATAACCTCTTGTTCGCTGATTGAGAATAATTCAGCATAGCGATACAACGTTTTTACATCCCGTTTACTTGAAGTGGCAAACTTACGGGTATTACCATCCTCATCTTCGATGGCACGATTAAGTGTGCCAAAGAATAGGTTTTGCAGGATGGCATTATAGTAATTGCCCTCGGTCGTACTATATGGGTCGAAGTTTTTTAGAATCTTTGTCAGGTACTCAACCTCAAAGATGGTGTCCGGTACCAGATTCTTTTGTTTGATAAACCACACGAACATGATACGGGTAATCATGCGGATGACTTTTGTTTCGATGTCATCGCGATCATCATCCCTTGTCGTTGTATTATTGGGGAAGGTAATATTTGACGAAGGCTCAATAGCCCATTGATACCACCCGAACAAATCTTTGTAGAATTGTTTGGTAAGAGCTTCCACAGAAAACGCGGCAGTAATGTCGCTTAACGTCTGTTTACTGTCGCGTAAAATCTTAAACTGCTCGATGGCGGTGCGACATCCACGTCCTTCACCAAGAAGATAGGTGTAGCGCTTTGTGTCTGTTGAAGTTTTTTCGTATTCACCTTGTTTGTTGAAACCCCAAGTCTCGCTGACGTATGAGAATCGAAGCACGCTTTCTTTCTTACGGTAACAGAACATAAATGCCCCGGCATGCCCCATGTTGCGCCAGTCGGTGGTGAGCATGTCGCGTATACCGCGGCGATTACGCTCTATATCCACATTCTCTGTTAATTCTACTTCATATACAGCGATAGACTCTCCATCGGTGAGTGAAATCTTTCCGAGGTAAAAAGCCTGCTTTGCCAATCGACTACTGACGCGGACATCTGATGGTTGATTCCAGAAGTTAACCTTGTTGAGGAAAATATCGTGAATAAGTTGCTGCCACGCTTCACGATTATATCTTGATTCTATGACTTCTTTGTAATTCATAATGCGTTATCTTGCTTATTCAAAACTTTAATTTTATCCGACTTTTCTCACCTTGTCAAAGTTCAAACAAGTTTGACTATGGTCATTTAGTTCAACGAAAACTTTCGGAAAGAATTATCTCAGCATCGGTTTCTTTCTCGTTGAGCAAAGCTTCCTCTGCCATATAATAAGGGGCATATTTCTTTGCTATTTCAATAATCTCATGGAGAGCTTCATCATGAGTCATACGGGATTTTCCTCCGATACGGCGCAGGTCTTTTTGAATGCGTTGCAGACGTTTTGCAATATACGTGATGACACCTCGCTCCGCTAAAGACTTTAGCTGGGCTACTTTTAGATACAAGTCGCTGTCATCAATCTCTCGCATAAAACTGGTAAGCAAGTTAATAGCCGTACTTACCTGTGCGCCCATGTTGCTTTGCTCCTCTTTGGATGTCTCCTGTGACAGTATTTCTGTTTCACGAATGGTATGGAACTTCATCAAAGCCTTTTCTACATGTTGATGGTGCTGTGTTATGCGTTCCACAGGTTTCTCATCCGGGCTTGCTTTGAAATATTTAAGTGCTTCAATTACTGATATTTCCTCTGCATTTTCAGAAATAAGGAAAAACACTTTCCGGAAATTAGTTTTGAGGAAGACCAACGTGTCGTCAGAGAGAGTTACACCATCGACTACTCGTGGCTCACGACCTGTACGACTACGCAGTGATAACTTCGCTATGCGGTTGTACTCTCGACGGTTCGTTTGATAAAAAGAGCGAAGTTCCTCATAGTACGGTATCTCTTGATTGACGTCTTCCTTCTGCTCTTTCAATGCTTCATCGAAGAGCTTGCTCAGATTGCGGTCAAGAATCTCATGTTGTGAATATATCTGATTGTCTTCGCCAAATGTGGAGTGGAATGTCTGTATCTTACTTATGGCAATTTGGTTGAGATTGATTTCCCGGTTTCCCTCACGTGAAGGGTAGAACACATAGTTGTATATGTGCTTTGATACAGAGCCGATGCGATTCACACGTCCGATTCGCTGCATTAGGCGAGTCGAGTTCCATGGAGTATCATAGTTGACAATTACGTTGGAACGGTGTAGGTTGACCCCTTCTGCCAGCACGTCCGTTGTCAAAATGATATTGTAGTTGTTGAGCTTCGTCTTATAATTAGCATCGAAATTCTCGCGGATAATCTTGAACTGCTGACTACGATTGCCTGATGAGATTACCAAAACATCCGGGCGGTTGATTCTGCGCTGTAAATAGTTTACGGTATCGACCGATTCGGAGAATACAACAAGCTTCTGCTCAGGATTCCGGTCGACCTTGAACAGTTCGTGCTTTAGGAGTTCCTTAAACTTGGCAAACTTTGAATCGTCATCATCCGAAATACCCTGCCAATCACTACACATCTTTTCAAGAATAGCTTGGTCGACTTCCAGCATCTCAATGAACTCAGGCTGGAAATCATCTGCTTTGAACACTGCATTCTTGGGATTGTCCTTTGCTTTTTGATTCAAACGTTCTTCAATTTCTTCCTCGGTCATCGTCGCCATCATCGTATTGACATCAAGGTCGGGGGCAATGAATATCTTATTGTTGGTGAACATGTCAAGCATATTCTGGTTGGCTTGACGGAAATTATTGATAGAGACCTGAAACGCAAAGAAACTGCTCTCCAAGCGTTTCACCAGTCCATTCTTGCGTATTCCTGCCAAATTGCGGCTTATGAGTTCCGCATTATCATACAAACCGTTGGAAACTTCTGGTTTCAGGTAAGCAATGGCTTGGTAGCGTGCATAGGTCAAATCCTTGTCGAGAGTATGCATAGCCTGCTCAAAGAGGTTCGCTAAATGTTCATTGAGTTCATACCTGCTTTCTACGGGACGTTCGACTTTCGGAAATCCGTTTACATCCTTATTGTAGCGTGAAACGCTTTCTATGTCGGTTCGAGTACGACGGACCGTTAGAGGCTTGATTACACGATCACGTACTTTTTCTGCCAGTCGTTTGAAATCGCTCATGTCTGACTCGGGATTGTTACGCAACTTCTTAAACTCTACAATCAAAGGAGAAAAGAATGCGGTTAAGTTGCTTACCCCATCGATGGTACAGTGACGTGCGTCTTGGAACAGCAGTATTTGATTATAAAGGTCTGCCGGTGTGTTGTTCATTGGCGTTGCCGAGATGAGCATTACTTTTTTCTTGTAGCCGGGAATGTTGCCTGTTTCGATACGAGGCATCTTGCAAATTTCTTGCAGATACTCGAAGGCCGATGTAGTATGGCTGCGGAACTTATGAGCTTCGTCCACCAATATGAGGTCGTATTCATCGGCATTCCAGTAGTTGTAGTTGTCCTCGTCCAACACCTTTGACAAGCTTCCATTACTGATGAAGTTGGCATATTTATCAATGCCGAAATCTTTGAAAGTGGTTTTCCAGTTCTGTTCAACAGCCGGTGGATATACCACAAGTATTTTAGTATTGTCACGGCCATTCTCTATCAAGAATTTCTTAGCAATCATGGTGGCAATAACCGTTTTCCCGAGACCGACCACATCTGCAAGGAAGAAACCATCATAGCGGATAAGCTTTTGATAACCTTCAATGACCGCATCCATCTGATAGTCGTATTTGGTGTACCCCTCTGGCATATCGAATGGGGCTTCATTCTCCGTTTCCAATATGCGGTCAGAAAAATACTCCATAAGCATCTTAATATAAAGATCGTATGGAGAAACATCACCTTTCAAATATGTGCGGTCGATAGACATCTTTATATCATCGGCTGCAATCTCACAATTCTTAGCTTCTTCCCATAGGCTTTCAAACTCGTCTTTAGCGAATTGTACGTCTTCATGTTGAGTCATTTTCACATTAAACTCATATTGACGTTCTTCGGTAATACCAAGACCATTGCCGGAAAGATTGCTTGAACCAGTGATGGCCATGCCCTGAGTGTATTGGTTAAAATCATCGGGGTATAGCACATATATTTTGGCATGTATTTTCTTTGATGGATGAGCACGCAGCTCTAATTTACCATCGAGAAGGTCTTGAACCATCTGAAACATACCATCCTCGATTTCCTTCCTGTAACTGGAACTTTCAATATCCTTGCGTGTCAGATGCAGGCACTCCTGCTTAACATTGTCTTCTGCACCGAGGAACAATTTCCCTTGACGTGCAGCTTCTGCAATATACTTATCTACATCGATGCCTATAAGCACTCTGACCTTGTTGAGACTGTCAAGAAACGGACGAAGCGAAAAATATCCGGATGCCCTTAGAAAACCAACAACCGCATCAAGATTTTGGATTTGCGGATTATGCTGTAGCACACCCTCAAATTCTTTCATCAACGTGTTCCCGTTTCTATTTGTGAAGATGTGGGAATTAGTCTGTTGAACAGTGCTCATAAACTTTGTTTGTTGTTTTTATTTTGTCTACAAAGGTATGAACTTATATTGAGAGGAACGAAGCAATATCCCGCTTTAACACAGAGAACTTTTCCTCTGCTTATTAAGAGTCGTAATGTTCGGTCAGTAGTGAGACGAGGCTCTTTCGTTTATGATCGATTGAGTATGTTCTTTTGCTTGGAAGCAACTGTTTTTTCAATGGTGTTTTATTGCTACTGATGGTTTGTGATTTCAAATTTGGAATCGACTCCCTCTAAAGAACAAAAACGCTGTGCAAAAGTCGCCAAAAGCAGCAAAAACGGACTCAATAACTTTGTTTCGATTTTACATTTTTTCTTAATGCTGTTCAAGAATCTCTAAAATCGAAAAATCAAACATAATAACCACAAAGCAAGAGTTTGACAAACTTCAAATACACCTATCCTCAAAAAAGAAAGAGGCTGTGCCAAAAATGAATTTTGACACAGCCCCGAGAGAACAATTGGGAGGAAGAGGCTTATTTGCCTGCTTTTTCCTGAGGAGATACAGCTGCAGTGTTTTCCGCTTTGTAACGCTCGTTGAGATATTTAATCAGTTCGTCCGTTATATCCATGGCTTCCTGACCATAAAGGATATTTTCCAGACCGATATTGCTTAATATCAGGGCGTAGTTGTGATTCTTGTTGAAGTCTGCTACTTGCTCGCGGATGGTTTTTTGTACATCTTCGAGCATGAGCTGTTGTTGCGTAGCGAATTTTTGAGACAGTTCTATCTCCATTTGCTGTCCCGACTGCTGCATTTGCAGTAAGCGGTTTTGTTCTTTTTGCTGTGCTTCGGCACTGATAAAGGCATTTGTACGCATCCGGCGCTCAAAATCCTGTGCCGCTTTTTGCAGAGCAGTTGCTTTGGAGCTTAATTGAATACGGTGCTCTTCGGCCTGTTTTTGCAGCTTTTCCGTAACGGCTTGATAATATTCATACTGAGCCGTCAGCGAATCCATACGAACGTAAGCGACGGGTAGCGTGCCGCTCTTTTCCGTTCCCTGCATTACCGGAGCTTTCGTATTGCAACTCTTTCCACTGAAAAAGATAATGAAAAGCACAATGACGGCTATCGCCAAAACAGCTTCGATGATGGTGTGAATTTTGTTCATCTGACAATCAATTATTTTAGTTTATTTAATATTCTCAACTTCTTTTGCCCGTTCAAACAAATTTTTGTGCCTGTCCTGTTCTCTCTGCTGTGTATTTTGGCAGAAGATTCCACGGTTTTGCAAGTGTTTATTGCCGCCTATGTGGGTGTTGGGAAAATACCCGTTCCGTCTGAAAATAATTTTTACAGACAAAAGAAATATACTTGTTCCGATGATTATTAGCGATAATATTAGCAGCTTTAACATTGTATTTCTTATATTTGCTTACATGCAATAGACAAAGTTAAAATATTTCGGTCTATAATAAACACAATAATAAATCTAAACAGCGAAATGAAAATTACTGATCTAAAACCGACTATCGTGTGGGATTACTTCCACCAGATTACACAAATTCCCCGTCCATCCAAGAAAGAAGGCAAAATATTGGCTTACCTCATCGACTTCGCTAAAGAGCACAAGCTCGAATACAAACAGGATAAAGTGGGCAACCTCCTGATCAAGAAACCGGCCACACCGGGATATGAGAAACTCCGGTCCGTGGTGTTGCAGAGCCATGTGGATATGGTATGCGAAAAGAATAGCGATGTGAATATCAATTTTGAAACCGACCCCATTAAAACGGTTGTCGATGGAGATTGGGTGCGTGCCGAGGGCACTACGCTGGGGGCGGACAACGGTATCGGCGTTGCTGCGGAGTTGGCCATTTTGGCGTCGAACGATATTGAACACGGTCCCATCGAATGTCTCTTTACCGTAGATGAAGAAACCGGTATGACCGGTGCTTTCGGTTTGAAAGCCGGCTTCTTCGATTCCAAGATTCTTCTTAACCTCGACAGCGAGGATGAGGGTGAAATGTTTATCGGCTGTGCCGGAGGGATGGGTACAATGGCCAAGTTTACCTACAAAACACAGGATGCACCCAAAGACTACCAATACTTCAAAGTACAGGTGGATGGCCTTAAGGGCGGTCACTCAGGTGGCGATATTCATATCGGTTTGGGCAATGCCAATAAAATTCTGGCACGTTTTCTGTATGAAATCGAGGTGCAGTTAGAGTGGGTTTTGGCTGAAATAAAAGGCGGGAACCTGCACAATGCCATTCCGCGTGAGGCACTTGCCGTTTTCGGAGTACCCGCAAAAGATAAGGAAACTGTACGCGTGATGCTCAACGAGATGAATGCCGCCGTACAGGAAGAACTGGCCAAGGTCGATCCGAAAGTGAAGTTTACCCTGGAAAGTACGGATGCTCCAGCCCGTTGCATCGACTGCGATACGAAGAAAAATCTGGTGCGTGCCCTGATGGCTTGTCATCATGGTGTTATCGGCATGAGCCACGACATCGAAGGCCTTGTAGAAACGAGTACCAACCTTGCCTCTGTTAAGATGAAAGAAGACAACGTTATTCTCGTGGAGACCAGCCAGCGCAGTTCGGTAAACTCTCTGGTGAGGGAAATCAGCAAGGAAGTAGCAGCTCTGTTCACTCTGGCAGGTGCAGAAACCAGTTTCCGCGATCCTTACCCCGGCTGGAAACCCAACCCCGATTCGGCTATTTTGAAAGCAGCTGTCGATTCATACCGTGAGCTGTTCGGCCGTGAAGCTGCCGTTAAAGCCATTCACGCCGGTTTGGAGTGCGGTCTCATTCTGGAGCAGTATCCCGATTTGGATATGGTGAGCTTCGGTCCTACACTGCGTGACGTGCACTCTCCGGTGGAGAAAATCGAAATCAAAACCGTACAAATGTGGTGGGATCACTTGTTGCTGATGCTCAAGAAGATACCTACCGTATAATTTTCTTTGTGAATCGTTTGTAAAAAACGGTAAATGAACAGTAAGGGGCTGTGTCAAGATTCATTTTTGGCACAGCCCCTTTCAGGTGCGTCAGTGTGTGACGTGTACTGAAAAATTCTCTGCCTGATGGTTGAAAATTCTTTGCCTGACGGATTTTTATCCAAGTTAACTTGGATTTTTCTTCTTTGCCTGAAGAATTTTCAACCATCAGGCAGAGAAATTCAGAGAAATGAGATAATCCTTTTTCGTAGCAAGGGGTAAAAAGACAAATCGCGGTGAACTGCTTCTTAATGCAATTTTTTGTACCGACCCAAAAGCGAGAAAGCATTTCCTTTTCTCGTTTGATTATGTATTTTTATATCTCATGATAATTCACAGGACAAGAAAGAACTAAAAAGAGCAATCGTTAAAAAGAGAAGTTCACGGTCTAAATTATCGGGATGATTGCAAAAGGTAAAATATGAGGTTGAACTCAATAGAGATCGACTTTGACATGGTGGGAAAGAGTGATTTGGATCATGTCATTTTTGCTGAGATTATAAATTAGTTTGATTTCGGATATGAAACATTATTATGGGAGAGTGCCTGCGTGTGGCGTTTTTTGTGGAGGATGCCCAACATTCCTGCGCGAAAAGAAACCTTGCCCCGGAGCCGAAAGAAATAAGCCAAGATGCGAGCGTTGTAAAACTTTTCATTTATGTTGTCAGGAAAAAGGAATCACTCATTGTTTCGAATGTGTAATTTTTCCATGTAAGAAATTCAAAACATTCACTAAACGTTGGGAAAAATACGGGCAAAATTTTATAGAGAACCAAAACCTGCTGAAGAAGTTGGGAGAGCATGCGTTTTTAGCATATTTTAACTTGAAACAGTCTGGTAACAATAAGGAAATTACCCAAAAAGACAGATAATAGTGTCATTGCTATTCAGGAGAGATGGCAGAAAGTATCGTTTAATACATGGATAGGTTGCTAAAGTAGGGAAGCAGGTAAGACTCAAATAAATGTGATGCGAATCGTTTACGGCATTGTGTCTGGATTGGATTCTTTCCGGCTATGTTATAGATTTATCGGATTTGTCATAGATTGCAAGCTAATTTATTTATCACGTACCGAGTGAGTGTAAAATACGTATTCATTTGAGGATATTGAGTAAATTGGGCGGTGTGAAACAATGGAATAAATACCGTAACAAAAAGATGAACGAAAATGAACAGACTCTCTTTTTATATTTTTTCCGTGGTGTTGATTGTTTTTGGACATTTTGATATTGCGGAAGGGCAGAGCTACAGCAATAACTCGAAAGAAGACAATCGTGAGCAAATGAAAACTCAATTCGAGCAATTCCGTCAAACAGCCCGCACAGATCCTAAAAAAGCTCTTTCGGCTTGTATCGACAGTTCTTTTTCAGGGCCGGATTTATGGTATATGGTTTTACCCGATAATATGGATGTTCCTGAGAAGCCGTTTACCCACGTCGAAGCGGTGAAATATGCCGATAAAATCCTGGAACCTGATTTTATAAAGGCTCTGATGGATATAGACACCCATATTCTTTTTACTGCAGGTAACTATGAAACCAAACCCCGGCTCATCGAAATCGACGGGGAAAAAAGCACACAGAATATAAGTGCTGAATATAAAAATCGGGAATTGATTCTGGCGTATCAAGTGAATGTGTTTTTAGACACAGAGGACGAATCGGAAGTAGATGAAAGCCAAAGTGTTTACACCTTTGTATTCAAGGGAAACCGTCTTATACTTGCAAGTATCGTTTTGGCCGATTGACAATTCATTCGAGGGCTTTACCTGTATAGATTGATAAAATATAGCAAAAAGTCCGGCGGAAAACAGTACTCTGCCGGGCTTTTCTTTTATTTCAAGTTTTCGTTTTTACCGTTAGCTTGCCATATGCGAGTTTTGCAGCTCTATGGCTTGCGGGAATATCAGATTGTTTTCCAAATGAATATGCCTGTGCAAATGCTGCTCAAAACGATCCAACTCCTCCATCAGTAACCTGTAGCTGGCGCAACCGTCCTGAGGGGCTGTAAATCCGTTCGTAATTTTACGCATATATTTGAAACGTTCGCCCTCTGCCTCATGATCGTCTTCCATTACGGCTATCGGGAAGCTGATACTGCCGCAGTGGAACTCCGGTACGGGTGTTTTGTTCTCCACGGCCTGCACCAGTTCATAGATATAGGGGAAAAGTATCTGTTCTTCTTTATCAAAATGTTCTTCGAGTGCCGTTAGGGCGGCATCGAATAAATCGCGAACTTCAAGCAATTCCGGGTGGGTCTCACCATGTACTTCCGCCACTTTATGAGCTAAGTCTTTAATTTTCAGCGCTCCTGCTTTCCAGTTTCGGTGATAGATCTTTAGCACATAGTCCACCAATAAATCCAACGGCCATCTGTAGAAAGCAAGATGATCCGCCGGCATTTCCCGCTTCGGAGCGGATAGACAGGCAACCACATCTTCCAAACGGATGCCACCCTTTTCACATATCTCCGAGAGCAATCGATTACCTCCGCAACAAAAATCTATTCCAAACCGGTCGAATACATAAGCTGCTGCGCTGTCATGCGATACGATATCGCCGACTGTCATTTGTGCAAAGTCGTTCATTTTCATAATCTTATTTTTTTATTTTTATAAAAATCTCTTTTGTTTCATTTCTATGATGAGACAAAGAAAACGACTAAGCCACAGAAAAACCGTCGCAAATGCGACAATCAAAATAAAGGAATACTTTTCTTCAAAGAAAAAATTGAATTATTCGATACCTTTACAGAGCCATATAGACCGATTATGCAGTTTCATTTATGACGGATGGTATTCCTTTTATTTGGCATATAATAAAAACATATCCGGAAACGGATAACTTTTGAAATAGAGAAGCAGCCTGCTCGAATATCTTACAGCGATTTCGGGAAGGCTGCTTTTTGAGGAAATTCCGTTGTCCGATTAACGGGTATAGAATTCGATTAGCCGTTTCAATGCCAGTTGACAGGCAGGACAGAAGGCCGGAGCTTCGTTGGTGCGCATACGGCAGTCGTAACTGCAGCGATAGAACCCTTTGCTGCTGTATGCTGCTCCTTCATATAAACCGGTTTCGTACTTGGCTGAATCTTTGACCGGAGTGGGGCGAGGAGTGTCTTTTTTGATAAGTTCGCTCCATTTCTTACCGTCAAAATCGATCAGGGTGGTCACATTCTGTTCCCAAGGCTCCTTATTCCGCATATAAACATCGGTCATTACATCGTTATCGTAGAAGTATTCGTCCGCCAATCCGCCGAAGCTATGGCCGAATTCATGAACCACTACAGGGCGAAAACCTGCGTGATGAGCCGTGGTCAGGGTAAAACTGTTGAAGATGCCGCCACCGCCATAGACATCGGTGTTTGCCAGCATAATGATATGTTCGTATGCCACTCCCGTAAGAGCATCATGGATTGCTTTCAGCCTTCGGCTGGTGAGATAACGGTCACTGTAAAAAGTGTCGAAATGCGAACCGAAAGCCGTCTCTTTCCAATTCTTCATGCGCGGTACGCTGACTCCCGATTGCACAGAAGGAGTGAAAACGGCGATAATATTGAACCGGTCTGCCATGGAAGCAAAAGGTTCGTGCGAAAGCAAAGCTTCCTTCGTAATGCGGGCGTCGGTCAGAAATGTTTCCTTTTCAGCTGCCGTATAGCCTTCTGACATGACGACAACGTCGATCTTTTCCTTTGGACTGCCGGAATAAAGCAGTTGTTCGACCTGCGGTGCACGGGTTGCTTTTTTATGATGGATAAGAATATCGGCAGGGTCGACACGATGTTTGTAAACGGCAATGTCGGCCATGGTCATATCTCGAAGACTGACGGTTATGATAACGGATTTTTTGGGATAAGGCAATAAAAAGACGTTTTCAAAACTTTTGGCAGTTTTTGTTGCTTCATCCGTACTGAGCTATTCTTGAAAGAGAGAACTGAACGATGTTTTGTAGATAATCCGGCCGGTGGTTTCATCCTGCATCACGATAGAGCCCATACCGGCCAAAGCCAAAGAATCCAGATGGTGGCGACGTCCGTACCAGCCTTCGGTGCGGTTCAACTCGTCCAGGTATACCGACACCTGTTTACTGTTGCCTCCGGCAAAGATATAATCTACACGGAGCGTGCTGTCTGCAAAGAATGCGTTAAAATCGATCTCTTTCTGCTGAGCCCATGAAAGCAGGGGAAAGAGCGAGACGATCAGGAATAAAATACGTTTCAGTTTCATTTTTGTATGATTTGGTTAGCGATATTCATTGCCTGGGTAATGCGATGTGCCATGCCGATGCCATCGGAAACAGACCCGCCGATATACAGGCCGGGGAAAGCGGATTGTATACGTTTTACCGCTTCCAGACGCTCTCCGCTGTCGGCATAATATTGGGCGATGGCATGGGTGTAGCGGGCAATATGGAATAAATCGGGCTCTATGGAACCGTCCAGCCCCAGCATTGCTCTTAATTCCGATAAAGCGATATCACGTATCTCCTCATCGGTTTTATCCAGCATTTCGGGACGTCTGATACCTCCCATGAAAACCGTATAGAGCGCACCGCCTTCGGGGGCACGACCGGCAAAACAGTCCGACGGGAATAAAATACCCAAAATCCGGCGTCGCTCACACGACGGCACCAAACCGCCAAAAGCCCGGTAGCGATACGGCGGAATTTTCTTGAAACCGATAGCTACTTCTATGATAGGGGCATAGACGAGATTTTCAAAAGGCCTTAGATCTGCCGGTCGTGCTTTCGGCAGCATGCCGGGCAAACGGTAAGCCGGAACGGATGAGATAACGTTTGTAGCAATAATCTGATAAGGATGACCGGCGGAATCGAGAAAAGAAACAAGCAGACCTCCTCCTTTTCCGGAATAAGACTCTATACAGGTAACCGTCATCGAAGTGCGGATATTCTCTTCGCCCACATATTGTACCATACGGTTAATCAACTCCATGAATCCTCCTGGCACGGAAAATACTTTCTTAGTGGCTTTCTTGTCGCGATCGGATTTCGGTTGTCCGGCTTTGGCTACGGCTCCGCGAATAAAGCTGCCGTAGGTTTGCTCCAAATGATACAGTTTAGGCAAGGCATAACGAGTGACCAACCGGTTCGGATTGCCGGCGTAAATACCGCCGATGAAAGGATCTACCGCATAGTCCAGAAAACTTTTTCCTAAACGTCTTTTGACCAGATCCGCCACACTTTCGTCAGGATTCGTTCCTCTGCGGCGAAAAGGTTCGCTCAGGATGCGAAGTTTATCCCTGAAGCGGAACAAAGGTGTGCCGATAGCCGAAAAAAGAGAAGAGGGCAGCGGATTAAAACGTTCGCCTTTCCAGATCAAACGTACTCCCGCATCGGCCGATGCCGTTTCGGGCATAAATCCGTTTCCGAGCAATTCGAACAACTCCATGACCTCGGGTGTAGACAGCGTACCGGTGTTGGGCCCCGTTTCAAAAACAAATCCGTCCTGCTTTACGGTGTCTATTTGTCCGCCTGTCCTGTTTTCAGCTTCCAGAACCAGTAAATCGACTCCGTTATGTTTCAGTACGGATGCCGCCGAAAGCCCTGTAAGCCCGGCACCGATGATCAGCGTATTTACCTTTGACGGACTGTGCATGGCTTATGATTTTGGGGTTTTACCCATAAAAAATTCCAGTCTGCTGCCGGGCTTTATGGCGGTGTGAGGCAGATACGGTTCTTTCAGCGTCCGGCCGTTCAGAAGAACCTTTTGCACATATTTATCGGCACGACTGTTGCCATGCACCTTTATCATAAAATCGCCTCCCGGTATCTTGATGACAGCTTCATCCACGATCGGCCGCCCGAGGTAATACACCGGTTTGCCGGGACAAACCTGATAAAAACCCATAGCACTCATAACATACCAGGCCGACATCTGCCCGCAGTCTTCGTTGCCGATTATCCCATCCGGAGCCGGCCGATAGAAGTGATACATGATGCTGTCCAGCATCAACTGTGCTTTGTGGGCCTGTCCGGTGTGATTGTACAGGTAGGCGATATGGTGGCTCGGCTCGTTGCCATGCACATACTGTCCGATAAGGCCTGTAATATCGCCTGCGGGCTGTCCCTCAAGACGGGAAGACGTGTAAAAAAGGGTATCGAGGTTTGCTTCCAGTACATCTGCGCCACCCATTAGTGCGATGAAGCCTTCCATATCGTGAGGGGCATAAAAACTCCATTGGTAAGCATTGCCTTCTGTGTAATCGTTACCCGTATGATTGGAGAAGCGAGGGTAGAACGGTGTCTTAAACGTACCGTCTGCCATAACGGGACGCATAAGATTGGTTTCCTTGTCCCAATATCTGCGATAATACAGTCCTCGGCGATCGTAAGCCTCTTTTACCGAGTCCGAACCGGCTGCTTCAGCAATACGGGCGATACACCAGTCGTCGTATGCCATTTCCACACCCCAGGAAACCGATTGTTCTAGACTGTCGCAAGGCACGAAGCCTGATGTTTCCTTGAAATAAGGATGGCGGGTAATCAGATCATGTTCGCGTGTGCCTCTGAACTTGACATCCAAGTCGGCTCGGAAAATGGAAGAGCGTACGGCGGCTTCCGTCCAGTGCTTCAGATCATCTTCTGCTGTGGTAATGCCTTTGGTAACCAGATCCGCCATAATGCTAACGGCATGATAACCCGGCATACAGCCCGTATAGTTGGAGGCTAAAGGCCAGCGGGGCAGTATCGAACCGTTGTCATAGTCGGCAACGAGACTGCGTCCGTATCGCAAAGCGCGCTGCGGATCGGTTATCGTCAGCATGGGATGCAGGGCACGGTAAGTATCCCAGATGGAAAATACCGTGTAATACCCATCCGCAGGGTTACCCTTATGGATCTGTTTATCGATACCTCGATATTCTCCGTTGATATCCTGATAATTGTATGGAGCGATATTCATGTGATACAAAGCCGTATAAAAATTTTTCAGTACGGTAGTATCGGCCGTGCGTATACGGATATTGGAGAGCGCGTTGCGCCAGATTTCTCGACTCTCGGCAACAACTTTATCGAAATCCCAGTGAGGCAACTCGGCATACATATTCTCCCGGGCATTTTCGGGGTTTACCGGTGAAAGACCGACTTTAACCAGCAGAGATTTTTCCGATGCGGGAAAATAGAGATAAACTTTTATATCGGATGAATCGGTTATGTTCACCGGCAGACTTTCGACGGAGCGCCGGTGTCCGTTGATCCAGAGAGCGATGCTGTCGGCCGGCAGGCTTGTTTCCATGTGATAACTCATCCGGTGGTTTTCAGCCCAACCTTTTGTATAGTATGTTCCGCTGAGAGAGCCGTTTGTGAGAATGTTCAGATCGTTTTTTACCACGCTGTGTCCCCAGTTGGGCTGGAGTATATGTGCCAAATCCAGCATGAGGCGAAGCGGTCGATTCTTCTCTGCCGTATAACGGTGCATACCTACACGCTCCGTCGTTGTCAATTCGGCTTTTATGCCGAAGTTTTTAAGTTGTACGGCATAGTAGCCGGGCCGGGCTTTTTCGGTGGATTTATCCATCAGCGCTACCGGTTTTAGTGAATCGACTCCGGTAAACGGCAGTATGGCCACATCGCCCAAATCTCCGATGCCCGTGCCGCTTAAGTGCGTATGTGAAAAGGCATACAAAAGCGTATCGGGATAGTGGTAACCGCTGCTGGCTTCCCAACCCAGCAAATGGGTGTCGGGGCTTAGCTGCACCATGCCGTTGGGAAGTGTGGGGCCGGGAAAAGTATGACCGTGGGCTCCCGTTCCTACCATGGGATCGACGAAAATCAAAGGATCGAAAGACTCTTTTTCAGCTTTGTTGCATCCCCAAAATAGAAGGATTGCAAAGGCCAGAACAGGGAGAACTGTTTTATTCGGTTTCATTGATAAGAAATAATGAGATACAAAAGGTGAAGAGCATTCCACCGGTAGTAAGAATGCCGGTAAGAAGAGTTATGCCGACATGCCGGCGGCAAAAGCCACGGCATACAGTTTCATCTGTTTGATCATCGCTACCAAGCCGTTGGAACGGGTTGGAGACAAGTGCTCCTGAAGACCTATGCGGGAAATGAAATAAAGATCGGCATCGACTATCTCCTGAGGTTTGCGATCGTTAAACACACGCAGCAGCAGACTTACGATACCTTTGACAATGAGGGCGTCGCTCTCGGCTACGTAGTGCACGTGTCCGTCCCTCATTTCAGCGTGTATCCATACCCGACTCTGGCATCCTTCGATGAGTGTCCGGGGTGTTTTATATTCTTCCGCTATCGGCTCTAATCCTTCGCCTAATTCGATGAGCAGGGCGTAGCGGTCCATCCAATCGTCCAAAGCGGAAAACTCTTCGATTATTTCGTCTTGAATTTCGTTAATAGTCATCGGTTAAATCTGATTTATTGAGGTTGATATTCATAGAGAACTGTCATTACCGTATTGCCTACGGCCTTGAGCGTAGAGCGGTCGATGACATTCAAATTGTCTTCGTGCGTGTGCCAGTAGTGCCCGAAACCTTTTGGATTTTTGGGGTTGTAGTTGACGATATTGACAACGGGGATACGTAAGTTTTCGATAACCGGCACATGGTCGTCCGTGATCCCTCCGCCATCCGCCTGCTTGAAGTAGCGGCCATAACCCAGAACGGATGCCGTTTGCCAGATTTTCATCAGCAATTGCGAAGCATAGGTTTTCGAATAAGCCTCCCAATAGAAAGTGGCATTGCGGCTTCCTACCATATCCAACAGAATACCGAAGTCGGCCTTATAGTTCGGAATGTGCGGTTTTTTAGACCAGTATTGAGACCCCAAGCACCAGGAATCTTCTTTTTCGGTAACGCCGTAATCTTCCAGATCGAAGAAAATAATATCCACTCCGTAGTTTACGGGTTGAGTGGATAGTTTGCGGGCGATCTCCATCAGTACACCCACTCCGCTTGCTCCATCGTCGGCACCGAGAATAGGCGTGTTGCGCTTTTCGGGGTTGGGGTCATGGTCGGCAACGGGACGGCTGTCCCAGTGAGCTAACAGCAATACACGGTTTTTAGCCTCGGGGTTTATGGTTGTGATGATATTTTTGGCCTCGAACTTTTTACCGTTATAGGTGGTCAGCATTGCTTTCTGTACGATTACATCGTGGCCGAAAGAGCGCATTGTTTTTTCAAGCCATCCGGCACAAGCCGTATGAGCTTCCGTTCCCGGAACACGGGGACCGAATGCCACTTGATCGGCGATATAGGCAAAAGCGCTGTCGGCACTGAATATCGAGGTGTTTACAGGCTGTATTTCAGAGGTATCGCCTTCTTCTGTTTTAGCCGTATTGTTTTTCTTCTGTGTTCGTCCGCAAGCTGTTATCAACAAAAAAAATACAGCTAAAGCAGCAAACAACCAATTATAAGTTTTCATTTTTATTTTGTTTTTGCACCGACGAGTTTCTCCGCTTCATCCACGATTTTTTCTGCAGCCTGCGGATAAGCCAAAAGAAGAACCTCACGGCGTAGGGTTTCTAAACGGTTGTCGTCCCGGATTAAGGCAATGGCTTGTGCGGTCAAATCCCTGCGAGCTTCTGCATCCAGAACTAAAACGGCAGCATTGCGCGAAGACAGGGCTTTTGCATTCTTCGTCTGATGATCTTCCGCTACGTTGGGAGAGGGTACGAGAATGGAGGGTTTTCCCAATAAACACAACTCGGAAATAGTGCAGGCGCCGGCACGGGATATCACCAAATCGGCCAGCGTGTAGGCATAATCCATTCGGTCTACGAAAGCATTCAGCGAACAGTCCAAATCGGGATATTGCGCCAAGAGTGTTTTTGCCCGCTCATAAAAAGCCTTGCCGGTCTGCCATATCATGGAGACGCCCGAACGCTCCCATTCTTCGAGATGAGAACCGATACTTTCATTGATGGTTAAGGCACCCAAGCTTCCGCCTACGATTAAGACAACCTTTTTCGTATTGGGTTTGAAACCGAAATACTCCAGTGCGGCAGCTCTGTCCGGTTGCAGAAATTCGATGGCAGGGCGTATGGGATTTCCGGCCAGAACAATCCGGTCTTTAGGGAAGAAACGTTCCATTTCAGGATAAGAAACGCAGATTGTGTTGGCACGTTTTGCAAGCATTTTATTTGTCACCCCGGCATAGCTGTTCTGCTCCTGTATCAGTGTGGGAACATGGAGGCTTTGGGCTGCTTTCAATGTGGGAGCGCTGGCGTATCCTCCGACACCGATCACAACTTCGGGCTTGAACTCACGAATAATATCCCGGGCTTCGACCAAAGCAGCAAGATATTTACGAATGACCGTGATGTTTTTGAAAATATTTTTCCGGTTCAACCCCATAATCTCAAGTCCCTTGATCGGATAACCGGCATTGGGCACACGCTCCATTTCCATACGCCCTTTGGCTCCGACAAATAAAATCTGCGCTTCGGGATTGCGACGCTTGATGGCATCGGCAATGGATATGGCGGGAAATATATGTCCGCCTGTGCCTCCACCGCTAATGATTACTCTCTTGATCATAATCTTTTTCTTCTTTTACTTCCGGCGTTCCGGTTTCATCGGCATGGGTAAGTTTGGCTTCCCGTTCTTTCTCGATGATATTCGAAACCCCGATCATCACACCGAAGGCCAGGCTGGTCATCAGGAAAGAGGTGCCGCCCCGGCTGATCAACGGCAAAGTTTGTCCGGTAACCAAAAAATCGGCTACCACGGTAAAATTGATCATTGCCTGAAGGGGATAAATCAAACCGAACCCCCATAACAGGTATTTATAGTATTTATTATCTGTCCGAGTCGACAACTGGGCAATCCGGAAAAGCAGCCAGAAGTATAGCAGCGGTACGACGATCATGCCTGTTACGCCCAACTCCTCTATGATAATGGCATAGATATAATCCGAGTAGGCCTGAGGCAGAATATCCCGCTCCAGACTGTTACCCGGCAGTACTCCCCAAAAGCGGCTGTTCGCTATGGCTATCTTGGCGTGCTGGGACTGAAAATTGTCATCATTGATCACATATTTCAGCGAGTCGATTTGAGCAGCTGTCAGTTTGCTTTTATCCATATCGTCGATGCCGACAATAGATTCAACCCGGCTTTTCCATGTAGGTGCCCGGTGGTGCAACGCATCCAACTGATTATCCGATAGGACTAATAGGAGGGTCAGACCGAGTGCCCCTACTGTCAGAAATGCAAGCCAAAGCCTTGCATACGGCTTCTTCGGGGCGAGAGCTATCCATGAGAAGATCATGACAAAAAGACCTAAGAACAGTCCGGTAGATAAATTCTCCAAAGCAATCAATCCTATCGGAATAAAGGCGGCAATCCAGTATACGATAAAAACCCGCTGCTTGCTCATCCGTATCCGTCCGCTCAGGAGAGTGGCGCTCAAAATAACGAGGGCAAATTTGAACACTTCGCTCGGTTGTATGGTAAAACCGGCAATATGAATCCAGCGAGTCGCATTATTGACACTCGAACCGGTAGCCATAACGAAAAGCAGTAACCCGAAGGCAATGGGATAGCTCCACAGTAAAGCATTCCTGAAGAAACTTCTCTTTTGAACGGAAATAAGCCAGATAAAACAGAATGATAATCCGATGACGAAAAGATGCCCGATCATAGGACGCATAAAAGACTCTTTGGCACGATACGCCAATGTGCTGGTGGCACTGAAAACCTCTACTATGGAAATGATAGTCAGAAATCCATAGATGACCCACAGCGCCTTATCTCCTTTGAAAATACTACTTCTCATTTTTTGTTTTTAATTCTAATACCGCCGAGCGGAATTGATCGCCCCGGTCTTCATAGTTCTTGAAAAGATCGAAGCTGGCACAGGCAGGAGACAATAAAACCGTATCTCCCGTTTGCGCCATTCCACGAGCTTTCTCTATGGCTTCTTTCATCGACAAAGCGTCTGCCACCAGAGGCACTTTACCGTCAAAAGAACTGTGCAGTTTGGCGTTATCCACACCCAGAAATATCAATCCTCTGGCTTTGGGCAAAATCAAATTTTCAATATCGGCATAGTCGTTGCCTTTATCTGTTCCTCCCAAGATAAGCACAATGGGCGTATGCATACTTTGCAGAGCGTATTGCGTCGAATTGATATTCGTGGCTTTGGAGTCGTTGATATATTTTACTCCGTCCACCGTAGCGATATATTCCAAACGGTGGGGCACGTTGACAAAGTCTTTCAGAGCCTCTCTGAGTATCTCATCGGGAACATCCAAAGTGAGAGCTGCCAAAGCCGCTGCCATGGCATTTTGTTGATTGTGAGGCCCCGGCAAAGCCAATTCTGCTGCCGGGATGCTGAAAGTCCGTTCGCCGACATGGAAAACAATCTGCTCTCCTGCCTGTATGCAGGCCGAAGCATTTGCAACCGCAGTCAGATAAAAAGCCTCTTTTTTTGCCGCAGACGGATGTTCTTTTACATAAGATGAAATATAAGCATCCTCTCCCCAATAAATAAACGTATCCGATGCCGTTTGATTTTGCATGATACGCATTTTTGCCCGGGCATACAGATCGAAGTCGTGGTCATAGCGATCTAAATGGTCAGGCGTGATATTGAGCAGGACGGCCAGGTTGCAACGAAACCGGTACATGTTATCCAACTGGAAGCTGCTCAACTCTATCACGTAATAATCGTGAGGGTCTTTGGCTACCTGACGTGCCAGACTGAAGCCCACGTTACCGGTCAGACCTACATCCAAGCCGGCTTTTGTCAAGATATGATACAGCCACATCGTGGTCGTTGTCTTGCCATTGCTTCCGGTTATTCCTATCATATAGGCATCGGAATAGAAGCCGGCCAATTCGATTTCGGAAATAACGGAAATACCTTTTTCCTGTGCTTTGCGAATGATCGGAGCTGTCAGGGGTATTCCCGGGCTTTTGACAATCTGCCGTGCCGAGAGTATGATTTCTTCCGTATGTTTTCCCTGCTCATAAGGTATTCGGTTGGCTTCCAGTTCTTTTGCATACTTCGGGGCAATGGTTCCGTAATCGGAAACAAAAACACTCAAGTTCTTCGCATGGCACAAGATAGCCGCACCAACTCCGCTTTCGCCGGCTCCCAAAACAACGGTATCGTATATTTCCTGTTTCATTGCTAACGCATTTTTAGTGTGACCACGGTCAGTACCGCTAAAATAACTCCTACAAGCAGGAAGCGTGCTGTTATTTTATTTTCCTGAATAGGAGCCAAAGGTTTCTTGATGATACAGTCCAGATGACTGCCTCCCGGTTTCTGGAAATGATGATGCAATGGCGCCATCTTGAAGATGCGCCGGCCTTCGCCGTTTTTTTTCTTCGTGTATTTGAAATAGCCGACCTGCAATAAAACCGAAATTCCCTCTACGATAAATACGCCGCATAATATCGGTAACAGCAGTTCCTTACGGATAATTACAGCAAAAACACCGATGATGCCTCCGAGTGTCAAGCTGCCTGTATCTCCCATGAAAACCTGTGCCGGGAATCCGTTATACCATAAAAAGCCCATGGTAGCCCCCACAAAAGCAGCGGCAAATACGGTCAATTCTTCAGCTCCCGGAATAAACATGATATTCAGGTAAGAAGCCATCTCTATGTGCGAGGATACATAAGCGAAAATGCCCAGTACTACTCCGACGATGGCGGACGAGCCGCTGGCCAGGCCGTCGATACCGTCCGTGAGATTCACACAGTTAGAAAGCATGGTTACGATAAAGACGGTCATGGCTACAAAAACGGTCCAGCCGATCAAGGTGCCTGTCTTTCCGTCTACCGGTATTATTTTCTCGTAATCGAGATTGTTGTTCTTTACAAAAGGAATGGTTGTTTTGGTAGACTTTACTTCAACTTTCTCGAACCGGATTTCCCTTACATTGCCATCATTGATGATTTCGCTGTTTTCTTTGATTACTACCGCCGGACTCAGGAATAAGGTCAGCCCCACAACCAGACCCAAAAAGACTTGCCCCAGTATCTTATACTTGCCGGGAAGGCCTTCTTTCTTTTTCTTGAAAACTTTGATGTAATCGTCCAGAAAGCCCAGACAACCCATCAGTACAGTAGTCAGAATCATCAGCAAAACATATACGTTGTCCAAACGTGCAAACAGCAATGTCGGAATGAGAATGGCCATAATAATGATCAATCCGCCCATCGTGGGAGTTCCTTTCTTGGTCAATTGGCCTTCGAGTCCCAAATCACGTATCGTCTCCCCGATCTGGAGTCGCTGTAATTTCCGGATAATACGATTTCCGTATACGGTGGAAATCAATAATGAAAAGATCACGGCCATTGCCACACGAAAAGAAACATAGTGAAGCAGTCGTCCTCCGGGTACATCCCAGTCATTCAGTAAATCGGCAAGATAGTAAAGCATAGTTTAATTTTAGAAATCTCTTCTGACTCTTTTATTATATTTTACTTAATCGTATCGAAAAAATCCCGTACCACTTCACGGTCGTCGAAATGGTGTTTCACTCCTTTTATCTCCTGATACGTTTCATGTCCTTTCCCTGCAATCAGCACGAAATCGTTTTTCCCGGCAGACATACATGCGGCACGGATAGCTTCTTTGCGGTCGGTGATACATAAAACGTGTTTCAATTCCTGGGCAGAAAGTCCTTCCTTCATTTCTCCGATGATAGCCTCCGGCTCTTCCGAACGGGGATTATCGCTCGTCAGAATAACCCGGTCTGCCATATCGCAAGCCACTTTGGCCATCAGAGGGCGCTTACCGCGGTCCCGGTCGCCTCCGGCGCCTACTACGCAAAAGATTTTTCCGTCTCCCTTGACCAACGGTCGTATCGTTTCCAGTACGTTACGTATGGCATCGGGAGTATGTGCATAATCGACTACGGCGGTGAAGTTACCATCGGGTGAAACCAACGCTTCGAAGCGACCGTTAACCGGTTTTAGCAGGGAAAGATGCAATAGAGCTTCTTTCCTGTCCATCCCCAGCAGACACGCAGCGCCGTAAACTGCCAGTATGTTGTAGACGTTGAAGTCTCCCACTAAACGTATGGTCACTTCATTACCGTCTATCAGCAAATCCGTGCTGTCTACATAGTGCTCCTGTATCGAGGCCTTAAAGTCCGCCACGGTTTTAAGGGCATAGGTTTTTTTGCGTGCTTTTGTGTTTTGCAGCATTACAGGCCCGTTCTTGTCATCTTTATTGGTCAAGGCGAAAGCTGTGGCAGGCAGGTGGTCGAAGAAGCTTTTCTTCGCTTTCAGATAATCCTGCACCGTACCATGGTAATCCAGATGATCGCGGGTTAGGTTCGTAAAGATACCGCCATCGAATTGCAGCCCTGCAATCCGCTTCTGATCTGCGGCGTGCGAACTGACTTCCATAAAGACATACTCGCATCCCCCGTCGGCCATATCACGCATAAGTGCTTGCAGTGATATGGCATCGGGTGTGGTATGTGTTGCGGGAACCTCTTTCCTCCCGATCTTATTGCAAACCGTGCTGAGCAGTCCGCACATATAACCGGCAGACGTAAACAGCTCGTAAAGCAGCGTTGCAATCGTGGTCTTGCCGTTCGTGCCGGTTACTCCCACCAGTTTGATCGCATCGGAGGGATTGCCGTACCATGCCGAAGCTATTTGCCCCAGAGCTTCATGCGTATCTGCAAATTGCACATAAGTCACACCTTCCGAAAGGTTTTCGGGAAATTTCTCCAACGCCACGACGGAAGCCCCCGCTGCGATTGCCTTATCGATGTACCGATGTCCATCTACGGAAACACCCGAAACAGCCACAAAAAGGCTGCCCGGCTCTACTTGGCGGGAGTCTGCGGTCACATGGTTCACGCAAACATGCTCATCGCCGATTATATGGAGAGGTTTAAGACGTATTGTTAAGTCTTTAAGATTTTTTTGCATTTGTTTCTTTCGGTTCTTCTACATTTTCCAATCGCAGGATAACCTGCATGCCTGCTTTTACGGGTGTACCGGCCGAAGGCTGCTGAGATATTACGTTGCCATGCCCGATCAGCCTGGGTTTGACTCCTCTGCGCAGGAGCAGGTATACGGCATCTGCCGGAGCCATGCCCACCACATTGGGTATTACTTTATCGTTATATAGTGGCAGAGCCTGCAGCTCCATCCGGTTATCTCTTGCCGTCACTGCAACCCATTTTTTATCCTGATCTTTTTCGTTAACGGCATAAGGCAGTTTAACGGCTGCAAAAACTTGCTGAATTTCGTCATTGTTTCCGTGGGCAACTTTCTTCGGGAGCTTCGGAACAGCCCCTTTAAGCCCCAGCGAGTCCAAAGGCATCGGCCGCTCCAGAGCCACCATGTGCTCGGCTATATCGCGAACAATCGGGCCTGTCACGTTTCCTCCGCCCGGATACTCTTTCGATGGGTTCGGTTCGCGTACCACGGCTATACAGCTGTATTTGGGCTTTTCGCTCGGGAAATAGCCGCAGAAAGAGACCTGATAACGTGTACCGCCGGCTCCACGGTATCCGGCACCGCCACTGCCGGCAAGCTGTGCCGTTCCGGTCTTACCGCTGATGGAAACCACTTCCGACTGAACAGGCTTGCCCGTTCCTTTCCAAACTACGTCGTAGAGCATCTGCCTTATAATTCCCAGAGTTTCAGGTTTGCAGATGGCTTCGATCAGTACGGTGGGTTTATTTTCTATAACGGTATTGCCTTCGGCATCCACTACTTTATTTACGAAGTAGGGACGCATATATTGTCCGTTATTGGCAATGGCATTATAGAAGGCCAGCGTATAAATCGGCGGTACCTGCGTTTCGTATCCGTAGCTCATCCAGGGTAGGGTAGTACCGTACCAGCGGTTCGGATTATCCGAACGTTTTCGTATCAAGGCCTTTTCATAGCCTTCGATTTCCAGCTTGAGATCCAGACCGAAGCCCAGGTTTCTTATTTTTTGCACATAATCGTCCGGCTTGTGTGCATAATGCTGCTGTATGATTTTTGCTACACCTACGTTGCTGGAGTAGTGAATCGTCTGTGCGACCGTAATCTTGCCGTATCCGCCACGGTGGGCGTTATGATCCCTTACCGTTCTGCCGGCTACCTGCCATAAGCCGTTCCCCACGTCGATAATATCGTCGGGATGAACCACACCGTCATCCAATGCCACCATCATGCTCGCAGTCTTGAACGTAGAGCCCGGTTCGGACATATCCTGCAGGGCATAGTTCAATGTTTCGGCATATTTCCCGGGGCCTGTTTTCCCCAGATTGCTAATTGCCAGAATTTTTCCGGTTTCCACTTCCATAAGTACGCAGGTGCCGCTTCCGGCATCCACGTCGGTGAGCCTTTGACGGAGAACGTTTTCCACTACGCTTTGCACGTCCATATTGATTGTGGAGTATACATCCGCCCCGCGAACCGGTTCCTGCACTGTGTTTATATTTCTTTTGCCTCCGGTATAGGTGCGTATGGCTTGTCCTGTCTGTCCCCGGAGCAAAGAGTCGTATGCCAGTTCTATACCGTTGCGGGCATGAGATAAACCGTCGGTTTTATCGCCATAGACACGCCCTATCGTTCGCATGGCCAACGAGCCGAACGGATTCATTCGGCTGCTTTGCTCTTCCTGAGTAATAATTCGGCTGAAAGGGCTGGGAACGGATCTGGTGTTTCGTCTGTGAGGTGCAAGCGGAAAACAGTCCCGCATCTCTTTCAATTCCAGATAAGAAACATTGTATTTGTAAACCGGCCAGTAACGGCTTTTCTTGCTTATCCCTTTTTTCCACTGTTTCAGCAGATCCTGCTTGCTCACGGGATGAACGGACTCGGCATATTTGTTGCTGATTAGCGTAGCCAGAGAATCCAGCATCCTGTTCATGCTGTCTTTGGGTATCTGTGTGAACGAAGGGGCCCGGAAGTCGAAGTAGAGGCGATAGTAAGGAGCGGTAACGGCAATCAACCGGTTATCGTCATCGTAAATACTGCCTCGTATCGGGTTTACCATGACCAGTTCGGGAGGATTGAGCCGGGCTGCAATTTTTCGCCATTGCTCACCCTCGACCAGCATGACATAAAAGAGTTTGAACAGGATGAGTATCATCAGCAAAAGCATGAATATGGTCACGATTCTGAATCTGGCCAGAGAATTGAATCTCGGCTTTTTCTCTTTTGTATTTTTATGCGGTGTTTGCCGGTCTGTCATAATATTTCAGCTTGTCATCTTCCTTTACAGCAGCGGGTTTTTTAAGGAAAGTCAAAACTATTTTTCTTCCGGAGCCTTACCGGTACGGATAATATAAGGAGGTTGGGTGGACGGTTTCAATCCTAAATTCTCCCGTTCAATGGCTCGTTCTATGTTCATCTTCTGGCTGGAAGCCGTTACATCGGATGATTTGAACAGCGCTCTGTATTGAATGTCTCTCAGTTCGTTTTCCAGCCGGTCGATTTCTTTGACCTGATTGATCAGGTAGTAGCCCCGGTAAATGTTAATGCAGAAAAGAACAGCAATCCAGATTAAAATGCCGATATTATTCCGGAACCATGATTTATGAATGAACCCCTCGCCAAGTAAAGCCCAAATGGAAGTCGTGTTGCGTTTATGGTTGTTTTCTTTCTGCTCGCCGGCCGATACTCCATGGTCTTCTTCAAAGACCGTATCATTTATTTCGTCTTCATTTTTGAGGTCTTGTCCGTCCTCTTCAATGGCGTTGTAGCTTTCATCATACTCTTCGGCATCCGTTTCTTCCGGGTCTGCAATTTCTGTATATCCAACTGTCGTTGCTTCGGGGTAGTCCGGTTCTAAATCGTCCTCCTCTTCATCGTAGCGAGTTGCTTCTTCTTTGTCGAGTGTTTGATATTCCTTATCGGTCGAATTTTCCTGAGTGTAGACGTCAACTTCCGTATGTTCATACTCATCGCCCAAAGCATCGGACAGTTCTTCCAGATACAAATTATCCTCACTGTCTTCCGGGGCAAACCGGTTTATCGTATCCGGCAGTTCATCGGGAATGTCGAATTCTCGCTTACCGCGCAATTCGTTACGATCTTCCGGAGGTGAAGAATATCTGTTATTATGGTCGTTGTAAGACATGCGTTATTTATCGAAAAACAAAATAAAAACAACTCAAGAAATTCATTTTCACGAAGATAGTAAGAAAGGCTTAATTAAGGTCTCAAATCCGGTCGTTTTTCGCAGTTCCCGTCCATCGTGCCACTCGCAGTTTTGCGCTTCGAGAGCGTGGATTGCGGGCGATCTCTTCAGTGGAAGGAACAACAGGTTTGCGCGTGACCGGTTGCCACAGGCTCGGAGCTTTTCCGTAGATATCCGGCCGGTCTGTTTCGGGTGAAGATTTGAGGAATTGCTTAACGATGCGGTCTTCCAGAGAGTGGTAAGTCATCACCGCCAGCAACCCGCCGGGTTTCAGTACATCGGTCGTTGCCCGGAGCATTTCTTCCAAAGCGCTCAGTTCATCGTTGACTTCTATTCTCAAAGCCTGAAAAATACAGGTCAGCTGCTTTTTCTCTTCCCGTGGATTGATTTCCGGTTTTACAGCAGCAATCAGGTCTCCTACGGTATTGAGGCTTTGGGATGTACGTCTGCGCACAATGGCAGCAGCCAGTTTTCGACTGTTCTTCAGTTCTCCATAGGTGTAGAATACATGGGCCAGAGCCTCTTCTTCATAATCGTTGAGGATATCTCTGGCAGAGTTTCCTCCGCGGGCATTCATGCGCATATCGACCAGCGGGTCTTCTGATCTGAAACTAAAACCGCGAGAAGCGTCGTCGAAATGATGTCCGGAAACACCCAGATCGGCCAAAATACCGTCGATCTGTCCCAGCCGGTCGTAATAGTCCATGAAGCGATCCAGATAGCGAAAATTTCCGGCAGTAAAAATGAGTCGGTCGTCCGACTTGATATTTTTGATGGCATCCGCATCCTGATCGAAAGAATACAAACGGCCTTTGGGCGACAAGCGTTGTAGAATAGCATGCGAATGGCCGCCTCCGCCAAATGTTACATCCACATAAGAGCCATCCGGGTTTATTTCAAGGGCGTTCATACACTCCTCCAGCATAACGGAGGTATGGTACACTTCGTTTTCACTCATTTATAAAGACATTATTAGCGTGGCAGCAACCTCTCTACTGCCTCTTACATATAAAATAGCCTGCGTAAAGTTAATACAATCCGCCCCTGCCGTCAAATAAAAACAAATCTGCCAAAAAAATACTCTTAGCTGATAATCTCTTCCTCTTCAAAACAAATCTATATTGATTTACAGTGTATTGCAATTACATGGTACAAATATGATTTCTTAAATCGATTACAAACAATCGGTTATATTGTCTTTCATTGCCCTGCTTTTCCAAGTTCTATTCGAGCTGTAAGTTCTTCTTGATATGTGGTCATAAACTTGTTTAAGTCCATAAAAGCATACCCAACCAAACGATAGAACAGATTCTTGTATTCTATCTTTTCTGTTGCAGTGAATAGAGTTTTATCTCCTTCCATCGGTTCGAATGTTGCCTGCCATTCTCCTGTAAACATTTTACTATCCATCTCAAAACTGTAGAAAGAGTGTGGTCTCTTCTCAAGTGTCTTGAATCGGATAGTTACGCCATTGGCAGTCTCTTCCCATTCTTCAATATCCCCTTGGGTACGGATGATATCCAAATCATCCAAAGAACTTCTGTAATGCCATTCTTGATTGTTGGTCACGATAGCAAAAACGACATCAACAGGAGCATTCAAAACACACTGCTTTGTCTCCGTTCTGATTCTTGGAAGGAGTGCTCCTATGAGCACGATAACCAATACAAGCAACAAAAGACTGCTCAATATTATGTACAACACATTCTTCACGTTCTATTTGATTATTACCCACTTTCCAGCCTTTGTAGAGCCTTCGTGCTTGATGAGTCCTTGCTTAGTCATATTCTTAATATGATATTTAATGCCATCAAGAGTAATGCCGATAGATTGAGCCAACTCCTTTTGAGTAATTTCAGGCTTTGCCTGAATAGCTGCTAAAATTCTTTCTTGGGTAGTTTCTTGGGTAGTTTCTTGGGCTTTTCTTGGGTCTTTCTTGGACTTTTCTTGGGTAGTTTCTCCTCCAAATCCCTCTTCAAAATACTTTTGAGAGGCGTTCTCAACTGCTCGAAAAGCTATGATCAATGAAAAATCAAAAGAGGCTTGCCCGTTACCGTTTTCTTCCAATTCCTTCCTCAACGTCATAATCAGGCTTAATATTCAAATGGACACTCTTGAATGCCCTATAAATGAACTTTAGCTTATAGCTTATCTTTCAACTGCTTGCCCAATACTGTTAGCCGATATTTTTGCAGACTACTATTAGGTTTATCGGGAATAGTCATTTCTATAAATCCCTGTTCTAATGCAGGCTTTAAATAATTTGAACGGAAATTTTCTCTATGGGAAAGACCCAATTTTGCTTGTATCTCTTGCCTATCCATCTCGTTGTTCATTATCTTAACCAGTTCTTTTACTTGCTCGGTTACTTGCTCGGTTACTTGCTCGGTTACTTGCTCGGTTACTTGCTCGGACACCGGAAATATCATTCGTAAAAAGTTCTCTGTAAACTTGAAACATTCTTTTCCGTAACTGTTCAAAATACGTGGGACACCAGACCCTAAGTGTTCTACTAAATCTAAATCTCGAAATACGCGCATTAATTCTTTATTGCGTGGCACCGAATAGCCTTCAAAGAACTCCTTCTCTGTCATGCCTTGTGGCAAACTGCCAAATGATGTAATCTCAATTCTATCATCAAAGAACTCAAATTTAGGTGGCACTTCCGAGGTATAATCGTTATGAACAATGGCATTAATCACAGCTTCACGCAAAGCGACAGGGTTCCATAATTTTGTTTCTTTCCGTTCTTTGGGTGTGATTTTTGCCAGTGTTTTATTTTCGACTTCAATTTTATCCAATACTTGTTTGGTTGCCTTTATTAACGAACAATACCCATACTCGTTGTTTTCTGTCAAGTCAACACGGTCAAATCCATTGTATTTTGCCACTTTCACAGATATTCCATTGGTATCAGCCAATAAGTATGCTACATAATTGTATTCGCCTTCTTCTGTAATCAGCTCCAAATTGGACGTAAACTGCTGATTTAGTGTTTTCCCTGATCCCTCGTAGTATATCTTAAGTTGCTCAAAAGTAAGGTTCTGGTTTGGAGACTTGATTTTGCCAATGGAGTTCCGAGTACGTTTGGCAAATAGAGATTCTATCATCTTTACGGGCATTGGTTCAGCAGAAGTACCGACACGAATGAATGTGCCTCTTTCCGACATCCCAAGTTTCTTGATATAGTACGGCTTTTCCGTTCCACTTGCCAGAGTAATTTTGATAACGTTTTTTGAATCAATACTTTCTACTGACACATCAAATAATCCCATACATGATGGCATAATGTTATTCTTCAGTCGATCTTTGATTTTGAGCATATCACCATCAATATCTGAAACGCCAACAGCTTTCCCTGTTTTGTCGATTCCAATATAAATTACGCCTCCTTCGTGATAATTCAGAAAAGCGATTGTCTCTTTTTCCAAATCATCTATAAGTTCTTGTTTGTATTCTATACGGTTGGTTTCAGAATTCATATATAATATTCGTTATTGATACAAAATCAAATATTTGAATAAACAACTAATTCAACATTGCCCAAAGTGTGAAGATAATGATGTGTGTTCCCTAAAAGCTGTAAAATATCCCTAGATGCATTCGCCTTACTTAAAGCAGGTTGAACAATGTAAATGTGAAATTTTGTTTCTTTTCTCCATTTCGCAGCCATTAAAACGTTCTCTAAATCTTCTTCTGTTCCTTTTATGAATCGGCTACAAATTATTCCATTTAATGATTTTTCTTTGCGTTTGAATAAATGGTCAAAGAAATCCTTTCCCTTTCTGAATTTGTATTTCCAATTCAATGATTTTTGGGCTTGCCCGCAAACATGATAGAAATTATTAATATCATTACTTACTCTCCCTCCTATAGCTCCTTTTAAGTGAAACAAATGGATTTCTATATGTGTTGGGAGGTCTTTTATACCTACAATATCTGCAATTTCTCCTTTTCCATCATCATCGTAAACAATATCAAAGTCATTTCTGATTTTGTTTATAAAGTAATACTGAATGGAATCTTGAACATATGGAGCAATGTCTTGAGATTCACGTCTCAAATTTACCCCTGCCCAATTATCTGTAATGATGTTGTCTAAAGGAATGACATCTGCTCCCGTTTTTTCTTTGATATAGTTGTTTTGGAAAAGTTGAGAGCCGTCCGTAAACCAGATAGTAGGAGCAAATTCTTGTAAGAAACTTTCTATTGACTGTTGAGTTCCTCCATGAAAAACAACAGCATCGATATTCGTCCTTTTTATTATTCTGTAATAAGGAATATCTTGATTCGTGGCTCCAAGTTCTATCTCAAAAATAATTCTAACATCAGAAGTATCAAATGAGAATTGTAATGGATTTGCCACATCATCTTCAACAATATTTAATTCAGAATTTGATAAATCATACGAGTTTCCATCAATCCGTATTTCAAATCTTGTTTCTGAAAAATCATACATATCAGGGTTCCAATCAACCATTATAGGAAGAATGTTCGGTCTGGAAACAATTTTCTCTATCTTCAGGGTATTTTGAAGTACAATATTAGGATCTATATTTTCATTAGAGATTGTATCTCCAATGTTTTTACACCAACTGGCTAATTCATTCAGATTTCCCCTTAAATAAGACCATATTTTCCCAGTTACAGAGCATCCAAGCGATATTTTTTCGCCTTCTTTATATCCTACTCCAAAAAAGTTGTTTTTTATTATAGTTCCTTGTTCTAAAGACTTAATCCCATCTTGTACTGCTTTTCCTATGAAGTTTTGAAATGTGACATCTTGACCAAAGCCCTTTCGTGCTCCGACATTAAACAATGTGAGCCTTTTTACATCATGAAAGACTCTAAAAACATTCATTCCTGTTATTTTACTTTTGCTGGCTTGAGTATTGAAAACCGCTTCAATTAGTTTGTCTTTAGATAAGCCTTTAATGGAAGTATTCACGAATATACGATTCACATTGGGTCGTAAATCCCAATAAACTATGATAATATCCCATTGCAGATTTTTTACCACTTCAAAATTACCCCAATCCACATTACTTATCTTGCCCAAAATGATAACCAAGGTATTATTACTGTTATCGCTATATTGATGTTCGTAAGTATCCAGATTAGATATTCCTTCTTTCCAATTTAAAGGATTCCATTCGGTACTGTTATTATTATATATTACCGTGCTCAATGCTGGACGAATGCTTTGGAATGGTATTTTTGATTTGTCAAGATGCCCGAATCTATCTAAGAAGTTTCTAAAATCTATTTCTTTTTGAGTTGCATGCTCATTCAATCGGGGTAAAATTAGATTCCAGTCAGCATTTCTGGCGTATAACTCGTCCAGTTCTTCATGAATGGGAGGATATGCAATATTAGTGATAAAACTGGCGTTCCCCAATTCACTATAGGAAGTCCTTGTGAAACGACCAATAAATTGAAGGGTAATAGGTAAACTTTGCCTTTCATCATGTATTGCGGCTATTTTTAAGTTAGGCAAGTCGAATCCTTCACCTAACATGTTTACACAAACAATAATAGAATGCTCTCCTCTTTTGATAGCCTCAATCTTTTTATCCAATCCACCAATATTTGTATAAACCATCACGGGATTGAGGTCTTCATACTGTTTGTAGTGTTCGAAAACCTCTTTTGCTCTGATTTTATCTTTACATCGAGCCATGATTATGTGATTATAACCATTAGCAATATCTTCTCTAAGTTGTTGAACGGCTCTCTCTGCTATTTTCTCATCCGCAAGTTTGCGATTATATTCCCTTATGGGCAAATAGTTTATCTGCTTATAATATCTTTGTTCCTGTGCTTTGCGAAGAGAAAAATTGAAAATTATTTTGCCTTGTAAATTCTTCCCATCATTTCTGTATGGAGTTGCCGTAAATAGAAACACTTTTTCTTTATCAAAACAGTCAATCAACTCTTTCCATGTTTGCGCTTCCGAATGATGAGCTTCGTCAACAAATAAATGAGAAAATTCCTGAGAATATAACGTTTTTGCCTCTGCTGTGCTATCCGTTAAAATATCCATTGTTGTAACTACAACATTTACTTTTGATATGAAATCGCGAAGAATTGCTATATCTGTAATACCACTATTCATAATCCCGACAATGGGATTATGACAATCTTCATCAACGATTCCATATTCTTTAAGCAATCCGAGAGTAATGAATTTTTCTGAAATTTGTGTTCGCAATGAATCGGAAGGGACAGAAACTAATAGTTTTTTGCATTTGTTTGAAATAAGGGTTGCTAACATTGTTTCTGTTTTACCTGTCCCTGTAGGCATTACTACAATTCCTTTGTCTTCTGGATTTTGCAAATGGCTCAAAATAGAATACAAAGCTCCCATCTGGGGAGGGCGTAAACCTTTTATATTATTTGCTTCATCTTCTTGAATAAATTTGAACTTGTTTTCCCAAGAAGACAGAACTTGGGTAGGAGATAGAGTTTCAAATTTTGGATGCTTCAACCATCTTTTGACTTTTATAGTTCCTGCTTCCAAATCCTTGCTCTTTGGCTGTTTAGTTACTAATAAGACATATTCATATTGATTGAAAATATCTAAATTTTCGTTACTCGTGAGCAGATAGTTTATACCACTAGAAGTAACAACAAATGGCTCTCTATGTAACAATTGTACATCCTCAAGAACTCCACCTTGAGAATAATGCTGCCAAACTTGATTACCATTTTGATTATAAAGAAGTTTTCTTACGTTTGGTAAACTTAATGTCCCCATATCTCTGATTTTACCCTAGATTTATTTATGTTTAAAGATTAACTCTCCTGCATCCACCCCTAGTATCTCCGCAATCTGGAAGAGGGTTTCGAGGCTTGGTTGACGGCGGTTGCAGACATAGGCATTGACAATGCTGAAGCTCTTGCCGAGTTTTTCGGCAAGCCATGTTTGCTTAATTCCTTTCTCCTCAAGCACTTCTTTGATTCGATTCATGGGTTTATCCATTGCTTTCAATGTTCCGTTTGATAGCGTAAAGATATGAAATGAAGTAGCATATAAAAAGGGAATGAGGATTTATTCCCACTTATATCTTTATGATGATTCGGTCTTTTGGGAACAGACATTATTTATTGTATAATACTTAAAAAGAAAAGGGGCTGTGTCAAAATGAATTTTGGCGCAGCTCCTTTTAGTTTTGGTTTGTGGTTGGTTAAGCCACCGGTTTTAGCCTTTGAGGGATATTTTTGTGTTTTTCGAGGAGGTGGAAGCGCATGAGGCCGAGATTGAGGGTTGATATAGGTCTTTTGGGAGTGTTTTTCGCCTTTCGAGCAACCTTAGCACATAGTTTCTTCAGATTAAAGGCCATAGCTAGAAAGGCGAAGTCCATCTTGACCTGCTCTAAGCCCATATGTCTGAAACGCCGATACCC
>NZ_KB904126.1 GCF_000379945.1 Porphyromonas macacae DSM 20710 = JCM 13914
GGCGTAAAGCATGACAACCAGATGGGTCCAGGCATCGAAACGCTTGATGTACCTTTCTCCTGTGTGTGTTCGGCTATGTTGGAGGACTTGAGACTTGTCTAAGAGGTGGAGCAGCTGACTATAGATGGGCTGTCCGAAGAAATGCTTACTTTTACTCATCGTTACCTTGCATTGGTTTGGCGACAACAAAGTAACGAAAAGAGGGCTGACTTCCTGATACAGGAGCCAGCCCTTAATTTATTACTTCAAAAATTTTTATCGGACACCAATAATTGCGTAATGAGATTTAATTCTGTGAGAGGAGCGATTTTACCAGGATTTTCCTCTGATTTGCAGCAAAAGACTGTCGCATTGTTTTTGAAGTTTCTGTTGTACAACGGGATCTTTCTGGATACGCACGGCTTCTTTCATATCATCGAAGAAAGCAGTATATCCCGAATGATTCATATACCGTGCAGCCGCTAACTGTACGGATGGATTTTGCTCATACAGCATTCCCCGTACCCAGTTTTTGCCATCCCAGGAACAAACGGAAAAAAGGTATTCTATGGCTTCGATCTTTTCTTTCGAAGTAGCTTCTTTTTGCAATAACATAAAAATTTCTTTTTCCCTCACCGCCACATCTTCGGTGCACAGTATTTCCTTGTTGAATTTATCGGGATCGACGCTGACATCGTTATATGCAATCAGTTCTGCCCCCATGGCAGCACGCAACAGGCGTGGAACCATCCACTGCATGCCTGGAGTGGCTTCGGGGTGTCCTACGGAGCCGATTACATGGCCTTTACCGTATCGGGTATGTGTAAAAAACGGCTTGTTGCCGGTTATATTTGCAGGAGCATTTCCCTCGATGTGTACATCGCTCATCATCGTACCCAGAATATTATACCGGGGAGCATCTGCTTCATCGGCGTTTACGAGTGCAGGCCCCTCGTAATACATCAGATAGAGCGTATCCCGGTCGGCCACTTCGGGGAATGTTTTCTTGCCTTCGGGCGTAAGCGTTACCTTACAGATACCATGCCCCCGATTATCGTGTTCGATGTCGATGGCTTTTGCTCCGATCATATTCATGCAGGCATATTCGGGGGTATTGCTAAGCATATACGCTCCGGCACATATCCCGAAAACCGTTCCACCCTCCTTGACCCATTTTTTAAGGGTTTCCCTGTTGGATTCTCCCATATCCATATACTGTCTGCTACCACTTCCTCCGGGAATAATAAATGCATCCAACCCTTGCAAAGAGCCTCTGGAGATATCGTCCGGTGTTATATAAGTAACCTCCATACCCGGATCTATCAGACACGCGGCATAAGCCTCCCTTATACAAACCGCAGCACCTCCGTATCCCTTGAAAACACCCACTTTGATAGAGTTGCTTTCATTCGGAACAAGCTCTTTTCGCCGGTTGGTACAACCACAAAGGATTACGGAAAACAGCAATAACATCAAAATCGTTAATCTTCTACCCATACGCTTTTATTGTTAAATGTTAGAACATGTATCTCATTGTGTCAATGCTCGATTTTACGCCAGTAAGTAATCTCATAGCCGGGCAGAGTTTCGGGATAAATAGCCTTTCTGAAATCTTTGAGCAATAAATCCGGCCTGTATATGCCACTCTCCCAAAAGTCGTTGCCGCCCTCCTTGCTGGAACGCTTGTCATTCATATAGATATTACCCGTTTCAAAAGCTTTGAAATAAGCGTATTTAGGGTTTGTGCGCTTCAAATCGTCCAGATTTTTAACACCGGTAATCCCCCACATAAACCATACATCATCATTACGGTGTATATGCAAAACCTGCTCTGTGCTTAGCGGTGTCTTTTTATCGACGTATCGAGGAGCATTGTAAACCGCTCCCACCTGGCGAAGAGCATTTGCCGCATAACTGTTGCTCGATGGCAGATACCAGGCACCTTGAAATTCCTGTCCGTGCAAAACCGTCTTTTTCGTCTCCGGTGCGGGCATTTGTGCCGTCATCATGTAGTCGGCCTCTATTCCATTGAAAATACTGTCAGCCCGTGCGGCGCATCCCATGAGTTCTCCAAACAGTTTCAGCCACTCGGCACGTCCGAGAAGCGTTTCCTCTTGCCATTCATTAACCAGCACCATGCTGATGCCGCTTTCTTTCAACCCTCCCCGACGGCTCCTGAAATCATATTGGGAATGTAAAATAAGATCGGGATGCCGGGCTATGATAAGCTCGTTGTTTACCTCCATTCCCTGCCCCACATTTTGTATTTGTCCCTCAGATACGTGCTTCCTTATTTCGGGGCCGCAATATTTCTCTACGTCGATACCTCCCACGATGCGGTGTGCGTAACCTAAAATATCCAATCCGCCTACATACGTGGCCGACAGGCAAACTATGCGATTCAATGGCAACTGTATGAATATGCTTTCCGGATGTGCCTGTTCTTGCATATTCGACGGTAACGGACTTTCGCCTAAAATATATCTTGCCAAAGTATCCTTAGGGTTGACCGGATTCGTAATAATAACCGACTTATACCCTTTTTGCCACACTGATATTCGAAGTCCTTTGGCATGTTTGATCTGCGTAGCGAAGTTAAGACTCCCGGACAAAGAGTCTGCACCGGATATTTTGCCCGGCTTCGAGTGTTGTTGCCGGCATCCGGTGAAGGTAAGGAGCAGAATAAAGATTAAACCCTGAATATAAATGGTAGAATTGTGTTTCATTATGGATGGCGATTTATCTTTTCAAAGATAGCGAAATGCTCTGAGAATAAGGCTGATATAAGAGCTTTTATACAAAAATGGAGACAGAAAATGAAAGAACAGGCCTGTCGAGTTATGTTTAATTTTGTCTAATTGCTAACTTTCGGCAATAAAATCAATCATAAATATGATGTCTGAAAAAGAAAAAGGATTCGGCAGCGATAACTTCTCGGGTATTTTGCCGGAGGTATTGCAGGCGATAGTCGAAGCCAACACGAACCATGTGCACTCATACGGAGACGACAAATATACAGAGCTCGCCACGACAAAAATTCGCGAAATCTTCGGTTGTTCTTGTCCGGTTTTCTTCGTCTTCAACGGTACCGGGGCTAACACACTCTCCTTATCTCTGGCTGCCAACAGTTATCACGCCGTAGTTTGTGCCGATACTGCCCATATCGCTGTAGATGAATGCGGAGCTATCGAACGCCATGTGGGTTGCAGACTCTTTACCATAAACACACCGGAAGGCAAGTTGACACCCCGAATGATCAGCCGTGTGGTCTTTGAAAATCAAGGGGATCAACATCGCTCGCAGCCGAGAGTTATTTCTATCAGCCAGTGTACCGAACTGGGAACAGTCTACAAACCTGATGAAATAAGCGCATTAGCCGATTTCGCCCACCAAAACAATATGTATCTGCATGTAGACGGAGCACGGTTGGCAAATGCTCTTGCATACTCAGGCTGTTCGGCCAAAGAAATGATAACCGATACAGGCGTGGATGTGCTGAGTTTCGGAGGAACAAAAAACGGCATGATGATAGGAGAAGCGGTTGTGGTGCTTAATCCCGAACTGTCCGTCGACGGTTGCTATATACGTAAACAATTGACGCAGTTGGGTTCGAAGATGCGCTTTATCAGTGCACAGTTCAACGCAATACTGGAGGACGGTTTATGGCTGAAATCGGCAAGTCACGCCAACAGTATGGCACAGAAATTATTGCAGGGCATTCGAAGTATAAAAGGAATGGAACCGGTCTACCCCGTTCAGGCAAATGCCGTTTTTATGAGTTTGCCTGCAGAGGTCATTCCGAAACTGCAAGAGCAATGTTTCTTCTATATATGGCAGCAGGATAAAAATATAGTGCGTTGGGTTTGCTCATTCGATACCACCGAACAGGAAGTGGAAAATTTCATCGCCATGCTAAAGAAAACTCTGGCATAATCCGGGCGAATTGAAAAGTAAGAAGCGACATTACCGTAAATCTCTTCTTATGGATTTACCTCTATAAAAAACCACAAACACCTACTTCGGCATCTGTGGTTCTTTCTTATTCTTTTTCTGCTCTGCCTGAAAATACTTGCAATAGATCTGAATGCCGCATTCTTCACATTTCGGTTTTCGTGCGATACAAACGTATCTTCCGTGCAGAATGAGCCAGTGGTGTGCTGTGGACAGCAAGTGGTTCGGAAAATTCTTGACCAGCTCCTTTTCGGTTTCAAGAGGAGTTTTCGAATTGTTTGTCAGTCCTATACGATTTGAAACTCTGAAAACATGTGTATCGACAGCCATAGCCTGTTGTTCGAAAGCCACGGACATCACCACATTAGCCGTCTTTCTCCCCACCCCCGGCAACGAAGTCAGCTCTGCCATGGTTCGAGGTACTTCACCATGAAACTTTTCAACAAGCATACCCGCCATCTCCGCCAGATGCTTTGCTTTACTGTTGGGATAACTGACACTTTTTATATAGGGAAGTATCTCCTCAAAAGAAGCCGAAGCCATAGTACGGGCATCGGGATAACGTGCCAAAAGTGCCGGCGTGACCATATTGACCCTTTTATCCGTACATTGTGCCGAAAGCATCACGGCAACCAACAGTTCGAAAGGGGTTTTATAGGTCAGTTCCGTTTCTGCAGAAGGCATCGTTCGACTAAAATAGTCTACGACGCCCCGATAACGTTCCGTTTTAGTCATATACCATTGTTAATGGGTGCCTTTGAACTGCTCTAAGAAACGAAGATCGTTTTCCGAGAACAAACGCAAGTCTTTAACTCTGTACTTCAGATTGGTAATCCGTTCGATACCCATACCTAAGGCATAACCGCTGTAAATACTGCTGTCGATACCGCAATTTTCCAAAACATTGGGATCGACCATACCGCAACCTAAAATCTCCACCCATCCGGTATGTTTGCAGAAATTACAACCTTTACCGCCACAAATATTACAGGATATATCCATTTCTGCCGAAGGTTCGGTGAAAGGGAAGTAACTGGGGCGCAAACGTATCTTGGTATCGGGGCCGAACATTTCCTGCGCAAAAAACAGCAGCACCTGCTCCAAATCGGCGAAAGAAACATCTTTGTCCACATAAAGGGCTTCCACCTGATGAAAAAAACAGTGTGCACGATAAGAAATAGCCTCGTTGCGATAAGTCCTTCCCGGGCAGATTACCCTTATGGGCGGCTGAGTGGTTTCCATTACACGGCTTTGCACGCTGCTCGTATGGGTTCGGAGAACAATATCCGGCCTGTGTGCAATAAAGAAAGTGTCTTGCATATCGCGAGCCGGATGGTCTTCTGCAAAATTCATGGCCGAAAACACATGCCAGTCATCCTCGATTTCAGGTCCCTCGGCAATACTGAATCCCATACGGCTGAAAATATTGCAGATCTCTTCTTTCACCAAAGTCAGAGGATGGCGTGTACCCAACGGCGTGGGATATGCCGTACGGCTCCAGTCGATATTGTTTTCTTTGGTAACTGCAGACTTTTCAATGAGTTCTTTCAGGTTTTTTATCTTCTCCGAAACGGTTGTTTTCAAAATATTCAGCCGTTGCCCGATTTCTTTCTTTTGTTCGTTGGGCACATTCTTAAATTCGTCGAAGAGTTGAGAAATAGAGCCTTTTTTGCTTAAATATTTGATGCGAAGAGCTTCCACCTCTTCGGCTTTCTGAGCTTTGACCTCTTTTATCTCGTTAAGTATCTTTTCAATCTTTTCTTGTATCATAGTAAAAAGTCCGTAAGAACCCATGTAATTGTTAGTTAATAACAAAATTAAGGAAAAATGCCGTATTCAAGATGTTTATTAAAAAGATTGGAAGCGATGACAGCATAGAAGCAACACGCTGTGAGTTCGAAACCATCCGGCAGTTAAAACCCGAAATAAACGTATTGCACCACCTCATCCATTCAACAACAGAAGATTGTTTTATATTTTCTCTGCCTGCACATTCCGGTATCACCGGTACGTAATCATTGTTGTTCGATTCCATAATACTTTGCTATTGAGTGAGTAATTCATCATCTACCCGCAAAAATATAAGTGAAAAACAGGCACAAAAGACTTAGGATGAAGCAGGAAATCAAAGGAGTAAGCAGGAACGAAAAAACGCAGAAATATCTCAAAAAGATTGTCTATCTCAATTTTCATTTATAACCTTGCAGAAAGAAAATCAGTAAGCAGTTTATGGAAGGTTATAAGGCTGCAAGAAAGTAGATTGTGGAGTGGTGTAATTTTAGTATCATAAAAAGACAATTTAAGGCGAATACTAAACGCTCAGAACTGATTATAATTGTCCTGTTACTTGTCATTCATGTTTCATTAGTTTGGCTGTATCGCCCGTACGTTTATGCCAATTGCGATGAAAAGGTCGGATTTGCTTTTTCTGTGGTGAATAACTATCCGAGTTTCTCTGCTGTGCTTCTCGAATATTTAGTATTCAAAATCTATTATTTAAGGAAATCCAAGACTCTTAATGTTAGGTGGAAGTATATATTGTTGGGAGCTGTGGTGACTGGAAACTATTTGTATGAAGGCCTTGACATACTGACAGGTCAGGGTGATTGGTACGATATGATTGCTATTACACTTGGGGGAGTATTTCTTTTAACATTTATTCATCTTAAAGATTAAATCAAATACGAAAGAATTAGATAATATCGGACTGACGTGTACTGAAAAAAGTTGACAATAGAGCTATGTCATTGAAAGAAAAAGTTGAGGCTATTTCCTCTAAGATTATTTTGTTGGTAATCGCTTGTGGCGTTTGGATTATTGTCCTGCAGAATGCAGGAGTAATACCTACTTCCCAGAAGGTGTATGTGACTGGAGGAGAAGTTAATGTAAGTGGAAGTGTGGATGTTGATAATACAGTAGACGTTGAAGTCCAGAATACAGTTAATGTCACCGAATGGTAACACCTCGGACTGATAAATACCACCCCCCCCTTTCGTTCAGCTACTTACTTTATCAAGTCCCTAGCTGATAATGATAGGGGCTTTGCCCGGTGTCGAAGTAGAGGATATCCCGTTTGCTCTCGGGAAAGCAAGCCCGATACTCCACCACTTGCCCACCAGCGAGTGCGGAGGCGACCAAGGCGCTCACATTGAAAGTCTTCTTTACCTTGGCTTTGCCTGTCGAGACACTGAAATTGCCCTGCGTGCCGATGACGGCATCGTCCACACGCAGCACGATAGGCGGTAGACTAAACTCGTCCGTCACCCGAATGAGTGATTGTTGCCAAATGGTTTCGTAGTCTGTTGTATTCATCTGCGTCCCCCTGTTTTGCAACCAGCTAACTCGAGGGTGAGGTCTGCGTCCACGACAATCTTACGCCTGACTTGGATAATGGTTCGAGGTATAAGACTGTCATCGTGGCAAATCTGTCGCTCACATTCACACAAAAAGAGGTTCGCAGAGCATCACCACCTAAACGCCTCACACCTTCTTCTCTCACCCTCAAATCCGAAAAAGAAGTTTTCTGTGTTGAATAGAGAATCCCTTTAGCCCCTCTCCCGATAACTTCATATCTTTGTAAATAAGTTATACTCAATCAGAACCAGATATATGGCAAACAAAAACCTCAAAGAAGCCAAGGCTGCAAAGAACGACGAATTCTACACTCAATATCACGATATTGAGATAGAGATGAATGCATACCTAGAATACAATGAGCATGTTTTCAGAGACAAGACGATTCTCTTACCCTGCGACGACCCCGAATGGAGTAATTTTACAAGGTTCTTTGTAGCTAAGTTCGAAGAACTTGGGCTGAAGAAGCTCATCAGTACGAGCTTTGCTCAGGAGAGCAAGAATTACCAAACAGATTGGCAACCGACCCTTTTTGAAACAGAAGACCCTCGTTTTAATGCAGAGAAAACAGCTGTTTGTGGTAAGATTTTTACGCTCACACATGACACCAACCATAACGGGAAAATCGATATAGACGACCTTGAGTGGGAGTATCTGGAGGGGACGGGCGATTTTCGTAGTCCTGAGCTAATGGCACTGAGAGACGAAGCCGACATCATTATTACTAATCCCCCGTTTTCACTCTTCCGTGAGTTTTTGGCTTGGATCATGGAGAGCGGCAAGCAGTTTGCCATCATTGGTAATATGAATGCGATTACTTACAAGGAAGTGTTTCCTCTAATTAAAGGAAATAAAATCTGGCTGGGGGCGACAGGAAATGGAAAAGATATGGTATTTGCAGTTCCTAAAGGTGCTAAAGTTGATGAAAAGGATAAGCAAAAGGCAGCTCGGTTAGGGTATATTGGAGACTATACAAGATTAGGTAACTCTTGTTGGTATTCTAACCTTGAACATGGACGTCGTCACCAACCTTTAGCCCTTATGACGATGGAAGACAATCTGCGATACAACAAGAAAATGAAGGGTAAGGTGGCTTACGACCAATACGATAACTATGATGCTATCGAGGTGTCTTTTACCGATGCAATCCCTTCCGACTATGATGGCGTCATGGGAGTTCCTATATCTTTTTTGGATAAATATTGCCCGGAGCAATTTGAAATCTTAGGGTGCACTGAAAGCGAAGGAAAAGGATTTTCTAATGGACTTTGGTGTAAAGAAAGTGGTATTGCACAGCCTCTTGTACAAAGCCAAAGGGTATATAAACGTCTTTTCATCAAAGCAATATCCGAATGAGTATTCTCGCATAGACCTCTTTATTGTAAATGGTGAACCGCCTACCTGGGATAGGATTATTTTCTATATATCGGTCTATCCCTAAGATTTCAAATAACTTCTTCGTATAAATAGACGTTTAAACACTTCCTTTCCTTTGATGTAGGAACTTCGTCCGTAGATGCCGTTAGGATCTTGCTCCACCCCTCTATTACACCCTAAGATTTCAACTAAGTAACTAAATACACAATGCAATAAATGAAAACAGAATTACATACCGAATGGACAGTAGCCGACATCTGCAAAGGCTTTGTTTACAACGAGCTTGAGGGCAAAGGGCTTTTCGGCTTAGACGGCAAGCTCACAATACAGCCAGAGTATCAACGGCATTACATCTATAACGATGGTAAGAAAGATGTTGCGGTGATAAAGTCAATCTTAAGTGCTTACCCCTTGGGCTTGATTTATTTCAATCTCACTTCCGAGGGGCAGTATGAGGTACTAGACGGGCAGCAGCGCATTACCTCTATCGGGCGTTTTGTAACGGGGAAGTTTGCTATCGAAGATGCCAATGGCAATATCCAATACTTCTCGGGCTTACCTGCGGAGCAGCAACAACTCATCTTAGGCTCAAAGCTCTTGGTGTATGTCTGTCAAGGCGAAGAGCGAGAGGTCAAAGAATGGTTCAAAACCATCAATATCGTAGGAGTAGCACTCAACGAACAGGAGCTACTCAATGCTATCTACTCGGGGACATTTGTCAATGCAGCGAAACGAATCTTCAGTAACTCGCAAAATGCCGAGGTACACAAGTGGAGCCACTATATCAAGGGCGATGTCAAGCGACAAGATTATCTAAAGATTGCTCTCGAGTGGGTAAGTGCAAGCCTGCATAAGACGATCGATGCCTATATGAGTATGCACAGGCACGATGTGGAGATTACAGAGCTAGAGCATTACTTCCGCTCGGTAATCGATTGGGTTGCCACGATCTTCACCATGACCGAAAAAGAGATGTGTGGTTTGGAATGGGGGCGTCTCTACGAAACATATCACACTACACCCTATGGTATCGATCATATCACAGCACGCGTGAAAGCACTCATAGAAGATGAGGCTATCAAGTGTCCTCGTAATATCTATGAATATGTACTAGGAGGAGAGCAAAATACAAGTCTGCTTGATGTGCGCTTTTTTGACGAAAAGGATAAGAAAGCAGCCTACAAGCGACAGACGGAACGAGCTGAGAAAGAAGGGAAATCGAATTGCCCATTGTGTGCCACTGGAGAAAACGCCAATAAAACACGTATTTACAAACTCTCAGAGATGGATGCCGACCATGTAACGGCATGGAGCAAAGGTGGCAGCACAACTCTTGCCAACTGCGAAATGCTCTGCAAGACGCATAATAAGTCCAAAGGGAATAAATAAACTGTTTCTCATCTCGTACATATCAGGTGATAATAATATATCTATGGACAACAAAAGTAATGTATAAGATGAAAACAACATTTGCAGCAGTCGCACAACTATGGAGTCAGGCGAAGCAACCACTAGTGAAGTATTCGACAATGTGTGCCTATCGCCTAACTCTTCGCTCTCATTTGCTACCTCGATTTGGGCAAATGACTCAGATAGCAGAGACCGATGTCCAAAACTTCATTATCGACAAGATAAACAAAGGGCTGTCCAAGAAAACCGTTCGAGATATCGTTGCCGTACTCAGGGCTATTATCAAGTACGGAGCGAGACAAAATATATTTGAGTCAGAGAATTGGCAGCTAAGATACCCTACAATCGAGAGCGGAAGCAGGCTACCTATACTGTCACTGAAGCATCAACGCAAGCTGATGACTTACCTCATCGAGCAACCAAACTCTAGAAATATAGGGATATTACTTTCGCTCTGTACCGGTATGCGCATTGGAGAGGTGTGTGCATTAGAATGGTCTTGTGTGGATTTGTCTCATCGAATACTTCGGATAAGGCAGACAGTCGCACGCATATATGATTGCGAAAAAGGAGCTACCGAGCAAGTCTTTAGTACTCCCAAAACGAAGCATTCGTTTCGAGAGATTCCTATGTCCAGACACCTATTCGAGGCTTTATGTACAGTGAAGAAGCACTCCGTCTCGTCCTTTGTGGTTGGCTCCTCCATCAGTGCTATAGACCCTCGTACCTATCGAGATTATTTTACCCGAGTACTCAAGCAACTGCAAATACCACCTATTGTTTTTCATACCAGAAGGCATAGAGAATTTTATAAGCGTCAAATAATCAATAGATTATGTTGTTCGTTAATAAAGGGAGGTAACGATAAGGAAACCAGCAAACTTCTATACTCCACCTTATTTTGCCATTTCAAAGAACCGCTTTTTAGTTTTGCAAAAATATTATTTTCTAAACAGAAAGACAAATATTTATCTACTTTTTTATTAGTTATCCATGAAAGATATCTCTCTTTAGAGGCATTTCTTTTTTAAACGCCTCTCATCTCTATTTAAAAATTTGAAAAATGTTTTTTGATAAAATACATGGTGATTTCTATGTAATAAAAAATGCTCGTTAATATTTTCCAAAAATTGGTATGTATCTAATAAAGTATGAAATTGCTTATACCCATACTTATTTTTTCCAAAGGATGAAAGAGCATCGTAAAAAATCAAGGCTAATTCTTCGTCTGACAATTGTGCTTGTAAAATATTTAAATAACGTTGAATGTCAGTATTCTCGGTTTTATCTTGAACTGCATTCCTTTCTGTTACGACAAAGTTGATCGTATTGTAAATATATCTAAAAAAATAGCCTATACTAAAATTGTGCTTTCCAACGAATGAATCAAAAAAATCTAGTATACAGCCTTGAGCCATATCTTTCTCTGTATCCAATGAATTGCTTGACAGCCTATCCATAATAGTTTCAAAATTATCCTTGTTCTCTTCTTTTGGATAGATTGTGTAATATTCTTTCATTAATCCATAATAGTCCCATATCGTTGTAATGTTGGGGGTATTAAAGTGTTGAGCAATGTTTTTATTCACATTATCCCTAACATCATCTAACATTAATAGGAGATTAAAATATGTCGTTTCAAAGCGAGATTGCTCTTGAGACTGTTTAGATAATTCAAACTGTTTCCGTTGTTCTCTGAATGTTATGAATAAGAAGATAGTTGCTGTTATTGTAAAGAGTATACCAATTGTACCTGAAATAAAACTTCCAAGGTTATTCTTTAGTTGTTCAACAACATAACTATTACTAAACACCTTTTGTGAAATACCCATATACAAAAAGTATACACATAGGAGTATGCCTGCAACTAAAAAAATAATTGCCATCCAAAACATCAAATTTTTCTTCATTCTAATTATCCTCTTGTATTTCCCTTATAATAAATGTTGTCAACAGATGTGCTTGCCTATTAAGCGACTCATAAGTAGGATAATTGTTTGAAGCAAGCTCAACATTGTCTGTTATATCCATAAAAGTTCCCAGTTTTTCTATGTCTTTTACTGATAACTGCCTTGCTTGCCCTTCAATTATTACTTCAAATTTAACATCTCCATATTGCACACCTTCAATGCTAAAAACATTAGATGAATCAACACGCTGTATTCTATTAAGAAGGCTTCTGATATTAAAGAAATTATTTCTTTTAGCAGTGTAAACAATTTCTGTATTTCCCACCTCATCATTAGATATTTCATTGTTTGTCATGCGCGAAACTTTGAGATCTTCCTTGTGCACCTGTTCAAAAGTTATCTTCTTTGCCCCTCCTCCTATAGAACCAAGATGTTGATTTATAAGTCTTTGTAAAACTAATGGATTGATTTTTAAAACAAAATTGTTTTCATCATCTTCAATAATTCGGGGGGCTAAATATCCTCTCAGTTTACTTTCCAATAAGCTATAGATACCTAGATTCCCAATTCTTTCTAAAAGCAAAAAAGCAACTTTAGAATCTTCAGGAACATAAAAAAGGAAATAGAAAGGAATAAGAAGAGCTTCATTTACACTCTTGGTATGTGTTGCTTCTCCTGTTAAAACATTAACCATATTTTCTTCTGTTCCGTAATCACCTGTTTCAATAATTCCAGAGATATACCTTCCGTCAGTAAATAGCAAATCCCTCCCATCTCTTTTCATAATTCGAAAGAATTTTTCTTCATCTCGATTTTGAGCAACATCTTCATTTACTGAATTATACCTTAAGGTGTTAAACAATTCATTAATAATATCAATAATATCAAATCCATTCATAAAGTCCGAAAGCACTATTCGGTCATCCCTTTTTCCTTTTCTGTTTATCGATAATTGATAGAGGGCTAAACTAATTTTTCTTGCCATAAGATGTGTCTCTTTTATTTTAAATTACCAATTGAATGTCAACAGATTCTTGAGTTATAGAATACTGTAGAAACAATTAGTCGATAAAACTATAACAATGATATACAGCATTTTGCATGGCTCAAAGAACCTATTGCAAAGATAAGGGTATGTCGTGAGAAAAAAGAATTTTCTCTCTTAATTTTTTCGTAAAGCCGTCTGTTGGGACGGCTTTTTGTTTTCTGTGTATTCTATTCTTATGATGAAATGCAGTCTCCGAAGACGGCGTTTTTTGTTTTCGCCCTACTTCTGTCCCTGCACATCCTCCACTTATGCTCGTGTATCATGTCGGAATCGGTTGTTCGTTGTCAGCGGCAAAGGTAGTTCCGGGCATCTACGGACAAAAAAGGTCGGGGCGGCAAGCCGTTTAGACGACAATCTCCACACTTCCATTTCATTGCAGGTAGTATTCTCGCCGTAAAACCTTGTTTGTCCTAAGCCCTACCTTTTTACGCCACTGAAACGAAAACGACCGACCTGACGGAAAAACGCATAAGAAAATGTCGGATATGCGAGAAGCAGGGAAAAAGAAAAAGTTGAAACTCAACTCCCTCTCCTCTGGAATCCGCATAAAATCAAAAATAGTCATTCAAGAAGAACAGATGAAGTAAAGCGGTCGGCAGATTTGCCGATCGCTCCTTTTCTTTCTTATGCTTCGGGCGGACAAAGCCCCCCCAATGAAAAACAGTTCGTTACTTTTGACAGCGAGTTGATACGGCTCAAAAGTAACAAAAAGCCATTGCTAAATGCCTCACAATAGCTTCTTGAATTTTATCTCTGCCAATCTGTTGATTTCATCTTTGTAGGTCTCAAGGTGATGAAGGATAATGTTCTCCACATAGATACCAATGGTCACATCTCTGTTTCTCATCGACATGACTATTTCCGCCAGCGTGTCTTGCAACTCTTTGGCAATATAGATGGTCTTGCGATTTTTCAAAGTATTGCGACAGATGAAAAGCGACTCATAATCGCCCTCGTCAGCCTTTCGCCTTTCTCTTCTTGGGACTTTTGAAAAATCCTTTGATATTGGTTCGTCATTTGGACGTTTCGATTCGACACACTGCTCTTCTGATAGAGAGCGTTTCATCTCACTCTCTTTTTGTTTCATGGGAATACCTTGCGAGAAAAGTTCTCGAATGGCAATGGAATCAATCGTTCCGGTTTTCTTCTCTGTCATATTTTTTTGTTTTAATTGTGATACATTCTATTATCTGTTTCAATACGGGCATATTCCCCTCTCCGAAAGAATCTCCCCATTATCGAAGATTGAAACTGCCGTGGATAGAATCCCCTTATTGTTTATGTATTCCTACAGGGTGTTCCATTTTCGCTTATCAGGACAACCGTTCGATTGTATCTGCTTTCGCACATCCCAACGTTCGAGTGAGAGAATCAAGGATATGTTCTTTGATATCCCCCCTTGCCTATATCGCTCATCGAAACGTGATGTTATCGAAGACGCATCCCTCCACCGACATATTCGACAGTGCAAATATATGGCTCGGAGATGCTGTAATCAGCGTGATTTCCTTTAGTGCGTACTTGTGGCGTTAATTTGGATAGTTGTGACTTCATATGAGGTAACGAAGTTAGACATGACGCTTAGTAATTTTGCACCCAAGCGGTAAGCCGAAGCTTTCGAGACATAAAGTGCTCTTTTTTGAGTGATTCGTTTTCGTCCTTCATGGACAGACTTATTTGCATCGGGCAAATAGCAAGGTATGTTTTATGCAGCACGACTTCGTTTTTGCAGCATAAAACCCTTGCTCTTGCAGAGGGCTGAAAAACTCCGAAGTCGTTTTTCTTGGAAGGGAGAATGCGATGCCTCAAATGCCGGTGATGTCGTGAAACACTAAAATCCAAGGTAAGAAATGAAAATGAAGAAAATTCGGAGCATACGCTCCAAAGAGAAGACAGAAAAGCGTGTTTCGGTCAATTTCACGCCGACGGAATACGCTCATTTTCTCACGATGAAAGAGGAAAGCGGTGTGCAAAGTCTATCACTTTTCATCAAGGCAAGGGTCTTTAATGAGACCTTTCGGGTGATAAAAGTGGATCGTTCGTTGCTCGATTACTATCAGAAACTGATAACTTTGTACGGACAATTTCGCAGTGTCGGGGTGAATTATAATCAAACTGTGGTCACTTTGAAAAGCAATTTTACCGAGAAGAAAGCCTTTGCTATGCTCGCCAAGTTGGAGAAAATGACACTTGAATTGGCTATTATTGGAGGTGAAATAGTACAACTTACTCGTGAGTTTCAGGAGAAATGGCAACATCGACAATAGCCATTTACATTGTATTATTACTCCTTAATGAAAGAAAATCAGGCTTCTCAAAATGAGAGGGAAGCCTGATTAACCTTTTGATGGCGATTACCGTTTCTTGAACTTGCCTCCTTTCAGGTCGCTCTCTACCATACGCTTATTGAGTTTCTCTCGGAGTTCGTCAAGGAAATAGGTGCGACTGTCATCCTTGCGACGTTTCATGTTCATATATACGTTGTAGCAGTTCTTTATCTCCACTCCGAAGATTTCGGAAAGAGCGTCTGCTAGTTCCTCTACACCTATTTCTCCGTTGTTGATACAGTCGCAAGTGTCAAAGGCATAGAGTAGTTCAACTAAATCTGTTGCTTTGCCTGTCCAACAGAATTTCTTGGTTGCTTTAACGGGCAAGGCAGGAAGAAGTCCCTGTATTCGCATCTTCAGTAATTCAAGCTCCGTGTCAATGACAAAAAGTAGCTCTGATACATTTTTTCCCCAATTCAGTTGTTATTTCTGATTTTTCAGCCATACCACCCAAATGGAATCGAGTGTAATGGAAAATACGATATAATGATGCAAGATTTGCTTCGGTTTCTCCTAACCTTATAATTTCCCTGACAAGATTGTCTGTTGCAGTTTTGCTATTGTTTGAAAACAGCTGTTCAAAGGATTCTGTTTCAATCAGTCGTTTCATATTATGATTTTTATATTGCTAAATTATTTGTACTTATGATAAATGCACAAAACCTCCATCTGTTACAATTTCTAATTGCAACAAATGGAGGTCACAGGGAGAAGAGAAGTCTTACCTGCCTTGTTCCAAAGTACGGGTGGTGAAATAACTATCTGATATTGAAGGTGTGAATTTAATGGCATTGTTGTTTAATACCGATTTTCTCTTGTTTTTCAAATTAACCATAGTCATTTCCTTGAAGCGGTACTTATGGTTCTTTGTATCCACTTCGGTAATTGCGGAGACGGTCATTTCCTTTTCTTTCTCACCGGCAAGGTTATAATAAGTAGCCTTCCGAATAACGAAAATCCGTTTATCGATATAGGAGATTTTCTTTGAGAATCCGTTTTCATTGGCAATCGTCTTGTTTTTCGGTGTGATTTCCAAGACATAACAATCATATCCATCGACTTTCTGCTCAGTCAAGAATTTATAGTCGAAATCTTCGACAGCAGGTGTGGACATATCGGCGTAAGAAAACTCAGACCCCATGAAACTCTTTGCATTTTCAGAACTCACAATGCGTCGGGTTTTACGAAGGGCTGGCATATAAATCCACTTGTCGTCGTTCTTCTTCAAATAATCGAACGATAGAAACCCGGTGCCTTTCACATCAGCAGGCTCGGTAAACCGAATGAGTTTCTTTTCCAGACTCCCATTCTCGTAGAGTTTACTGACGATAGTCATCTTGCGAACCCGTTTATCTCCCGACGGACTGTAAATAGTCATGGACGATTGTGTTTCCATCCCGGCAACACGAGTGGTTTCAATGGCTTTCTGCTGTATTTGTTGGGGAGACAATCCTCCCTGTGCATGAGCAACATTTGCCCACATAGTTGCGATGGTTATAATCGCTGATAAAAAAACTTTCATTGTATTTATTGTTTGATGAATATTCATATATCAATCTTCTTTGAAAAGCAAATCTGCTTTCGGGCAAAAGCTTAGTGGCTTTCTCGGGAAAGCTTAGGAGCTTTTGAGGGCTTCTTCTTGAGGTTTTATTCTCTCAGTCATTTTATGTCATTTGCTACATGCTTTCTGGATCAAGAATTTCGGTTTCAGCACCATACATAGCGCCGGTACGAGTAGCACTGCGGCAATGAGGCATACGAAGATGATTGTCACCATCATCATTCCGAAAAAGCGGACAGGCAGGAAGCCTGAAAAGAGCAAAACCACAAATCCGATAATAACGGCAATGGCATTGAATACGATACCGCGTCCCGTAGCCTTAAATAAACGGTGGATTGCCTCCTTATCATCATAACCTTCACGCCGTTCCTCCCGATACCTCCAGACGACATGAATCGTGTAGTCCACACCTACACCTATAAGGATAGAGGCTTGGAAGGCGGTCATAAAGTTTAGGTCGATACCGAAATATCCCATCAATCCGAAAAGCATCAACATGGCAAACACGAGCGGAACAATTTGCAGTAATCCTGCCTTGAGCGACTTGAAGCCGAGAGATATAATGATAAATACAACAACGAGTGAAATCAACAGAGAAAGAAACTGTCCGTTTACGACATGCTTGTCCATATCCGTGAATACATCGGCATTGCCGCCAACAAGCTTTACATTGGGGTCATCTTTTACCATCTCCCTGATTTGAGCAACACATTGTCGCAATACAGGCGTGTTCAATTCCTTGAATCGAATCATCAAAAGGGCTTTCTCAAAATTGAAATCCACCATCTTTTCCAAATCCCTCTGACTGCCGCTCATCAGATACAACTCGAAGTATTGCGATACGGCATCATAGGTGTCGGGGATTTTATCATATCCTTCTTCCCCTTTGTTGTAAAGAGCACGGCTAATCTGGCGCGTAACTTTGGCGATGGATTGTGTTGTCCCCACTTCAGGTATTTCACGTACCTTCTTCTCTAAATCATCGATTTTCTTCAACAAGGCAGGTTCTTTGATGTCGCCTTCGAACACGACACAGAGAGGGAAGAAGCCCCCCAATTCCTTATTGATAATTTGTGCGGACTCTTTGGCTGGATGTCCGTCAGGGAACAATTCGGCGGGATTTGAATTGATGCTGAAACGCAATAGTCCGGCTGCTCCGATTAGAGAAATGACTACGAATAAAACTAAAATGGTCTTGGGCTTTTTCGTTACCCAATTGGCAATAAAATCCAACAATCTGTCCAACCCTATTCCTCTTTTGTTTTTAGGATTGTCATCCGCTCTCAATCGAGGCTTCGTTTTGGGAAGTACCGAACTCAATGCGGGAATAAAGAACAGACTGCCAATCAAGGCAAGCCCGATACCGATACTGCCGAGGACACCCATCTGCCCACCGGGAATCAGCACATGTCCCAACATGCAGAGCAGCCCTGCGATAGTTGTCAGTCCAGACAAAATGATGGGAGCACCGAGACTTGTAACCATCTTGACAGACAGCTCTTTGGGAGTATAATTGTTTCCGGGAAGATTGTCTCTTTGGTAGCGAGCAAACATGTGTATGCCATAGGAATTAGCGGTGGCTATCAGCAATACAACCAAAATAATGGTCGTAACGGCAAACTTCCATCCCAACAAAGGCGTTGCACCCAATGCCGTGAATATCGCCATAACCACAATTAGAATGGGAAGCCATACGCCTCTGAACTGACGGAAACTGATAAAGAGAAAGACCATCATCAACAACAATCCGAGAGGAATGAGCCGAGCCATATCCTTCTGCATCATTCCCGCATTCTGCATCCGCATATACGGAGAGCCTCCCAAAAGAACTTTCTCTGCACCGGGATATTTGGCAATCATTGCCTCCACTTGGTCTATTACCTCCTTGTCCTTTGCTCCGGGTTCAAGCAATCCGATAATGGCTGTGGTCGTAAAATCCTTGGAAACCACGCTTCCATAGACAAGGTCGTTACCGGCAAGCTCTTTCTTAATAGTGGCAACATCTTCAGCAGTCCGTGGAATCATCTTCACGGCCGCATCAACGGTCATTGCATCATTTTCGCTGCGGACGTTTTTCAATTCAAAGACAGACATTACCCGTTCTATGCCTTTGATGTTCTGCATATCCTGTGAGAAATGCTCTACACGTTCCAACGTCTTGTCGTTTACGACATCATCCGTCTGTACGACAATCATCACCATATCCGTTCCTCCAAACATCTTTTCTATCTGTTTTTGGTTCATACGGGAAGGCAAATGCTCCGGCAGATAGGTAAGCAGGTCGGGATTAAAACTTGCATTTTTCATCTGAAAGCCCATGAAGGCTGTCAGTGCAAGAAAGAACACGATGACCGCCCAGCGGTATCGTATCACAAATTCAGCTAACTTCTTCATTCGATATTATTTTGAGATTAGATAATCTAAAACGAAACTTTCAACTCCGTAAAAACCGAGTTCTTGGTCTTTTCCAATATCCCGAACAAGCGGTCGTCCGGTCCGTAAAACAGCTGACCTCCCACCGTGAGTGTAACGGCATCGGCTATGGCATAGCGAACCTTGGGTTGGAAGAAGTATTCTTTTGTACTGAACTGACACAGTCCGAGCAGTTCCACGTTCAATGTTTCGTGGAGTAATGACAGTGCTGGTCTGACCGAAACCGAATGATTCCAACGCTCGTGCTGCGTGAAGACGATACGATTCAGCGAGTTAAGTTTCCGTTCCATCGGGTTGCCTTTGATGTCAGACTTTAAGTCCGCAATATACTTACCAATGTACTGTACAATCAGACTGAAATTATCCCAGTTTCGGTCAATCCCTATCGTATATTCTACCTGCTTGTTGGGAACGGAATAGATGGAATTATTACTTTTTTCGGGGAGTGAACAGGCAAACTCGCCTCTTAATCCGTAGTTGCCCAACGAGGTGGAAAAGTCCATTCCGACAACATGCACCCGATAGGGCTTTTGCGACAAAAGGATTTCAGAAGGAGTCTTTTCATAAGCGATGCCGGGAAATTTATGTAACCCGTTGTAATAGGAAAGAGAGAGGTCGAAAGAGGGTTTTTCCAAATCTATTTTCACTCCGAAAGACTGGTCTTTCCATCGGTATGGCTGTTTTTCATTCTTCCATACAATCCCATCTCCCATAGGCTTTCCGATGAATGGGAACAATGACGATTTGTAAACGGGTATCCAATCCACTTCGATACGGAACGGATAAGGATTAAAGACTCCTTTCACGATAAAATTTCCCAGACGTTTATCGTCTTCCTCCGGTGAGAACACACAAAAGTCTTGGGGTGTAACGTTATTGGTCGGATTAAAACCGTCTGCCCGTCCCCAGAGAACGATTTGCTCACCCACACGAAAATCGAACTTGCCAAGATTAAGATTTACATAAGCCTCGCGGATGTCGAACTTATGATTGTTGTTGCCATCGGCTCTGTAACGCACTTCCGAAAAGGCGGAAGCATTCGTACCGATGGGAACTTCCAATTTCAAAGCACCTTCTCCGTAGTAATTACGTATTTCTTTTTCTCCTCCGAAAATACCTGCACGGAGGTAGCCGTTGATTTTAATGCGGTTATCCTGCGAGATTTCTTCTGTCTGGAGAGAATCCGCTTCATTCGGAGATTGCGCATAAACAGAAATACCGGAAAACAATGAAAAGATTGTTACTCCGGCAATAAACTGAAACTTAAATGTCGTTATTTTCATTGCCTGATGTTTTGCAGGCAAAGTTCGGAAGATTGCTTAGGGCAAAATAACCCTTAAACGGTAAGTAATATCCCTATTGCATCATACTTACAAAGAGTCGAGATATTGTTTGGGTTTTATTCTGTGATATTTGCGGAAAGCCTCCGTGAAGTGGCTGAGATTGGCATATCCGATTTTATAGCCCACTTCGGATACAGAGTAAAGACGAGTGGAAAGCAATCGTTTTGCCCATTCCATCTTTTCGGACAGGGCATACTCGGCGATGGCTTTTCCAATAACCTGTTTGAAACACTTTTGTAGTTTGGAGCTGCTCATTGCTGCTTCACGTGCCAGTTCGGGAATGCTCGGTACGTTGTTTAAGCTTTGTAAAATCCGGCGACGGACACGGAAGACAGCCTCCACATCGTTCAAATTCAAGTTGGAAAGAGATTTTACCTCCGACCGTTTTTCAAGTTTTTCAAGGAATATTGTCAGCAGTTCTATTGCCTTTCCGTGCAAATGGAGGGGATAGAAAAGCACATCGCTTTTGGCTGTGGCCTTAATGCCATCCAATACTCGTTGCATAGCAGGTGTGATGGTCTCGAAGAGATAAAAAGACTTGTCCGACCGGAGCAGCCGACCGATGTAGGTCTCGTGAGTCGCATCCATTTGCTCTATCCAATCCTTGTTGAAGGTCAATGTGATGTTTTCATACTGCCGTTTGGGAGCGAAAGACCATTCCGTAGGGATATTGCTCGAAGGCATGAAGATACCGTCGAGCGTGTCCACCCCGACCGTTTTCGTGCTTGTGCCGATAATCTGCTCGTGCTTATGCTCGTTGATATAGAACATCACGGGAATCCATTTCGAATTTTCCACCGAGCGACGCACCATTGTCATCGGTTCATACGACATGAAACTGATGTAGGTCAATGTGAGCCATGACAACGGGTAGTATTGCTTGAAAAAGCCACTGCCCACTGAGGGCGGAACGGTAAAACCATCGTTCGTTAACGATGTGCCGAATTGCTCGGCAACCATCTCCATCCAATCTTCGGGCTTGTTGATGGCACAAAATTCTATAGTCATATTATCATGTCTTTTTGCAAAACTACAAATAAATACGGATAAAAACTTGAATTATCGCAAGTTTTTATCCGTATCGTTCTAAAAAAGTATTAGCAACTTCATAGGAAATACTCTTTGATAGTAGATTACTCAAATGCAACTAAACTTGACGGTACTCCCACGGCAGTAACAACGGGTGTTTGCGAGCATTCATCCGTCTTGGTATTGTAAGTATAGTACCCTGTGCCTTCTTTGCAAGTCATACCAAAAACGATAAAATCTTTGTATCGTGTACAAGCAAAAGCTCCCATACTTGTAGTCAAAGGAAGATTGAGTTTTTCGATGGTTTTATTCCAAAGGTTGATTTTAACCGGTTGATAGTTGAAATCAAGAATTGACGATTGCATAGGGTCTGCGTGTTGTGTGTAAGCCGGAACATTGATGCAAGCATACGCAATTCCGTTTCCTGCATAATAGAATGGCAGGATATATGCTGCTTCTTTATCAAGTCCTATTACTTTGGTCTTAGACAGCTGGAAGTAATAATTTTTATCCCATTCATAAGTACCTTTTTTAATACGTAAGAAGCCATCTTTCAAAGGGTTCATTCCATCCATACCTATACTGTAGAAGTAAATATCACCATGCTCATCTTTGATGGCGGTTGAGTGACGGAAAAGCCCTACGGATGCGGTTCGATTATCTTTAATTACTTTTTCCACGGTATTTGTTTTCAAATCGACGATGGCTACTTCTGCTCCTGTGCCAGGCCATGAGGTGTGAGGCGAATTTTTCTGATTAAGAGCGACATATAGTTTCCCCTCACGGATTACATTGCAGCCTGGATCTGGATTATTGTCATTCGTTGCATATTTTGCAAGATCTATCTCGCCTTTTTGTTGCATCGTTTGAGGATTGAATATGCCAATCTTTCCTCGTTTACTGAGCGACGCATAGGCTGTTTCATCATTGAGGAAAGCTATTTCTCCTGGACGAGAGTCCTGACCAAAAGTCATTGTCTGACCTTTTACCAAACGTCCTTTGATATCTCTGGTGAATTGATGAATTTTATCACCCCACACTCCTTCGGCAATCAATACTATATTGCCACGGACAAAGGGATAAGTTCCGAAGCCAAACTCGTATGTATTTTTATTGTTGACCTCTTTCTGCGAGAGATCCGAGAATGTCCCCAAATAATCGGTCTTTTGGTCAATCTGATTGATAAAGACAAAATGCTGCTGCACCTCTTGAGGGGTAGGCGTAGGGTCATCATTTTTGTTACAAGATGTCAGCCCTATGGAGCCGACCAGCATAGCAGAAAAGGCTATGCGACTGAAAATTGTTGTGTTCATCTTTTTATATTTATTAAATTAGAAAATTCCTTTCGAGAAGACACATCTGAATTTCAGATGGAATGTTCGCCCTGCCAATGGTTGGCGAAACTGATCCCAGACCTCTTTATTCATCAGGTTGTGGCATTCCAAAGCGATGGAATATTTATTCTTGTAGGTCAGTAGCAGACCTATATCATTGACGAAACTGCGAGGAATACGCCGTTTCTGCAATTCGGTAAGCTCCCAAAAGTAGAAGAACTCTTCCGTGAACTTCCCGTCCCAGAATGCCTTGACATACCAGTCCTTGAACAATCGGTCGCTGTGATATTCCGCTCCGAAGTTGGCGAACAGGTAGGGGATATTAGGCAATCGCAAGCCTTTTGTCGGATTGGGGGCTTGGGTACCCGGCAAATAGTCCAAGACATCGCGTACATCCTGATAAGTCAGGTTCCCATAGGCGTAGACCGTCGGCGATATATCCAATTTCAATTCGGTTTCTACACCCTTTATATGTACCCTTTCTGCATTCACATATCCAGCTGCCATGTGCTGTTTCATCAGTTTTATCATATCGCTCACCTGCATATAAAAGCCGTTCACCTCAAATTGCAATCGCGACAGTCCGAATACGTCATTTTTGTCTATCAAGAAGCCCAGGTTGAAGTTGTGACTTTTCTCCGGTTTCAGTCCGGCAGCAGGAAAGGTGATGATACCGTCACCGAATAGTTCTTGTGAATTAGGGAGGCGTATTGCCCGTTGGTAAGATGCTTTCAGGTGAAAGCCTCTGAACGGTTCGTACTTCATTGCCTCTATCCATCCGATTTGCGATGTCGTATTGCTCTTTTTCTTCGGAGCTTCGATTATCTCATAAGAGGTCAAGTCCTCTATCTCGGAATGGAGATGGAAATACTTTGCAGAGAACATATTCGTCAGTTTCCTGTCGAAGAGTTTCGCTTCCCAAGTCAATCCTGAGACAACACTGGTCTTTTTGCTTGGAAATCCTCCGATAATAAATCCTGCGTGCTGACTTGCAATGTCATCATTCGGTTGTCTTTGGGCATAGTTGATAAGCGTGTTCAGGTTCAGACTATGATTGGCGGACAATCTGTAATCAAGGTTAAGGCGTTCGTTGATTTCCAAACCTTTGTCGTTTGAGTTGTGAGGGACGTCTCCCGTTTCTCCCTGTCCGTTCGGGCTTGGATATATATTTCCCTCGAAATCGTGATTCACCCGTGCCGTATCCACAAAATTGTTCGTCGTATGCGACAGGGAGAAATGTGACTCAAAGTTAAGACGATTGTTCAGCATCCCGCTTTTCATCAGTTTGTTTTCGAGCATAAACATCCCGGATTTGTTTTCAGCGTGCTGGATATTCTTCAATACTCCTTGTATCTCATTGAAACGGTTGTAATACCCGAACTCGGTACTAATCTCATCGAACCAGAGTTTCGTGAAAGCGATTTTCCCTTTCAACATATACGAACGAAAACGATCGTGGTCTCGCTTTACCAACAGGTTCTCTCTTTCGGGAACTCTAAATGAGTAATCATTCTTTGCCGATGTATAATAACCTCCCGCACCGAGCAGAATACCGCTCTTGGGAAAGTTCTTACGCGAGAAGACACTTCCCTTGTGTGTCCGGTAAGAACCCAGTTCATACGAAGCATCCAAATAGTCCGTACTAAACTCCTTCGTGACGATATTGACGGCACCACCCAAGCCATCGCAACCGAAACGTGCAGGGATAATGCTTTTATAGACCTCTATCCGTTCGATAATGTCTATCGGAATCTCATCAAGAGAAAACGTTCCATCCGAGGTACTCATGGGAATGCCATCCCAAAGAATCTGAATGCGGTTTCCTTCCAATCCGTGAACAATAATCCTCGAACTGCTTCCCAATCCACCTGTCTGCCCGACCTTCAAGCCGATGGTTTTGTTCAAGATGGTTTCTAAAGAAACGGAACGTCCTTGCAATTCCTTTGCGTTTATCACTGAAACCGCTTCGGGCGACTCTCTGATAACCTGTGCTTTTGTTTTTCCGAAGACTACCACATTTGCCAACTCCGTCGATTCCGGACGTAACTTCAGGGTATGACGCTTCACATTTGTCGTAATCGTGTCGGTAATTGTCTGGTAACCTACGTAACTTACCCTTAGTACAAGTTTTTGATGGACAGGCGTATTTAGTTTCGCCACTCCTTTTCTGTTGGTGGTTGTACCGTTCTTGTACGAAGGATCGTTCAGACCTTTCCATTGCACAGTGGCAAATTCTATACTGTTTCCATTCTCTGCATCAATAACTTTTATTTCGATGGAATGCTGTTGTGCGAACATCGGATAAGCCCACAGCAATAGGATGCTGACGATGAGCACTCTTTTGGATGAGCACTCTTTTGTATAAATGACTACTGAGTCGATTGACATATCTTATCTGTTTGTGAAAACCCGTGCAAAATTACCCACCTATCGAATAAAGAAATATCCCTGCTATCCAGACTTATACCCCTATTGAGTTTTATATGTGTCAAGTTATCGTTTTCGGGCAGTGTAATGCTCATTCGGGTTATTTTACCCCTGTGCGTCTCCGTACTTTTGCATCTTAGAAAAACAAAATGATACATACATATGGATAAACAAAAAATCAAGCCTCTCGATGAGGAACGGGAGAGTCGCAGCCTGCTCTCCAATGCAGTGGTCATACTGCATCTTGTTTTCGGCACATTGCCCCTATTGCTCGTGGTGTGGGCGGTGGACAGGCTGATGAGCGATACGCTCACTTCTACAATGATTTGGATTGTCGGGGCGGTGATGGTGCTGTTTGCCCTGTTTCGCGGCATGTTTTACGGAACTTCGATCTGGCGGGCGCACCGCTCAGCTTACAACGCCCTCACACGGTTGAGGTTGCGTATCGTGAGCCACTTGCAACGGCTACCGCTCGGCTTCTTTCAGGAGCGTAAGGTGGGCGACTTGGTGAACATTATCAACCACGATGTGGAACAAATTGAGATTTATTTGGCGCACGGACTGCCCGAAATCCTATCGGCAACGCTTTTCCCCACCTTGCTATGGGGAATTGTTATGGTATTGGATTGGCGGCTGGGACTGTCGCTCATCTCGCTGCTACCGTTGGCGTTTCTTTTGCAGATGGCAGTTAAAAGTCTGTGGGGTAAAAGTTTTCGCCATTTCATGGAAAGCACGAAAAAGATGTCGGAAGATCTCTTGGAATATGTGGCTACGATACCGGTCATCAAGGCATTCAGCCACGAGGAAACACGCACGGAACGAGTACTTGGCGGTATGCGCGATTATATTCACTGGGTAAAGCGAAGTATGTTCAGCGTTACCGTACCGATGACGCTCATCACGATGTTTTTAGAGGGCGGTATCGTGGTAATGACCCTTGTCGGGCTATGGCTGATGAGTTCGGGCGAACTGACCGTAGCACGTTTTATTCTCGCCCTGATATTGGGCGGACTGTTCTCATCTTCCTTTGCCAAACTGGCTACGTTCCAGCATTTCAGGATTGTCTATGGTCAATCGTTGGCGAAGGTTCAGTCGATTACCGAAGTACCTGCAAAGGATACGGCAGACAGGGATATGGATGCCATACAGACCGATGTCTGTTTCGAGCACGTGACATTTGCCTACCCGAATAAGAAAGGCAGTGCATTATCCGATGTCATTCTGCAATTTTCCAAGGGTAGCCATACGGCTATTGTGGGTGAATCGGGGTCAGGCAAAAGCACACTAGCAAGCCTGATGATGGGTTTCTGGCAACCGCAGTCGGGAACCGTTCGACTGGGCGGCGAGAACCTTGCGGAACTTTCCGAACACAATATTGCCGATTTCTTTTCTATGGCACAACAGGAGGTGTTCCTTTTCAACACAAGCATTCGGGACAATATCCGTATCGGCAAGCCCTCCGCCACGCAAGAAGAGGTGGAAACAGCGGCGCGAAGGGCACGCATACACGACTTTATCGTGGGACTGCCCAATGGTTACGATACCTTGGCAGGTGAAGCGGGCGTAAAATTCTCGGGCGGAGAGAAGCAGCGTATTTCCATTGCGCGTATGTTGCTCAAAGACTCACCGATTGTCATTCTTGACGAAGCTACCGCCGCACTGGACGGGGAGAACGAGAAGCTTATCCAAGAGGCTTTGGACGAATTGCAACGCAACAAGACCGTCATCACCATCGCTCACCGGCTCAACACCATTCAGGAGGTGGAACGCATTGTCGTGATGGACAAGGGGCAGGTCGTGGCGACAGGAACACACGGAGAACTGATGAACAACTGCCCTCTGTATCGTAATATGACGGAAACGCAGGAGCAGGTAAGCAAATGGCAATTAAAAGAAGAGGAGGTATGACAATGGTACGCAAAATATTGAATGAACTGACTGCCCGCGGAGTGCGACATCTGATTGTCTCCGCACTGTTTTTCGTAATTTATGCCCTCTGTGGCACGGCGATAATGCTCACTGTCTTGTTTTTTATCGACCGTCATATACAGGGAGAAAGCATCTCTTTAATTTCGGCAGCGTGGATACTCGGTGGTCTGCTGGTTTTGAAAACCATATCCAATGCCGTAGCCGATATGAGCAAGCACTTTGCCGGCTTCGACCTCGTGGAACGCATTCGCGAGAAAATCATCTTGAAACTGAAAATGTTCTCGCTCGGCTTCTACACCAATGAGCGTCTGGGCGAGATAAGCACCGTCATTCACAAAGACGTGGATAATATGGAAATGGTGGTGGGGCACCTTTGGACGCGGATGTCCGCCGATTTCATCGTGGCGCTGATACTTGGTATCGGATTGTTTTGTGTGGACTGGCGTATGGGGTTGGCGATGATCGCCATCCTTCCTATTGCCCTCTTCTCCTTGTATCGGGGCATCCGTTCGGGAATGAAAGCGCAACAGGAGGCACAAGACGGTTTGGCAGATATGGTCAGTCTCTTCGTGGAATATGTCAAGGGCATACCCGTGCTGAAAGTTTTCGGAGGAAAAGGAATGTTCCGTGACAGACTCGACCACTCTGTTAGTGAATTTGGAGAAAGCAGTAAGAATACTTCTCGTTTGGCAGCTGTGAGTGTGGGTAGATACACCTTTCTGATAGAATTGGCTTTCGCTCTGATGGCAACGCTCGGTCTTTGGTGGACTTGGCATGGTGAAACTTCCCTTTTTGTTTATCTGATGTTCATCATCGTATCCAAGGAGTTCTACAAACCTTTTGTCAATATGGAGAGCCACTGGCTGAACTACATCAAGGTAAAGGACAGTTACGGACGCATTTCTCGTTTGTTGGACGCTCCTGTTATCGTCAATCCCGACCAACCTAAAACGGCGGAACATTTTGACCTCTCGTTTGATGGTGTCGGTTTCCACTATGAAAAAGAGGGCTTTGAGATGAAAGACCTCACGTTCAACGTACCCGAACGGACGGTAACGGCCCTTGTCGGCTCGTCAGGTTCGGGCAAGACCACCATCACCAATCTACTGCTCCGCTTTTGGGAACCGCAGGCGGGCAGCATCCGTATCGGCGGAGTGGACATACGGGAAATGGACTACGATTATCTACTCGGCAAAATCAGTGTGGTAATGCAGAACATCATTCTTTTTTCCGATACGATTGCCAATAACATCAAAGTAGGCAATCGCAATGCCACACAGAAAGAAGTCGAGGAAGCCGCGCGACGGGCGATGATACACGACTTCATTGTCAGTCTGCCTGATGGTTACGAAACGAAAATTGGGGAGAACGGTTTGGGACTTTCGGGCGGACAGAAGCAACGCCTCTCCATCGCTCGCGCCTTCCTCAAAGACGCTCCCATCCTCCTGTTGGACGAAATAACAAGCAATGTCGATCCCGTCAATGAGTACAGGATACAGCAGGCGATGTCCGCCCTTATCCGAAACCGCACAGTCTTGGTCATTGCCCATCATTTGCAAACCATCCGTAATGCTAATCAGATCATCGTGATGGACAAGGGACGCCTTATAGAAAAAGGCACACACGCGGAACTTGCAGTAAAAGACGGAATGTATTGCAAACTTCTGTCGATGCAGTAAGTTCGCTAAAGAAGGACAGGCTATTGGAAATCTTTTCCGCGGCCTGTCCTCTCTTAGGTTACACCAATCTTTTAGCAAGATCCGAAACCCACGGTATAGCAGATTATCATGGGAGATGTAGAAACTTTCTTTTCTGAAAGTCTGTCGATTATCCACTTGCGTAAAGTCTTTGCCTGTGGCGTGGCTATACGAAACGACAGCATCGTTATCATTTCCATACTATACAAATCAATAAATCCTTGTTCAGATTGGATTGTTCTCATTGCTTCCGTCCCCATCAAAAGCCTTTCTTTGAATATCGTTTTGATTTGTGCATTCACCTTGCCGGAGAAAGCTCCGAGCAGGTCGGCTATCTCACAAGCCGACATCCAAACAGAAGTTGATGGGATATGCACATTTCCCTTCTCATCTATGGTTATAATTTCTTTTTTCATCGTTATTTAGTATTCATTGTTCTTTCGCCTTTCCATCAGCCTGTCCATATCTTCTGAGATCTTCTTCTCCGAAAGCTTCGCATAATTCTGCGTGCTGCTAATGGAAGCATGCCCCATCATCTTGGCAATGCTTTCCGTACATATACCTTCCGAAATCAAGAACGATCCGAAGCTATGCCTTGCTTGATGGTAGGACAGGTTTTCCTTGCGTCCGATGATGACACCCACTTCATGTATCTCAAACCACATCATATCCCTGCTTGGCAAAGGGAAGACGGGTTGCGTATCATCTGTCGTGTTGTATAGATTGATAATCTGCTCGGCTATCGGATGCAGGGGAATGAATGACTCTACTTTCGTCTTCCTGCGGTTAATCCGTATATAACGTCGTCCCTCGGCCGTCTTTCCCATGTGGTGCGGATAAAGCAATTGTGTATCAACATAGGCAAGCCCCGTAAAACAGGAGAAGATGAAAGTCCGTCGAGCCAGTTCTTTCAACGGGTCGTTCTGTGGCAATTTAAGTTCCAATAACTGTTTCAGTTCCGCTTTGCTGATGTGCATACGCTTGGCAGGTGGCTTTTTCTCATATTCGACTTCTTCCAATGGATTGGCTCTGATAATCTCATGGTCGACGGCAAGGTAAACCAATCGGTTCAGCCAACAAAGGCAATGGTTGGTCTGCGATGCTCCGAAGTTTTTGTATCGTTTCAGATAAACCTTGTATTCCCGTCCGAACTCCTCGGTGATGTCCGAGAAAGCAATGTCGCTCATGCCTTTTGACTCCAAAAACTCTCGAATATAACTTTGGTAATATCTTGAACTTCTGTATGTGGAGTTTGAGCCTATTTCCTTGGCTCTTACTGCAAGACGTTCTCGCTCCCTTTCTCCCATCCGGAGTAAATGAATGGGGACTACGACATGTCCCGCAATTTCGTTTTTCAGTAGCTCTGCACTGACAACACCGTATCTCTTGAGCAGATCCTCATAAAGTCGTTCCGCATTACTGCGGAATTTCTTCAGACGATTGTTTGTCCGAGCATCTGAGGTCTCTGCATTTTTGGCGTTCCATTGTTGGGGTTTGCAGGAGATGCCCGTGGTGATGACGGTGTTCTTTCCGTCAATGGAAATTCGGCAAAGGACCGAAGTTGTACCATCCACACGTACCTTGTTGCGATTGATATAGAATAGTAAAGAAAATGTGCTACGCATAATTCGTTTGTTATTATGGGGTGTTTATAATATGAGTTTTAAATCCTTTGTCGCTTCGATATATTTGTCCATATCCTCGAAGAGTTTCTTTGGGGTAACCTTCGCGTATCTCTGAGTAGTTTGCAGGTTCGAATGTCCCAGCATCTTGCAGATGGTTTCTATGGGCACTCCTGCTTCCAGAGTAATCAACGAAGCGAAGGAATGCCTTCCGACGTGGTAGGTCAGGTCTTCCTTGATGTCGGCGAGAACCGCAAGGCATTTCATCAGGCGACGGAGATTGGGGTGATACAGCATTGGAAAGAGTGTCAGACGGGTATCGTCGTTGTATTTCTCTATCAATTCAAGGGCTTCGGGCAGGAGCTTGACACAGGCTTGAAGTTCGTTTTTCTTGCGACGGTATTTAAGCCATAGACTTCCTTCATCATCCGTGAAGAGATTGTCCCGTGTAACCGATACCGCATCAGCATAGGAAGTTCCCGTATAGCAGGCAAAGAGGAAGAGGTCTCTTGCCAAAATATGGGAGGTACGGTGTTCGGGAATGACCAAGTCACGGATTTTCTCAAAGGATTCCCGACTTAGGGCTTTCGGTATCTTTTCTTCTTGCTTGGGGAGACTGAAATGAGCGAAAAAGCATTTATCGGCATACCCTTCTTTATAGGCTCTACGGCATACTTTCTTGATGATGGCAAGGTAGTGTCGGCTGGTCTCTATGGCAAGTCCTTTATCGTCAACAACAAAAGACTGATAGTCGTGAATAAACTGTTCGGTCAGCTGACCGAAGGCAATGTCCTTGGAGTGGAATTTCTTTTGAACGAACTCCGCCAAGGTTCTTCGGGTGTAGAAATAGGCGGGGTATGTTCCTTTTGCCCGGTCTATCCCGATACGTTTACGGAGTTCCTCGCAGACGATGTCCGTCATTGCCAGCAAGGTCATCTGTGTTTCGAGGCTTCCTTGAAACAAATTCTTGACCTCTTCTGCATCAAAATCCATCTTGCGTTCCACCAAGGTGTCAAATGCAGCATGAATGGAAAGCAACAACTTGTCCAATTTGGCATTGACCTCTACGGCTTCATTGCTTTTGCCGTTCAATCGACTCTCACGGGGATTCCATAAGTCAGGAGTACAGGAGAGTTTGCAACTGAACTGCACCATCGAACGATTGACGGTAATGCGTCCCATAATCGGGGCTTTGCCCGACTTGTTGGGTCTGCTCTTTTTCAGGTAGAGCAACACCTTGAATTTCTCTATCTTCATACGCTTTAACTTTATGGGCAAAATTACCCGTTATCAAAGCATTCTCTGATACGCAAAACATTGATAAACAGACAGGAAGAAACCGAATGAGAAAAAATCTTCCAATAATCGTTACCTCAGTTTGTTCGGGAAACAACAGGATAACGGTTTGGTAACTGAAAGGTCTCAATATCCCATACTGTTTTGCCTATCCCTATCTGTCGCAGAATATAGAAAAACAACTAATTCACAACCAGTTACCATTTTTCCACCTATGTTCCTCTTACGCCTGCTTAGGCTTGTATTTGCCATGGACTCAGACATACATTTGCGACCCGATGCATAGAATGTCTATGTGACTATAAAACTGTCAGTACAATCCTCGGACATTCCAATGTTTCAACGACACTCAATCTGTATGTACACCCAAACTTGCAGCAAAAGAAACGTTGCATTGAGAAGATGAATCGGCTTCTTGAGTTAAAATAGCAAATGACCTCAACAATAAGTCGTGACAACCCACAAGCATTTCTTGTAAGTTGAAATGAGATTGAACTCATAAGAAATCCTTATTAGTTCAGAGAAGGAGTTTTACTCATGGAGGATAGCCCTAAACAAAAAATCTCCACCGAAGATTGTCATCTTGGGTGGAGATTTTTATTGCTCTTGAGTTTTTGGGTGTAAACAAGGGTGTAAATCGCATAACCTGCTGATTTACACCCTTATTTGCGGAGAGAGAGGGATTCGAACCCCCGGTACCTCTCGGTACGGCGGTTTTCAAGACCGCTGTAATCGACCACTCTACCATCTCTCCTGAATCGACTTTCGTCGACGGACATCCTTAAAGGTTTGCCCTTTGCTTTTTTGCTCTGCAAAGATAATGGTTTCTTTTATAACGACAAATTTTTCAAAGCCTTATTTCTTTTTGCTCATTCCGACATCGACCTGATACCTCCTTATTCCACAGACAACAATAAAGAGTAAACCTATCACATACCAACACTCGATACCAATAGCCGTACATGGAAAATAAACACGGAAATCCCATAATCGTGATTGCCGAAAATTCTCTGCCTGATGGTTGAAAATTCTTAGCGCTACGGATTTTCAACGAAGTTAACTTGGATTTTTTTTCTTTGCCTGAAGAATTTTCAACCATCAAGCAGAGATTTTTTCAGTACACGTCATGTTGAAAAAAGCTATAACAGAGCTAAAAGCCTTTCGATGGCTTTATGGTAATACCGGTTCTCCAAAATTTCTTTCCCCTACCTCATCTCATCTTTTTCTTTCAGTTCGATAAACCTACCCTCTTCAAAAAAATATTTACACTTACCTCTGTAGAAAAAGTCCGACTCTTCTTTTTGAAAGAGAAAAATTGCGAAGCAGAACGAAAGAAGGGTAATATCTCATCTGCATACCATATTTTTATAATACAAACCATAAAATCGAAATTCATACCATTCGATAAAATAGACAAGCGCTCATCGCCGAATTATGCTATTCGAACTACGAACCACCTTTACACCGACAACCACCCAACACTCTTTTAATCCCGACCGGCAAGTATCATAAAAAATAGTATTACTTTTATTCTTAATAAAGAAAAGGAGAGACTTTCGCACAAGTCGAATATCTTTGAAAATCCTTTTTTGTCTAATGCAATTGTTGTTTTACAAATACATTTTGTTGTAAAAACATCAAAGACGATATTGCCCTCCGCTACATGAATTTCGAACGATTTATCGCATTAAGAATATCCAAGAAAGAGAAAGATGCCAATAAGGCTAACACCCGCCCCATGGTCAGGCTGACCATTATCGGCATAGCCATCAGCCTGAGCGTTATGCTCTTATCGGTGAGCATTATGCGGGGATTCAAGAAAGAGGTACGGAAACATGCCTATAACCTATCGGGGCAAATAACCATCTATCCATACGGAACGGAACCGGGAAATACGACGCAATTCATAAAGGCAGGCAAAGACTTTCTACACGCAATTAACAATGTGGACGGTGTCAGTCGAGTTTCCCCAGCCGTACGCCAAGTGGGAGTCATCAAAACGGACAGTGCCTATAACAGCACATTACTTCTGGGCATAGACTCGACTTTCGATACCCGTTTCTATGAAAAAAATCTCCGTAGCGGTAACATCGACGAGCTTTTTACCTCTTTGGAAGGAACAAACCCTCTTTTATTGCCGAAGGTTACAGCCGAAAAACTAAAACTAAAAACCGGAGAAAAAATAAGGATATACTTTATCGGAGAGAATATAAAAGTTCGCTCGTTCACCATCGTCGGGATATACGAGTCGGGCACAAAAGCAGATCAATCTACAGCTTTATGTCCCATCACGACGCTCCAGAAAATAAATAACTGGCAGCCGGATAATTTTTCGCAATTGATGATCTGGGGAGAAACAGAAGCAGATAACAGGGAAATCAGCGATCGAATCGTGACATCGTTACAGAGCAATCAGCAACTGTTGGGCTCCCAAAGATTAGGCATCAATACTGCAGAAGAAATATATCCTGTCATATTCGGCTGGCTAAATATGCTGGACGGCAATGTGGCTCTTCTAATGGCCCTGATGGTTCTGGTGGCCGGGTTTACCATGATCACAGGATTGATAATTCTTTTATTGGACAATACGATTCTTATCGGCACACTGAAAGCACTGGGATCCACAAACAAATCGATACGAAAGGTTTTTCAAAATCTTTCGGCCATCCTGATTATAAAAGGACTATTCTGGGGCAATGCAACCGCTTTGGTCATTTGCTTTTTGCAGTCGTATTTCAATATTGTAAAGTTAAACCCCGAAGCCTATCTGATGGATGTCGTTCCGATTTCCATCAATATTTTTCAGTGGATAGCAATTAATCTCGGAGCGCTTTTTCTAATCTTACTAATGACGTGGGGGCCAACAAGGATTATTTCTCGAATCAACCCATCGGAAACAATGAGATTTGAATAAATTTCACTATATTTGATAACTATGTTAAAGAAAATCAAACATATATATCCCCTTGTTCTCTTATGGATTACAGCCGTACTCCTATTGTCCGGCTGTGCATCCGACACAGAAACAGAACCTGAAATCGGTAGAAACGGCATCGTGAATCCTTTTCTGAAGAACTGGGATTACAATATGGATTTCATCCTTAACTGGGAGGATTTAAGAGGCACGAAGCCCGCAGTCAACGATCAAAATACGGGTATATCTTTCAAAACGAACAATCTGGATTTTCCTCTGATTACCTATAACTTTTTTGAAGATACGGGTAAAATCAATCTGGCATACATCGAAACTTTATACGAGGAAAATATCTATCGGGATCATCTGGAGCCTCAAATGATCCGGAACAAATTCAAGCTGATAACGGCAAGAGAATTGCCGATAGAAATCAAACAAATCTATTCGGACCAGATCTATTATCGTAAAGATATGGATATTTATGCCTGGGTTGTAAAGAACAATGCGGTGGTGGATACTCGCGATGGAGCTTTTATTTACAAACATGCCATTTACTTTTCGTCGGGCAAACAACTGAAAGAGGAAGGGGAGCGCAAATACAAAACGATATCCGTAGGCGAAAGCATTAAAATAAATGCAAAACTGTCAACAGTAAAGATTTGGGGCACCTTCTTACAGCTCAACGGACAAACCAACAAAGCCGTTAATATCATAGCCGAACAAAACGGCAACAATGCCGTCGTAACGGGGATGAAGCCGGGACTGGCCATTGTCTACGCAGAGAACGACAATGCCAACGACTACTTCTATTTACAGGTTAAAGCTCGCTAAAAGCCGGTTATTCCTATTCATTTTCCAAACATCTTTTGCAAAAAGATATCAGTAATATATTCTGTATAAAAGAGAAAAAAGCCAATGCCTTTTCTACCGGTCGAAAACGACGCGACCAAAACCTGTCCTATCGACATTCTCGAAATACCCTCAATACGATAAATAGTGGTAATTATATTAACTTTGCAGCATATTCACAGAGGATTGAGGGGTGCCGCTGACCATGAATAGCGGCTGAGATTAAACCCTTGGCACCTGAACCGGGTTATACCGGCGTAGGAACGATTCCTAATCTCACACCGTTTTTCACGCTCCTTTCCAATACAGCCGGGCCGGCAGACGCTTTTCTTCTTTTGTGAGCGAATAACATTACTGACACCAAACAGAATATGAAGAAAAGTTACACACACATTGTCTCCTCCATACTTTTAACCGTTTTCGGCGGAATTTCTTTTGCTTCCGCACAGCAGGCAGCATCTTCAGACAGCATAAAACTCATTGAACTGGAAGGGGTTCAGGTAGTAGCCGTGAGGGCTGCAAAGCAAGCTCCTGTAACGAAAATAGAGTTGAACAAAAAACAGATAGCCGAAATCAATACGGGTGTGGATATACCCTACCTTCTCAGTCTTACTCCCGGTGTCATCGCAACCAGCGAAGCCGGTACGGGGGTCGGTTACACTTCATTGAGGCTGCGCGGTGCCGATGCCAGCCGCATCAATTTTACGATAAACGGCGTGCCTCTTTCGGATTCCGAAAGCCAACAGGTTTTTTGGGTGAATATGCCGGACTTTGCCAGTTCTCTGGAAAGCCTGCAGATACAGCGGGGTATAGGGACGTCATCCAACGGGGCAGGAGCTTTTGGCGGCACCATCAATATGCAAACCAACAATTTCGGATATAAAACGGGAGGAGAGTTCAACCTCGGCATCGGCTCATACTCGCACGTACGCAGCAACATTAAGTTCAGCTCGGGCAGGATAGCCGATCGTTTTGCAATCGATGCACGCCTCTCGACTCAGAAAAATGAAGGTTATATAGACCGTTCGGGAGTTTTCCTGAACAGTTATTACCTTCAGGCCGGATACTTTACAGGCAACAGCATGTTCAAATTCGTAACCTTCGGAGGAAAAGAGCGAACAGGTATTGCATGGAACGGTATCAGCCCTTCGGATATCGACAAATACGGCAGACGTTTCAATTCGGCCGGGCTGATGTATCGAGATGCAGATGGCACGCCTCATTACTATAGAAACACCGATAACTACAGTCAGCGTCACTATCAGCTGATCTTCACACATGGTTTCTCCTCTTCCCTGACCATGAACATTACGGGACACCTTACACGGGGTATCGGCCATACGGATGAATATCGAACGGGGCGTAAACTGCTGGAGTACAACCTGAAAAATTATACGGATGCAAACGGTAAAGAGGTGAAGAAAACAAGCCTTATCCGTGAAAAGTATCTGGATAACTACTTTTATGGCGCCATCGGCAACCTCAACTGGCAAACAAAGGGCTTTAAGTTGAATTTGGGTTTATCCGGCAACAGATATGACAACAAACACTACGGGAAGCTGACTTTCGTCAAAGATTATCCGCTACCGCTGACCTTGCCTTTTGAATACTACCGGAACGATGCCGACAAGACCGAAGCCTCGGCTTTTCTGAAAGCCGACTGGCTTATAGCAGGTAGTTTGGGCATGTACGGGGATGTACAATACCGTTATATACGCCAAACAATGGAAGGGCCTACAGACAGATACGACAGCAAGAACAAAAGGATGCAGATATTGGATTTTGATAAGACATTCAATTTCTTCAATCCCAAATTCGGACTTTACTTCGATATCAACAGGAATCATTCGCTGTACGCATCCATTGCCATGGCAAGCCGGGAACCGAACAGAAAAGCTTATACGGAAGCCGGCAATCTGCCGGAGCCCAAAAAAGAAAGCATGATAGATTATGAAGCAGGATACAAGATTCGTTACCGCAACTTCAATGCAGCCCTGAACTTCTACTATATGGACTATAAAGATCAGTTGGTGCTGGACGGCAGGCAAAGCGATGTGGGCGAGGCGTTGACGAGCAATGTGGATAAAAGCTACCGTACCGGAGCAGAACTTTCGATGACTTATGCACCATGCCGTTTTTTCCGGTGGGACGTTGCAGCAGCTTACAGCAAAAACAAGATTAAAGAGTACACACAGTATGCCGAAGTCTATGGTCCCGGCAAAGAAGACTATACGATAGATCGGCATGTTTACAAAGACACCGATATTTCCTTCTCCCCCTCTTTCGTTGCGACTAATGTTTTCACTTTCATGCTCAACGACCTGAGCCTGGCTTGGACCACACAGCACGTGGACAAGCAATATCTGGACAACACTCAAAGCAACGAACGTTCGATGCCTGCCTACACTGTACACAACGCACGCATTGCTTACGATTTCAAAGGGTTGGGACTTGAAAAAATGACTCTCGGCGTAGAAATAAGAAATGTATTGAATAAAGACTACTACAGCAATGCAGGTGCCGGGTTTGCATACAGTAAGGATACCGGCGGAAAACTCACCGAAAGCTCATGGAAATGGGTATATCCGCAGGCTCCCATCAATTTTATGGTCAACCTGAATGTGGTATTCTGAGCCTTATAAAAGGTTGAGATACCCACACGTTCCTTATACGGTACATCGCTACTTTACTTTTATGAAGAAATAAAACGAATGGACATCATCATAAATTTCATTGCCGCACACCCGATAGAGCTTCTGGCTGCTTTGGTCAACTTTATCTGGATTTATTTTGAATACAAAGCGTCCGTATGGCTGTGGCCTGTCGGCGTAATACTCCCGATATTTTACGCCTATCTTTCCTGGAATGCACACTTCATCGGCAATATTGTCATTAACGTTTATTACTTCGTTACGAGCCTCTGGGGATGGTACCTATGGCTGAGAAAAGGAAAAGCCGAAAGCGATGCCGAAGGAATCGGGAATATACCGGTAAAAACGCTTTCTATCTCTATCCTGACAGGAATACCGCTTACTGCGGGCATGTATTTTATGTTCCGCAACTACAGTTCGCTGCCTTGGGCAGACGGTTTGGCCACGGCGATAAGCTTCATAGGGATGATCTGGATGGCCAGAAAATACAGACAGCACTGGCTCTGCTGGATTATTGCCAACCTGATAAGTCCATTTGTTTTTCTCAGGGGCGGCGACTCCGTTTCGGCCACCGTATATTTCATCAATGCCATCGCTGCCATTGCCGGCTGGTTCAATTGGAGTCGGATGATGCGCAAACAGCAAAACCTTCAAACGGATCTTTCATAAACATATGTATCACCGAAGACTTAGTTTAGATACAGCTCCCGATTTCATTGTTATTGCCAACGGGGAGTTTCCTACGCTCGAATTATTGCATAAGATTCTGCAAAGAGCCTACGACAAAGGTACTGTGGTTTGCTGCGACGGTGCTGTACACAAAATACTGAAAGCCGGCTTCCCCATGCCTCACCTCATAGTCGGAGATCTGGATTCTCTGGCTCAGGAATGGAAGGATATGCACAGGGATATCTTAATTGAAATTAAGGAGCAGGACACGAACGATCTTTCCAAAACTTTCAGAGTGATAGCCGAACGATATTCTCCCGACAGGGTTTTGCTGCTGGGTGCAACAGGACTGAGGGAAGATCACATGATGGGGAACATCTCCCTGCTGCCGACATTACAGACTTTCCTCAGCGGTGAAACCAAAGAACTGATTACGGCATCGAACTACGGCTGTTTTTACGTACAATGCAAAGATATGCGCAATACCTACGAATCCCTTCCGGGACAGCAAATATCCCTGTTCGCAATGGCACCCGGAGTAAAATTCGACACCGAAGGATTACACTGGCCCTTAAATGAATCGACTTTAGAAGAGCTATGGATGGGTACGCTTAACAGAGCAGAAAACGACACGTTCGAAGTTACCGCAACCGAAGGCAATGCTTTGGTTTATATTGCCCATGAGGTAAGACAACCGAAGTAGACCGGCATCTCGGTCAACAGATAGAAAAGAGAAACTATCTTGCCGGGAAATGTAACTTATAATGATGCAGTTTAGACATAATAGAAGCCTGATCTGCACTAATCTGAGCACGAAGTTCATCCAGCGTATCGAACTTATGATCCGGACGCTCGAAGAAAACGAATTCAAGGGTAAGCTCCTTATCGTACAGATTTGCATTGATATTAAAAATATTCACTTCGATAGTTACATGAGAGCCGTTATCCAATGAGGGACGGCTACCAATATAAAGCATACCGTCATGGCAAGCATTGTCATACTTGATACGCACACCATATACCCCGTGGGGGGGCATTAGTTTGTGACGGCTATCTACATGAATATTAGCGGTGGGAAAACCTAAGGTACGCCCTACACGCATGCCACCCACAACTTTCCCGCTTAGTGTATAATGATAGCCCAACAAACTGTTTGCGTCTTGGATTTGAGCGCTGTTCAGCAACTTTCGTATCCGGCTGGAACTGATCGGTTCTGACTGCACATTCAACTGCGGGCCACGCCCCAATTCTATGCCCAAAGCATGGCCGATACGTTTATAATCATCGAAATCCTGCATGCGGTTGTGCCCGAAACGATGATCGTACCCGATCAGAAGATATTTAACGCCATAAACATCTGAAAGTATTTCCTCCATAAAACGCTGTGCATCCATGGAGGCCATCTCTTTATCAAAATGAAGTGTAATAACACGGATACCCATATCATCGAGCAGTCTCTGCTTCTCTGCCAGTGTCGTTAACAACAGATAAGGGCGTTTGGGAGCCACAACGGAGATCGGAGGAACATCAAATGTTATTACCGCAGGAGGTAACGAACGAACGGCCGACTCCTGCAAAAGTTTATTGATAAGCGAACGATGCCCCAGATGTACACCATCGAAAGTGCCTATCGTTGCTGCTATTTGATCCATACCGAAGGATTTTGTTTGGTACGCTCTTTCCAGATCTGGAAGTGAAGAATGGTTTCCCGGGTATTACTATCGGTGGCAATACGCCCTAACACCTGACCGGTTTTCACTTTCTGTCCCTTTGAAACCGAAACGCTAACCAAATTAGAATATACCGTCAGATAGTTTCCATGACGAACAATTACGGAATTATTAAATCCGTTAACCATAAATATACTGGTGACAACTCCGTTGAAAACACAATAGGCATTATGATCCGATACGACCCGGAGGTCGATACCTCCGCTGCTCGTACGTACACGGGAATGTCCCTGTACCGAATGTACCCCATACTGTCCTACCAAATCATAACGGCCGCGTACGGGAGAAGGTAGACGTCCTTTATTGGAGGCAAAGTTGGAACTCAAAGCCCGCTCCTCCGCATTCATGGCATAACCGCCTTTTACGGCAGCTTTACGTTCGGCTTTGGGGGCAACTTTGGCACCCCTTGCTTTAGCCTCTCTATCGAGGCGTTCCTGTTCTTCTCGTGCCTTTCGCTCTGCCTCTGCTATTTCAAAAGCGATCTGCTGTTCGATCTTACGATTCAGGGCCTCCACCTGAGACTTCTGTTTCCTCAGCTTCTGCTCCAATGTTTTTTGCTGTCCGGAAAGCTGCTTGACCTCTGCCGTACGGGTTTTCTGCTCTGCCTCCAATTTCTTTTTTTCAGATTCCCGTATAGCCAATAAATCGGCTTTATGTGAATGAGTGGTAGAAATTTCATTGCGATTTTTCTCTACCAACTGACGAGTATCTTTAAGCTCTGAAGCCGCTTGCCTGTGAGCACGGGCATACTGGTTGAGAAAAGCCTCACGTCTTACACCTTTATCAAAAGAACTTGCAGAAAAAATGAACAAAAGACGATCTAAAGAAGCACTTCTTTTTTGCATGGAAACAACAGATTTGGCATACTGCCGTTTACACGCATCCTCTCGTTTCAACAGAGAATCTCGCCGACGGGTAAGCGTATTCAGTGTTAACTGTAATTCCTGTACTTCGCCATCCAAAATCTTCACCATCTGCTGGCGTTGCACCACTAACTTCTTAACCAGCTTAAGTCTTTTCTCCTCATTGCTCTTATTCTTCCGGGTTTGCTTCAGTTCTTTATCCGTTTCATTAATCTGGCGTAAGACCTCTTTGCGTTGGCGTTCGAGCTGACGCACTTTGGCCGACTTGACCTGTGCCTGCAAAGTCAAAAAGGAAGAAATAAGAAAAAGCAGGATAAAGCACAGAAATTTTTTCACGACTACAGTTTTTTCTTAAAAAGTTCTTTCAATGTTTGAAGTGAAAGCTTCTCATAATTGCTTTTCACTTTGGGTAAAACCAAAGAGGTATCGACATTTTGCACCTGAGAGGGATCATTCATGTCTAAAGTCAAACGATATATTTTGTCCTTATCGGCCTGATTGGCTACAACAGTTTGCGACAAAGGGAAAAAAACCCCGGGAGCAATGGTTGTATATTTATTGTAGGTCCATCTAACTCCTGAAGGTTTCTGTTCCGCAGACTTGGCACTGACAGATGAGAGTCGACCATCGGTATTTATGGTGAAAAGATAGTCTATATCTCTTTTCCGATAACCCAACTCGGGCATGCCCGAATCATGAGAAAGGTTAAATAACCGCAGAGGATTGCCATCAGGAGAATCCGGAGTAAAAAGACGGCCGATGAATAAAGACTCCACGGCATGATAATCGACCTGTATGCCTGTCTCATTTGCAAATTCTTCGTAAGACAACTCGGCATAATATTTATGTATGGCATCCGTAACAACAACTTTCTCGGGAGTAAACCAAATCCGACCAAGCTCTACAAAGGGCAACGGTACAAAAACGATACGTATCCCCTGCCCTTTCACAATCGTGATATTCGCACGGGAAGAATGGCTCTTACCTCCCAAATCCACTTTTGCATTGGCAGATGCCTGCATACTATGAAAAGCATCCTGTTTCTGCAACATACCTATAAGTTCGCTCTTATTCATTCGATTAACGAACGAAGCCTCCGGAGATATCGTTGCAACTTCACGCCTCGTGCCGCAACCAAACATAAATAAGAGGCATAGCAGGCACAGAGGGAATATGTTTGAAAAAAGGCTTATTCTGTTTTTATTCACTTTTCGAAATATTTCTTTTCCTTGATTTTTTTATCCAGCAAAGGTGTTTCACCGTCTCGTCTTTCTTTGGCTTTCTTCCAATAAGTTACGGCATCTTCCACCTTATCTAATTTGTAATAACAATCGCCTAAATGTTCAAGAATATCCGCATCCGGTTCTTCTTCGCTTTTATCTACAGCTTTTTGCAGATATAACTTCGCAAGTGAATAATTTCCCCGGCAAAAGAAGACCCAACCGTATGTATCTAAAAAAATCGGATTTTCAGGTTCTATTCTGACCGTCGTTGCAGCCATCCTCTCGGCCTTACTCAAATCCGCCCCTTTCATTTTGGTGAGTTCATAAGCATAGTTATTCAGAACCGCTACATTCTCCGGGTTAAACTCCAAGGCTTTTTCGTAGTATCCAAACTGTTCTGTGTGTTGCCCCATTTCACCGGAAATATCACCCAGCTGACCATAGATGTCAGACAAACCGGCAGAACCGGAATCGCCCAAAGTCTCCACACCTTTCAACAAAAACTGCTGCGCTTCCTTATACTTCTTTTGAGCTATATATGCTCCGGAACCGTATAAATAATAAAGCGAATGATCGGGTATATGCTGCAAAGCCTGTTCCGAAAGTTTGACAACACGTTCATAATCCTGATTTTGCAAAGCATTCTGAAGCAAAAAGTCCCATGCAAGATTATGTGTCGGATTGAGATAAGTCACTTTCTCCATTATCCGAACAGCTTCGGCGTTATTTCCCTGCATAGCCAGCACCTGAGAATAGGCAAAAGGGATGGAATACTCTTCGGGATACAGCTGCATAAACTCCTCGAACAGTATATTGTACTCTTTCTTAGGCTTATGTTCCTTATCCTTATCCTGCCCCAGAAATCGCATCAACAAAAGAACTTTCTGATTGACCTCGATGTCATTATCGCCCAAAATCATGCGCATTTTATTGAATGCTTCCCGGGACATATTGTTCTTTAGATAATACTGAGTCAATACCAAATAGTATTGACTTCCGGTTTCTCCTTTTTCCGTCAAAAGGTCGAGTATTTCTTTGGCTTCTGCCAATTTATTCCTTTCAAGATATACTTGAGCCAAACGAATAGCAAAATCCGGTATATCCGGATACTTTCCCATCATGGCTTTATATTCGCGGACAATTGCTGCTTCATCATCCGTCATCTGATAAAGTTGCACTTTAATATCCGTAAACTTTAGATCTTCCATCGGAGTGGTAGCTGTTACCTCCTGTAAACGGTCATAAGCCTTTATAGCCCCTTCTATGTCACCACTTCTACGATACAGGTCGGCCAATTTCAGAGTAAGCACCTCCTGATTGGGGTACAAACGAACCAGTTTCTTATAAATATCAATGGCTTCGGCGTAATTATTACGAGCCATATACATTGTGGCCAAACCTTCGGCATAAACCTGATTGGACGGTTCTGTCCGGTAAGCACTCTTCAAGAGTTCGGTTGCTTTCTCTTCGTTATCCAATGCATAATATAACCGTGAAAGCTGGAATTGAAGAGCGGCATTGGTCGAATCTATCCGGTAACAATAGTTAAGCAAATCGAAGGCTTCGGCATAATGAGCAAGATTGCTTTCAAGAACTCCCTGATAGAAATAAGTACTGAACTTATCGATATTTTGCCGGTCTGCCGGTTTTGTCTGGGAATATCCATAAAAGACACTTGCAAACAGCACAAAAAAGGTATAAATGAAAAAACGTTTTGTTTTCTGCATATTCAATCATGCGTGGTGTCAAAATAAAGCACTGATTACAAATATAACGTTTTTCAATGCTTTCCAGTATGTCCGAAACCGCCCGAACCTCTTTCCGTATGCTCTAAAGAATCCGTTTGCTCCCACTCCACCACTCCATGACGGGCTACAACCATTTGACCGATCCGTTCGCCATCGTTAATTGTAAACGGTTCGTTCGAAAGATTTATCAACAAAACTTTGATTTCCCCCCGATAATCCGCATCGATAGTCCCCGGACTGTTCAAAACCGTAATACCGGACTTAAAAGCCAATCCGCTTCGCGGACGAATCTGCGCTTCACAGCCTGTGGGCAATTCAATAAAAAGCGCTGTCGGAATAAGTTTTCGCTCCATCGGCAACAGCACGACGGGCTCTTCCAAATTCGCACGCAAGTCCATACCGGCGGAGGCCGGTGTAGCATACTGAGGCAATGGATGATGAGATTTATTTACAACTCTCACGTTCAATTTATCCTGTGTATTCATCTTTATGTCATTTGTTTTCCGGCTCTTGCCAGTCATTATTCGATTTAATCAGAGCAATCAACTCTTCTACGGCTTCTTCTTGCGGTATTCCTTTCCGCACACATTCCTGCTGTTTATACAAATCTATTTTACCGGGGCTTCCTCCTACATAACCATAGTCTGCATCAGCCATTTCTCCGGGGCCATTTACAATACATCCCATGATTCCGATTTTCAAACCTTTCAAATGCGATGTAGCTGCTTTTATCCGGGCAATGGTCGATTGAAGATCATACAAAGTACGACCACAACCGGGGCAGCTGATATATTCTGTTTTACTCATCCGGAGTCTCGATGCCTGTAAAACAGCCAATTGCGTAGCAACTTCATCCTTGGCCGAAACATCGCTGTTCCGAAGCATTAGACCGTTGGCCCAGCCGTCCAAAAGAATCGATCCGGCATCGGCAGCAGCGAACAGACGATACCGCTCTATATCCGTTCGATAATCACGGCAAAGAACAACAGGATTTTTGATGCCTCTCCTCATCAATCTTACATACCCCAAACGCCATTCGCCAAGGGTATTTACCCCATGAGACCAAAGCATGATAACAGTCTCAGGGTTATTCCCTGCCTTACCGGCCAAATCTTCATCCCATGCCACAGCATCCAGTTCTACTGTATCTATTGTTATAGCCTTGCCCACTGCATGCAGTTTTCCATCAGAGTACAGGAAATCTGCCAGCTCTGCATCCTCCCTATCCGATATCACACACGGAGCAACCGAACCGCCGATAACGTTCCTTACGCAGAATGTTTGTCTTCGTCCTTCCATCCTATAGCTGTCATATTCCTGCCAATCAGGCAAATCGTCCGCCTCTATAAGAGCCTCGGCACGTTGCAGAATATAATCCCGAAGAGCAAATCCCACCGGTACCTCACACTCCGGGTCTTCACTCAGAGAAACACGTATCGTATCGCCTAATCCATCTGCCAGAAGGGAACCGATACCCACCGCACTTTTAATGCGTCCGTCTTCTCCTTCTCCGGCCTCGGTTACCCCCAGATGTAAAGGGAATGCAGGGTAATATCCTTCCCGTAACCTTTTATCCAATAATCTCACCGCCTGTGTCATAACCATCGTGTTGGACGATTTCATGGATATGACTATATTGTAAAACCGGTGTGCAATACAGACATCGAGATATTCCAAACAGCTTTCCACCATGCCCTCGGGCGTATCGCCATATCGCTGAACCATCCTTTCACTCAGGGAACCGTGATTAACCCCTATCCTGACGGCACGTTCCAAAGCCTTGGCACGCTCCACAAAAGCACCGAAACGTTCTTCAACCAGCCGATGTATATTATCGAAGTCCTCATCGGTCCATTCTCCCTTATGTCCTTTGGTATCGACATAATTACCGGGGTTGATGCGTACTTTTTCCACCTGCTCCAATGCTGCATCCGCAGCCTTCGGATTAAAATGAATATCGGCTACCAGCGGTTGGGTGTAACCGCCCTTATTAAGCCCCGCACGGATATACCCAAGATTGTTTGCCTCTTTTACACCCTGTGCAGTATAGCGTACGATAGAAGCTCCGGCATCGATTATGCGTTGTGCCTGCTCTATACAGGCATTCGTATCCATCGTCGAAACAGAAGCCATCGATTGTATTGCAATGGGATGTTTTCCCCCCACACATACCGTTCCGATACGGACTTCCACACTCGGACGCCTCACATATTTGCACGGACAGGGAGAATATATTGATGATTCAGTCATAGCGTTGTTCCATAAAATCTGATGATAAAGACCGTTGCATCAAAGCAGCAGTCTCCAATCTGCTAACCGTTTGTAATATAAAACAAACCGACCATACAACTTATCGCGAATAGAAATAGTTCATCGGATAAGCGTCTGGTCGGTTTTTTGTCGGCACAAAACCGGATGTCGTATTTCGGCTCAGAGCAGTCTTCGGACTAATTTGTTTTGTGATCGTATTTGACCTCTTTCAGGTCTTTATTCGCCTTAATCACCTTGTCCTTCAGACCATTCTTAAACTCGACCAATTTACTGGCCAACTGTTTATCGGCTGTCGCCAAAATCTGTACAGCCAAAATAGCAGCATTCTCGGCAGCATTAATTCCCACGGTAGCCACAGGAATTCCCGGAGGCATTTGCACGATTGCCAATAGCGCATCCATTCCCTTCAATGAAGCATCGATAGGTACTCCGATAACGGGGATAGCGGTCATCGAGGCTATAACGCCGCATAAATGAGCTGCCATACCTGCCGCAGCAATGATCACCTGCACCCCTCTCTCCTGAGCATTCATGGCAAAATCACGAACCTCCTCAGGCGTACGATGGGCAGATAACGCAAGCATTTCAAAAGATACCCCCATAGCGTCTAAACGCTTTGCAGCTTTTTCCATAACGGGCAGATCGGATGTGCTGCCCATAATAATGCTTACGCGCGGGGAATTCATTGAGCGATCAAATTATTATAATCATCGGCAGACAACAAACCGTCCAAGTCTTCCGTATTTGCAGGTTTGATTTTAATAATCCACCCCTTACCGTAAGGATCGCTGTTTACCAATTCAGGAGCATCTTCCAATTCGGCATTCACCTCAACCACTTCACCTTCAACGGGCATCATCAAATCGGATACGGTCTTAACAGCTTCAATAGAACCGAAAACGTCATCGGCGCTAAGTTGCTCTCCTTCCGTAGGAACATCTACATACACAATTTCACCCAACTCGCTTTGAGCATAATCAGTAATACCTACGTAAATAAAACTGCCGTCGAGGCGTGCCCATTCATGGTCTTTGCTGTACTTTAAATCTTTTGGAGTATTCATCTTTACAGAATTAATAATAAGGTTTAAAAACTATATCGTTTTTTGTCCAACAAATATAGGAAACTTTCACGGCCAAAACACTTTTTAGCCATGATATTTCTTTTTTAGCTGCTACTCTAAAGCTTTAAGTCGAAAATGACAATTTCACTCCTTGTGCCCATCCGGTAAGCAGGGCTTGCTGCACCAACCCCGCTACTGGTATATATCCGGCTGTTGCCTTGTTGATGCATACCGTATGCCAGAGAAGCATACTTCAGGCGCACCAGCATACCGAAAGGCCAGATTTGCCCTGCATGCGTATGTCCGCAAAGAGCCAAATCGACTTTGCAAGCCTCCAAACTATCCAAAGGAACAGGTTGATGGTCCAAAACGATTATCGCCTTATCCCGCACTCCTGCTCTGCCGGTCAATGAAGACAGGGATTCGCGCCGGATATTCGTTGCGTCATCTCGCCCTATTAAGCAGAATGCACTATCGGCAGGGAAAACGATATCATCCCGAAGTAGCGTTCCCCCAACCCGTGTAATCCATTGTATCTTTTCCTCCATATCAGCCCGATACTCATGGTTTCCCAATACATAATATTTTCCGTATGGCGCCTGCAGTTTTTCTCCAAGCAGATGAATAATTTCAGGAGTATATGCAAAATAGCCGAAATGGTCTATATGATCGCCACCCATCAGAATAATATCGGGGTTTTGAGACATAACCAAATCCACTATAGTCTTTACCTCTGACAATCCTATGGATTCACTGATATGCAAATCCGTTATCAACGCCACTTTCAGTTCACGTTTTTCCCGAATAAGAATATCTCTGCTTTCTCCCAACTCCAAAGAGAGAGTACGTACAACCGGCTCGGTAACACGCTTCTTTCCGAAATACATTCCGAACAGGGCGATCACAAAAGAAAGCAAAATAAACCCGGAAGAAATTCGCCTTATCTTTTTATCGTTTTCAATAGCATATCTAATGCGGTATCCCCGGAAGAAATACCGCCGGAAAAGATTGAGCAAAAGCACAGGCAACACCATCAAACAGGACAACAGGAAAAAACTGTTGCAATACTTCATGATCACTCCTAATGTTCGAATAGGAAACATATCCATAAAAACCCATCCGATAAAATAGATAAGGAGTTCGATACCCAATAATGCATACAGAAATACACGCCAGGGTCCTTTACGGGGAAATGTTTGCCCTATGCGATAGCCCAAATAAACGGATAAGATAAGTTGAACTAAAAATACAGTGCTAAATAATCTCATCTTTTTTCATTTAATCTATGACTTTTTCGGTTTCAGTCTCTAACTCGGCAGTATCGTGAGTCATTCTTTTCATTCTTCTTACGTGCCCGACCACAAGCGTTATGGCCAATGCTCCGGAAAGAGCATCGGATAACGGCAACGCCAACCATACACCAATCAATCCGCCGATTATGACCGGTAAGATAATCAATAATGGTAATAAAAAGATAACCTGACGTGAAAGACTTAACACCATGGCTTTCATGGGCATACCCATACTTTGAAAAAACTGGGTGGAAGAAATCTGAACACCGACAAAGACAAAAGCGCACATACCCACCCGGATAGCCGTAACAGTGTAGTTCGTAAGTGTCTCACTCGTTGTAAACAGTCTGGTCAGGGCATAAGGGAAGATCAAAGCGCTGAGCGCCGTAAGGCCCGAGACCGCGATATTAACCGAAAGACAGGTTTTAAACGTTTGGAGCACCCTGCCGTATAATCGTGCTCCATAGTTATACCCCACAATAGGTTGCATCCCTTGCGATATACCCAAAACGAACATGACTCCTATCATGGCAAAACTATTCAGAATACCGTATGCCGCAATAGCAATATCGGCATCCTGCGATGTAGAAGCATAACCGACAAAAGAACGGTTGATAACCACATTGACCACACTGCTGAGCAGTTGCATCAGAAAAGGAGATATACCGATAGATAAAATTTCCAGACTTTCCTTCCAAGACAACTTCATGGCCGAACGCCTGAATCGTACCAGACTGTTTTTAGAAAAGAAATGATGCATCACCCATACCGCAGATACAAGCATGGCTATAAACGTAGCCCATGCCGCCCCTCTGATACCCCAACCGAAACCGAAAATAAACAGAGCATCCAATATGATGTTTGTCAATGCACCTATAATCATAGTCCACATCGCCTTCTTTGGATAACCCGACGCACGCATAATGGCATTATAGCCGAAACTCAATGTTGTCAGAATATTGCCGGGTACAACGATGGTCAGATATTCTACGGCATAGGGTAAAGTCCGTTCGCTTGCTCCGAAAGCAATCAGAAGAGGCTTCATCCAAATCATCACAGGTACTATACAGAGCAACTGAGTTATGAGGGTCAAAATAATGGCATTTCCCAAAATAGCATCAGCTCCGTCACGATTATGTTTACCCAGATATATGGATACACGTGCAGAAGCTCCCGACCCGATAAGCATACCAAAAGCCTGCATGAAAATAAGAATAGGAAAAGTTATGGTCAATCCGGCAATGGCATATTCACCGGCCCCCTGGCCGATAAAAATACGGTCTACCACATTATAAAGCCCGTTAACCAACATGCCAATGACGGCAGGAATGGCATAATGGAGAAGAAGTTTAGGAATCTTCTCGTGCTCCAGCATTACTGTTCGGGGATCCTTAACCGGTATATCTGTATTATTGACATGCATATATGAAATATAAACCTTGACAGCCTCATAACCATGTTTTTACACACTACCCGTGTTTGACAAACAGAGAAAAGGCATGCAAGAAAAGAATTTCCCTATAAAAAAAGAACCAACCAAATGGCGGATGTACTGTAAAGTAACAAAGCGCAACTTGATTGGCAACCAAGAAAAAGCTCTTCCTCTTGGGCTTGAACCAAGGACCCTCTGATTAACAGTCAGATGCTCTAACCAACTGAGCTAAGGAAGAATATATCTTAAGAAAACCAAGCCGACCAGCTCTAAGCTCTTCCTCTTGGACTTGAACCAAGGACCCTCTGATTAACAGTCAGATGCTCTAACCGACTGAGCTAAGGAAGAATGTTTTACTTAAGCGTTGCAAAGGTATAACTATTTTCTAAAAATGCAAACATTACACCTCAAAAAAACAAAGTTTGCGCACTCCGGTATCAAGAACAACAGTCGGTACATTCCGGTTTTCAAGAGCAACATAGTTTACAATATCAGCAAGGCTCTATCCGGGGAAATCACAGCAGAGAGTATCACGGTTCTCTCTCATTGACAATCACTTACCTTTCAACCTCTTTCCAATAACATTTTCTTTGTCAGTTCTCTGCCTGACGGTTGAAAATTCTTCAGGCAAAGAAAAAAAATCCAAGTTAACTTCGTCAAAAATCCATTGCGCTAAGAATTTTCAACCGTCAGGCAGAGAATTTCCATCCATCAACGGAAGGTTTTTTGAAATTCCATTTTTCTTTATTTCACATCAAAGAAAAAGCAATGTTCCGAACACAATTTGTTCTCAGACAGAAATCCCAAAGCAGTTATCCGTTATGGCAGCAATCAATTTTCTTTTTCTATCTAAACTTATCTCATTATCTTTATAAATAAGACTCTACAAAATAAATAATTACACAACATAAAGCATCGACATGAAGAAAAGATTTGCTACGGTTGCGGGGATACTCGCTCTTTTCATGGCACAGACGACACCAAAACTTTATGCACAGCAATCAAGCTCTCATTTAATCGACAAAGGCTGGCGATTCAGCCGATCGGACAGCGAAGACAACAAGAACAAAACTTTTGATGACAGTAAATGGCAATGCATCGATCTGCCTCATGACTGGGCTATATACGGACCGTTCGATTACAAAAACGACCGGCAAAATCTGGCCATAACGCAAGACGGGCAAAAAAAAGCTATGGAGCATGCCGGTCGAACAGGCGGACTGCCATTCGTGGGCACGGGTTGGTACAGAACAAAATTGCACTTACCGGAAGATCTGAGCAACAAATACATAGAAATACGATTCGACGGAGCGATGAGCAATGCACACGTTTACCTGAACGAACACTTTGCAGGCCATTGGCCGTATGGATACAATTCTTTCTATCTGGATATCACTCCTTTTGTGAAACCCGGCAAGGATAATGTACTTGCCGTTCGCCTGAACAATGAGCACGAAAGCAGCCGCTGGTATCCCGGAGCCGGGATATACCGGGACGTTCATTTGCGTATTACGGATAAAACGCATATAAAAACATGGGGAACGCAAATTCAGACTCCCTTTATCGACGAGGATAAAGCAATCGTACACATAAATACCACTATCGAAGGACTCGAATACACCGAAAAACCACTAAACGTGCATCGGAGCGTCATTGCCCCAAACGGCTCTGTTATCTGGGACGATTTCGGACAAAATACGCTGTCAAAAAGTGCCCATAAAAATCTGCATGCCGGCCTGACGGTACATAAACCTCTTCTTTGGGATATCGGACAGCCGAATCTTTATAAATACACGGTTGCACTATTGGATGGGAAAACCGTGATCGATGCCGATACTGTTACCTTCGGTATCCGCAGTATCGAGCTAAAACAGAATGAAGGCTTTTTCCTGAACGGAAGAAAAATAAAATTCAAAGGTGTTTGCCTGCACCACGATCAGGGGCCTTTGGGAGCTGTGGCAAACGAAGCCTCCATGCGCAGACAGATTAGGATGATGCAAGAGATGGGAGCCAATGCCATACGCACCAGCCACAATATGCCCGACCCGAAATTCGTAAAAATCTGCGATGAAATGGGTATGATGCTTGCAGTAGAAACATTCGACAGTTGGGCTAAAGCCAAAGTACCGAACGGCTATAACAAGTTTTTTAATGAATGGCACGAGCGGGATCTTGTGAATATGTTGCACCAATACAGAAACAGTGCCAGCGTAATGATGTATTTCATTGGCAATGAAGTGGTCGAACAGCAAGATGTCGATGGTGCAAAAACAGCCTATATGCTACAGGCGATATGCCATCGCGAAGATCCTACCCGGCCTGTTTGCAACGGTATGGACGCTCCGCGTGAAGTAATGAACAGCGGTATGGCAGCCACAATGGATATTCCGGGCTTCAATTACCGTCCGTTCCTGTTCCCCGAAGGAAAGAAACGTTTGCCGCAAGGTTTTATCTTAGGCTCGGAAACTGCTTCGACTTTAAGTTCGAGAGGGGTGTACAAATTCCCGGTTAAACGCCGATCGATGCACAAATACAACGATCACCAAGCCTCTTCTTACGATGTCGAACACTGTGGCTGGAGCAATTTGCCGGAGGACGACTGGATGGTCCACGAGGATATGCCTTGGGCTATGGGCGAATTTGTTTGGACAGGATTCGACTATATTGGAGAGCCTACTCCTTACTACAGCGACTGGCCCAGCCACAGTTCGCTCTTCGGCATTGTGGATCTGGCCGGAATTCCCAAAGATCGCTATTATCTGTACAAAAGTCATTGGAACGAAAAAGAACATACGCTGCATGTACTTCCGCATTGGACCTGGCACGGACGCGAAGGAGAGATTACCCCCATCTTCGTTTATACAGACCATCCGGAGGCCGAAGTATGGATAAACGGTAAAAGCATGGGCAGGCAAAAGAAAGACTTTTCCATAGATTGGCAGAAAACAGAAAACGACGAAGATAAAAACAACCTGACACGCCAAAAACGTTATCGCCTGATGTGGACGAATACCGTATATAAGCCGGGAACAGTCAAAGTAGTCGCATATGACAACAATGGATTACCCGCTGATTCCGTAACGGTGAAAACAGCCGGTGCTGCGGAACGCATAGAGTTAGATGCAGACCGTAACACACTGAAATCCGATGGAAAAGATTTGGCTTTCGTAACTGTACGGATCGTAGATAAAGACGGAAATCTGTGCCCTACGGATAACCGCTTGCTCCGCTTCAAAGTCAAAGGGGCCGGAACTTTCAGGGCTGCTGCATCGGGCAATCCGGCTTCGCTGGATCTCTTTCACGAACCCAAACACCATGCATTCAACGGCATGCTCACGGTATTGGTACAAAGTAAGAAAGAAGCAGGCACAGCAGAGCTGACAGTCGAAGGAAAAGGTCTTAAAAAAGCCTCCGTCAAATTAGACATTCATCCCTGATCGTCAAAGACAAAAGGATACATTTCAGAAATAAAAGAAACAAATCAACGAACTTTTGCGCAGGATTTCATAAATTACGGAATCTTTCCGAAAAAGGTCTTTTCACAAATGGATTTAGATAAACATAAATAAGAATACATCATGAACAAAATTTTAGCAACAACAGCTTTCGTTATTTTGTCTTGCATCTGTTCATTACATGCTCAAACACCGGAGCGTATCGTAGTCAATGAGCAAGTCAATGCATCCTCGCAAGAACAAACGAATCGAGCGCTTAAATGGAAAGTGGCTATCGGGAGATTCTCCAATGAGACGCAATACGGCAAAGGAATTTTCTATGACAGGGAAAACGATCCGATGGCCAAGCAGGCATTGGACATTCTCTCAACGAAACTGAGCGCCTCCGATAAATTTATCCTGTTGGAGCGGGACGACCTTGATAAATTGGAAGCAGAGATAACCGGCGGAGGCGAGAGGCAACGGATAAATGCCGACTACCTGATTCTCGGTTCGATTACGGAATTCGGTAGAAAAACGACCGGGAAAGAGGGACTTTTCAATTCCGAAAAGAATCAAATCGTAGAAGCCGGTGTAAGCATACGTATCGTAGATGTTGCCACCGGATTGATTATCTATTCGGAAGAAGGTAAGGGTATGGCTCAGACAACTTCTAAAAGCACTTTGGGATTCGGAGGTAAAGCGGGTTTCGATGCCACGCTAAGCGACAAAGCGATTTCCGGTGCAATCGACATGCTTGTGGAAAACATTATTAATAAGTGCACCGACAAACCGTGGCGAACCTATATCATTAATGCAGATGAAGATGGCATCATTATAGCCGGAGGATCTACTCAGGGTTTGCGTCAAGGCGATGTTTTCGATGTTTTCTCACGTGGAAAAAAAGTGAAAAATCCGCAGACCGGTGTGACATTCGAACTTCCCGGGAAGAAAGTGGCGTCCGTAAAAATCGAAATGACAGGAGGAGATACCCCTGAAACCGAATTCTCTATTGTAACACTCACGCAGGGAGAATTCGATAAAAACAACTTCGGCCAATATTACATTCAAGAACGTAAATAAAAACGAACAATATGAAATCGATAAAATCCATCATCGCTTTGGTTACACTCTTGTCGGCAACCATAATCGGGCTTTCATCCTGCGGCTCAACAGCATCCGTAAGCGGAGGGCTCAATGACGAATCATTCATTATTGTTGCTGCTCAGAACAGATACCACAAACAGGAAGTTTTAGTGCATATAGACAAAGAAGCTCCTGTCTTAACGAAAGCACTCAGAAAAAATCAGGCAGTTCGTAAAGGAGATCGATTAATCGTTTCCCCGGGAAGACATCGCATAATGGTTGTAGACAAGATGGGAAACAAATTATTTGATAAAGATATTTTTGTATCTACACGCAACAGCAAAATAATCCGGATACCTTAACCTGAAAATCAAATAACAGCAATGAAAAAGAAACTCTGTTTATATACAGCAGGAATTATTGCAGCATCCATTCTTACCGGCTGCTTTCCATCAAAGCACCTTTACTCATGGCATGGATACGACAATGTTTCTTATGCCTACTATAAAACAAGGACTCCGGAAAGAGAACTTGAATTAATTGAAACATATGAGAAAATGATTCAAAAACAGAGTGGCAGCAGAAATATGGTTCCTCCGGGCATTTATGCCGAATACGGATATATTTTAGCCAGGAAAGGCAATGTGGAGAAAGGAATCCAAATGCTGGAAATGGAAATTAAATATTACCCTGAGAGTGAAGTCTTTATCAATAGAATCATTAAACAGCTACAGAAATGAACACCTTCGATAGCTATTTCATTAAAAAGCTACAGTCTTTCCCGCTATTAATCTTGATTTTGACAGTATTGACCGGATGCGGCACCTCGCTTACCCGAGAAGAATTATATCCGAAAATTCATGCAGAAAAACCGGTATCCATACTGATAATGCCTCCTATCAACCAAACGAACCATGTTGATGCAAAAGAATACTTCTATTCTTCTCTGATGATGCCATTGGCAGAAAAAGGCTATTACATATTCTCTCCATATTTATCTGAAGAACTTCTGCAACAAGAGAGTGCGAATGATGCCGAACAATTTATCGATACGTCTCTAAAGCCCTTCTTGAATGTATTCAATACCGATGCTGTTTTGTTTACAATCATAAAGAAATGGGATAAATCCGGTATTCTGTCTACAATCAACGTCGAAGCAGAATATATCCTGAAATCGGCGCACACGAATGAAGTGCTTTTCCGGCGCAATGCAGATATTGTTGTCGATTGCAGTGTAACTCAAAATGCAGGATTGTTGGGAATGGTGGCAAACGCTTTGGCCACAGCTGCTACGGACAAAATCGTAGGTGCACGTAAAACAAACAGTTTCATCGTCAGCGATATGCCGGAGGGAAAATATTCACCCATGTATGGTATAGATAAGAAACAAAGTGCAAAACCGCAAAACATAAGCGGTACCACCGTGCGCTAAAATACGTTTAGTTTACCGAAAAAGGACTTCCGGAATTGCCTCGGAAGTCCTTATGTTTTTATATAACTGCAATCTCGTTTCCGTGCTTTCAGGTCAGCCTTACTCTTACTTCGAGTAACCAGATAAACTCCTGTAAATACCAGAATAGCCGCCACTACTTTATCCAGAGTCAGCCGGTCTAATCCCAAAAGTAAAGCAAACGAAGTCGTCAGTACCGGCTGGGCATAATTATACGAACTGATTACCGTAGGGCGTAATGCTTTTTGTCCAATAGGCAACAACATATATGCAATAAAAGTGGAGAAGAAAACCACAAATCCCAATTGTAGATAAAACGTTAGATCGAAAGAACGCCATGCGGTATGAACAAAAGCGGGAGCAAAAAACGGCATAGTGATAACGGTAGAAATCAGAAACATCCATTTCATCAGAGTAATGGGAGAATAGCGGTCTATAATATCCTTAAAAAGCGTCAGATAGAGTGTGTAACAGAGCATAGCCATTCCGCATAATACATTTCCCAAGGCAGAAGATTGCCCCGAGTGCGTACCCTGCATAACTAAAAAGACCACACCGGTTGCTCCGACCAAAACCCCTCCGGCTTTCTTCAAAGTTATGGGCTCACGCAGGAATATGGCAGCCAATATCATGGTAATGATCGGGCCTAAGGTGGAAATAAGCGACTGATCTACCGGTGAGGTCATAGAGATACCCAATGCAAATATCCCCTGATTGCCTAATACGCCCAGCAATGATGCCGCAAGAATTTTATACCGATCTTTTTTTCTAACAGGTTCGCTCGGTAAAAAATAAGAGGTCAGCCAAAAGAGAAACGTGGCTCCGACAAAGCGAACCAGAATATGTACTTCGGGGGTGATACCGCCCGGCGACAATAAAATCTTGGAGAATGGCCCATTCAGGCCGAATATCAAGGTAGCAATAATCAAGGCAAGATGCCCGCGCGATTTCTTTACTTCAGTGGTCATTGTTCAGATATTCGATAGCTATCAAAGGTTTTTCAGGCAACAAAGATATAAAGAGACCTTTATACAGAAAGAAACGAACGAATTATTTATAAAACGAAATAAGGCTGTCCGCAGTCATAGACTTACAGACAGCCTCATCATTATATATGGTTTAGATTTGTATATTAGTTGCCTGACAACTTCTCTTTCAAAGCAGCCAATTGATCCAAATCTCCAAGAGTGGCTTTTTCCTGGTTCGTAGCATTAGAAGCAGCTACGGCACTCTTTTCTGCATCTTTCTGTGCATTATTTTCAGCACGCTCAGCCTTGGCCGCAGCACGCTGTTCGTCTTCAAACACACGGCTGTGTGAAACGATAATGCGCTTAGCTTCCTTGTTAAATTCAATCACCTTGAAAGAAAGCTTTTCTTCCAACTGAGCTTGCGAGCCGTCTTCTTTCACCAAATGTTTAGGAGTGGCAAAGCCTTCTACACCATAAGGAAGAGAAACAACAGCACCCTTATCCATCAACTCGATGATCGTACCTTCATGGATACTGCCCACTTTGAATACGGTCTCGAATACATCCCATGGATTTTCTTCGAGCTGTTTGTGGCCGAGGCTCAAACGACGGTTTTCCTTGTCGATTTCGAGTACCACGACATCCAACTCTGCACCCACTTGAGTAAATTCGCTCGGATGTTTGATTTTTTTCGTCCAAGAAAGGTCGGAAATGTGCACAAGACCGTCTACGCCCTCTTCAATTTCAACGAATACACCGAAGTTGGTAAAGTTACGTACCTTGGCCACATGCTTGGAACCTACGGGGTAACGCTCTTCGATACCTTCCCACGGATCTTGTTTCAATTGCTTCAATCCGAGACTCATCTTACGCTCTTCACGATCCAGAGTCAACACCACAGCTTCGATTTCCTCACCAACTTTCAAGAAATCCTGAGCACTGCGGAGGTGGTGTTGCGTCCATGACATTTCCGACACGTGAATAAGACCTTCCACACCCGGAGCAATCTCAACAAAAGCACCGTAGTCGGCCATAACAACCACTGTACCTTTTACCTTATCGCCAACTTTGATGTTAGGATCCAGAGAATCCCAGGGATGAGGGGTAAGCTGTTTGAGACCGAGAGCAATACGTTTCTTTTGTTCGTCGAAGTCGAGGATAACGACATTCAGTTTCTGATCCAGCTCAACGATTTCATTCGGATGAGCCACACGTCCCCAAGAGAGGTCTGTGATGTGAATCAAACCATCTACGCCGCCAAGGTCAATGAATACTCCGTAAGAAGTGATGTTCTTAACCACACCTTCGAGTACCTGGCCTTTTTCGAGCTTGCCGATGATTTCTTTCTTCTGCTGTTCGAGTTCTGCTTCAATAAGAACTTTGTGGGAAACAACAACGTTTTTATATTCCTGATTGATTTTAACAACCTTGAATTCCATAGTTTTGTCAACATACGCATCATAGTCACGGATAGGACGTACGTCGATTTGAGAACCGGGTAAGAATGCTTCGATACCGAAGATATCGACAATCATACCGCCCTTGGTGCGGCATTTGATGTAACCCTTGATGATTTCGTCCTTTTCCAAAGCTTCGTTAACACGATCCCATGAACGAGAGGCTCGAGCTTTGCGGTGAGACAGCACCAATTGACCACGACGGTCTTCCTGTGTTTCGATGAATACCTCTACTTCGTCTCCGACTTTCAATTCGGGATTGTAGCGGAATTCAGATGCGGGGATAGCACCCTCGCTCTTGAAGCCTACATCTACCAGTACTTCACGTTTACCGATCCGGGTTACTTTACCCATGGTAACCTCTTTTTCTTTGATCGCATTCAGAGTCTTGTCATAAGCCTCTTCCTGTTCCTTACGGGTAGCAGCGTTCAGTGAGTCGCCGGCTTCGAACTCATCCCAATTGAAATCATCTAAGGGATGAACATTTTTTAAGTTTTCCATTCAGTTAATTTTCTCGTTACTTTAATTTGTTAGACATTATATGGTCCAAAAATCGTTGCAAAGGTAACACTTCTTTTTCATATACAGTTACTTGCAAGTTGTTTTCAAACAAAAAAGAGGTGAAGTGCACAAAAAAACAGATTTTATCATAAAACAACGAAAAGATCGGAGCAACATCAAGCAAGACAGAGAACAATGACCGTTTGCTCTTTTTTTTTAACCTCCCCGAGTGTCAACTTTTTTCAGTACATGTCATTTTTGAAGGAGAAAAAGTAAATGAATTTCCCGTTTCAGGTCAGAAGAAACCCGATATCCAAAGGATATTGACTCCAAAATCCCAAGTTTTTTTTCGGATACTATAATATAATATGGTGTTCCGCGGGGTGTAGCCGGCACACAGTTCTATGCCAAAACAGATTACATTAAACGGCAATAAATATCGAATAAAAAGAATTTATTATAGAAATTATTAGATATTATACTAAAATATAGCTACGAAAAGACTATTTTTGCGAAACAATTATACCTAAACTAATTACTTGTCTTTTTTGATTATGGCAAAAGTTCTAACAATAAAAAAAGGACTCTCGCTCAAACTGAAGGGTGCTGCGCCACAGGAATACCTGTCTCCCGTGTCTGCCTGCTCAAGCTATGCACTGGTACCCGACGACTTTCAGGGTGTAGTCCCCAAATTATTGGTCCGGGAGGGTGATAAAGTTGCTGCCGGCGACGCAGTATTCTTTCATAAAAGGATGCCGTCCGTCATGTTCGTCGCTCCCGTAAGCGGCGAGGTAACAGCCATCAACCGAGGGGCCAAACGTAAAGTATTGAGCATAGAAATAAAGCCCGACGCCGAACAAACTTATCGAACAACGGATGTGAGCCGCGTGCCGTCGATGGGCCGTGAAGAGATCAGAGAGTTGCTCTGCAAAAGCGGTCTGTGGGGTTTTATGCGTCAAAGACCTTTCGATATCGTACCTGATCCGGCGATCGTTCCGCGCGACATCTTTATCACAGCCAATTTCACAGCTCCATTGGCACCCGATTTCGATTTTCTGGCAAAAGGTCATGAATCTGAAATACAACTGGCACTCGATGTACTGGGCAAATTGACTGACGGCAAAGTGTATCTGGGCACCAAACCCGGATCGCTCACCGGCATACAGGGAGTGGAACATTACGAAGTAAAGGGTGCACATCCCGCCGGTCTGGTGGGCGTGTTGATCAACAAAGTGAAGCCGGTCAACAAAGACGAAACGGTATGGACACTGAAAGCATCCGACCTTATCGTTCTGGGGCGTTTCCTCAAAACAGGCAAACCGGATTTCTCAAGAACGATTGCCATAACAGGCTCCGACGCCAAGGAACATGGCTATGTAACAGTCATACCGGGAACCAATATCAAAGAAGCCTTTAGAGGAAGACTTACAAAAAAAGAAACGCACGAGCGTGTGATCGACGGCAATGTATTCACAGGCGTAAAACTTACCGAAGAGCGCCCATTCATCAGCTTTGCCTGCGATCAGATAACCGTCATACCCGAAGGTGACGATGTAGATGAAATTTTCGGGTGGATAGCCCCACGCACCGATCAGTATTCGGTCAGCCGCTCATACTGCTCATGGCTGCATCCCAACAAAGAATATGCACTTGATGCACGTATCAAAGGAGGAGAACGTGCCATGATCCAGAGCAACGAATATGACAGAGTGTTTCCGTTCGACATTTACCCGGAGTATTTGCTGAAAGCTATAATTGCTTTCAATATCACAGATATGGAAAACCGCGGTATTTACGAGGTTGCACCCGAGGACTTCTCTGTATGCGAGTTTGTGGATTCATCCAAGATGCAATTGCAGGAAATCGTCCGCAAAGGTTTGGATCTGCTTTATAATGAGATAAACTAATTGTTTCACCTTCAAAAAAACAAGACATTGAACGCTTTAAGGAAAAAACTTAACTCGATGAAACCATCCTTTGAACCGGGTGGTAAATATTCGGCGCTCCGGTCCGTGTTCGAGGGTTTCGAAACATTCCTGTTCGTACCCAACACCACATCCAAAAACGGAGTGCATGTGCATGATGCCATGGACAGCAAACGCATGATGATCATCGTATGTATCGCATTGGTTCCTGCACTCTTATTCGGTATGTACAACGTGGGTTACCAACATTATCTGGCCATCGGCACGCAAGCCGGCTTTTGGACACTTTTCTTCTACGGTCTGCTGGCAGTTCTTCCTAAAATCATCGTATCGTATGTAGTGGGTCTGGGGCTGGAATTCACGTTTGCCCAGAAGAAAGGCGAAGAAATCCACGAGGGTTTTCTCGTTTCAGGTTTGCTAATTCCAATGATTGTCCCCATCGACACACCTCTCTGGATGATTGCGGTGGCAACAGCTTTGGCTGTAACTTTCGCAAAAGAAGTTTTCGGCGGTACGGGATACAACGTATTCAACGTAGCTCTGGTAACACGTGCCATCCTGTTCTTCTCCTACCCTGCTGCCATGAGCGGTGACTCCATTTGGGTAAGGACAAGAGCAACTGCAGGCATAGGTGAAGGTCAACTAACAGATGCCTTTTCCGGTGCTACGCCGTTAGGTCAGATTGCAACGGCAGGCAACCAAATGCCCGACATTATAAATGTGGCAGGCAATCCTTCTTCATTGCTGGATGCTTTCTTAGGATTTATTCCCGGCTCCATCGGTGAAACGTCTACACTCTGCATCCTAATCGGTGCATTTATCCTGATCTGGACAGGTGTAGCAAGCTGGAAGATCATGTTCTCAGGCCTCCTTGGTGCCACATTCATGGCTCTCGTGTTCAACGCTTTCGGCACCACGGCTGCAATGCAGGTTACTCCGCTGATGCACATGGTATATGGCGGGTTTGCTTTCGGTTTGGTATTCATGGCAACAGACCCCGTAACATCTGCAAGGACGGAAACCGGGAAATGGATCTATGGATTTTTAGTGGGACTGATGGCCATCTTTATCCGTGTTCTGAACCCGGGCTATCCCGAGGGTATGATGTTGGCCATTCTGTTTATGAATGCTTTTGCTCCGCTAATCGACTATTTTGTGGTGGATGCCAATGTGCGTAAACGTCTGAAACGTGCCATCATTGTCAAAAAAGCCTAAACAACAAAGCCATGAATAGAGATAAAAATTTATATACGATCATATATGCTTCGGTAATGGTTGTTATCGTAGCCATATTGCTGACTTTCACGTCTACTTCTTTACGCACTAAACAACGTAATAACGAACAAATAGACAAAATGCAGCAGATTTTACGTGCGGTAAACAAGCCGATGACCAACAAAACCAAGGTCATAGACGCATACAAGGACATCATCAAACAGGAACTTCTGGTAAAGACCGACGGTACCGTAGTGGAGACTTTCGAAGGGGATGCCATCGGTAAAAACGAAGCCTTTAAGATGAATACGGCCAATCAGTTCAAATTATTACAGAAAGAAGATAATTTGCCGTTGCCCCTCTATGTAGCAGAAGTGGACGGCAAAAAATATTTTGTTTTGCCTTTGAACGGAGCCGGTCTTTGGGGGCCTATTTGGGGGTACTTGTCTGTCGATGCCGAAAGCGGCTCCACGGTTTTTGGTTCTGACTTCAGCCATGCCAGCGAAACACCGGGATTGGGTGCAGAAATAGCCACCTTAAAGTTTTCTTCGGAGTTTAAGGAGAAAAATATTTTCCGCGAAAATGAATTTAAGAGTATCAGCGTGGTGAAACCGGGACAATCACTGTCCGACCGAGATTATGTAGACGGTATTTCGGGTGGCACACTGACCAGCAACGGCGTAAACGACATGCTTCTTCATTCGCTGATGCCTTTCAAGGAGTTTTTAATTAAGAATAAACAACAGCAATAATCGTTATGGCAAAGACAAAGAAAAAAGACATTCTACTAAATCCTATTAGTAAGAATAACCCTATTCTGGTACAGATGCTGGGTATTTGTTCTGCATTGGCGGTAACGGCCAAATTGGAGCCAGCAATCGTAATGGCTATCTCGGTGACTGCTGTTATTGCTTTTGCAAACGTTATCATATCTCTTTTACGGAAAACCATACCCAACCGTATTCGTATCATCGTACAACTGGTTGTTGTGGCTACGCTGGTAACCATCGTCAATGAATTACTTAAAGCTTTCGCTTATGATGTAAGCAAACAGCTGTCGGTGTTTGTAGGGCTTATCATTACCAACTGTATTCTGATGGGACGTCTGGAAGCCTTTGCTTTGGGCAATACTCCCTGGGATTCTTTTTGGGATGGTGTGGGCAATGGCGCCGGCTATGGTGTGATTCTGATTATCGTAGCATTTTTCCGTGAACTTCTGGGTTCGGGAACGCTCATGGGCTTCTCCGTAATACCGCAATGGTGTTATGACAATGGCTACGTAAACAACGGCTTGATGATTATGCCTCCCATGGCTTTGGTCATCGTGGCTTGTATTATATGGGTGCACCGCAGCAGAAATAAAGATTTACAAGAACAGTAAGAATCTCTATCAATAGAGAACTAATCACGAAATAACCGATAAGAAATGGATTATATCAGTTTATTTGTCCGCTCCATTTTTGTGGACAATATGGTTTTTGCCTATTACTTGGGGATGTGCTCGTTTTTGGCTGTTTCCAAGAATGTCAAAACGTCTTTAGGGTTGGGGCTTGCTGTTACTTTTATCTTGACATGCACGCTCCCGATTAACTATATGTTGGAGAATTATGTATTCAAAGAGGGAGCATTGGCATGGTTGGATCCCAAATATGCAAACTTGAACCTCTCGTTCCTTTCGTTCATCATATTCATCGCTGTGATTGCATCTTTTACTCAGCTTGTGGAAATGATCGTGGAGCGCTTCTCCCCCACTCTTTACAATTCTCTGGGTATATTTTTACCTCTTATTGCCGTAAACTGCGCCATTTTGGGTGGCTCTCTATTCATGCAGCAGCGTGAATTCATCAATGCCGGCATGGCCACGATTTATGGTTTCGGCTCCGGCATAGGCTGGCTCCTGGCCATTGTGGGAATGGCAGCAATACGCGAAAAGCTGCAATTTTCCAATGTACCCAAACCTTTGCGCGGTCTTGGTATTGCATTTATCATCACAGCATTAATGGGAATGGCTTTCTTAAGCTTCTCAGGCGTAAAACTGTAAGTAACAAGATAGAATAATTAAAGAATACTCAATAAAATGAATGAAATCATAATCAGTGTGATTGTATTCTTGTTGATCACACTCATCTTGGTCGTTTCGCTGCTTGTGGCAAAGTCAAAGCTCATTCCTTCCGGTAATGTGACCATCACGATAAACGATGACAAAACATTGGAAACACCCATGGGAGGCACATTGCTGAATACACTGCAAAACGATAACATATTCCTTTCATCGGCATGCGGAGGCAGCGGCAGTTGCGGCCAATGCCGCTGCCGGGTTGTTCAGGGTGGTGGCGAGATATTGCCCACGGAAACCGGTTTCTTTTCGTACAAAGAGCAAAAAGACCATTGGCGACTGGCCTGCCAAACGAAAGTAAAAGAGAATCTCAGCATCATTATTCCGGAGTCGGTTTTCGGGGTAAAGGAATGGGAATGCACAGTACTTTCCAACAGAAACGTATCTACATTCATCAAGGAATTTGTGGTAAAATTACCTGAAGGGGAACACATGAACTTCAAGAGCGGAAGTTATGCACAAATCAACATACCCAAATATCATATACAATATAAGGACTATGAGATTTTGGATAAAGACGGTAACGATCGCTTCCGTGCAGACTGGGATAAATTCGGCATGTGGTCTCTGCAAAGCAAAAATGAAGAAGAAACCGTTCGTGCCTATTCCATGGCCAATTATCCGGCCGAGGGCAATATCATTACCCTGAACGTACGTATCGCTACTCCTCCGATAGACAGAAACACACATACCTGGGCAGCAGGCATCCCGGCAGGTATATCTTCTTCATATATCTTCTCTCTGAAACCGGGAGATAAGGTGAGGATGAGTGGCCCCTACGGCGACTTCCATATTCACGAAACCGATGCGGAGATGTTATTTATCGGTGGCGGTGCCGGTATGGCCCCGTTGCGTTCGATGATCCTGCACTTGTTCAACACCGTACACACAAAACGAAAAGTGACATTCTGGTATGGAGCACGTTCCAAACAGGAGATTTTCTACGAAGAAGATTTTCGAAAAATCGAAGAAGAAAATCCGAATTTCTCTTTCCATATTGCACTCTCTGCAGCATTACCCGAAGATAACTGGACCGGATATACCGGTTTTATCCATCAGGTAATCCATGATCATTACTTAAAAGATCATCCTGCCCCCGAAGACATTGAATATTACATGTGCGGTCCCGGCCCGATGGCAAGTGCCGCATTGAAAATGCTCGACGATCTGGGAGTAGAACGCTCTCAAATCTATTTCGATGATTTCGGTTAGAGCATTTTTCGAAAAAACACCTGTATTCATAAAGGGGCTGTGTCAAAATTCATTTTTGGGGCAGCCTCCTTTTTTTATTCCTCATCCAACGACAAAGCCCCAACTTTCACAAGCTAGGGCTTCGTTCGTTCACTAAGTTTGAGTAACTTAGCAAATATCAATTACTTAATGAATACAAAGTTACACTTTCGTCCTTACATATCCGACCCCATCCTGCTATTTCCTGCAGAACTTGGTCAAGATATTGATGCCAATGACCCTGTGCGCCTGGTCAACAGCATTGTAGATTCGCTGAATTTAGAATCAATCCAAGGTC
>NZ_KB904127.1 GCF_000379945.1 Porphyromonas macacae DSM 20710 = JCM 13914
AGGTCAAGATGGACTTCGCCTTTCTAGCTATGGCCTTTAATCTGAAGAAACTATGTGCTAAGGTTGCTCGAAAGGCGAAAAACACTCCCAAAAGACCTATATCAACCCTCAATCTCGGCCTCATGCGCTTCCACCTCCTCGAAAAACACAAAAATATCCCTCAAAGGCTAAAACCGGTGGCTTAACCAACCACAAACCAAAACTAAAAGGAGCTGCGCCAAAATTCATTTTGACACAGCCCCCTGTAATACGCAATATGCAACATTCAATTTACTTCACGTCCCACCACAGTCTTGTCGTTGTTTTATCCGGTTGGATGGCAGTTGCTTCTTCATAGTTTTTCTTATTAGCGTCATAGTCATCGGGGTGATAGGCCATACGCAAAGGCATCTTCTTATCGGAAGCATCTTTCCCCGGTTCAATAAAAGGCCAATCCAAGCGGCGAATATCCGACCATGCCTCAACACCATCTTTCAAATAGTTGTTAAGCCAGCGTTGCATGGCAATCTTCTTCAGATCGCTCGCCATGTCGCCGGTAAGAGCCACTGCAGGCTGAGCCACATAAGAAGCAACAAGCACGTTGGCTTTCAATTTGGCCAAAAGCTCGGGAGCCAGCTGCGGAAAAACCATTCCTTCACCTATTCCGCAATTATTGAAAGCCTGCTGAATACCTTCGACATAATACTTCGATGCACTTCCCGTAATCCAACCGCGCAAAGCGGCTTCTGCCTGTAGCAATTTGATGTGGGCAGCAGAAATCACCTCCTGCGCAGCATCCTGCTGATAGTATTTTTGCGTAAACTCCGAATAAGGTATCGACTTTTCATTCTTAACACCAAACGGACAACCCACATAGGTACCATCGCTTAACGGTGTGGCATAATCGACAATACGGGGGTCGTTCAATGCCAGGAAATTATCCACTACATAATGGCTGGGAGAGAAATCTCTACGGCCATCCACAACAATATTTAAATAAAGAAGGTTCGCATTATCATTCTCTTTTAGATAAGGGAATGCGAATGTATCGCCATCGCCCAAAACAGCCGCACCGTCCGTTTCCAGACCGCCATCGGCAAAAGCCCGGGCAAAACGCTCTTTACCGGCTGCCGGATCGACATCCGCCAACTTAATGGCCATCATCATACGCAAAGAAGCATTCAGCTTTTTCCACTTGACGATATCTCCTTTATACAGGATTTCAAAACGGCCATTCAATTTTTTACCCGGATCAAACATTTTATAAGCTTCGGTCAGACGTTTATCCAAATCGGCATAAATATCCTTCATGTTGTCATACTTGGGAGCATGCTTACCCTCGAGCGCCTTAATCGCTTCAAAGTACGGGGTCATACCAGTAGCATCGGCGATGTGCATATAATAATATGCACGAAGCGTTTCCGCCACGGCAATCTGATTGTTTTTTCCTCCCCCCAATGCACCGGTTCGAGGATTGTTTTCCTCCCGGTTCATGGCAATGATCTTTTCACAATTGTGAATGGGCTGAGTATACAATCCTCCATTTGCAAACTGCAACAAGGCGGGCGTAAAACGAGTGAATTGGAAATTTCGAGGTTCGGAAAAATATCCCGCATTAATCTGAGTCCACGGATTGTAAGTGTCATTAATCGAGAAAAACGGCATCCGCATCTCCGCCCCCAGCAACAGGTGTGTTGTTTCCGGATTGGACATCTGGTTCGGATCTACGTTTATATCTCCAAAATCATCGCAGGCAGTAACCCCGAACGCAAGCAGTGCAATCGATAATATATATTTAATTCTTTTCATAACAATATCATTTAGAATGTTAGATTAACCGTAAAACCAAATGTACGAGAGCTAAGCGTCTGTCCCATTTCCATATAACCGCCAAAAGAGTTTATCGCCTCGGACACATCCAAATTAGGCACCCCGGAATATATCAGCCAGGGATTATTGGCAACGAAAGCAATGCTGGCGCCTTTGAGGAATCCGGTTTTATCCAGCAGACTCTTCCGGAATTCATAAGAAATGGCCAACTCTCTCATTTTCACATAAGTAGCATCGTAACAATACGGCCCCCACAAAGAAGATTTGGCACTATTGAAGTAATAAGAAGCCTCTATATAAGAGTCCACTTTGTTTCCCTCCGTATCCACTCCAACCACATGCACACCGCCATTTTGGTCCAATGGTGCACGGACGTCGCCTCCACGAGCATTTTTACCGATGGTAGAAGAGAGCAAACCGCTACCCTCACCGAACATATTCGATACGGACAGAATGTTTCCGCCGATCTGAAAATCCAAAGATGTACGGAAGGTTAGATTTTTCCAGCGTAAAGAAGTAGAGAAACCTCCTGTAAAATCGGGTTGCACATTGCCGATTTCATGAGCCGTTTGATCTGTTACCAAATCATACTCTCCTTTCTCTATATCTATTATTTTGCCTTTCTCATCTTTTTCTGTTCGTTTTCTGAATACCTGGCGTCCTAAATCATCGTATTTCCAGTCATTGGCCAAAATAGCACCAACAGGTTTACCGACGATCGCATACAGACTTGCACGCGAACCGAAGCCCATCCAATTTACACGATAGTCCTGACGGATACCATCCAGTTCAAGGAGTTTATTAACATTCTTGGCAAAATTGAAATTAACATCCCATTGCCAGTCATTCGTTTTAACAGGAGAACCGCCCAACGAGATCTCGATACCGCGATTCCGAATCTTACCAGCATTGACTTTTCTATAAGAGAAACCCGAAGCCGGAGCATTATTCAGGTTGATAATCTGATCTTTTGCCACACGGCTGTAAAAGTTGATATCTCCCCAGAAACGATTATTAAACATACGAAACTCCGTGCCGACTTCATAAGAAGTGGAAATGGTCGGTCTGATTTCGGGGTCGTTCAAAGTGCGGATATTGCGTGCCCAGGTAGTGGAACCGTATTTGCCGGTCTCATAGGTTTGATATACATTATAAGGATTCATGGTAGAACCCACCTGAGCCAAAGAGGCCCGTATCTTCCAAAAATTGAGCACCGGATTTCTCTCGATCAAATTACTTGCAATGGCAGCCAAAGAAACACCTCCGAAGAAATAACTGTTGTTCTTGTCGGGCAACGTGGAAGACCAGTCGTTGCGGGCGGAGAAATCTGCATAGTAAGTATTCTTCAGCCCGAGGGTCAATGTACCGAAAAGGCTGCGAGTGTGATATTTGCTGGTAAAGTTTTCAGCCAAAGGTTTACCGTTGGAAGCACCGAAATTAAAACGCAAGTCGGTCAAACCATCCGTTGTTTTGCCAATCAACCGGTCATAACGATTGGTTCTGTCTTCCACATAAACAGCTGCATCCAAAGTCAGTTGATCCTCCCAGAAACGATCGGAATAGGCCACCTTACCCTGTGCTCGAACATCAATAATCCTGTTTTGCTCCTGTCCGTAATATGGAACAAGATCTTTACCAACCAAATTCAAACCCACTTTGGTTTCACTCATATAATTACGCAAGTTCCCGAAGAGAGAAGCCGTAGCTTTTATCTTATCGGTGATTTCATACGTGGCATTGGTGCTGAACACGTTCCAACTATATCTGGAATATCTGTTAACCTCGTTCATCAAAGCAAACGGATTATTATGATAGGCCGGGGTAAAATCTCTCGGACTTATAATATTCCATGTTCTGAAAGAACCGTCAGGACGCACATAATTCTCTTTAAGGTCTTTGATGTTAACGTTCGTGCCCCCATTGGGTAAATGAATACACCGGATTAAATGCTCCGTATTCCTCATTGACCGCATTGTGATTTTCACGGTAGGTATACTTATAGTCCAAATCCACCGTCATACGCTCCATCGGTCTGAAGCTGGTTTTCACACTCAGGAAACGGCGAACCGCATCGCTGTTATAAGCCATACCACGACGTGAAACATTGGTAAAAGAGACACGCGTCATGTGATCCTGACTTGCCCGGCCGAAACCGATATTGGTGGTATTGGTAATACCCGTACGGAAAAGCTCCAGGATGTTGTCCTTACCATGAGCCTGCCAGAGCGCAGTCTGCCCGAAACGAGGATCTGTGGTATCCCAGGCATAAAATGGGATATAAGGTTTGCCGTCGAATTTCGGTCCCCAACTGGCATCGTTTGCATAGTCATAGAAGCGTTGTCCGTCAAGCACTTTCCATTCGGGATTATGTCCCTCTTTCCATCTATATACATACAACTCGGCATCGGCACCCATATAACCGCCACCGTATTCCTGCTGGAAGTCGAAATAATTAACCGGCTTTTCAAAGGTGGTGGTATGGCTGAAGTCTACCACTGTTTGCACAGCACTGCCACCACCGGAAGCAGTTCCGCCACGAGTAGTGATAATAATGGCGCCGTTACCGCCCTCAGAACCGTAAACAGCCGTAGCAGCAGGCCCTTTCAGTACGTTGAGGCTCACCACATCATCCATATTGACCATGTTTTTATTGGTGATTACCCCATCCACAACATAAATCGGCTCCGAACCGCCCGGACTCAAAGAAGAGGTACCCCGCAACACGATCGAACCGGCATCGAACGTAGCACCCGAACCTCCTATAAAACGGGCTCCCGAGATCTTACCGGCCAAGGCATTGTTCAAATCGGTGGTTCGGGTTGTTTTCAGATCGTCCGACTTTACCTGTTGGACAGAATAGCCCAATGATTTTTGAGAACGCTTAACACCCATACCGGTTACCACAATACCCTCAAGAGCTTTGGCCTCAGGGTCAAGGGTAATTTTCATATTGGCAGAAGCAGGCGCCTCGACGGTCTTCATGCCAATGTAGCTGATCATCAATGTTTTCACAGAAGTGGGGCCACTAAAGCTGAACTTACCATCGAGGTCCGTTTGAGCTCCGACTCCCGGGAAACCTTTTGCCACGACAGAAGCTCCGATAACCGGCTTACCATCTTCGGAAGAGATGACAACTCCGGAAAAAGTCTTCTGTTGTGCCAATGCCATTCCTACTGTGAACAATAAGAAAGCAAGAAATAGCGTAACTTTTTTCATACTCCAACTTTTAATAATGAACAATAAATACAAGAAAAGAAAACTATCTGCAAAAATTAAACATAGAAATAACACAAAAAGAAACTAATCATTAATATATAAATACATTTTATTATATCAAACAATATAAAAACCGTTTACGAAAATACAACGACAAAAAAACCAATTATCATCAAACAAACAACGGAAGAAAAGAAATAACGGCCACCTTCAATTAAAAACGCCCTAAAACAAAAATATCGGACAGTTTTGAAGGTATAAAACCTAAAAAATACGAGTCGCAGAAAAATCAAAGAGGGCACGTCGAGATGTTCGACGTGCCCTCTCTCTCCTGACAGAAAAGAAAATGTGCCTTTACCAATTAAACATATCTGCAAAATTCAAATTAAGCGTCCCTACCAGGCTGAGACCTTTCTGAGGCAATTGCAGAGAACTGTCGGCAGCCTTGTCTTTATAATTGAAAAGATTATCGATGCCGAGCATCAGCATAATACCACGAGGGAACTGCGCCCCCAGATTGAGCGAACAAAGCGTACGGGCATCGTAAACAGCCAATGTATGAGTGCCGTCCGAAGAAAAATCATACGTTTTTAACTTGGAATCCCACTGCCCATTGAGGGAAACAAAAGATCTGACCTTGCCGATGCGCTTTGAATACATACCGCTGAACGTTATGCTGTGAGGACGAACGAAAGAAGTGTTCTTACCCTTTGTTTCCTGAAAATCATTGACATAAGCATAAGCCCCGGTCAACGTAAGCCCCCATGAAAAGCGATAACGCATGATATACTCGGCTCCCAGCGTTTTGGCCTTTTCGGCATTGACATAGCGCCGGTCTTTGGTATTATCGCCCAACAAAGCATATACGATCTTATTTCTGAAACGATTGTAATAAGCAGAGACGGAGGCATTGAAAGGCCCTTCCGTATATTCGGCAGACAAAGCAAACTGGTGGCTGGTTTCGGGTTTCAGATCCGGATTACCATATAACATCATGATACCCAAACCTCCCATATCGTACTCCTGATAAAGCTCTTTGAGCGACGGAGAACGAAAACCCTGAGAAAAGCCGGCACGTAAGGCCAAAGAAGAAACCGGACGATACATGGCCGACAATTTGGGAGTCAAGTGCCAATGATACTTGCTGTGGTAATCGGCACGCAGGCCAAGAATAAAATTGATTTTGTTGCCGATTTTCCAATCCTCCTGCGCATAAAGCGCATACGTTCCGGCTTTGGCATCGGCACTGTCTTTAAGCATATAATGCTTGAGATACTCATAGTTGAAATCCAAACCGGCACTGACCGTATGATCGCCGAAAGTGCCCACATAGTCTGCACGGGCGGTTTGGGTGCGGTTACGATAATCGGTACGTACTCTACCCGACTCGAAATCTTTATCCTTTTTATAGTGATCGAAAAGATAAGAAATCTTGAGTTGCTGTTCCGGTGAAATCAGGTAGTTGACTCTGCCGTTAAGCGTATAGTCCGAAAAAATATCCTGAAAGCCCTTCGTCTCCTGCGGTGCTCTTTTATTATGGTAATAGCTTCCTTTCAGTTCCACACTCAGATTATCCGTGATGTTACAGCTAAGCTTCTGCACGGCATCCCAAACCTTAAAACCGCGAATCAAAGCACCCGTAGAAGGTTTTCCTTCCTGAGGGGGCGAAGGATTGCCTATCTTATAAGTATCACGCATACGGTAAGTAACAGAGGTCAGGGTAGAGTAAATACTTCTTTTGACACCGCCCGAAAGGTTGTATTTCCGGCCGTTGGCGCCGGCATAGCGACCGTTGAAAGAAGCGATCACCGGCCGATTGGCTTTTTTGGTGATAATATTGATTACCCCTCCCAAAGCGTTGGAGCCATAACTTGTGGACTGCGAACCTTTGATCACCTCCACACGCTCGATATCGTCGATATTAAAACGGGAAAAGTCGACATTATGATCCGAACCTTCACCGCTGACACGCTCTCCATCGACCAGGAAAAGCAGATAGGCACCTCCTACTCCCTGATAAGTGATGTAAGGCATTTGGCTCATGGAGTTATAACCGATCTGCAGGCCGGGGAGTTCGTACTGCAAAAGCGATTCCAGGTTTACGGGGTTAAGCATCTGAATATCTCTATGCGATATGACCCGTGTCAGAACAGGTACATCCTTCAGAGGCTTCTCTACCCTGTTGCCTGTTACGACCACTTCTTCCAGCTGATTCACCGCTTCTGCAAGGGAAACCGACACGACCGAAACATCTTCCTTACCGGTTAACACCTCCTTCTCCAAAGGGATATAACCAAGACAGGAGAAACGGAGCTTCACATTTTTCTTTTCTCTCAACTTAAGCACGTATTCGCCCCGCGAATTGGTTTGCACACCGATAGTAGAACCGACCACCCACACCGAAGCTCCGGGCACAGGCTCATTCCGTTTATCCAATACCACTCCGTGAATTTTATACGGATATTCACGGTTGATATTATTAGCATACACGGTGACCGAAGCCACCGTGAACAAGATCAAAAGCAATATAAAAAGTTTCTTCATCCCTTCTTATTTGGCAGGGAAAAACAGGTATGACAAAGCCACATAACCGGCTTTTCCTTCTTTGTAAAAATTACCGAATTTCAGTTTTGCCAGACTGCCATCCTTGCATTTCAACACCATCACCTTACCCACAGGTTTATATTCCACCGGAGGCATACCGCCGGTTTTAATATGTTCATAAGCTTTATACAACTCCGAGTTAACATACGATTTGGCAGCATAACCCATCTTACCCTGCATCATAAAAGTCATATCGATAAGCACCTTATTTTCCACAACCACGTCCTTTTTATATCCGGATGCAGGTATTTCGGCTGTATTGAGATCTTTTACGGCAGTCTCTATGGCTTCACCGCCGTTGGTACGGATAAAAGCATGATTCAAGGCAATATGCCACTCAAACCCGGCAAGATCGGATTCTTTCCCTCTGGCAGGTTTGCTTTCCACGATTTTTCCATTCTTAAAGTAATTACAATCGCTAAAGTCAAAAAAAGATTTCATCTCGCCGGTCTTCAAGTTGACGTAAGTCCATTTGGCATAATCGGATGCGTTAATGGTTATCTCCTTAAGAGTAGCGGGGGGAGGAGTCGGAGTCGGTTCTTTTTCTTTTTTATTGTCTTTATCACAAGAAGTCAAAGACAGGAAAAGCACAGCCATAAGGGCTGTATAAATCTTGGTTTTCATAAAGCAGGTAATAAATTTTATTTAAGTATCGGCAAAATTAGAGCGACCGGGAAGAAAACGCAATACTCAAAAATGATGATTAGCACTGTTTTTTAATACATTTTTATACCTAAAAAAGAGCAAAACAATCGATTAACCCGGAGAGCAGAAATTTATTGCCTGATGGTTCAAAATCCATCAGGCAAAGAAAAAAAATCCAAGTTAACTTCGTTGAAAATTTTTCAGGCAAAGGATTTCGAACCATCAGGCAGAGAATTTTCATCCTTCTCCCGGTTATCCGAAACGTTTACTCAAAAACCCATCAAAACAGGGCGGTGTGTCATCATGCGCAAATGACTGCGTTCCCTGCGACATTCGACTTCGGACACGTACTTCGGTATGCTCCCTTCAGTCTCAGCGCCTTGTACTTTAGGCATTCTGATGAATCTAAAAAGGGGGCTGTGCCAAAATTCGATTTTGACACAGCCCCCCTGTTGAATGATTGAGAAAACAAATAACAAACCTGCTCTAAAAACAAGAGTCCTTTCGGCTAATGAGGTCCTCTGCCTCTGAATTCTCTTTCAAAAGCCGGTGAGCGCATATCATTTTTACCGGAACCGGAGGAAAAAATGTTGAAGCGGTAAATAAAGTGTACCATCAGATACCGCCCCAAAGTATTGGTGCTTTCGTTGCGAATGGCCAAAGCTGTGTTGGTACGGCTGATATTGCTGCGTTGATTGAGAATGTCGTAACCCTTAACGCGTATCGTGGCAGAGCGGCCGGGTAGAAAACTGTATGAAAGGCCTCCGTTCAAAATCCACTCATCGGCCGCATAGGCGGCAGAATAGCCTCTATTGGTCCTGTAGGTAATGTCATACTCCAAATCGAAGTTGAACGGCAAACGAATTGTGGTTTCGTTTCCGATCGTATAGTCGAAACTGTTTTTCATCTGATTCTGCACTTCAATGCTGTTTTTCACATTTTGATACCTCAACGTTCCGCGCAAACCGGTATCGAGCCATTCGTTGCGATAAACAAGCGCCAAATCTTCATTCAACATAGTGGCCAGAGAGCTGTTGCGGGCTCCGTTGATAAAACCGATATTTCGATTGACCATGTTGAAAGTGCCCAAACGCAGAGAGAAGCCGGAGTTAAAGAGAGGCATGGTCCAGAACCCGCCCACCATCATACGCCAGTTACCGTTTACATTTTTGTACTCGATGGTGCGTTTACCTGTTTTAACATCATACATACTGGAAGAAACGATATCGTCCAAAGTAAAGCTGCCACCTACAAACATAGCCAGAGAAGTTTTCGTTTGAGTACTGAATGTGCGGAAATGCATACGCAAATCGTTGCGATAAGAGGGGCGAAGAGACGGATTGCCGATGTATTCTACCAGCGGATTGGTAATATCGGGCACCGGTATCATCTGCTGCACAGACGGTTGGTTCGTATTACCGCGGTACACAAGTTGCAGGTTGGTGCTCTTGCTCGGCTTATAATTGAAACGCAGCGAGGGAGAGATATTCAAGCGGCTTATTTTAACCGGCTCAATTTGCACGCCACCGGCTTCACTATGGCTTTTGGTGGTGTTAGGGTCGAAATTGATACCTGCGGTCAAGTCATACAAGGCGCCTGTTTTCTTAATATTAAGGCCAAAAGTATGGGTCAGCAATGAATTCGTAAAATTGCGACTATATTCCGTTTGCGGCAATACATAGTTACCATCGGCATCCGGTCTGAAAGCTTCACGCTCGCTTTTGCGCTTGCTGTTTCTTATCTGATAGATACCCTGCAGAAAATAGTTTTTACCCAGAGGCTCCACCCAGGAAAGACGCACACGGAACCGGTAAGCCTGATTGTTGCTGTTCAAGAGCTGATCGACATCCTGCAAAACGACGCCTGTGCCACCTGTGAGTTTCGATTGATACAAACCCTCGATACGGCTGTCTTCATAACCGCCGCGCAGAGACAAAGACAACGTGCGACCGTCATCGTTCAGTTTGCGCGAAGCCTCTACATTAAGATTGGCGTTCAGGCCCCTGGTATCTGCGTGTTGAACGGAGTTACCTTTGTTGACCATGGAACCGTCTGCATCGTTCCGGGTTTCAAAATCCTCCGTGTTGTCCACGACACCTTTGCTCAAATTGAGTGAAGGCTCGATGATTATTTCTGTTTTGTCATTCGGTTTCCACTCCATTCGCATCCGCACATCGGCGGCTTGTGTTTTGGAATTGTTAGCTGAATTTTGTTTCGATGTAGTGCTACCGGACTCCAGAAGATTTTGCTGCTCCACATTCGAAATCAAAGACTTGTCTGCATATCCGTAATTGGCATTTCCACCCATTTCATATCGCGGAGAAAATATATGTGCGGCATTCGTTCCCAGAATATAACTGGCGGTAACGCCTTCATTGCTCGAACGGCGCGCCGAACGGGGCAAACCGGCCTGGCTCAGATCCACACCGATATCCGAAAAGCCCATATTATTGGTATTGTTTCCCCCGGCTACGACCGTCCATTGCGAATCACCGGAAAAGCGATTTACGATACCATTCGTTTCCCAGCGTTTCTCCGAACCGGCTCCGGCAAAAACAGAGCCGAAAAGACCTTTTTTCTTGTCGGGTTTGATTTTGAGATTGATAACGGTTTCTTCCTCTCCGTCATCAAATCCGCTCATCCGTGCCATATCGGATCGGCGGTCTACCACCTGTACCCGCTGTACCATATCTGCAGGCAGATTTTTACTGGCGACCTTCGGATCGCTGGTAAAGAAATCTTTGCCATCCACCATAATACGTTTGACGGCTTTTCCATTTACGGTGATATTGCCATCGGCATCCACTTCGGCTCCGGGCAACTTTTTGATAAGCTCTTCGAGAGATGCTCCTGTCTGTAAATTATAACTGCCGGCATTATATTCCAGCGTATCGTTGTTAATAACGACCTCGGCAGCCTTGGCCGTGACGGTTACATTGTTCAGAAGCTTCCCCATCCCTTCTTTCAAAGTAATGGTTTTCAACTTTTGATCGGCATTGCCCACGCGGACGGCTTGGGTATACTCCGTCAGTCCCACATAAGAGATAGTCAGCGAATACTGATTGTTCTTGACATTTTTCAGGGAGAAGTAACCATTGTTGTCCGTGGCCGTACCATAAACCATCTCTCCCTGGGAATTAAAAAGCTTCACGGAAGCCATGGGGAGGGGCTTTTTTTCTTCGTCCATAACCCTGCCGGACAGTGTTGCCTGTGCCATTGCCCAAAGAGGGAACAGCAAGAGAAATAAAGAGGCTAAGAAACGCACATGCAAAGAGCTTTTCATAGGATTCTATTTAATTAACTGTTTTTAAGTGATTTATTAGAAAGCGCATACCGCATCATGATGTATGCAAGTACTATGTAAGAGTGTTTTTCAGGAAACAGGTTTAACGGCAAAAGGCCTTTTTTCGGAATCTCGCAAAACCGAAAACTGAAAATTCTATTTTTTTAAGGAGAAAAGAGAGATGCCCCAATGACAGAAAAAGCATTTTCCGGATGTACAGTATCCATCCATCAGCTGGATTAGCGACTGGCTGTCGGCCGCCGAGTCCACCTCGACCCCGGCTTTCCGGAAAAGACGTATAATACGGTTGTTCTCAGGAGGTAAAAGCTCAAAAAGTTTTACTGCTTTTTCAGCCAAAAGCGGAATTTTTCGTTCCTGAGCATAAGCATAGAGATAAGGCGCAACAACATTGATTAGAATAAGATGATAAGAATCTTCACTGATACGTCCCTTTTCAGGGCGGGTCTCTCCTTCGGGGCCAAACAAGCTGTAATGAGATTGCCAGAAATCGGATACTTCGGGCATAAACAAAGGCTTCAAATCGTCCGGATAATTGCTCTTCAGGCAGGCATCCCCGATCCATTCGGCATGATGCCATATAGCAGCAAGCTGTGCCAGCCTTCTGTGGGGCGAAGCCACAGGACGTATGCGATGCAAGCGAAAAGCATTGCCGGGAAGGGGCTCGAGCCCGAACTTATGTTTCAGAAAAAGGTATTCATCCCGAAGTCGTATCACATAGTCTGCGGCCGTCTCGTCTACATCGCCTAAAAAACCGGCCTGCCCCAAAAGGAGAGCCTCCAACTGGAATAAACTGCTGCGATGTTTTTGCAAAATCCGCAATGGCAACGAACGTGCCAGACGCTCCATCGGGTCATTGTTTACCCTGAAACCGAAATAGCGTGTGAGCAGTATATAAAAAGTCTGAGACCAATCGCCGCCGGACATCTCGTAAAACTTACGAACGTCTCCGGCTTTCCGTTCCAGACGCTCTACAAGCAATCGGTCCATCCAGCCATGTTGCCGGATAGAGGTGAGATCTTTCAGCCGGCAGGCACAAGGCAGTTCTCCAACACCCCGGGATAAAAGGGATGCCATATCATACATCTCGGGGGAAACTTCAATCTCACACGCCGGGATTTCAACTCCTGAAGCCGTAAATACGGGGCGATCCTGTTTGAGTACTACGTGCAATATGCAGTTATCATAGTTTCTGTCATGCTGGTGACCATGGACATACCATTCCGAAGATTTGGCGTGTATCTCTACATTGCCTACCCACAAAAGACCGTTTATTCGAATCTTCGCATTAAAGAAATCGGGGCCGGCGTCCGTATTACGAATGCCGGGGTCTATAACCTCAACAGCACTACCGGACAGGCTCCCTACCGGAGTCAATGCCCTATAGTGCTGTTTTTGCCAAATATAATATAGCAGAGTTTCCACTGCTTTTAAGAAAGCGGACTAATTGTATTTATTGTCGAAACGGATGGTGGCATCGGCTGCAAACTGCTTGATTCTCTGTTCTTCGCTTTTCTTACAAATGAGAAGAACATTTTCCGATTCGGCCACCACACAGTCCGTAAGCCCCTGTATCACAACCAATCTTTCGGGATCATCCATGAAAACGATATTGCGCTCGGATTCATAGAACTGAACTCTACCGCGCAAGGACACATTCTGCTGCTCATCCTTAGGACTTAAATCATAAAGAGCCCCCCATGTGCCCAAATCGGCCCATCCGAAATCCACGGGCAATACCATTACCAAATCGGTCTTTTCCATAATTCCGTAGTCAATGGAAATATTGGGACACAGAGGAAAACTTTCACGGATATAATCGGCCTCTCCGGGAGTATCGAAGAGTGCCAATCGTTGTTCTAAAGCAGTCGAAACTTCGGGCAAATGGGTACGAAAAGCCCGGATGATACTTTGCACATTCCAAACAAAGATGCCGCTATTCCAAAGAAATTCGCCGCTATTGACAAAGAGCTTGGCCATTTCAAGGTTAGGCTTCTCGGTAAACGTTTTGACATTGATAAAATCACCTTGTCGCACATCATCCATCTGGATATATCCGTAACCCGTTTCGGGATGACTCGGGCGAATACCCATCGTAACCAAATTGTCGTTGTCTGCAACGAAAGCCAACGATTTTTCTATGGCTTTCACAAAGTCCTCTTCGCGCAAGATAAGGTGATCCGAAGGAGCTACAACGATATTGGCATCGGGATTGCGGGTAAGGATACGATAAGAAGCGTAAGCAATAGCCGGAGCGGTATTACGGCGCGTAGGCTCCAACAGTATCTGATCGGCATTCAACTCCGGCAGTTGCTCCCGGATTTTATCGCCATACTGCTCGTTGGTTACCACAAATATATTTTCAGGGAGAATGAATTTCCGGAAACGCCGATACGTAGCCTGCAGAAGGGAATGGCCGGTGCCGAAGAAATCAATAAACTGTTTAGGATTATTCTCTCGGCTGAGGGGCCAGAAACGGCTTCCTATACCTCCGCCCATAATGACGCAATAATTGTTTGAATTCATGGCCAATCAGTTTGTTTGTTAATGAATTTCCTAATCGCTATGCTTCGCATATTTAGTTGCTTACAAAGCTAACAATTATTACGAAACCGCACACCCTGCATTCAAGGGCAAAGAAAGGACATAAGGGCTTACGCCCGTTGAAATTCGATCCATCTAAAAAACGAAAACGATAATCCTCGAGCACCTGACCGGCAGTTTATAAAAATCTACTGTTAAAAAGCAAAGACAGAAAAACAGCAAAAGAATCCCCTATTATTAGGTATTGACACACTGTTAAGAGTACAATTATATTTGAACTTAAATCTTCGAGGCATGCAAAATTTAAAGTTCATTGCACAAAAGGCACTCGTACTTATCCTGTCATTCGGTTATACAATATATCTTCCGGCACAGCAAAAAAGCGAGTTTTTTCAGATAAACGGCTCAATCAAAGACTTAGAAACAAAAGAAGGAATCGAGTCTGTATCCGTCATGCTGCTGAACGAGGCCGGAAAAATTATTTCCGGCACCATCACAAACACGCAAGGAGAGTATACTCTATCGAAAATACCTAAAGGAAGGTATATAATAGTCGCTTCGATTATTTCTTACGAAAAGCGGAGCAAATCCGTAGAGGTGGATAAAAACAGACAAATAGACATTCTGCTCAAAAACCAGGCCTTTGCATTAGGAGACGTCGTTGTAACAGCAAGGGAAAGCAGACATCTGCGTACCATCTCGTCCATTAACAAAGAAGCGTTGAATTTATTACAGCCGTCAAGTATTACAGATGTGCTGGAATTGTTACCCGGCGGTAAAGCTGCGGATCCGGTGATGAACAAAGCAAACATCATTCATCTGAGAGAAAACAATACTCCGTCCGAGAAGTATGGGACGGGGGCATTGGGTACCACTTTTATCATTGACGGAAGCCCCATCAGCACAAACTCCGACCTGCAAGGGATGCGAGCTTCGGGAGAAACTTTCGTTGGCAATAAATCGACCGTGGGGATGGGATTGGATATGCGTACGCTTGCTGCGGACGATATAGAAAACATTCAGATAGAACGGGGAATCCCCTCCGTAGAATACGGTGATCTCACTGACGGATTGGTTAAGATCACCAGAAAAAAAGGAGCTAATCCCTGGGAGGCACGCTTCAAATCCGACCTGACCTCGAAACTCTATTATACAGGCAAAGGATGGGGCGGGAAAAAGAGCAGCCTCAATATCGGCATTTCATTTATCCACAGCAATAAAGATCCAAGGGATCCGCTGGAAGAATTCAAACGACTCAGTTTTTCCGTCCGAAACAGGCACAACACAAGCCTGGGAAAGCATCGCTTGATCTGGAGCAGCAATCTGGACTTCAACGGCTCTTTCGACAACTACAAAAAAGATAACGAACAGATTATCTTCCAAAACGATTTCTTCAAGAATTCGCGCCAACGCTATAGCTGGAGCAACAATCTCGATTTATACTTCAAAGAACCCGGTTGGATAAACAGATGGAATAACCTCATTTCCGTCTCATTGGGCAATGACCGGATGAAACGAAGGCAAACCATATTCCTGACAAGACCTTCAGCCGTACCGAATGAAGAAGGAGAGGGGGAATTCATCGGCACCTATATTGCACCCGAATATGTTTCGGAATGGGCGGTAAAAGGGATACCCCTGACTGTACATGCAAAATCGATGGCATCCGGTCAAAAGCGTTTTGGCAGAGTACTTTCTCAATACAAAACAGGAGTGGAATGGCAATTGGACAAAAATTCGGGCGACGGACTGGTTTTCGATCGCTTCAAGCCTCCTTACCTCTCCAATATGCGCTCGAGAAACAGGAAATTTTCAGACATTCCGGCTTTTCACCAATTGTCGGCCTTTGCCGAAATCACAACAAAAATACCGATCAGTGGACATCGCATAAACAGCAGTCTGGGGATAAGGGCTACCGGCACTCCGGCACTCTCATCTGCATATCACCTGTCCAAAATCATGGCTTTGGACCCACGCATGAATATCCAATGGCTCTTTCCGGAAATCGAAATCCGGAAGAATCCGCTGCAGCTTTCCCTGCAAGCAGGCTACGGCAGACTCAGCAAATTTCCCACCATCGGGTATCTCTACCCGGAACATTATTACGACGATCTGGTCGAACTGAATTACCATCACCAAAAGCCGGAATTGAGACGTATCGTATTCAGGTCATACGAAACCAACCCCACGAATTACGAACTCTCCTATGCACAGAATCACAAATGGGAAGTGCGCTTGGACGCCTCGTACAAACGACATAACCTGTCGATAACCGTTTACAGAGAAAATTTGAGAAACGGTTTCAGACCGCAAACACAATTCAGGGCTGTGACTTATAAGAAATACGATTATTCCGGCATCGATCACGACCACATCACCGCTCCGCCGGATTACACGCAGTTGCCTTTCGCCCGGGATACGCTGTTACGGGCTTCCACAAGAATAGGCAACGGCAGTCACACCGAAAAACAGGGTGTCGAGTTTCAGTACAACTCCCCCCGTATTCCGGTGATACTGACACGTATCACTTTTAACGGGGCTTATTTCCACAATAATTACTCCAACTCTCAGGCGGTGTACAAACATCCGTCTGTCATCCTCAACAACAAAGAATATCCCTTTGTGGGTAAATATCGCTTTGACGACGGTTATACCTCGGACTATATGGCCACGAACCTAATGTTCGACACCTATGCTCCGCGACTGGGTATGAATTTTATGTTCAGCATCCAGGGCGTTTGGAAAAATACTTTTACCTCCAAGCGAATAGCCGAACTACCCATTACCTATATAGACAAGCAGGAACAGGAGCATGTTTATACGCCGGAAATGGCCAATGATCCTCTGCTTCGATGGCTCTCGGATATCTCTGCCAACAATGAAAAGTTTGTCCGGAAAGAGCCGATTTCGGTTTTCCTCAATTTCAAAGGCACAAAGACTTTCGGCAAACATTTCACTCTGGCTCTGTTCGTAAACCGTCTGCTCGATATTCAAGAAAAGATCGTGATAAACGGATACCAAAGCCGGCGACAGACAGATCCCTACTTTGGTATGGAATTGAATGTAAAAATTTAATCAACTAAAAACTTATAGAAAAATGAAAAAGAATTTTTTATGGTCTTTCGGCATCATTTTCTTCATACTGTTGAACATGATTGCCTGTAAAAACGACGATACTCCCGGCGTATCCAAACAGGAAGTAATCTTTAAGATCAGCCCGGCGGAAAACATCTCCGACATCAAGAACCTCTCCATCATCTTTACAAATGTGAATAATCAGGAACAAAAACTTACGTTCACCCCTGAAATATCGGGAGGGAAGGTCAAAATAGAAGTGCCTTCCGGTATTTACAACATAGAACTAAAAGCTTCTGCCAAACGAAAAGAAGATTCTAAAGAAGTGGTAGTTCGCTGTTACCTGAGAAACATCAGTATAGAGAAACAAAAGTTGAATTTAGAAGCGACATTGCAGGCAGAGGTCGAAGGTAGCGGTTTTGTACTGTCCGAATTGTTTATTGTGGGCAGTAAAACTCCGGCCAATAAAGAGTACAGACAAAGCAAATACTTTGTTATCTATAATAACTCGGACAAAACGCTTTATGCAGACAGCCTCGTAATCTGCGAAACGGATTTTATGAACCACATCAGAAGAGAAGATCTGAATCCGGTTGTATTGGACAAAGCCGTACCCGTAGGTGTGGTTTTCATGGTTCCGGGCAAAGGCAAAGATGTGCCGGTAAAGCCGGGCGAACAGATTGTACTGGCAGACATCGCCAAGGATCACAGCAAAATACAATCGTCTTATCCCGATTTAAGCAAAGCTGATTTCGAATGGTTCGACGACCCGAAGAAAGATCCGAGCCTCGACGAAGATATTCCCAATGTGCCCAACATGGAAAAAATCTACTCCTACTCTCTGTCGGTATGGAATCCTCACAGTAAAGGGTTCAGAGGATATATCATAGCAAAAATGCAACTTCCGGTAAAAGAATACCTCAAAAAATATAAATACGACTATAGTTATTCGACAATTGTTAAAGGAGAAAAGATTTTCAAAAAATTCTCCCGCTATATGATTCCCAATGACTGGGTAATCGATGCCGTAAACCATACGCATGCCCAAGGATATGTCTGGGATGTCATGAACAAGAAGTTAGACCAGGGGTTTACTTTCATAAATGGCAACAAAGACGAATCCAAAAGAGATTTGGCCACTATCAGAAAAGTGCTGAAAGAGGAAAACGGAAGGAAAATTTATCAGGATACAAACAACAGCACACAAGATTTTGAAATTAAAAAGCCTTCTTTTTGTAAATAACACCGGTGACTTCCTTATTTAACTTCAAAATGCAAAAACTCATGCAGTCTGCACGCCACCTGTCAGTGGCGTGCGGACTCTGTTTTACCTGTTTCCACCTGCTCCATGCCCAGCAGACTGAAAAAAACGGGAATGAAAGTTACCGGTTTCCCACCCGATACCTGTTAAGCACCGAACATTTGAAAGAGGTTTACATGCTTCCCTCCGATAAAATATATCTATACAAAAAGAATTGTTATATCGGGAAAACCGGAGTAAACACATTCCGAAGCAAAGAATACACAGACCCCTCGGAATACAGCCGAAACCGTACTGCATTCAAAATAGAGGCAGAGGCTTTTCACCGGCTCGGCAATAAAGATTTTGTTTGGGGACAGGCAAATTATATCAATACAAAAAAAGAACAAATACTGGGGCACGGATCGGCAGATATTTCACGCATCTATCCTTACACAACAATAGACTATACGGGAGGAAACGAACACTCGGAAACGTACGGCTTTACCTCGGGATATGCCCGGCAATTCTCCAAAACGGCCATCGGTGCCGAAGTCTCTTACCGTGCAGCCTCTTTTTCTCGAAAAACGGATCCCAGACCGCTCAATGTGGTTTCCGACATCAACGGCCATGTAGCGTTAAGGCTTCATGTAAACCCGGATTATGCTTTCTCTTTTGGTCTTCAAGGAGGCTACTACAAACAGCACAGTCAGATAAAAATGTTCGGCAACGGAGATCTGATCGAATCCTACCACTATCTGGGGTTAGGCTTTGTGCACTCGCGCTTTTTGGCAAACAATGGAAACATCTATATATCCGGCTATTCGTGGGGATCTGGTCTTTCTTTTACGCCAAACAAAACATCGGGCTGGATGGCCGGTTTGGCGTTCAACAGGGAGAAACTGACCAAAAGCCTCGATGAAAACGGCAATCTGTCTCCTTTCGAGATCAATCGCATCGAAATATCGGCACAGGCAGGAAAAACGGGACTGTTCGGCGAAGGCAACGTCTACTTACTGCTTAAGGCCGTACACAAACGAACCACCGGCAAAGAGTATTTATACGGACTGCCCTCTTCCGATCAATATCCTCTGATCGGCTCACAAAACCTTTACTCCGATGTATGGCAGAGTATTTCGCTTTCAGGCGGGTACTCGCTCGGCTTGAGCAGCAGTTTATTCGAAATCACCGGGAAATATTCCTGGATAAACAGCCGTGAACAGTACGACGAGCCGTTCCGCCGTGTAAAACTCAGCCTGCTTCATTTCTCCCTCACCCCTCGTTACACTTGGAAGAAGCAAAAATGGGTATATAACATCGCCCTGCCCACAGATTTTACACACAATATACAGGCAAAAACGAGTTTTGATGGAGAGAATATCTCAAATCCCGTTTTAAGAGCTCTTGCTTTACACCGATACAATTCGGTGCAGGGACAAACTTATGCCATAGGCTTGAAAGCGGGTGCAGGATACGCATTGAAAACCGGTTTGCTTTTTGCTTCTCCATTTATAAAATACACCTACCACAACCATATAAAAAACAGTAGCCATGAGGTTGGATTTACCATAGGCTATTCATTCTAATAAACCACTTTTATGGATAAAGTCATCGAATGCCGGAATATAACGCACTATTATGGACAGAAACCGGTCTATGAGGGGCTCTCTTTTGAAGTAGAGCGAGGCAAAGTGCTGGGACTTCTGGGGAAAAACGGCACCGGAAAAACGACGATCATAAATATTTTGAACGGTTTCCTAAAGCCTCGCAGCGGAGAGTGTTTTCTACTGGGTGAAGATTCAAAAAGCATCTCTCCCCGGACAAAAGCTAAAATCGGACTTCTGCTGGAAGGGCATGTCCAATATTCCTTCTTCAACATCATGCAGATCGAAAAATTTTACCGGGATTTCTACCCCCGCTGGAATGCCGATGCTTACTTCGAGTTAATGGCGAAACTGAAAGTAGAACCCAAACAGCCGATAGCAAAAATGTCGTGCGGACAAAGATCGCAGGTGGCTCTGGGGCTTCTTTTTGCTCAAGACCCCGAACTTTTGATACTCGACGACTTCTCCATGGGCTTAGACCCCGGGTATCGCAGACTCTTCGTAGAATATCTGCGAGACTGGGCACATGCCGGCAATAAAACGATCTTTCTGACCTCCCATATTATTCAGGATATGGAATATCTGATCGATGACTGTATGATTATGGACTACGGCAGACTGATGCTTCATAAACCCACAGCAGAAATACTGGAAAACTTCCGGAGATTTCACGTAACCCTGCCGGCATCGGTAAACCGGTTGAATTTTATGGAACTCCTATCGGTAGAAAGGAAAGAAAACCGCTGGACTTTCTATTCATTCCTGAAAGAAACCGACGTGACACAACTTTTATCGGCAAACGGCATCTATCCGGAAAGCACTCTGACAGTAGAAAAATTGAGTCTTGAAGATGCTTTTATCGGCCTGACAGGCAAATACTAACAACAAATCGAACTATGAATAAAAATATCTATTATAAAGAGTGGACCAAGACACGGCTCACATTCTGGGTGCTGCTGTTTTTTGTGATGGCTGCATACATCTTTGAAGCCTCAAAAATGTACATCGCCGGCAGAGAAGTCGGAAACCTCTATCTGTGGCAGCTGATGATTTTGAAGGGAATGGTTCCCTTCCAGTCTCTTCGTCTTATCCCTATGCTCACGGGCATTCTCATCGGCGTAACTCAATTCGTTCCCGAGCTGCGCAAGAAAAGACTCAAACTCAGCCTTCACCTGCCATTGAATCATTTACACACACTCGGCAACATGCTCGGTTTCGGTCTGATTACGACTCTGACCATAACGACCCTCAGCCTGGGTTTCTTCATCGCTTACAGCAGCCTGTACTATCCGCGGGAAGTCATTCAGACATGGATTCTGACAGCCATTCCCTCAATCATTTGCAGCTGTGTGGCTTACCTTGCCATGGTCTGGATACTGATAGAACCTAAATGGAGCAAAAGAATATTCAATATTATCATAACTCTGGGAACCCTCTACATATTTTATCAGTCTCAGGAAAATCTGGTGTACACCCCGATAATATGGTTTTTAATTCTCCTGATCGTACTGTTTGCACTCTTCAATTGCATTTCACTGAGACATTTTGCAGACGGTATCGAATAATCTAAAAACGAAAAAGAATGAAACGTATCATCTATATCATATATCTGCTATTCGTATCTCTCCTTGCTTCGTGGTTGATACCCGATGCCGTACAATTCCTGACCTATTCGTACGATCGCTACCCGATGATCCACTTCAGCAGCATCAATAAAACTTTTATGTTTTACCAAAAGAACGATAAGGGACAATCCGTATATCAGGACGAAAACGGGAATAAATACACAGAGAAAGAATATTACGCTTTGCACCCCATGCTCTACTACAGACAGTTGACGATGGACGGCTCCTTGCCCGATACCATCGAGGGCATGCCTGTCAGCCCGGAACAACTCAGCAAGCAAACGTTTACTTTTCGTTACAAACCGGAGGAGAAAAATCATCCCTCAATACCCCTATATCCCATGTACGAATCGGCTTCCGGGTTGGTTAATCTGTCCGAACCGACCGATATGTTCAGACTGAAAAACAAAATGGAGTTTATCGAAAGCAGCAATAACAGAAGGAACGAAGGGAAAAGCGAATTGTTCACTGCGGCCTTAAACAAAGCAGGTTTTACCTTTCCGGCACAATGGACCGCCGGTTTGCCTTTTGCCAAGAAACCTTTTGATGACGGATATTTTTCTTTGGACAAAACCGGTAAACTCTACCAAATCAAGATGGTCAAGGGCAGGCCTCAAGTAGCAGACACCCATGCATCTAAAAAATTTGCCGTTCGGCATATGCTGCCGATTTCGACGAAAGACCATGCTTTGCTGGGTTTTGCAGTAAGTCGGGAAAACGAGCTTTATGCTCTTTACAATCAGGATTTCAAACTCCGAAAGGTTCTGAGCAACTTCGATCCGGACAATGATAAATTAAGCATCTTCGGCAGTCCGCTCTATTGGACGATTTGGATCGACAATGAACAGGGACGCACGGCTTTTGCCTGGGATGCCCGCACGTATGAAGAGGTAAGCAGTTACCATATTCCGCCCAAAAAGAAGCTTTGGAATACCCTACGGCAATGGCTCTTTCCGTTCCGCACAGAGATCAACCATAATAATACGGCCTACATCTTTCCTGTCATTACCGATCCGAGTGGCAAGGCTTTGATATTGAACTTCATATTGGCAGCAGGTTTCTGGGTAGTGGCGAAAAGGCAAAAACGCAAAAAAGGTTTTACCTGTTTCAGCTCAATGCTGTTTATTCTTGCTTTCGGTCTGTTCGGCCTGATCGCTACAATAACCGCATCCAACGAAACATCATTAGACCACACATAAAATAAAAATGTGAATTCGATGTAAAGCCACGTGCAACCGGCTCGCTCGTATGCCGGTTTTGCTTTGGGAAGAGGAGGCTACGGAACCTTCAGCCAAAGCAAGACGGAGGTGATAAAGATCACCTGAAGCAAACGTGCAGCAACTCACGACCCCGTCTAATCTTATTTTGATTCGATGAGACAGGCACACACCAATAGAGCTATCCGGTATTTATAATAAGCCGATTTTTATGAATAGAAAAAGGCTATGCAATGAACTTTACAACCCAATAACCTGCAAAAAGCAACCAGAAAAATAAAATCAATGCCAACAGGAATGGCTTGAACCCGGCTTCTTTGAATTTTGCGATGGAAGCATCGGTACCAAGAGCTACCATAGCCATGGTCAGACCGAAGTTATCGAACCACTCCACTACTTTCATTGTAGCATCGTAACCGTCTCTGAAGCCGTAGGCATCGGCTCCGATTTGCAATAAAGTATTAACACCGATCATCACCAAAAACCATACGGCAAACCAGGGAATCTGCACTTTGCGTTTCACGGAAAGAGACGCTTGCGACTGCAAAGGCTTCACGACAAAGCCGAGGATAACAAGATAAGGAGCCAACAGAATAACCCGTATCATCTTTGTAATGGTGGCAGTGGCAGCAATAAAAGGATCGCCCATGGCTGCCCCGGCACCTGCCACATGGGCTACTTCATGAAGGGTGCTGCCGGTATAAACGCCAACCTGCTTTACCGTCATCCCGTCCAATAGCCCCATACGGTAAAACATCGGGTAAAGGAACATGGACAAAGTGCCGAAAATTACCACAGTGCTTACCGCAATAACCGTTTTATTCGGCTTGCCTCCGAGCACCGGCTCTGTGCCCAACACGGCAGCAGCCCCGCAAATGGCGCTGCCCGTAGAGGTCAGAATGGAAGTATCCCTGTCCAGCTTCAGCAAACGGCCGATAAGCAAGCCTAACAATACTACACTGGTCACCATAACGATATCTACCAGCACGGCACTAAGTCCCACGGCTTCCACATCGGTCAACGTCAAACGAAACCCGTAGAAAACAATGGCTGTGCGCAAAATGGTTTTGGAGGAGAATTTTATCCCCGGCACCCAGGCTTCGGGCAGATTATGCCGTAGTGTATTGGCATAGATCATCCCGAAAATGATACCGATAATCAGCGGACTGATCCGAAGGGTGGTTTTGAAAATCGGAAAATCGGCAATATAAAATGCTGCAAAAGCAAACAGGGCCATAAAAAGAACTCCCTGCATCTTATTCACTCGTTCTGCATTCATAAAAAGTATAGATCAGATTCAAAAAATAAATTAATCGGTTTTGGAAACGGATATTGATCAAGCTCCTCTATCCTGATCTTTTTGAAGGCGGCTTCGGCATCGTCCGTATATTGATCGGCCGAGAGCTCCAGGGAATAAAAAAGGATGTGCAGCTGCTGATGCGTCAGAGCATGTTTTAAGCTGAATAAAGGACCCGTAAGCAGTGCATCATTTCCGGCGAAAGGCAGTAGCTCCCTCACTCGCCTGTAAAGCTCGTCCTCGGAAGCCGCCTGATCCGTTTCGACTAACGGCAGTTCATACAGCCCTTGCCAGACGTCTCCTCCGGGACGTTTATGAATAAGCGTACGATTCCCGTCCGGAGACAGTAAACGCACGAAGAAAAAAGTAAGATAACGGTGTTTTACCTCCGGTTTGGCACGTTTTACGGGAAGCTCTGCATGTATGCCCAATTTATACGCTGCACAACAGGATATCACAGGGCATTCGGTACAGCGGGGCATGCGCGGAGTACAAACCAATGCACCCAACTCCATGATAGCCTGGTTATGAAGACCCGGATTCTCTTTATCCAATAAAGCATTGGCTTCTTCCTGAAATATCTTTTTACCTTCCGTACTGTCGATAGGCAAATCGATAGCCCCCAAACGGCTCAATACACGATAGATGTTCCCGTCCACACAGGCATGAGGCAGATTATAGGCAAAAGAAAGGATGGCGGAGGCGGTATAAGCCCCTATGCCCGGAAGCGAACAGATCTGTTTATAATCCCGGGGCATGCAGCCATCGAACTGCTCCACGACCCTGCGTGCTGTTTTCAACAGGTTGCGCCCGCGCGAATAGTATCCTAATCCCTGCCACAGATGCAACACTTCCTCCTCATCGGCAGCAGCCAAAGTAAAGATATCGGGATAACGATCGAGAAAACGCAGATAATAAGACATCCCCTGATCCACACGCGTCTGCTGTAAAATGACTTCCGAAAGCCATATTGCATAAGGATCGTTGGTTTCACGCCACGGCAATTGCCTGCCGTTGAGCTTGAACCAGCGGGACAAAGATTTTTGAATTTCAGATGGAGAGCATATGCAAGGCATCCACCAATCCTGTATCTATAGGTTTATTTTTCTTGATTGCTTGAGAAAACGGCACCTGTACGATTGTATCGTTGTCAATGCCGATCATCACATTGCGCTGACCGTCTATCAGAGCAGCTACCGCAGCCACTCCCATACGGCTGGCCAAAATACGATCCTCGGCACTGGGTGTACCTCCACGCTGAATATGCCCCAAAATGGTTACCCGCACATTGAAAGACGGATACTCTTTCTTCACCCGCTCGGCCACCCCCATGGCTCCACCGGTTACTTCACTCTCGGCCACCAATACGATACTGCTGTTTTTGGTTTTTCGGAAACCGTTCTCTATATATTCCGCCAACTGGTCTTTCTCAAAAACATATTCGGGAATAATAGCAGCCTCGGCACCGCTGGCTATGGCGCCATTGAGTGCAAGAAAACCGGCCTCCCGCCCCATAACCTCCACGAAGAAAAGACGTTCGTGAGACGAGGCCGTATCGCGCAGTTTGTCCACGGCATCCGTAATCGTATTCAGAGCCGTACTGTAACCGATGGTGCTGTCCGTGCCACAAAGGTCATTATCGATCGTTCCCGGTATGCCTACGATAGGCACGTTATAATCTTCGGCAAAAGCCCGGGCACCGCGTAGCGATCCGTCTCCGCCGATAACCACCAGAGCATCGATCTGCTCCTTAACCATATTTTCATATGCCTTCCGGCGTCCTTCCGGTGTTCGGAATTCAGGGCAACGGGCAGTTTTAATAATTGTACCTCCACGTTGGATAATGTTACTTACATTCTCCGTATGAAAAAGTTTAATCTCCCCCTCTATCAGCCCACGATAGCCGTGATAGATAGCTTTGACAGATAAACCAGAATAGATTGCTGCACGCGTCACAGCACGAATGGCAGCATTCATCCCGGGCGAATCGCCTCCTGAAGTTATTACCCCCACACAATTTATCTTCGCCATATTTTTTATCTTTAATACGTTAATTACAAAGATAAGATATTATCAGTCTCGAATTTAATCAAAACGATACGATGGAAGATAAAACGATATTCGGGGAACATAACTTCAAAGCCACCCATTTGGATATGGGGCGGATATTGCCTTTTTTTCCCTGGAAAGAGCTTTTTGAGAAAAGGCACTTCGAACTTCCATATCCGGCCGTTATCCATACCGACGACGAAGCCGAAACATTATATCGCTCAGTGGTGGATATGCTGGTCGGCCTGATGACAGACAATACTGTAGACATCGACGTAGATTTAACTTTCGAGGGAAATCCTGAAGATACGGCAAGTGCCCGCGGAACTTTGATCATTAACGTAGATTTCAAAGAAAAACCGGACAGGGAATGTGAAAAGTCGAACATCACCCCGGAAGAACTTGCCAACTATCTGCGTCTGGCTGCACTGGACTGGGTCATGAATGAGGAAAACTACGGCAGCATTCTAAAAGCCGAGCCTAAGGCCGCCAATCGCTGGCTCATCACAACTGTTACCTCCCGTTAATCATCCTCGGGAAAATCGATCCCGTTGAAGTTGAAAGAGAAAATTTCATTCCAAGGTCATGAAGTCGTTAAAAAAACTGAGCAGAAAATAATCTCATCGCTTTTCGGAAAACCCATCAAACAAAAACCCAAAAGAATTTTTAAGAAGCATAAAAATTCTCTGCCTGATGGCTCAAAATCCTTTGCCTGAAGAATTTTCAACGAAGTTAACTTGGATTTTTTTTCTTTGCCTGATGGATTTTGAACCATCAGGCAGAAAATTTCATCAACAAGGTTTTCGTGACGTGTACTGTGACGTGTACTGAAAAAACTTTCCGTCAAAAAGAATATCGTCTCAAATCAATTTGTGAATCAACAAAAAGAAGTACTCCAAATATTCGGACAAAAATCTTCAGGCAGATATCCATGGTTTTCCATATTAAAAAATCTATGGGATAGTTAATATCTTCAAAAAGCAACCTTAGTCATTGCAAAAAAACAGGTTATTGATTAAAAACGGATTGGCCAAGATCAAACATAGATAATTTCAAAAAACGGCCAAATTCTAATACAATTATCCCACTAAATAAGTAGAAAATTCAAGGTATTGCGTATATGGCTCTTTAAGTCAAAACTTCTTTTGATTTTTGACTTTGCCGTAAAAAAACCTTATTTTAATATTAATGTTTCTTGCTTTTTATTTATTTATGTTATACTTTTGTTCTGCATTTGATTTGAAAATTTTTTAAAAACAACATAAAATCATGAGTCGTAATACAAGAAGCATATTTCAGAATGGCTGTACTTAACTGAAAATCAAAACTATATATAGTTGACAACTTTCGATCTTGATTCAGAATTCGGATGAAGTCTGATTTTGCAAACGACTTGTTCCCCTCAGAGTGTTGACTTATTTTTACTAATAAAAAATTTACAAAAATAGTGTCGATACTTTCTCTTCCGATTAACTGAAAAGTTAATCCATAGCAACTTTGTCTTAATTGTTTGTCAAGATTCAAAAAGTCCAGAAAGTCATTCCTGACTTTTACATAGTCAATTAGTCTTAATTCAGTGATTTGTTTTTAGGTATTCATCTTTAATAATAAAAACCAAAAAACAATCTTAAAAAGATAATCGTTTAATTCCAACTCTTAGAAAACAGAGTTAAAAGAAAATAATATGTACAAGGTTTTAAAGTTTTTGATCTTGGGATCGACACTCTTGGTCCTTACATCATCGCTGACCACTTATGCCCAGAATATTTCGTTGAAAACGAATGTGCTTTATATGGGTACCACAACACCCAATTTGGGCATGGAGTTTAAACTTAACGACAAGTGGACGGTAGATCTTTCCGGGGGATATAATCCTTTCTCTTTTCATGAGAACCGTAAGTTTAAACATTGGGTAGTAATGCCTGAATTGAGGTTTTGGACTTGCGAGTCGTTTTCCGGTCATTTTTTAGGTCTTCATTTAATCGGTGGTGAATACAACGTTAGCGATATTAATTTACCTGTTGGTCGATTTAAAGATCTCAAAGATTTTCGATATCAAGGTTGGGGCATCGGTGGCGGTTTGACTTATGGATATCATTGGGTCATAAACCGTAGACTTAATCTGGAAGCTTCCATAAGTGCCGGCTATGCTTATCTGGATTATGAAAAATTCAAATGCGCTAAATGTGGAGAAAAAATAGGCGAAGGAACCAATAATTATTTTGGCCTTACCAAAGCCACTGTATCACTAATTTATTTCATCAAGTAATAACTTTATCGACATGAAACCAACTCGTTATATATTGATTTTACTGTTTTTAACCGGCAGTGCTTCGGTATCTTTCGCACAAAAGAAAGAGACGACCGGTATGAAGCTGCAGGAACAGTATGTGGGACACAAAGTCGGTCAATCTGTTAATGTGAATATGCTGATCGATCTGACAGATATGCCGAAAATGGGAACAAATCTAAAGAGGGTGGCTACACCAATTATTCGTTCCAACAAGGGTACAGAAGAAATCGTACTTCCTCAGTTTGTTGTAGCAGGTCGCAAAAGGTATGATATTATTCAGCGTAAAATGCTCATAGAGAATAACTATAAAGCGGTACCCGGGCAAACTGAAAATACGGTTATCATTCCTCGTAAAAACGGAGAACTCCAACAATTTAATTATAGCACCTCAATCGCCTATAAGCCCTGGATGAAAGATGCTTCCTTAATACTGAGAGCAGAAGACAGCGGATGTGCAGAATGTCATCTCGGAGCAAGTGAAGAAGTTCTGACAAATAATTTTCTTTATCCTCTCTACCAACCTGAATATAAGTTCAGCATGATAGTACCAAAGGGAGAATTGGTTAAAAGGCGTGAAGAAACATTGATTGCAAACATATCTTATAAAGTCGGCAAGTATAATATTATCCCCGACTTTGAGAATAATCCTTCAGAATTAGCAAAGATCGATGCAAAACTTAATGAATTAAAAGGTAATGAGGATATCGTTTTCAATCGTCTTGGTATGGTCGGTTATGCCTCTCCCGAAGGAGGAGTGGACTATAACATAGAACTCTCAAAGAAAAGAGCCATTTCTTTTGCCGGTTATCTGGTCTCTAAATATCCTTTCTTAAAAGGACGCTTCGATAACAGCTGGAAAGGGCAAGACTGGGAAGGTTTGCAAGAGGCTGTATCCAATCTTTCTTTCGCAGCCAAAGACGATGTTCTCGAAGCTTTGAAAATACCAACCCCGGAAGGACGTACAAAAGCATTGAAGGCTTTGGATAATGGGCGGGTTTACTCCATGCTTTTGCAGGAAGTTTATCCTCCTCTTAGACGCAGCGAACTTGTATTCTCCATTGTGGTGAAAGGATTCTCTTTAGAAAAAGCCAAAGAAACCATTAAAACTCACCCATCCCGTCTTAGCCTGGCAGAAGTGTACGCCGTAGCACAGAGTCACCCCAAAGGCAGTAAAGAACAGTACGGAGCATGGGCTATTGCAGATGAAACATTTACCAAAGATGTGGAACCGGCTATCAATGCTGCAATTTTGGACCTTCAAGCCGGAAGATATCAAGATGCTGTAAATAGACTTCAAAGAAGAAGCAATGACTCCAGAATCTGGCCTATGCTTGGCTTGGCTTATGCTTATAATGAAGATTGGGCCAAAGCGGAAGAATTTTTACAAAAAGCCAAAGCAAATGGAAGTCAACAAGCCGCACATAATCTTGATGAACTACAGAAGTATCTTAAAGATAATTTTTAAAATCAGCAATCATAATAATTTACTAAAAGTTTAATAAAAACATTGTAACAAAATGAAAGTAACAAAATCTTTACTATTAGGATTAGCTGCTTTGTCTTTAGCAGCCTGCAACAAAGATGAAGAAACACAAGCTCTTCATAATGAGAAAAATGCCACTGTAAGCGTAGTTGTGAAATCTGAACCGAAGATGCGCTTGGGTTCTGATCTGGATGAGGCCAAAATTAACAAACTGGCTGTCATGATCTACAACGGTGAAGCACAAGAGGCGTATAAAGAAGAAAAGAATAAAGCAGAAGTAGAAAATATCGAATGTAGTGCCGGAACACGCAAATTAGTAATTGTCGCTAATTATGGAGAGAAAAACTTCAGGGGTAAAACATTACAAGAGCTTTTGAAAACAACAGAAGAATTGGCAAAAGCTACACAAGAAGGTAAAAATTTGATCATGACTTGTGAGCCTGTTTCCATCGACCTTAAAGAAGGTAAAAATGCTTATGGATGGAAAAACAAAGCCGGCTACAATATTTTAAGTGAGAATCCTCTTGTAATTAAAAGGGTGAATGCTCGCATGGAGTTTAAGACCATAAACGTGGAAATGGCCGATGGTTTTAAGACTGTTTACAATGTTAAGTTGAAAAGAGTTGCAGCCCTTATTGCAAAGAAGCAATCCAACATTTTTGGAGCATCTTTGGTTAATAATGATCTCAATTATTTGTTTGGTATTAAAACTCCTAAAGGAAGCTATACTCCGGAAAAATATACCGAAGAAACATCATTGGTTATAGAATGTGCGGATGATAATAAAAACAAAGAATTAAATGGAATGGGATTTTATGTTTTGGAAAACAATTCTCCACAGCATCCTACTATTCTTTGTGTTGAAGCCACCCTTGTCCAAGCTGATGGAAAAGATTTGACAGAAGATCAAAAGAAAGCAGCTAAAGAAGCTGGCTGGATTGATGACAACTGTAATACATACTATCCTGTGCTTGTTAACTGGGAACAGGATGGATACACTTACACAACGGGTAAAGGATTGAACAAGATTGAGCGTAATCATAAGTACATGGTTACTCTAAAAATTACAGGTCCCGGTACAAATAATCCTGAGGATCACAAAAAAGTGGCAAACCTCGATGTTAAGTGTGAAGTTGCAGAATGGATTGTTGTTAACCAAAACGTTGTTTGGTAAAGCTAACATACGATAGCCAATCTAAAAGGGAGAGCCTGTAGAGTTCTCTATGCAGACTCTCCCTTTTCTCTAAAACTTGTTCTATAAAATCATATGACAATGTATTGCACAAAGAAATATTCCCTCCTTCTATCATTATTGATGGTGTGTTTTACAATATTTTCATGCATTAAGGAGGATCTCTCTGACTGTTCCCATCCATTTAATGTAAGAATACGTGCATTAGATGCAGATCAACAAGACATAACCGCTTCCGGTGAGGTAAAACGCGCAATAGTTTTTGTCTTTGATGAGAAAGGGAAGCAGGTTGATCGCATCGAAATGGATGAAAATGATATCACTCATCGTAAACCTATTCGTGTAAATTACTCCGGTACCAAAACTCTGACTTTTGTCGCTTGGGCTAATTTCTCAGAGTACATGTACGAACAGTTCAAAGCAGCAGAAAAAACAGAAGATATTGTATTAAAGCTGCAATCGCAAAACGGCGTAGCAGAGATGGCTCCCAATCTATTTCAAGGTTCTCTAACCGCAGATATCATTTATGGAGGAGTAACAGATGACTCGGATAAGACTATTGATATACAACACAAAACCGCCCAAGTACGTATTGTGGTAAGAGGTTATCACGAATGGGTGAAAAATAAAGAGTCGGAAAAAAGGACAGCCATAGTTCCTTTTGATATAAAAGGTAATGGAATAGAAGTCGGCGAGACTTTCGATTCTTATTCTGCGACGGGAGAGCTTATGGGTAAAAAGGTCAAATATCACCCGGTGGGCAGAGAAGACAGATCCGGTAACCTTTTAACCGATGTCTTTTCTATTTATCCGACATCAGATAATATGCCTCTGGATATCTCATTTTTTGTCAAAGGAGAAAACAAACTCACAGTCAATAAAGACAATAAAGGGAAATTGTTAATTCCACAAGCCGGGCGTATGCTTAACGTTCTCATTGATTTGAAAGCAAACCTTGAAGTTTCGGTTGTGGTATCTCCATGGAATGAGGTTCACCAATTCGTATGGTATTAATCTCGAAATGTTATACTAAGATGAATAATATGTTTCTACGAAAAATAGTCCCATTCCTGCTTATACCGTTTTTTCTGATTATTTCGGGATGCGGTGCAGATGAAGCATTAGACAATAATGTGAAAGAGGTAAAAGAAGCAGATGTTGTCCTTAACCTGAGTGGAACCGTGATGCGGGCAGATCGCAAATTATTTAGCGGAGACACTCAAATCAAAAGCCTTAGGGTAATGGTCTTTAAGGGTATGGCTCTTGATGTGCAAAAATATTATGAAGAAGGTAACTTATCTGCTACTATATCTCTTCAAGCCCATGTTGGCCAAAACAGCAAAGTGGTAGTTATTGCGAACGAAACGGCTGATATGACTGCTGTTTTGAGCAAGACAATCTTTTTTGACGATTTCAAAAAAATACAATTGCCTGAAAGAAAAAACAATCAAGAATTAATTCCGGTAATGGTTGGTATTCAAGAAAATATCACCATTGCGGAAGGTCGAAAAAACAGTGTAGAGGTAAAACTTGTCCGTACCGTAGCCAAGATTACTCTGGAGATTAATCAAAAAACTGCAGAGAACGATGACATTAAAATACAGTCTATAGAGATTATTCGCAATGCCAAAAACTCAACACTTGCAGATCTGAAGAAATCTGTCGATAAGAATACTCTTTGGAATTGGTCTTTTGACAGTAAATCTGTTTCTCTTATTAATCACGGCAAGTCACAACAGATTATATCGGATAAAGATGCTCTTTATGTTTATGAAAATCTCTCAAATTCAGTTTCAGATACCATAGGACGTGCTCCGATACTTTTTGTAAAAGCATTGTATAATGGCATTTCAACAACATATAAAACCTATATCAATGCTGAGGGTGGCAATAATAAATATCAAATTCTTCGGAATCATCATTATCACCTCAAGGGAACAATTACTCAAATCGGCGAGTACAACGGTTTATTATTGACAACTTCTGTGCAGCCCTGGGATAAAGAAAATCTACAGCACGATTTCCTTAGACCGTATTTGGTGCATCTTGATCCGGCTGAACTTACAGACGGTCATTCGCATACGATTAAATATGGACAGCCTGTTACTTTCCATGTTCGGATAAAAGCTTCTGAAGGTACGATGTGGAAAGCTACACTTTCTGATGGGTTGAATTTCGGTTTTGACACTCATTCTTCTTACGTATCAGAGGGAAAAGCTGACGGGACGGACTATACGATAAGTGTTATGGCTAAAAGCGAGGGAGGTAATGAGCCTCGAAATGCTGAAATTTACTTCACGGTTAATGGTAAAGTTGTGATTCTGAATAAAAGTTCAGAGCAGAAAGCCATAATAAAAATTGTTCAACCGGCAGAATAACAGTTAATTGGAGGAAACGATTATGAAAAAGAACTTTTATACGACAATAATGCTGTTATCAATTTTCCTATCAGGATTATGCAGCGGTTGTTCATCAAAAGATAACGAACCGGGTTCAGAGCCTTTACTGAAAGACGGTGAACTTACATTCAGCATCAATATCAAAAGCCAAAATGTGGTAAGAGCTACAGAAAACGTCGATGAACAATATAATGAAAACAAGATAGAGAAACTCTGGCTTTTTGCGGCAGGGGCTGACGGTAACATCCTTGTGCACAATACTTGTGAGGTTTTGAATAGTTCTCAAGGCAAATATAAAGTGGCGATAACTGACGAACAGCAACAACAAATTCCCGGAAATATTGAAACTCAGATTTACCTTGTTGCCAACGAAGATTTTAAGCAAAATTCAATGCCCAAAACACTGGATGAACTGAAAAGTCTTGTTATTGAGAATACCAATCTAAACGAGCAGAGATTTCAGTCTTGTGTAATGATCGGAAACATATCTAAAAAAGTAGATATGAAAGACCCCAAAACTAAGAATCTTGGAAAGATAAGCCTTAAGCGGGTGATCTCTAAAATCAGAATTAATAATCCCCAAATAGCCATCGACGGTTATGAACTGATTGGTACTCCTGAGGCAAAGCTACTCAGTTATAGAGTAAAAGGTTACCTAAACAAAGCAGAGAATGTGCCAAACAGCATCAAAGAGCGGATGTCGAATTTTTCTCCACTGAATGAAACGAATCAAAGTGCTCATTTCTATTCGTTCTATTCCGAATGGACCGATGGAAGTAATGAACGCCCACAGTTATTACTCACTTTGACAATGAAGAAAAAAGGTGAAAAGGACAATACTGCTAAAAAATATTTCTATAAAATCCCCATTAAACCGAAAGAAAACAAATTGAAAGTAAATACACTTTACGACCTTTCTGTTTTGATAGAGATCCTCGGAGGTTTGGATGAAGACACTCCTGTCGATGTGGAAGGACGTGAACTTTCGGTTAAACCCTGGGATGAGAAAGAAGAAGATTTCGGGATCTCTTCTCCAAAATATTTGCTGGTAGAAGAGCAAAATGTTGTTATGAGTGTAGTCACCTCCTACGAAGTCGCTTATAAGTCTTCAAGCCCTGTAAAAGCAGAAATCACAAGCTGTACGTACAATTATGTTGACTCAGATACAGGCTTAGAAGTAAAAGAACCGGTTCCGACTCATAGCTCTCAATATCCTAAAGTATCGATAAGTTCCACCAAAATATCGTTTAATGCCGAATTACAAGAAAATAATGTACCGAAACATTTTACGATAAAGTTGACGAACAATGATAATTTAATGGAAGAAATCCATGTGGTGCAGTATCCCGAGCAGTATATTGCTTATACCTTCGGTGTTGAATCAAGCTGGCGGAAAGAATTACCCGATAATCTTAATAATAAATCAATGTATCATGTGGTAATTCTTATCCCTCCCAAAGATGGAAATATGATTTTAGGATTTCCTCCAACAGAACAAAAAACTTTCTATAAACGCATTTATCGTCGCAAGTATCGTGAATACGAACGTGTAGTAGAGTTAGTTACAAAAAATGATCGTGAAACTGCCAAAATGGTTTCTCCTTCTTTTGAACTGGCCTCACAACTTGGTGCAACGTTCCCTATTAGGTATGAAGATGTTAGAAATAATGGAGACAATATCTTATACGATATGTATAGAAATGGAAAGATTGAATTGACCAATGCCTTGGGGACTTGTGCGGGTTATACAGAAACGCGAATTATCAACGGACGGAAAGAAATACTTGATGACTGGCGTTTACCCACAGACGCAGAAATAGCACTTATAGATAGACTTCAAAATAATCATAAGAGTGCGGTTAAAACAATTATGACCGGGAAATTTTATTGGGCTGCAAATGGTGTGGCTCATCAAATGATAAGAGGGAGAGACGGTTCACCGGAAAGAGCTTATACCCGTTGTGTTCGGGATGTGAAGAATTATAATTTCTAACATTCAAACAGACTATTTATGAAACGATTTTTGTATATAATATTATTTCCGCTACTCTTTTGGAGTTGTACTCAGGGAAAAGAGGGCGAACTTGCGGGTGAAAGAGGGGATTTGATAACTTTTTCCGTTAAGATGCCCGATTATCAAATTCTGCGTTCCGGTGCCGAGGATGAATCGGCTATCAACTCTCTGGAGTTGTGGATTTTCAATGAACAAGGTTTGTTTACTCAGCGTTCTCACGCAAAAGTGCAATCATTGGGTGGAGGTAAGTATGCCTTTACAGCCAGAGTGAATAAGTCAAAAGCAAAACGTACTATTCATTTCGTAGCCAACTATTCGCTGCCTGAAGATAAAATCGCCGATTGGTTGGGGCGTGATGAGCGAGAGCTTATACCTGCCATAGAAAGAACAAAAGATGAGGTTTTTGTCATGTGGCAGCGTAAAGAGTATGAACTTGTTGAGGATAAACAGGATCTGGGCTCGGTAAGCCTTTTGCGTAATAAAGCTAAAATCCTATTGGTGGTTACTACCGGAGATTTGTTGGATGTTTCATACGCACTGTATAATAATACAAGAAAAGGAACGATAGCTCCATTTGACGGTGTAAGTTTTAATGAGCAACATGTAACACCGGTGATGAGTAATCCTCTTTACGATACTCAAGAGAGCGATTTCGTTCCTGCCGAAACACCTATTTTCGCCTATGAACAATCTAATCAGGGAGATGTCGATACACACCCTTATCTTTTAATCAAAGCCCGATTAAAAGATCAAGTTGATTTTCGTTATTTCAAACTTGATTTGGTCGACAGCAAAGAAAAATCTCAGCGATTCGATATCAAACGTAATCAGCTCCTGAAGATCATTATCAATGGGGTCAAGGGAGCTCCGGAAGTAGGTCGTAAAACTTTGGAAGAGGCTAAACGCGCCATCCCGGATAACAACTTTGCTCTTTCGGAAGAGATGCAACCGTACCCTTCTTTTTCTGATGGTAAAGGTTTGTTGAGAGTAGAGAAACCGAGTTTTGTTGTTGTAGATGGTGTTCGTTCTTTAACTTTTAAAGCTTCGTACTATCCCGATAAGGGAAAATTGAGTACCCAAAATAATCAGATCGAGGTTATTCGTAAACCGAATGATAAAATCATAACCGATGCCAGCGTTTCCTCAGATGGTATGGTAACATTGCAATTTGCAGCACTCCCCAAAGGAGTGATTTATAATTCAGAAGTAATTGTAAGAGTGAAAGGGCAAGGGGATTTGCAACGACGTGTAAAGATACAAATACGCGATAAGTATAATTTCGTTTCTATCCGGGCTAATCATACCGACGTCAGCAATAACAATCCTTGTTCTGTTTGGAAATCTCAAGGGTCTCCGATGACTATAAAGTTGAAGCTTCCAAAAGATTTTTCCAAGGCACTCCTCCCCCTTCGCATTCGTTTCTTTACGGAGCATTTTTATCCGAATGACGATCAAGGCTTAGCTTTAGGATTTGAAAACAGAAAAACCTATTGGGAGTATCTTATGACACAAATACCTGTGGATAACGAGATTACAGTTAATTTCAAATCAAATAAATCAAACTCGGCAGAGGATATAAAAATAGATACGAAGCCGGATGTATTTCAAGTGCGAAGTTTTCGTGTAATCAACACAGGACGAAGTAAAAAACCATTCTAATAAACAAGTATTGTAAAAGCTCTAAGAGTGCCGATAGTTATCGGTACTCTTTTTTTAAAGTCGATACTTATATATTTTATTGAATATCGGTGCGAATAGATATTTATTAAGGATTATACGGCTCTTTCGGTAATTCATTAACTTTACATTTCAAATTGGATTTTATAGACACTTAAAGATGAAAGACTTCAAACGAACACTGATTACTACCGCATTGCCCTATGCAAACGGCCCCGTACATATCGGTCACTTGGCAGGGGTATATGTACCTGCCGATATTTATGCCCGCTACAAACGTCTGAGAGGAGAGGATGTGCTGCTCATCGGCGGATCCGACGAACATGGGGTGCCCATCTCATTGAAAGCCAAGGCCGAAGGTATTACACCGCAGGACGTAGTGGATCGCTACCATAATTTGATCAAACAGTCGTTTGAGGAGTTTGGTGTCACATTCGATATTTATAGTCGTACCACAAGCGATATGCACCGGGAAACGGCCTCTGAATTCTTCCGAAAACTTTACGAAAACAATAAGTTTATAGAACAAACAAATGAACAGTATTACGATGAGGAAGCAAAACAGTTTCTGGCCGACCGTTATATCGTGGGCACTTGCCCTCATTGCAATAATGAGGGAGCGTACGGTGACCAGTGTGAAAAGTGCGGTACCTCTCTGAATCCTACAGATCTGAAAAATCCGCACTCCGTTATCAGTGGCACAAAACCCGTGCTGCGCGAAACGAAGCACTGGTATTTGCCTTTGGACCAGCATGAAAATTGGCTTCGTCAGTGGATTTTGGAAGATCACAAGGAATGGAAAAGCAACGTATACGGACAGTGTAAAAGCTGGCTGGATATGGGATTACAACCGCGCGCCGTCAGCCGGGATCTGGATTGGGGTATTCCTGTACCAGTGAAAGGAGCCGAAGGCAAAGTACTTTATGTATGGTTCGATGCACCCATCGGATATATCAGCAATACGAAAGAATTGCGTCCCGATGACTGGGAAAAATGGTGGAAAGACCAAGATACACGTCTGATTCATTTCATCGGAAAAGACAATATCGTTTTCCATTGTATCGTTTTCCCCGCCATGCTTAAAGCCGAAGGCAGTTTTATTCTACCGGACAATGTGCCAGCCAATGAGTTTCTCAATCTCGAAGGAGATAAAATATCCACAAGCCGTAATTGGGCTGTGTGGCTGCACGAGTATCTCAAGGATTTTCCGGACAAGCAGGATGTACTGCGTTATGTGCTTACGGCCAATGCACCCGAAACAAAAGACAACGACTTTACCTGGCGCGATTTTCAGGCACGTAACAACAATGAGCTGGTTGCTATTTACGGCAACTTCGTTAACCGTGCTTTGGTGCTTACACATAAATATTTCGACGGTAAACTGCCGGCTCGTGGAGAACTGAACGAATACGATCGCGAGACAATCGAACACTTCCGCCGGATTAAATCGGTACTGGAGTTCAATCTGGAGAATTTCCACTTCAGAGAAGCTCTTAAAGAGGCTATGAATCTGGCACGTATCGGTAATAAATATCTGGCAGACACCGAGCCGTGGAAACTGGCCAAAACGGATATGGACAGAGTGGCTACGATTTTGAATGTAGCCCTTCAGATTACCGCAAATTTGAGCATCGCTTTCGAGCCGTTCCTGCCGTTCAGTACGGAGAAACTGCTGGATATGCTGCAAACCGAACCGTTCGGGTGGGATCGTTTGGGTGAAGTGGATTTGCTATCTGTGGGGCATACTCTCGGTAAAGCAGAATTGCTTTTTGAGAAAATCGAAGACGAAGCTATCGAGGCTCAAATGCAAAGACTGAGGAATATCAAAACAGAAAACGAAGCAAAAGCTCATAGGGCCGAACCTATAGCTGCCGAGGTCGCTTTCGAACAGTTCGAACAAATGGACATTCGTGTGGGTACCGTTTTGGAATGCAGCAAAGTACCTAAAACGGATAAACTTTTGCAATTCAGGATAGACGACGGCTTGGGCGGCCGCACCATTGTTAGCGGCATTGCAGCTTATTATAAGCCGGAAGATCTGGTGGGCAAACAAGTTTGCTTTATTGCCAACCTTGCCCCGCGCAAACTGCGCGGCATAGAAAGTTGCGGGATGATACTGTCGGCAGTCGATGCCACAGGAGATTTACGGGTCGTGATGCCTCAGGCAGAGGTGGCCCCGGGCAGTAAGGTCGGTTGATACTTTTATATTCAAGATTCAGAACAATACCTTTGACGTTATAACGGCGAAAGGTATTCGTTCTTCTATATATATAAACAGGATAATCGAAAGAAGAAAAAATGAAAAACAGTGTGAAAGGCTTCTTTGCAACTTCGATCGTTGTATTGGCCGCTTTGTTGATGACAGCCTGCTCATCCAAAGAAAAAAAAGTAGAACTGCGCATCATCCATACATCGGATATGCACGGCAATGTTTATCCTTATGATTTTATCCTGGACCGTGACGGTTCAGGAAGTTTGGCACGCTTTGCCACAGCCATCAAACAGATCCGCGAGCAGAATGAACACGTTCTTTTACTGGATGGCGGCGATATTTTCCAGGGTCAACCGCCTGCCTATTACTACAACTATATCAATACGGCAGATACTCATCTCATGGTCAAAGCGATGAACTATCTTGAATACGATGCAGCCGCTGTCGGCAACCACGATATTGAAACAGGACATGAGATATACGACAAATGTTTCAAACAGACGATATTTCCTTTCTTGGCAGCCAATGCCATCGATACGGCTACGGACAAACCATATTTCTCTCCTTATAAGATTTTCGAGTATTCGGGCGTTAAGGTTGCAGTACTGGGGCTTATTACTCCTGCCATTCCCGAATGGCTTCCGAAACATCTTTGGAGAGGTATACGCTTTGAATCGATTGAAGAGTCTGCAACCCATTGGGTGAAAACAATTCGAGAAAAATCCAAACCGGACCTTTTCATTGCTCTCATCCATAGCGGTGTGGATAATGATAATCCGCGTTATATGGAGAATGCCGGACGCAAGTTGGCTCAGGATGTATCGGGTATAGACATCGTACTTTGCGGCCATGACCATAAAACGGCCAACGAATGGATTGTGAATACGCGGGGCGACAGCGTACTGATGATAGATCCTGCCAATAATGTGAATTGGGCATCGGATATACACATAACTTTCACCGGGAAAGGCAATAAACAGCCGATGAGCAAGCATATCGAGGCTAATCTGCTGGATATCAACCGGTATGAGCCGGACTCCGCTTTTTTGCAAACTTTTGCGGCAGAACGGGAAGAAGTTAAATCTTACTTGGATAAAAAGGTGGGAACCCTGAATGCTCCGGTAGCTGCTGCGGATGCATTGTTTGGAGCTTCTGCTTTTATGGATGTAATACATCAGTTTCAGCTGGCCGTCACGGATGCCGATATTTCTTTTGCTGCTCCACTGAAGATTTCGGCCAAATTGGATGCCGGAGATCTTTGTGTGCGGGATTTATTTCAGTTTTTCCCCTATTCCAATATGCTTTATACCATGGAACTGACCGGCGAAGAAGTCAAAGGCTATCTGGAACACTCCTACAAACAGTGGGCGGCAACGATGGCAGGGCCGAACGATCGTTTAATAGTCTTCCGACCCGATGCCAAAATCACGGATACATACAAAACGAAAGTTCCTACTTATAATTACAGTTCGGCACAGGGAATAAACTATGTCGTAGATCTGAGTAAACCGATCGGTGAACGTGTGCGGATTACAGGATTTACCAACGGTAAACCGTTCGACATGAAAGCCCGCTATCGTGTAGCGATGAACAGCTACCGTGCAGGCGGTGCAGGCGGACACCTCACCGATGGTGCAGGTATAGACAGAGAAAAATTGCCCAACCGTATTCTTGCTATCTGCAAGCATGATCAGTTGCTGACGTTGATCGAATACTTTGAAGACCGGGGCAGCATAACCCCTGATAAGAAACCGAACTGGAAGTTTATACCCGAAGAATGGGTAAATAAAGCCAGGAAAAGAGACTCGGACTTCTTTTTCGGTCGCAAATAAGATAACCGGCTGTTACGAAGGTGATTTATTTCTTCTTGTCTCTTGTCGCCCTCTTATCTATCGTCCTTTTTATGCGAAAACAGCATAAGAAGGACGAATCTTTTTTATCTCCGAATCTCCGTATCACCATGGGACAAGTGGATGCAGACTCTTCTATGCTGTTCAAGCCGGCATCCGGTAAATCGAAGAGTTCGATTCCCTTTTATCTGGCAATCGACACCGAAACTGCCTGCGAGGTAAACAAAGAGTGCTACCGGCAAGGAACAATTCCGGAGGAATTACCCGTCGTACAACTGGCTTTCGGCGTGTTGAACAAACACGGGGAGCTGCTTTCGGAGCAGAGTTTCATCCTCAAAAGGGATTGTGAAGTAAGCAAGGCAGCTACGGCAAGACATGGCATCGATAGCTGCATGTTGGCTGAGGGCATAGAACCGACGGTTGCCTATCGGGAACTGGAAAAACAGCTCAATGCCTGCCAATGTGTGATAGCACATAATTTATTGTTTCACCGAAACGTTTTAATGGCAGATATGCAACAGTACGGTATTTCTACGGATATATTAGCTTCAAAACCCGGTTTCTGCACCATGCTGGAAGGCCGGAGAGCCATTCGTAGCGGAGCATACCCTTCATTACGAGCTCTTTTCAGCATCCTTTATTTCGGACGACCGGATACACAGGTGCTTTTTACCGATAAGTCCCTCAGAGATATTCGTTTGGCTGCAGCCTGTTTGCGTAAGTTATTACCGTCCTGAGCATGTTCCTTCGTAGCTAAATAGTTATATTCGCATTATGAAGAAAAGAATAACAATACTCATATCGATGGTGTTTGCCGCAGGTTGTATCTTGCCGGCTATGGCACAAAATAAGGCAACGGACAGTTTACGTCATGCCAATCAGTTCAATTATATTCAGGCATTGGAAGTTATGGGCTCCATCTTGGGAAATGTGGAGCAAAACTTCGTGGATACCGTCAGCATGGAGCGGCTTTCCAAAATCGGGATTCGTGCCATGCTCGGCAGCCTCGATCCTTATACCGAATACTTTGCCCGCGAAGATAATGACCAGCTGAAATTACTCACCAAAGGAGAATATGCGGGAATAGGTTCGATCATATCCCAGCGGCCGGACAGTTCTGTAATCATTAACAGTCCCATGCAGGGGCAACCGGCAGCCGAAGCCGGTCTCAGAGCCGGAGATATCATACTGGAGATCGACGGAAGAGACTTTCGCAAGTCCACAACACCCGAAGTCAGTGCTGCTCTAAAAGGATTGCCCGGCACCACCATAAAACTGAAAGTACGCAGGCCCGGAGAAAAGAAAGACCGCATGTTTACCTTTAAGCGTGCCAAAATCGTTGTCGACCCGGTTACTTACTACAGCACGCTGGGTGAAGACGTCGGCTACATTCGTTTTTCTTCTTTCACCGATCAGGCATCCCGCAAGGTGGAAACGGCACTGCGCGATTTGAAAGACAATCACGGCATCAAATCTTTGGTGCTGGATATGCGCAGCAATGGAGGCGGACTGGTTGGCGAAGCGGTAAGGATCGTCAACTTCTTTGTGCCCAAGGGACGGGAAGTGATGTCCATTAAAGGACGCCCCGGTGTTCAGGAGCGAACCACCTACAGCACACAGAACGAACCGATAGATACCACTATGCCTGTCGTAGTGCTGATTGACGGACACAGTGCCAGCTCGGCCGAAATCGTGGCCGGAGCCTTACAGGATTTGGACCGCGCCGTGGTGATAGGTAATCAAAGCTATGGCAAAGGTCTGGTACAGAGTCCTTTGAATTTACCTTATAACGGTACGCTCAAAATAACCACAGGCCGGTACTACATACCCAGCGGTCGCTGCATCCAGCGCATCGACTATCAAAAAGCCCGGGAAGGGAAAACAGCCGTTCTGCCCGACAGCCTGACGCATGAATTCCATACTGCAGGCGGAAGACCGGTAAAAGATGCAGGCGGAATTTTACCCGACATAACCATAAAGCAAGATTCTCTGCCCACCATTTTGTTTTACATGGATATCAACAATGATGTTTTTGATTTCATTACCGATTATGTAAACAATCACGATACGATAGCCGAACCCGAGCAATTCAGCATCACAGATGCAGATTATGCCCGTTTTGAACAATTATTGAAGGCCAAAAAGTTCGACTACGACAGGCAGAGCTCCAAAGTATTGGAAAAACTGAAAGAAGTTGCCGAAGTGGAAGGTTATCTGGAGCGTGCGGGCAATACGCTCAAAGAGCTTGAAGCGCAGTTGAAGCCGGATCTGTCGCGCGACATGAAAACCTTCAAAAAAGAAATCACCGATTACCTGAACAACGCCATTATATCGCGTTACTACTATCAGAGCGGAGCCGTTCGTTATATGCTCAAAAGCGATAAGGATACGGCCAAAGCGGTGGAGATTCTGAAGAACCCGGAGCAGTACAAATCAATCCTTACTCCTAAAAAACAATCATAGTGAAACGTGTCTTTTGCCCCAAGTGCGATCAGATGATTACACTTTCCGACGAGAAAATACGGGAAGCCATAGAAAAGCGGGAAGGGCGTTTGGATGTGGTATGCGATGCTTGCGGGCACCAGCTTCGTATGCGTCTCAATGTGCGTCGCAAGAATACGTCCGAAAGAACGGAGGCCGTCCCTCTGGCCGTTCTTTCTGTAGTCGAAAATATTTTTGGTTTTAAGCAGCAGTTTCCTCTTTATGAGGGAATAACGCATCTGGGGCGTAGAAACAAAGATACACCGGTAGATATAGCGGTGCTCACGTCCGACCCCAGCATGGACCGCCACCACTGTATTTTCAAAGCAGGGCATACAACAGATGGCAACGTACGGTTATGGGTGGCAGACGACGACAGCCGTACAGGCACATTTTTAGCCGGACGTTTATTGGAGAAAGGCGAGTTCGCTTCACTTCACTTCGGCGACGTAATCACGTTAGGGGCAACGTCTATCATCGTTACGCCCGTAGAGAATTGATGTACCTGAAAGGGGTTGTGCAAAAAAGTCTCGACACAGCCCCTTTCAAGTTGCAGTAATTTGCGCATGCTGACACACAGTCTTTTTCTATAAAAACCTTTAATCCGATACCTCCTTATATAATGAATCGTGCAAGCGATAAAGCGTTAACTTTTTCATCTCTTTTTACCTTCCTGTCTCTGCTGCTTTGTGTTTCATTCGCGAGTCCGGCACAGCGTATCGTCAATCCCGATGCCTGGCGTATCTGGCTGGAAGAATATATCGGCATCGCCGTACAGGACGGACGGATGAGTGAAACCGAGGCCGACGACCTCCGGGATGAATTGGAAGCAGCTGTCTCTGATCCGCAGAATTTGAATGAAATCACCCGGGAGGAGTTGGTTCGTTTACCTTTTCTGAATGAGTTTCAAATCCATCATTTCATAAAATACAGACTGGAGCATCCCCCTTTCACATCTTTATATGATCTGAAAAACGTCGAAGGCTGGGATATGGATACCATCGAGCGGTTTTTACCTTTTGTTTATGTGCCGGATACGGTTAACCAAAGCCCGGGTCCCATACGTATGATACGCGACGGGAAGAGCGAACTGCACTTGACCTGTACGCACCGTGCGACATCGGAAGAAAAAACATATTTGGGAAAGCCTTTTGCTACTTCTTTTCGATGGCGACACCGGTATAAAGACCGGCTTTCAGTTGCTTTTACCGCAGAAAAAGATTTCGGAGAACCTTTTTTCAACCGTTATATACGGGGCTATGACGCTTATTCGGGGCATTTGATGCTGCGCAAAGCGGGTGCATTGGAAACTCTGATACTGGGTGATTTCCGTGTGGGTATGGGCTTGGGGCTTATCCTCAATCAGGCACAGTACGGCTATGGCGGCAATCTCTTCTCTCATCGCAGTTTGCCGGAAGCCTCCTCCATTCGTCCCAAATTTTCCACCGTAGAGTATGGCTATATGCGTGGTGCCGGTGCCCGATGGGTTTCCGGGGCCTGGACTGCCCTTCTTTTCGCATCCCAAGTTCCGCATGATGCTACCATACGGGAAGAAGAGGGAGAGGAAATCATCACCTCCTTACAAAACAACGGTCTGCACCGTACGGAGGATGAATTGGCACGTAAAAATGCAATCGGCTTTCGCAGTGTGGGAGGTGAAATTTCTTTTCGTTCGGGAAAATGGCGTTTCGGTATAGAGGCTGCCCGCCATTCATGGGGTAACCGTCTACTACGAAAATCTTATGCTCCATACACGACGTCCGAATATTCATATCTTCAAAAGCAGTTCAACTACGGAGCTTTTTACCGGTATGAAAACGATAATGCCGGCTTTCGTCTTTATGGAGAAATAGCCCGTGGACAAGAGAAAGATGCTTTGGCATGTGTTCAGGGGATTGAATGGCAACAAGATCTGACAGGGTCATACAAGGTGCTGATGCGTTATATAAGTCCTCGCTATTGGTCTCCGCAAAGCCGATCATTCACTCATTTTTCCGTACCGGGCAATGAGAAAGGTCTATTCATTTCAGCCGAATTGCCGGCTTTCAGGAGTATGACTTTGGGAGGTTATGCCGATATTTACGGAAGCCCTGCACCACGTTATGGCCGGGAGGGTAATACTTCTGTTTTGGACTGCACGGCTTATCTCGGTTATTCTTTTTCACGGATTGTCAAATTCCATTTGAGCCATAGAAGAGTTAATGATAAAGAGTCGTTGCGTAAACGTCATTTTACGGCATCGCTCCATTTGCTGCCTTCCTCCGGCTTATGGAACATACAGATGCAGGCGCGATACATCAGGCTTTATAATTATAATAAAACAGAAGAGAACTACGAGTATTCCGATTATGGCTGGTCTTGGGGAATGAAAGGCGATTACAACAGCTCCAACCGACGTTTCAGAATAGGCTTGGGAGGGGCGATATTCAACACCACAGGCTGGCCTGCCCGTCTTTACGCTTCTCTTCCCAGAGCACAGTATTATTATGAGATGCCGTTTGTCTACGGACGAGGTTACCGACTCAGTTCGTTACTGCGTTTTCGGATATCTCGAAACTTTACGTTAGAAAGCATATGGTCGTATCATTCATCGAAAAAAATAATAATTACCAATAGACAGCAATATTTCTTGGGAATCAAACTTAATTTGTAATATAACGATCGAATATTTTGTTAATTGCTTTTCAATTAGCTACATTTATAAATAATTATCTACATAAATGCCATAATAAGTCGAACTTTTATTTTTTATAAATCTTTTTTCTTCCCTCAATTATTTTGTAGATAATTAAAACCACTTTGTTTAACGTAATATGAATCTTATGAAAAAGTACATTGCGGAAATGTTAGGAACAATGGTTCTGGTACTGTTGGGTTGTGGCAGTGCTGTTTTTGCCGGTAATGCTGTGGGTATGGTTGGAGCCGGTGTAGGCACCTTAGGGGTAGCCTTTGCTTTTGGTTTGTCTGTTGTTGTGATGGCTTATACTATTGGAGGTATATCCGGTTGCCATATCAATCCGGCTATTTCATTAGGGGTCTTTCTTTCCGGTCGCATGACAGGTAAAGATATGGCTATGTATATTTTATTTCAGATTATCGGTGCCATTCTTGGCTCTGCTATTCTTTACGCTTTGGTCTCAACAGGAAGCCATGCGGGTCCCACCGCTACAGGGGCCAATGTATACAAAGCGGGGGAATTGGCTCAGGCTTTTATTGCTGAAGTAGTTCTGACCTATGTCTTTGTTTTTGTGGTTTTGGGTACGACAGACAATGAAAAAGGAGCAGGAAATTTTGCCGGACTTGCAATAGGACTGAGTTTAACTTTGGTACATATCATCGGAATACCCATTACAGGCACTTCCGTGAATCCGGCACGCAGTATAGGTCCGGCTCTTTTTGAAGGAGGTATCGCGTTGCAGCAACTTTGGTTATTTATTGCAGCCCCTCTCATTGGCGGAGCACTTAGCGCATTATGCTGGAATTCTCTTTGCAAAAACAACAAATAAGAATAACAAAACTGTCTCGGCACTCACTACCCTGCCATTATCAATTTTTTATCTTCTTTCCCATAACTTTTTACAACCTTCAAGAAGATAAAAGACTCTGCCTGATGGTTGAGAATTCTCGTTAAGGAAAATAAAAATCCAAGTTAACTTGGTTGAAAATTCTTTGCCTGAAGAATTTTTAACCATCAGGCAGATTTTTTCTTTGCTAAAATGAATAGATTCGTTTTTATCAAAAAATAAATATCCTGCGATAACATAAAAACTACCCCGAGCTCCTGAAAAGGAACTCGGGGTAGCCAAACTATAAATGAAAACAAACAAAATTGATAAAACACATAAAGGTGTTTCTCGCTCTCGTCAGAATTTATATCCGATGGTTAATGCCGCTGAAAACTTTTTGCTGTCTACATTGATGGCAGGTAAGGATTCGACCTTAACCTTCGGAGTATTTATCGAGGGGAACGTATAGGTATGGGATTTCTGCGAGGCAAAAATCATGGCCACATCCATATACAGCTTGGGAGTTATGCGGTAACCACCCCCGAAAGTAAATGCCTGTTGTCCTTCAAATAACGTGTAATGAGGCAGAGTGGTACCCGTAATAATCTCCACCGGTGCAGGAGCCTCGAAGTTTTCCGTCAGTTTCTTATTCAGCGGATTGGTGCGATACATATATCCTGCCCTTAATGCACTGCGTACGGATGGCTTCACTTCCAAGCCCACACGCCAGGTGTGTTCTTCTCCGAAATCATCTCTTACCGCATCGTTGATGTCTTTGTAAACATTATAGTTGTACTCGGTGTCGGACAAGCGGTTTTGCCCTACTTTACGATATTCATAGTCGAAACTGAGCAATCCGATTTTTTGGAAAATATAAGAAGCACTTGCCACAAAGCGTCCCGGGGTCTTCATCCGATAATCTGTGGTACCTTCGGGCGATTCTGTTTTCAGGAAAAATACCGGCTTACCGTCTTTATCCACGATTTCATAACTGCCATCGGGCGAAAGATTGGGCGTACGACTTTCGGCATAACCGATGTAGCGATCACGCATATAATACCATGTGGGGGTAAAATATGCCACACCGAACTTAAGGCCCTGTACCGGCTGTACGATCATCCCCAACGAGCCTCCCAAGCCGCTGCCGTCCGTTTCCAATGCGTTCTGGATGAACAGATAGTCGGGCTTCATGAAAGATTCGTTGTAGCCGCTTCTCAGTTTATAAAAGATGCTTTTATACGTGAGTGATGCTCCGAAGTAAAAAGTTTCCTGAACATTCAAGCCAAAACTGAAGTCTATATTCAGAATATCTCCGCTTTCTCTATACTGAGTCAACTCTGCCGATCGGGGACCGAACGGGACCAACCGGTTTCCGTCCATGTATGTGAAGCGAGTATGATACGGCCCTCCGTTCTTATTGGTCGGGTTAATCATCCCCGACTGATAGCCTAAAATGGGAAACCAGGGGATTCCTTTGTTCCAGGCATCCGATTTGCCCAGATTATCCGGTGCTATTTTTCCTATATTATCTTCTGCCAGTGTAGTGATTCCGGCAATAAAGTCCGCTACCGAATAGGATCTATCCGGAGCCAAACCTCCAACAGATATATTTCGCTCGAAGCTTCCGTTTCTATTCATGCCGAACCCAAAACTATACCCTGCTTTTTTACCGCGGTTCATGCTGGAGGTGTAACTGATGCCGTCTATCTTGAAGAGCCCCTTGGACATCCTGTTGCTATTGCCCAGCCAGGAAGCGTTGTCTTTTACGGAACCGCCGGAAAAAGTGAGGGAAAGCTCCGAACGGGCACGCATAAGTGCTATGCCGGCAGGGTTCTGCTGCACGGACGAGAAATCTCCTCCCAGTGAACCGAAAGCCCCGGCCATGGATTGAAAACGTGCCGATCCGCCCAGATCCTGACGCGAATATTGCTGAACGGCAGCCTCGCCCTGTGCGAACACAATGGCCGGTACAGCCAATGCTGCCAAAGTAAAAAGATATTTCAGTTTCATTGTTTCATTATATAAGGTTTAGACTACCGGCGTCCTCCGTAAGAACCTCTTGAGCTGCCATTGCTGTTTGAAGAGTTTCCGCTTGAAGAGGAACGTGAAGGAAAATCGTATGAAGAGCGTGTAGACGATCTCGTTTCGTAACTCCGGCTATTGCTCCTGTTATTGTTGTTATAACTGTTATTATTGTAGCTTTTGTTATAGCTGCCTCTGCTTTGATAAGAACCTCTGCTGCCGCTATTATTTACGGAACGCTCTCTGATAGCCCGTTCGTTCGTGTTGATATCTTGTCTGATACGTGTATGTACCGTATTGTTGCGCGAGTCTACAGTACCATATTCACGCTGGTTGTTACGGTCGCTCCAACTGCCACGTCTGTTATAGTCGATACCGCTATTATTGTATTCACCGCGCGAACCGTTGCTGTTTACAGAAGAGGATTTGTCTTTATTCGGTGCATAACGATTGGTTTGGGGGTTATAGTCCATCCAGCCGCTGCGTGCCGATCCGTTTCTATTGGTATTGTTACCATAATCGTAACCGGAGTAATCACTGCCACGATACCCATCGCGAGGCCTGCTCAGCGATACATCGTTGCGTCTGTAATAATTATTTCTTCGACCTCCGCCGTACCAATAGCCATCATAGTATCCATCCCAGTAACCATAATGGTAACCGCCCCATCCGTAGTATCCGGGGTAGTAGCCATAATACGATCCGTACCAGTACGGATCATACCAGGGGTCATACCAGAATCTCCACCGGTAACCTCCATAGTAGAAGCGATGATTTCTATAGTATCTGTGCGGATAAGTGTACCAAGGATACCAGGAGTCATAATAATATGCCCATGGGTCCTCATAGGTATAAACATTTACATAAATGTTGCCATTGCCATAATAGGAGTTGTAATCTTCATAATGCATAAGCCCGTCGTCTGTAACCAGATAGACTTTGTCCGCATTGATGATTACGGCATCATCCGAATGGAAACGTCTCAAACGATCGGAATAACGTCCGTAGGTTTTACGCTTACTGGAAGACTGATAGGTGCTCAATTCGATGGGAGCCTCCTGTGCACTGCTCAGGATGCTGTCCTTTACATCGGGAGAAGTCCGTCTGTTATATGCATCGATGGCATCTTGAGAACTGTGATTCAGTTGGTCCTGCAAGTTGAACTGCTGAGCTCTTCGGGCTTCTTCGCGTTCTTGCATCTTTTTATATTGCTGAATTCTCAGCTCTTTTGCCTTTTCAGCCTTGATTTGTTCTTTTTTTGCGTCTTCTTTCGTGTAATATACATCATCTGCATAAGGATCCACATTCTGGGCAAAAGCCAAAATACCCGAGAAGAATATACTACAGGTCAAGAGCATTAATTTGTTCGTTTTCATACCCATTGTGCTTATTAGTTTGTAGTCAAATATAGTTTTTTTATTTAGTTTCTTACTCTTTAGAGTGTTAACAACCATAGCGGGTTTAATCGGAGAGTTTCTCGTGTGAAGATGCGGGTCTGTTCTCCTTGTATTTATTAAATGCCCCGGATGTAGTGATACTGCATGGAAAGAGCAGGTTTACCTTACGATACTGTAATGTGTGAAGTGAAAAACGACTCTTTTTGCCCCACAAGAATAAGTTTTATGAAGCAGAGGATAAAATCAAGCGCAGCCATCCCTTTTCCGGAAAGGCTGCGCTTGATATAAGAAAAAGACCGGTATGCTATCTCTTGCGAAGTTCGTCGCGAATCTCCTTGAGAAGAGCAATGTCTGCAGGATCTGCAGCCGGCTCGGCAGGAACCTCTTCTTTCTTTTTACGAAGACTGTTCATACCTTTAATCATAAGGAAAATAGCCAAAGCTATAATAAGGAAATCGAGGGCAGTCTGAATAAAAGCTCCCCAATTAAGCGTTACAGCCGGTACAACCGTCTCTACCCCTTCTACCACAGTGGTGGTGGCTTCTTTCAGAACAATTTTCGAGTCTACGAAATTTTTCCCGATTAAAAGACTTAAGGGCGGCATCAATACATCATTGACAAAAGAGGATACAATCTTACCGAAAGCACCACCGATGATGATACCCACAGCCATATCCATTACGTTGCCCTTAAGAGCAAACTCTTTAAATTCTTTTACAAAATTTCCCATTTCTTTTCCGATTTTTTAGACAATCAATATGATTTATGAATAAAAATAGTAAAAAAACCCAAATTCTCTTCAATTAAAACCACTTGATACGTCTGAAGAAATAGAAAACGATAACGGATAAACTTAAAGAAAAGACCAGAATAGCCGAAAAGGCCCAAGACTTATCACTGAAAAGAAGCTCGACATTCATACCGTACAAACTGGCGATCAGCGTAGGAACCATGAGTACGATGGAGATGCTGGTCATACGCTTCATGACGGTGTTCAAGTTGTTCGAAATAATACTGCCGTACGCCTCCATGGTACTGCCCATGATATCGGAGTAGATCTTAACGGTGTTATAAGCCTGTCTCAGCTCGATAACAACGTCTTCTTCAAGATCGGGATCGACCTCCAGTCTCCTGTTAGTGACACGCATACGTCCGAGCATAGCTTCGTTCCCTCTGATGGAAGTAGAAAAATAAACCAGAGACTTCTGGAGTCTCATGAGACGTAGAAGATCTTCGTTCTTTACGCTACGCTCCAAAGCCATTTCTGCCGCAGAGACCTCTACGTAAATAAGTTTCAGGTATTTCAGAAACCACACGGCGGACGAGTAGATAAGGCGTGTGATAAAATCCGCCTCATTTCGTATGCTGATATTCTTACGCTTGAGATGGCTGATGAAATCGGGCAACATCTGCGACTTTTTGTAACAGACGCTGATAATGCACCGTTCTTTCACAATGATACCTAACGGCACCGTACTGTACGGCACTGCCGCCGTGCTGCTCTCCACAGGAATACGTAAGATGGTCAGTTGCCAGTCGTCTTCGTGTTCGATACGCGGGCGCTCGTCCGAGTCTGCAATATCCGACAGAAACTCTGCAGGAACATGCAGCTCCTGAGTAAGATAATTGAAATCGTCCTCATCCGGGCATTCTACGTTTACCCAGCATTTCGGCCGGAACTCGGGCAAAACCTGTATGCCCATTCCAAAATCCAGAAAGGTGGTCATAATTGAGTGTCTCCTTTTGCTATTTGATTATTTACTATGGTGGCCAAACCACAGTCTGTAGGTATCTGCCCGCATCATAGAGTTCGGCGGGAAAAGGAAACACACGGGTTATCTATGGGATAGATAAGAAGGTGTGTAACAAGCGACTATGGCAAAACCACGTTTTTCTCTCTCGGAGGGTTAGGGTCGTCCATTTGTTTACACGTATTGGTTAGACGGCACAAAAGTAGGCAAAAACAAGCAGAAAGACAACTACTTATGTTATCCGGAAGAGTTTAATAAAACAAAAAAGCATAATTTAACATACTGTGGATAAAATAATTGACATGAATAAAGGCCATCTTTCGGATGTAAATCCTCAAGACGGCCTTGTCGTTATATTTCAGGAAAGCAAGTCTTCTGCAAGATTAGCTTTGGCGGTTGAGTACTTTGTTTTGTCCTACTACGGCATGAAACTCTTTAAGATAGTGCGGTTGCCAATAGGCAATATCTTCGGTGTTTCCTTCTTCCAGTTTTTTCAAAACGATGGGAGCCATATAAGCAGCATCCGGCTCAATCGGTTTGCTTGAAAACAAAGCGTTAGAGGAAAGAGAAGAAAGCAACGGACGGCACTTTTCCATACCATTGCCGCAGAAGAGAATCTTATGTTCTGCCATTTCATCCGCAAAAGCCTGTTCATCGACGATAAACGGTCTGTCTCCGGTTATCCTTCCGGCTGCGCGATCAAAAAGAGCCATGTACACTTCCATCCTGCGGGCATCGATCATAGGGCATATCCGGTCTGCTGCCAGCGTATCCGCTTCCTTTTTCGCCATGAAAGCTATAAGTTCGAGCGTACTGACGGAAACCAGCGGAATACCATAACCGAAACATAAGCCTTTGGCATAAGAGGAACCTATGCGTAATCCCGTATATGAACCCGGACCGGCACTTACACCTACGGCTGTGGGTTGTACGCCGGCCTCTTTAATTACACGGTCTCCCATAGGGCCGATGAGGGAAGCGTGTCCGGCCTCCGCATTTTCCACATATTCATGTGCCAAAAGCGACCCGTCGGCAGATGCCATTGCCACGGAGCAGGCTTTGGTGGCTGTTTCTATTAACAGTAAATATTGATTATGCATGGCTTTTGTTGCCTTGTATTTTTATAATCGAGGTTATGAAGAACGGTTACTCTTTACATATTGCCGGCGATAACCGAAGGCTGCAATGATGAAATAGAAAGCCGTCTGTATCCAAAGCGTTTTGTATTGCACCTCCACTTCGGTCAGCGTAGCGCCCATTCCGTTCAGAGCCGAGAATCCCTGCCCGCCGGGTGTACTGGGAATAAGATAACCGAAGGCTTTCCAGAAAGGCGGTATGGCATACAGAGGCCAGGATAAGCCGACCAGGAAAATGAAAATTACGGATGTGAAAACGATATAAATCATCGTGTCTTCCCGGCGATAGACAAACAAAGAAAGCGTCAGGGCAAAGAACGTACTGGCCAGAAGGAATGGAACGAAGAAAAGGATCAGATCTATCGATGCCGCCAACCGGGGCAATGATAAGAAATAAGGCATCAGCACTAAAATCCAGATACAGTTAAATACATATACGAATATGTAAGCAAGGCTCTTCCCCAGCATAACTCGCAGCGGACCGCCGTAGTGCGCCATCATCGGCGGAATGATATAGTGCTTCTCATTTCGCTCGCGTGCCGTACCGGCCAACATACATACGCCCAAAGACATGGTTTGCTGCAAAATAAGCACTAAAATAGCCGGCATAAGGAAGCTTTCAAAACCGGTTTGAGGATTATAATAAGCCACGTACTCGCTTTCTACGGGGCGAACTTTTATAGCCGTAGCTAAATCCGAAGGTCCGTAATCTTCTGCAGCAGTCAACTCTCTTCCCATGGTCAGCGATACGTCGTTCAGTGCCACCATGAAACCTTTGTAATAGAGCACACTGGAAAGATCGCTGAATAGAGTGACGTTTGTTTGCCTGCGCAGGGTGAGATCTTTCGAGAAATCTTTGGAAATCAACACTACGCCATAAGCCTCTTTGCGTCGCAGCATTTCGTTTGCTTCTTCCAGTGTCGGTAATATTTTAACCACTTCGACATCCGGTGTGGCATCTATTCTGCGAATATATTCCCGTGACAGCCGGCTATTGTCTTCGTCCACGAAAACCAATTTGGCATCACGAACGACCTCATTATTGTAAAAAGCGGCATAGAGCAACGGATAAATCAGAGGAACCAGAAAGAAAAAAATCATCACTCCCTGGTCTGCAAAAATGGCTTTTAATTCCGTCAGCCAAATATAATGTATATCTGAAAGTTTCTCTTTGATAGAGTTTGCCATTCGTACCATGTCCGATTTTTATGGAATGTATTTAACCAACAGCAGTTCTTCACGCAGATTGCGCAAATTAAACAGCGGTATCAGCATGAGCAGTATCAAGGCACCATAAGACTTCAAACTGTATGAGAGAGGAATACCGTTAAGTGCCTGATCTGCATAAATGAGGAAGTAATGGCGCAAAGGGAACAGATTGCTTAGGGCACGTACCGAACCGTGCATCGCAGTAACCGGGAATGAAAAGCCCGAAATGGAAAAAGCCAGCATGCCGAATAAACTTGCCAAACTCAATCCCAAGCGCAATATGGGCAACAGCGAAATGAACAGAATACCCAACGACTCGGCTGCAAGTATAAGCAGCAACATGGCCAGTATCATCGGTGCCCAGCCGGAGTTGAGCGGAAAGCCCACAATGCCGTATATAACACCCAGGCAGCATAAGCCGACAGCCATATAAATAGCGGTGTGCACGAGCAGTTTGCCCAAAAGAGCTACGTGAATGGATCCGCCGGCTTTGGTTAACCACTCTCGGGAGGTCCTCTTCTTGATTTCCACCCCGATGGCATATACCGTCATCTGCAAAATGAGCAACTGAAGAACACCGGGAATAATAACGCTATTCAAATAAATAGAATAGTTAAGCCAAGTATTCCCTGTGATATGCGCTTTCACCGATATGGGTTGAACCTTACCCATGATTTCTTCTTTAAGCTCGCCTTTTGCCAATCCCACCTGTAACCCCACCGCACCGGAAGCCATTTCACTGATCACTTTCATATCCCGGAACAGGAGGCTCCCGCCCATCATTACATTATTATTCGTGTAATAAGTAATCTTAGGCTGCTTCCCCGAAGTTGCCGATGCCGTAAAATTTCCGGGAATAAGCAAAATACCGTAAACCTCGCCCCGCTGCATCGCTTCTCTGGCTTTTGTGAAATCAGACACGTTCATAACAATGTCCGTCTGGTCAAAAGCGTCGAGATTGCGTATCAGACTGCGAGTGGTTTTGGTATTATCCAAGTCTACCACTGCCAAAGGCAACGAACTCGGCAGACCGTATTGCATGAGCGAAAGCATGAAAAACAGGGTGACAAGCGGAGCGATGACCATACCCACCAAATAAATAGAGTGTGTGGTCACAAGACGCCATTCTCTGATGATTACGGCTTTTAAGCTGCACCAGAACTGGTCCGATGTCATCCGGCTAACATTTTCCCTGCGAGCCATCTACTTTACTTTTGGGTCATCAAGAACAACAGACATACCGGCTATGAAACCCGGTACGGGTTCTACCGGTTTTGCCGTTACCTGAAAAGTGCGCACGTCGATCTGTCCGGTCGGCTTCTTTGCCTTCCAGGCTGCATAAGCACCCATATCTTTCATCTTTGTTACACGCAGCGAGATATTTTTGCCTCCCAATGCCGGCACATAAGCTTTGAGTTCGGTATCGCGGTGTACGTTGCTCAATTTATCTTCTCTGATCGAAAACAGAACGTGTATAGTGGTCGTATCGGCAATATTCATAACCGGTGCTCCGCTTCCTACGAGTTCGCCCCGATGAGGAAAAATATCCGTTACCACACCATCCAGAGGAGAAACCAAAGCACTCTCTTCCATGTATGCACCGACTTCGCTCAATATTCCTTTAGTACGATCGACCAAAGCCTGAGTTGTAGCTTTTTCTTGAGAGAAAATTCCGGCTTTGGACAGCTCGTACTGACTTTTGGCAGCCCGTTCGGCAGCTTCCATGGAGTGGAATTTAGCTTCTACTTCATCGTGTTTCTGGGCCGAAATAACTCCCTGTTGATAGAGGTTTTTCACTCGCTCGTAGCTTTTGCGCGCAACATCAAGACCAACTTTGGCACTCTGCCACATCTCGAAAGCCGTATTTTGCAAATTTTTGCTCGTTCCTTCTCGAGCTTGTTTGTTCAAAGACTCGGCAGCCGACTTGGCAGCTTCGGCCTGCTCGAGCTTGGCCAGTACTTCCGGAGAATAAATGCGCACCAGCGTATCGCCCTTGCTTACTTTCTGTCCTTCCTCTACAAGGTATTCGGATATACGCCCCGGCACTTTTCCCGAGATACGCACCTCTTCGACCTCTGCTTGCCCGATAATGACTTCTTGATGTGGATTGAAGAATATGAAACCGGCTATTGCAATGAGAATAACCACAACCAAAACAACCAAAAAAGTGAAAACCATGGTCTTCTGGCGTTTACCGACTGTAATCGTTGTAGTGCCGTTATCGTTAGCACCTTTAGCAGATGATCTGATCTGCATGTCTTTGTTCTCGTCCATATCGTCTTTTATTCTTGTGGAATAACATGTTTTATTTTGCATTCGGAAAGTCTCAAAGCCACTACGGCATCGATCAGATTATCGTGAGCCTGAGCCCAGGCTGTTTGAGCTCCTGTAAGATTTAAGAGAGGGATAACCCCTTCTTTGTAACCGATCTGTGCATAACGGAGATTTTCCTGCGCACGATTCAGGTTCAGTCTGGCAGCACTCATTTGTTTGTGTGCCTCCTGATTGTTCAATAAGGTTTGTTTGATTTGCAAACTGATTTTTTCATGCGCTTCGGCCAGCTCCTGCTGTTTCACCATTCGCTCGGCATGAGCCTGTTTGCGTTTTTCCACACCTGTAAAAATATCCGTGATGGGAACCTGCATTACCAGAGCGATACCCCAGGTGCCATCAAAGTTATTTCGAGGTGCAGAGAACAGATTCGGTTTGGAAGTCGTGTAGGTACCGACCAATGCCAGTTTGGGAAGCATGGCAGCCGTCTCCATCCGTTCTTTGTGCTTAAACAACGTGTCTGCCAGCCTGAGAGAACGAATCTCCGAACGTAACTCTACTTTTCTATTTAATTCCATCGAATCCATCGGAGCCTGTACTTCCGTATCGATATTCATGATTTCCAAATCGACCTCGTCCGCTACCTGATAATCGGCATTCAATCCCATTCCGCATTGCTGAGCAAGCAACATACGCGACAGATAAAGCCCGTTTTGCACTTTGAGCAAATTCTGCTCGGCCTCACTGCGCTTCACACGTATGGTCAGACCGTCGGCTTTGGTGGCAACACCTTCTTTGATGGCAACGTCTACATCGTTAACAGCATCGTCCAGCAGTTTGATCAGCTGAATAAGCAGAGACTCTTTGCTCTTTAGCGTAACAACCTGCCAGTAAGTCTCCTCTACCTGCTGTTCCACTTCGGTACGCTTGGTTTCCGCCATTGTTTTTGAAAGGCTTACCGCTTTGGCAGCCATGTGATGTCCGGCAACGATTTTCCCTCCCATAAATAATGGCTGTATCAATGTGGCATTACCCACCCAGATATTGTCCAGATCGATTGTGGTAAGAGAACGTATCATGGGAGGAACCAGAATATTGAAAGGCCCCAGCATATTATCCCAGTCTACCAGCTTTACCGGTTTGTCCATGTGAACGAAAGCTCCCTGTAAAGAAACTTTCGGAAAGAAGTTTATGTTAACCTCTCTCAATTTAGCCTCTGCCTGTTGCTGTTTATACGATTCGGCCTTAAGCAACTTGTTGTTTTCGACTGCCATAGCCCGGCAGCTGTCCAACGTCAGGATTTGTTGAGCTTGAGCCAAATTACCTCCAAACAGTAGCCATACAGCTAAAACGAAAACCCACATTCCGCCTGCTCTTATGTATGACCTCACTTTCAGTCTTTGCATCTCAAAATTGTTTTTAAGGTAAATCAACTATAATCGTTTTAGAGTGTAAACGTTTTTTCCCCGATCATATTGCCATCTGCTACCAGATATAACCGGTATTGGCCGGATAGCAGCGCCTGATTGACAGGCCAATACATCGTAATCGTTATTTCATCACCTCCGTATTCCACCACCTTCCGGCAGCTATAAGGTACATTATTTCCTTCAAATGGCATCACATCCGAACTGTTGCGTACCAGCGGTTCGTCGTTCGGGTTCAGTATGCGGGCATAAAAAGTCTTTTCTCCTACCTCGGTCGTTATATTTTTAGCCACGGTAAAAGAGATCTCTATGGATTCCGCACGGTTTAAGTTATTTGTCTTTCGCCCTCTTTTATCCAGCAATCTGACACCGATATTGGTCGCATTGAGTTTAGCGGCCAGCTCCACACGTCCCTGCAGCGCTTTTTTCTCCTGTTGAAGTTGGTTTGCTTTGGTGCTTATACGCTCGAAGTCTGCTTTCACTGCTTTGTTTTCTGTGCGAAGGCGCTCATTGGCCGTATTTAATGAATCTATCTGCACCACGTACGAGCGTAAAACCGTTTTCAACGTTTTAACTTCATTACGCAGTTCGTTTATGCGTTTTGCGTTACTCGACTTCACGGCAGACAATTCTTCCAAGAGCCTGTTTACTTTGGCTCTTTCGGAAATCAACTGATTGGCCAGAGAATCGTTGGAGAAGCTCATATTCAACTCCCCCCCGCTGCTCCTTACCAGTTTATTGTACTGCACGTCATATTCTTCATTCAAGCGGTCTAACTCCTCCTGCATCACTTCTTTCTCCAGTTTTGCAAAATTCATTTTATCCGCTTCCAGCTTCTTCTTCTCACTGCCCATCCAAAAGAGAAGGATGCCGACAATAATCACCACAGCCGTGGCCGTAAGGGATATAATACGTATTTCTTTTTGTGTCATAAGTTTTTTCTCATAAAACGTGCACAAGGCACACAGCAGTTTACCGGTTCGATTCTTTTTTCACCCACATGCCCCGGCTCCAATAAAAATCCACCGCAGGCATTGCCTTGATCAGATGTGCCAACTCAGTTTCCAAAGAGGCATCGCATCTCAGTTTTGCTATGGCACGCAATTCATTTCTGTTGGGATCTATTTTATAAATAACATGAAGAGGGGTCAGCAGTTGTTTCAACTTCGCTCCTTCCGGTGTATCCGGATTGACATTTTCCGGCATAAAATCGGTCATACTAAGCTCCGAAGCAATCAGGGATTGTTTGATAGGTTGCCATTCCGGCGTAAAAAAAGCAATGGTAGCATCCGGTATCGGCTGTTCTACGGTGGAGATTTGAGAAATTACCGGTGTTCCGTTAATCAGAGGCAACAGCAAGAGCTCTAAAGTTCCCACTTTGCTCGTACGGAGACGCAAGTAAGTATCTGTCAGCATCTCCAATCTTACATTTCCCACTAAAGCTCCACGCACGGCAGATGGAGCATTGTCTTTTCCAAAAGCATCCAACAATGCCACTCTGTCTTCGCTGGTAAGCATCGGCACATGAGCTGCCGGCATCTGCAAGAAATAATAACGGATGTCTTTCCCTTTCTCCTGAGCCTTCAGATTTGCCGGCAAAAGGAGGACGATCAAACTCAACAGTAAATATAAATATCTCTTCATTTCGATTACATTGCTCAAAAACTACAGTCTAACCGGCAAAAGCCTCGCGGATATGCGGCAGAGCTGCTAAAAGTTGGGACATATCGTCAAAAACCACTCCGGCTCCTTCTTCATAGAGCACGGCATCCGGCAGAGGACCTGTATTCACGGCTACAGTAAAGATGCCGGCCGACACCCCGGCTCTGACACCTTTCGGTGCATTCTCCACCACCAGGGCTTCCTCCGGCGATGCTTTTGCATATTTCAGCGCCATTAAATACGGTTCAGGATGAGGTTTCCCTATCGAAACGTCATTGCCCGTTACCATATTTTCTTTATTGAAAATACCCGGATAAACCTTTCCTATTCGTTTCAGCAATCCCGGCTGCGATGAGCCGGTAACCAAAACTCTGAAAGTGTCGGAAAGTTCGGCGACCACACTCTCTGCATCAGGTATAGCCCGGCCACTGTCATATTCTCCGAAAAGGGCTGTTTTGCGCAGATAAATACGCTTCTCCTCCTCTTTTGTGGCATCCCTGTTCAAATGCCTGCGATATAATAAGTTTATGGTACAGGCTGCCGTTTGCCCTTCATAGAGATAAAAATCTTCAGGCTCTGTTTTCAGTCCCTCTTCCGCCACTGCCTGCACCCAACTTCGGGCATGAGCAGGCATGGAGTCGAAAAGCACACCATCCATATCGAAGAAAGAGGCTTTTAACTCTTTGGGGGTGTAGTGATGTTTTTGCCGATGCTTTTGTACGGCATCCGAAATAAATCTGGTATCCAACATAAAAACAATATAGAGAGCCTCATTCGATCGCGAACTCATGTTCCTCTCCGTTCAAAATCTTATTTCCTTTTTAAGTCCTTGAAAACAAGTCTTTAATAAAGCATACAAATATACAAAATAGCCCTCAATCTTCTATTTACGCATAATTCATTCCAAATTTCTCAGAAAAATATGCTCTATGTTTTGGCGGTTTTTATGTTTTGAAGAAAACTCTTTAATTCGGTTCGATCACGATACACCGTTTGCTTGGAAAGCTCAAAAAATCGGAAGGAATTTCTTTTTTACTTAAGAAACGACTAACAGAATTGCAGTTATCAAAAAGACAAATAGCTGTATACAATCATGAGATTAAAACAGCTTTTTCCGGAGGTTTTCTCCGAAACCTCCGGAAATCTACTTCTCTTTTTCCTTGATTTTTTTCAAGATAATGATATAGTTGTTGCCTAAAAAGATATCCAGAGCTTCTCCTGTTTTATCATAGATTGTGACTACCGCAGCATACTCTGCTTCCATCACTTCTTTCGTTTGATCGTAAGGGAAGTGAACCTTATACATAATATCACCCTTTCTCGCACCATAAGAGATGCTCTTAGGGTTGTCATTATCGTAAGGGTAAACGAACTCCGTGATAAAGGGTTCGCCATACTCTCGATAAAATGCCTTGAAACGATCCCTTTGGTAAACCTCTCGAGCTATCTCCAAGAGCTTCGCTTCACGCTCCGCCTTCGGAAGATCCGAAAGTTTCTGTGCTTTAAGGCTGCTGCCAATACCGCAGCAAATGATACCCAGTATCATCAATAACAATTTCTTTTTCATACTTATTTTTTCTTTTTGGGATATGCAATATAGTTTTTAGTCGGGGCATTCTTATCATGACCGCTTTTAATGATATATCCAAAATCTTCGGAGTCATACTCTCCGACATAGTCATGTGCTACCATGGGTGCCCGGTAATCATCTGCATATTCCTAAATCTGAATCAAAGATTCTTATTTTTGTCTACAGACAAAATACAAAACATCACTGTTTCGTCAGATACACATACGTTTCTTCAAAACGGGTAGGGAAAAGCTGGCGACCTCCATCCTGAAGCCAAACGTCCCGAGGATGCAAATCTAACAACAGTTGTTTTCCGTCTTCGGAAAAATGACAACCGATATAACTCATTTGCGTGTTCTTATAGCTTTCACCGAAATAGTCGAACACATATCCCGTACCCTTGATATTTCCAAGATAAGCCCCTTTTATGACTCCACGGTTTGTCTTATCTTTTATTTCGAGACTGTTAAAAAGTTCATTACCCTTCTCGTCAACAACACGGTAGCGCAGATAAAGGATCTCTTCCGTATACTCCGGAAGCATGGTTGTTTGTACTCCTTTTTCTATGTGAATCTCATACAGGAAACCTTTGCATCGACCAGCATTACAAGAACCTTTCCATACTCCCAGAAACTTATCTAAAATGTGATTGATATCCTTAAAATCTATCCTTTCTTTGGGACGTCCTCCCCATTTTAAATATTCCAGACGTTTCTCAACGGATTCTACACGCTGAGCGTTCAAGTTGCTACTGAAAATCATAAGAAAAAACAGCAACACAACAATCAATAAGCCATTTCTTCGCATCATGGTATGAATGAAATTAAAGTTAACCGCACACTAAGATATCAAAGCTTTTCTTATTATCTTAAAAAGACAGTTTCCGGAGATTGCAGAGACTGTCTTTTTAATGTAACATCTATGTTTAGGAACACAAAACATCACTGTTTCGTCAGATACACATACATATTTTCAAAACGGACAGGGAAGATCTGACGGCCTCCATCCTGACTTCAAACGTCATGTACATCACAACAAACCCACCGTTTCAAAAAATACGATCAGGAAGTGCTACTTTTCTTTTTCCTTGATTTTTTTCAAGATAATGATATAGTTGTTGCCTAAAAGGATGCGTAGAGCTTCTCCTGTTTTATCATAGATCGTGACTACCGCAGCATACTCTGCTTCCATCACTTCTTTCGTCCGGTCGTAAGGGAAATGCACCTTGTACATAATATCCCCCTTTCTTGCACCATAAGAGATGCTCTCAGGGTCATTATTATCATAAGGGAAAACAAGCTCCGTGATAAAGGGTTCGCCATACTCTCGATAAAACGCCTTGAAACGATCCCTTTGGTAAACCTCTCGGGCTATCTCCAAGAGCTTCGCTTCACGCTCCGCCTTCGGAAGATCCGAAAGTCTCTGTGCTTTAAGGCTGCTGCCAATACCGCAGCAAATGATAACCGGTACCATCAATAACAATTTCTTCTTCATCGTTTCTGCCTTTTGGGATAGATATAAGATCTAAGTATGGCGAACCCTTTACAAAGAGATAACAACTCTTCTTTTACGCTAAACTACTTCTCCTTTTCCTTGATTTTTTTCAAGATAATGATAAAACCATTCCCTAAAAGAATGTGTACTGCTTCTGCCGTTTTATCATAG
>NZ_KB904128.1 GCF_000379945.1 Porphyromonas macacae DSM 20710 = JCM 13914
TCAGGCAAGTTACATACGCGTTACGCACCCGTGCGCCGGTCGCCATCAATCTTAGCAAGCTAAGACCATGCTGCCCCTCGACTTGCATGTGTTAAGCCTATCGCTAGCGTTCATCCTGAGCCAGGATCAAACTCTTCTCTGTTATATCTTTTTATTTCGTTTTTTCCTTATACGCCCAAAAATAAACCACCGTTATCGAATCTTATCGAAACCTTTAAGTTCTGACGGGAAAATATATATTCCCCTGTACTACACTTTTCGTTTCTAATATGAATTATGTCGAAGATCGCTAAACACCTTTTATTTTGGTGTCGGACTACAAAGTTAAACTCTTTTTTCGAATTAACAACAACGATCAAAAGAATATTGCTTTGTATTGAGCGGAAGACGGGATTCGAACCCGCGACCCCAACCTTGGCAAGGTTGTGCTCTACCAACTGAGCTACTTCCGCAATGTCTTTACTTTTCGGTAAAGCGATGCAAATGTATAATGTTTTTTTTAATCACACAAATAAAATTGAGAAAAAGAAAAATATTTTTTTGACAAGATTTTTTAATTAATTCTCTACAAAACAGTTAGTCAATAAAAAAGAAAAATATATCTTTTTCTCTATTCGTCGTTTTGCTGTGACAGATAAAGGTCTGTCATGCTTTTCTTTAATAATGGATGAACCAAATCAGGAGCAATACTGGAAAGCGGTTCGAGCACAAAAGAACGGAGGTGCATTAAAGGATGCGGTATTTGCAAATGAGGTCGATTCACTACCCTATCGTCCCAAATCAGTAAATCAATATCTACAGTACGATCATTATATACACCACTGACACTTTTCCGTGTGCGTCCAAGCCGACGTTCAATATCCTGAGTTATTAAAAGTATTTCCTCCGGACTTTTTTTACTTTCCACACCAATTACCTGATTGAGATAAGGGTTATTACTTTGATACCCCCAAGGTTCTGTTTCAATAACATCTGAAGAGACAGCAACAGATCCTACTCTTTCTTCTATTAATAATATGGAATGCCGAAGATTTTCTTCACGATCTCCGGCATTACTTCCCAATCCTAAATATAACATCGGATAAATCAAATAATTAACAAGGCATCACCATATCCCCCGAAATGATATTTATGCTTAATAGCCTTTTTATAAGCCTCCATTACATTTTCGTAACCACCAAAAGCTGCCTGCATCATGAGCAAAGTGGAATACGGATGACTAAAATTACTGATTAAAGATGTAGCTATCTGAAATTCATAAGGGGGGAATATAAAACGATTCGTCCAACCTTCATATTCTTTAAGATGCTTATCAGTGCTTGCAGCCGTTTCCATGGCACGTAAAACAGATGTACCCACAGCACAAATCTGCCGTCCCATATCGTAAGCCTTATTTACAATCTGACAGCACTCCGCATTGATAGCCATCTGCTCACTGTCCATCTTATGCTTGGTCAAATCCTCAACTTCGATATCGCGGTAATTTCCCAAACCATTGTGTACGGTTAAAAAAGCTTTGCGTACATCTTTTATCTCAATTCTCTTGAGCAACTCACGGCTAAAGTGCAACCCGGCAGCCGGTGCTACTACAGCACCTTCCACCTCAGCAAAAAGTGTTTGATAGCGTTCTGCATCTTCAGGGATAGCCTCGCGTTCCATATACTTCGGTATCGGGGTTTCACCCAAATCAAACAATTGTTTTTTGAATTCATCGTGCGAACCATCAAACAAGAAACGAAGAGTACGCCCACGGCTTGTGGTATTATCTATAACCTCCGCAACCATAGAGTCATCTTTACCGAAATACAATTTATTCCCTATGCGAATCTTACGTGCAGGGTCTACGAGAACATCCCATAATCTCTGCTGTTCATTCAATTCTCGCAATAGAAAAACTTCAATCCGCGCTCCGGTTTTTTCTTTATTGCCATACAGTCTGGCCGGGAAGACACGTGTATTATTAAAAACAAAAGTGTCATCCTTTTGAAAATAGTCCAAAATATCCTTAAAAATTCTGTGCTCCACTTCTCCTGTTTCTTTATGGAGAACCATTAGCTTAGCTTCATCACGAAAATGGGCAGGCTTTTTTGCAACAAGATTGTCCGGCAAGTCGAATTTGAATTGAGATAGTTTCATTTTTTATATATTATTCTTTATTTCCTTCTCAGGGATATGTACATGTTGATGTAAGAAGTCAGCAATATCGTCAACGCATCTACATTGCTCTAATGTTACCTGCCCCACTCGTGTACGCTTAAGTGCGGCCAAATGAGCCCCGGAACCTAAAGCGATACCAATATCGCGAGCTAAAGCACGTATATATGTACCCTTACTGCATACTACCCGTATCGTAATCTTGGGCAAATCATATTTTAATAGTTCTATTTCATCTATAACCAATAATTTAGCCTTAAGTTCAGCATCTTCCCCCTTACGGGCAAGTTCATAAGCACGCTTACCGTCTACCTTGACAGCAGAAAACACAGGAGGAATTTGTTTTATAGAACCAAGAAACCGCTCAGTCAAAATTTGGCAAACCATATCCTCCGTAATATGCTGATAGGGGAAAGTTGCATCCACAGGATGCTCCAAATCAAATGAAGGCGTAGTTGCCCCAAGAATTATTTCTGCTATATATTCTTTTGTTTCCGCCTGTATCCGATCTATCAATTTTGTATTCTTTCCGGTACATAAAATCATAACACCGGTAGCCAAAGGATCCAGTGTACCGGCATGCCCTACCTTAAGTTTTTTTATTCCCATATAACGACAAGCCTGATAGCGGAACTTATTGACAAGATCAAAAGAAGTCCACCCATATGGTTTATCGAAACAGAGTACTGCCCCCTCACATAAATCTATCTTCTCAACTTCAGACATAAGTAATAAAAAGCAAAAATCTTAATCCGATCAGGCAGTAACTACTCCGGTCAATAACAACATCATAAACAATAGACTTATAACGATGCGATAATAACCAAATATTTTAAATCCCTTACGGGTTACATAACCTATAAAAAACTTTATGGCAAACATAGCCACAATAAATGCCACCACATTACCCGTAATCAGAGTAAGCATATTATCATAAAAAATCTGTATGCCGAATTCTTTATACAATTTATATCCTTTTAGCATAGTAGCTCCAAACATTGTGGGAACAGCCAGAAAAAAAGAGAACTCGGCAGCTTGTTTGCGCGTCAGTCGCTGTTGCATACCTCCCACAATGGTAGCCATAGAGCGAGAAACTCCTGGTATCATGGCTATACATTGGAAAAAACCTACAATTAAAGCCTTTTTAGGTGTAACGACAGGTTTTTTCTCCGGAATAAAGAATGTGTCCATGAAAAGCATAAACACTCCACCGACAAAAAGCATCGCCACAGTAACCCACATACTACCCAACAGCCTATCAATATAACTCTCAAAAAGAAGTCCCATAACAGCCGCAGGTATCAAACCGATGATCATGAGTAAATACAAGTTCCAACCAGTCAACCCCGCATATCGGCCGCCTCTTTCTCCAACTGAAGGTTTGCGAAAATTGAAAAAACGTTTCCAATAAAGCACTACGACGCTTAGAATAGCACCAAACTGTATCATCACGATAAAAGCACGCAGATAAGGAGTACTTTCCATACCAAGCAGGCCTTCAGTTAAAATCATGTGTCCGGTAGAAGAAACCGGCAGAAATTCTGTCAAACCTTCTACAACAGCCAAAATCACACTCTCAAGTAATGTCATCCTATCTTAGATTACAGCTAAAAAATGATATCCGAAAATAAAAAGTCAATTCGATTTATCTGACATACATATTATATCATTAATTATTTCTTATCTTTCTTATCGGGATTTACCAAAATAGCATAAATCATAAGGAAGAAACCTGAAAGACAAACTATCGGAGCCACAACAATACGTCTTGCACTGAAAATATCAGGATTATAAGTTATGCCATCTACAGATCCCCCCCCTGACATAAGGATAAAACCAAGAATAATCAATAGGACAGACAATCCCATAATGAAATAATTTTTTTTTCCGTATAGCATATCTCTTAATTTCAATATAAATCAAATCAAATAAATCTTACCGCTATCCATTCGGATATATTTACGTGTTGCCCGCCAAGAAGTTAGAGCGGATATTATTGTGCCCAAAACTAATATTACCACTCCTCCCAATAACAAATGAAGCCAAGGTAAATAGGATAATATATCGAGGAATAAATAAGACTTGACAACAATAATTACAATTCCCCATACAACAACAGATAACAAAGCACCGATTAAACCATCCAACACACTTTGGCCAATAATAGGGCGCTGAATAAAGCCCGGAGTAGCACCCACCAAAGACATGGTACGTATTTGCATACGTTTACCGTATATAACCAAACGCGTGGTATTGTTAATCTGAATAAAACAGACTATCAGCATTAAAACCCCTAATACCCAAAGAACAATTCGCCAAGTATTCATATTACGCTGGACCTGATCAAGCAAGTCCTCCCGATACGTCAACCCCACATCCGTATTCATATTACTCATTTCTTCCTCCACTAAACCCAAACTATCCGTGTGAGTATATTCCGACTTCAAGTTAACTTCAACCATAGGTTGCAAGGGGTTGTACCCTAACACATTCGACGGATTTTCTCCTAATTCTGCCTCCAACTCCTTAGCTGCCTCATCAGCAGAAATATAGCGTACAGCTTTTACAAAAGGTTTAGCCTCCAAATTCTTACAAATTTCAGCATTTTGCTTTTCGGTGTTTGTTATGGGCAAAAGAAGAGTAAAAGAAATTTGCTCTTTGACCTTTCGTTCTATTTGCCATCCGGCAATCTGAACCAAAGCAATTCCTCCCAAAATAAACAGAGCAAGCGTTATACTTACAATACTCAGCAATCTTGTATGAAAAAAGGATGCGGCTCGATACTTTTTACGCGAGGTCATAATAACATATATATTATACTTTAACTTCTATGAAATACGGATGCAAAGAACCATATGAACATAAATAGCCTAATTTGCACGCAAAAATAATCATTTCACATCTTGCCACCAAGTTTTTATAAAATCTATTAAAAAGAAAGGCTACTAAAATGCTTTATCCATTATCAAACGAACGGCTCAACTCTCAACAAACATACCGACAATATTAAATAAAACTATTATATTAATAAAGAGTAGTGGCAAAAGAAAAAAATCGCAGTAAGACTACAACTTACTGCGATTTCCGTTTTTACTTGGATGAAAGTTGATCTAAAACTTATTTAGAAACTGAACTTCAAGCCTAAATAACCCGTGCGAGGTTGTGTAGGACCATATATAAATCCGGAATCACGAGACGGACCACGGTCGAAATCGTTTTGGAAAGCATTGAAAAGATTTGTTACGCCGGCAAATGCTTGCAATCTGATGGAATCGTAAATCGTAAAATCATAGCTGACCTTAGTTCCAAACTCAAAGAACGGTTTTGTTTTCAGTAATTCATCCACACGCGGAGCTTCATTCAATTCATCGACTTCCGGTACGGTATTGATATCGCTAATAGCACTGTGTTGACCATAGCCTATTACGTGAGGAACATACATGCGTCCGGTATAGGTACCCGTAACCGAGATATTCAAAGGTCTGACCGGATTGAAATTCAACGTATAGTAACCATACACAGAAGGTGTTCGTGTATATTCTCCGGATACCATCGATTCATTCACATAAGCCATTTTGCCTTCATCATTTTTCGCCTTGATAAATTTACCGTTTTCACGTTTGGTGTTCAGCCCCCATTCGCTAGCTTCGTCGTAACGGTTCTTGCTGAAGGTAATACCGGCTTGGAATTTCATCCATTTGTAGGCCAGTTTGGCTTCCAAATTGACACCATATACAGAAGCACCGGACCCATTGATACGCTCATTCAGGAAGAACCCATCCTTGTAACCAATTTCATTGGTAGTGAATACATCCACAATTTTGGTATAAAACCCTTCTATCATAAAATTGGTCTGCACATTGCCGAAACGTTGATACATGTCAGTACTCAAACTGAATGCATGAGAAACTTCGGGTTTAAGATCTTTATTGTTAATAATCTTTTTGGATTCTCCATTTACAACAGCCACATGAAGATCTTCGTCAAAAACCTGCGGAGCACGGAATCCTTTGGCATAAGTGGCACGAATGTTTATATCTTGAGTAGGATTATAACGCAGCGTAGTACGCGGACTGAGAATAGGTTTGTCGAGTGCTGAATTTTCATCCAGACGGGCACCGAGTAAAAGACTTACATGTTCATTTTTCCATTCAACTTGAGCAAGCTGACTGGCATTACGGATGATTTGATCCATTTCAGGATAAAGAGATTCTCCTTTATCATTTATGTGCCAATTCCGAATAGGCATAATATCGGTCAGTCGGTCATAGTTATACTCTGCACCGATTAATAATTGAGCAGGCAGGAAAAAGAGTTTATCCATATTATAGCTGTACTGCAAACCACCCATAACAGTTAAACCATGGGTATCACCATAATTATCACCATATTCTTCTTTCGGAATGGGCACTCCTATAGTACCGGATTTCTTTCCACCAATTTCAATCTCGCCTATTCCTCCATAATAGCTTTCGCGACGAATATCCTGCGCAGAAGTATAAGCCTGGAAGTGGTGTTTGTATCCCTCGGAAAAGAGATCGTACTTCAGGTTCCCACTATAAATAGAGTGTCTGACATGCTCGGAAACTCCGGCCACGTGGTCCGGCCAATTTAAGTGGTCACCACCACGACGATCCTCATGAATGATATGTATTTCACCAATCAGTTTACTGTAATCACCGGTTTTAAGGTAAGCACGTGCTCCCATGGAACGGGCATTTATTTTACCCAATTCACTATAACCATCGCCATTCTGATCCCAAGCCTGACGGTAACGCGCCTGACCAAAGACCATTGCACCGGCACGGGCATTGTCGCTAACCATAGAGGCATTGAAAGACAGGTTATTGTCTATGTTCTTAAAATCAGTAAAGCCCATGGATTCTGAGAAAGAAACAGAATTGGAAACAGGCTCTTTAGTGATTATGTTAATAACTCCGGCAATGGCAGATGAACCGAATAGCGCCGATCCGCCACCTCGAACCACCTCCACACGTTCGATCATATTCGCGGGGATCTGCTCCAAACCATAAACACCGGCAAGAGAGCTCATGACCGGACGGCTGTCAATCAAAATCTGGGTAAAGTGACCATCCAAACCATTTATACGTACCTGATTGAAACCACAGTTCTGACAGTTATTCTCCACACGTACACCAGGTTGAAAGACCAGACCTTGAGCAAGATTATGAGCATTGGCATTAACAAAAGTCTTATTGTCAAGCACATTAACCAAGGTGGGAGCAAAACGACGAATCGTCTGTTCGCGGTTGGCTGAAACAACAACTTCTTCCAAATCGAACTCGTCGGGTTGTGCTTCAAAATTAACCTCAACAACTTTATTCAAGCTTAACGTAATTGTCTTTTCCTGTTTGATATACCCCACTCCTTGCATTACCAAAGTAATTTGACCGGGTTTCAAATTGGAAAAGAAAAAGTGACCGGAAGAATTCGTACTCGTACCAAGATGGGTACCTTTAATCATAATAACCATACCCGGAACGTGTTCACCGGTTTTGGCATCAATCACATGCCCAAAGATATTGGCATCGGAAGGAATTTTTTCCGGTACAACATCTACCGGATTAGCAATGGCACAAGTAAAGAAGAATACAAGTGCAGTAAAAAAGAGTATAAGTTTTTTCATCTCGTATTATATAAATTAAATTCAACAGAATCTTTTCCGTATTAAGGTGTGCAAAAATACGAGTAAAAAGAGATTTATAATTAAAGATTTAAGGACTATATTCCACCTGACCCCAATATACCTAATCATAGGTATGCAAAAGATGCTTTTACTACCTATCGAAAGGTAATAAAAGCATCCTCATAATAACCACAATCACCAACCGCTGGTAGCTCCCCCACCGCCTGATGATCCTCCTCCAAAACCACCCCCAAAGCCTCCTCCGAAGCCGCGACCAAAACCTCCGCCACGACCGCCACGGCCAAGCAAAGAACCTAAGACCAAACCGGCTAAAGCGGCTTCTTCTTCAGAGTGATCTTTTTGATCTCGAAAATGATTGTGTCCACAATACAAACACTTATAATTAGAACGGATATAAGGAGTTCTACGACTATCATACACACGCTGTGTACTAACGAGTTTCAATGTTTTGTAATGGCAATTCGGACAGGTGCTGTAACGGCCTCCCAAATCTCTGGAAACAATCTCTTGATTACCACAGCTTCCACATCGATAAACATTATGAGCTACAGAACCAAGCTGTTCCTCCATCTGCATACCGCCATCTATCAAAGAATAAGCTTCAGCATGACTTTCAACCATCTTCATGGTATTACTCCCGCATTGAGTGCAAAAACTCGCAGCTTTCTTCAAACGAATCAATCGATTTTGATATAGTAACCAAAGCAAAAGACCTCCCGGTAAAAAAAGCACCAACATCACCAAAGGAATCATACGGCTATTATGTCTCAAATAGTCATAAGCAACCACAGCCGTATTATGCGAATTACTACCGACTTTTGTATTATTGAATAGATATAAAATCATCCAAATGGTAATCAGAGACATAAAACCGACATAGAAAAAGAAAAAAGTTTTTAAAGATATCTGCTCATTTTCATTATTCGACAACGATTCCGGTTTAGCAAAATCCACATTACCGAGTCTGTTATCCACTGCTTCTATGATTGCAGCCACCCCACCGGCATAGTCTCCTTTTCTCGCATAAGGATTAAAATAATTCTGCTGCATCATATAAACCAAAGCATCAGGAAAATCACCCTCCAGACCATAACCAACTTCGATACGCGACTTTTTTTTATCCTGAACCACAAGGAATAAAAGCCCTGTATTCTCTTTCTTATGTCCTAATCCCCACAAACGAAAAAGCTCTAATGCAAACTCTTCCATATTGTCATCTCCAATAGACGGAACAATAACGACAACAAACTCAACTCCATATGCAGAACGAATATGCTTGAGCCGTCTATTCAACTCGGATTTAACTTGAACATCCAGCACATTTTCCGGATCGCTGATATATTCCTCCGCATTCGCCGACTGAACGTTAGGCACAGACTGAGGAGTGTATTCTTTTTGGGCAAACAGAGTTTGCCCGGAGAACGACAGTACTGCAATAAAAATAATACAGAGGAGAAACCGGAGGGGAGAAACCAAGGAATTATTCATCAAATGGCAAAGAATTGTTCAAAATACTAAAACTTCACTTCAGGAGCTTTCTCTGCTCCTACCTCTGCTTTGAAATACGGACGCACACCGAAGTTGAGCATTCCGGCTAAAATATTTGTGGGGAATCGTCTTATTCTTGTGTTATATTGCTTTGCTGTTTCATTAAAATCTTTTCTTGCTACAGTTATTCTGTTTTCCGTTCCCTCCAGTTGAGCCTGCAGTTGCTTAAAATTTTCATTGGCCTTCAAGTCGGGATAACGCTCCACCACAACCATAAGCCTTGACAAAGCTTGTCCCAACTGGTCTTGTGTAGCCTGAAACTTAGCCATGCTTTCCTCATTAAGATTTGTAGGGTCTATTTTGGTTTGAGTAGCTTTACTGCGTGCCTCGATCACGCTCTCTAACGTTTGACGTTCATGTGCAGCATAGCCTTTTACGGTTTCCACCAAATTAGGTATCAAATCAGCACGACGCTGATATTGGTTCTCCACCTGACTCCATGCAGTATTTACATTCTCCTGACCGGCTACCAGTCCATTATAAACTTTAGTGCCCCATCCGAACAGAAGGACCACAATACCTATAATTACAACGACTGTTACTAATGTTTTCTTTCCTTTCATAATGATCTGTTTATAAAATTGATATTCAAATTTATTAAAGATAGTTATTTCCGTCGTTTAAGAGGTCTCTCACCTTTCTTTACGGACCAGCCGAAATACCCTAAGAACTCACCAAGAGAAAAATACTCACCATGCGAATAAACCAATAAACCAGCTTTTTCCATATCAAAGGCACCGGTTTTTGGATCAATATAACGTTCATCCGCACGAGCGTTGATAATCTCCGAAAGAAACATATCATGGCTGCCCAAATGAATAATATCGCGAACACGACACTCTAAACTGACAGGACTTTCCTGAACTAAAGGGGCAGCAATGAATCGGGCTTTCTCCGCTGTCAGACCGGTTTCTTCAAATTTCTTATGCTCCCGGCCGGAGACGACTCCACACCAGTCCGTCTCACGAGCCATAGATACCGTAGTTAAGTTTAAACCGAACTCCATCCGGTCTTTTATTAACTGATAAGAGTGTCGCTCAGGGCGAATACTAACATAGCACATGGGCGGATTGGAGCAAACCGTACCAATCCATGAAGCTGTAAATAAATTATAATTCTCACAATCGTCTCCCGAACTGATCAGGATAGCAGGGAGAGGATAAATCAATGTTCCAGGCTTCCAGTCGACTCTCATAACAGTTCGATTTGATCTTGTTTAAGCTTTCTTCCGCAATAATGACAACGAAAGATTTCGTTATCTCGGTCTATGACTTTGAAGCGGGAGTACATAGGCTCATTGTTCGTAATACACTTAGGATTCGGACAGCGTATCAAACCTTCTACTTCTTCAGGTAATTCTATCGTACGTTTCTCTATTACATTATAATCCCTAATAATATTCAAATGAATACTCGGAGCCAAAAGTGCTATTCGCCCCAACTCCTCATCCGAAAAATATTTATTGGAAACTTTGATTACTCCTTTCAAACCGCACCTCTTACTCTTGAGATTATTACCGATGGTTATGCTTTCACTCAAATTCTCGAGTCCAAGCATGGAAGCAACCTTAAAAAGACGACAGGGCGGTATATGGTCTAACACAGTACCATTCTGTATGGCTGCTACCATCATTTCTTCCTTATGCATAGTTTTATTTAGTTTTAATTTCAGATAATCAGATTTCTATCCCCAACACTTCACAGATTATAGACTGTCGCGTATAAAGCCCATTCCGCGCCTGCTGAAAATAATATGCCTTAGGCGTATCGTCCACATCATAGGTAATCTCATTGACACGAGGAAGCGGATGTAATACTTTTAGATTTTCTTTGCTGTTGGCAAGCATCGCAGCATCCAACACATAAACGTTCTTAACACGCTCGTACTCCTCCAAATCCGTAAATCTTTCCCTTTGCACCCGAGTCATGTAAAGAATATCCGCCCGGTTGATAACGTCTTGATTAAACTCCGCAGTTTCTTCAAAAGGCAAATTATGCTCACGACAGTATTGACGATATTCATCCGGCAAAGAAAGCTCGGGAGGCGCCACAAAAACAAATTGGGGGTTGAAAGCAGACAAGCCCTCAATAAGAGAATGCACGGTGCGCCCATACTTCAAATCGCCCACCATCACCACTGTACGGTTGTAAAGTGTTCCCTGTGTTTTTCGTATAGAATACAAATCCAACAATGTTTGAGACGGATGCTGATTGGCACCATCGCCGGCATTGACAATCGGAATACGACTGAACTCAGAAGCATAAAGAGCAGCCCCCTCCAAATAATGGCGCATAATAATGAGATCGGCATAATTATTAACCATGAAAATAGTATCCTTCAGGGATTCTCCTTTGGAGCTGCTACTAGTGGCTGCATCCGAGAACCCGATAACACGGCCACCAAGACGATTGACCGCAGTTTCAAAACTTAAACGGGTACGAGTGCTCGGTTCAAAAAAAAGCGTAGCTACCACTTTCCCATTTAAGAGTGCTTGATTGGGATTCTGCTCAAAAAGTGCCGCCCGGTCTAATATACGCAAGATATCCTCGGGACTAAGTTGATTGATTGAGACTAAATGATCCATGTTCCAACTTATTTAGGATTATTATATAATGTTTCTTTATATGGTAAAAGTATTCGTTTATTCTGTTTCTCCAAGATAAACACTTTACATACAAAGATAAAATAATGAAAAAAGCAATCGACCTTTTCTTTCTCTTGAAGCATAAAAAACAGTCTATTCTTAAAAAAGAGGTATGCAGAAATCTGTGCATACCTCTTAAAAAAGCTTCCGTTATCAGGATTGTAAGATCATAAACCACCAGCTAATCCCATCTTAGAACCATCGGAGTGCTGTCATTATAAATCAACTCTTAATTTGTAACGTTTTGCAAATCTGCCGACCTTTATCTCAACTTCACGTTGATGTACCGGTTTTGCAAAATTTGAAGAAAAATCATATCCAATCTTTTCATCGATGATTTTAACAGAAGGTTTCATTTCCGCTTGATCATCCGAAGACAATGAATCAGCCAGTTTATCAGAGATTTTCGAAGAAATTTTTGTCTGTCCTATGATATTGTCGATTTTTTGTTGAAATTGCTCCTCCCTTGATTTTGCATTTTGCTTTAAAGATGCGGATTTACGATTTACACCGAATTCAACTTGCTTACGTTCATCAACAACCGGTTTAAGAGAACTGAATACTCTGGTAACTTTACCGTCATTATCCACTGCCACCGAAATCAATCCGTGTTCAGAGTTAACACTTTCAATACCACTGTGTTCTTGTCGGAACTGGATAATCGTCTCCATTACTTTAGGCTCCAGCAGTTCTTCATTCTTTGTGCTTCCACCTCCAAGCATAGAGTTATAAGTAGTTCCTTGTACTAATTTTACACCTTTTGAGAGACCCAAATCAGAAATCAAGCTCTCTGCAATTTTAACTGCATTCTTCTCTTCTATTTGCTTTTCATTTTGATAATTGGCTTTCCCCAACTGAAAGCTTAATTGTCCGTCTCCGCTCAAACTTACTTGTATATCTTTGGTTCCGACTATGCGATTTCCAATATTATCGAGCTTAATAGACGCAGCCGTACGTTGAGTTATTCCAACCTTATTGGCCATCGTGGAAAGCAGGGTGTCATTTATCATATTCGGGTAGAGAATCAGCGCATTGTTATTATCCGGTTCTTGTGTCATCATTTTGCGTTTCTTTTTATGGCTCCGAACCCGCCATTCCCAAGCCCAGCAACAAGAACTTACAGACGGCCAATCAAAAATCCGCTCATTAACAAGCCTCGATTTTGCTTCCCAATAATCACGCCCCATTGCACAAACAACAGGTGTCTGATTATGCGAAATTCTCCAACTGGCCTCAATAAAAGCATTCTTAAAAGTGCGATTTTTTCTCCATTCTTGCCAAAAATACTTCCCATAATTACGACTATCTGTAATAACGGTGTCGTACCCGAAAATCATTCTCAATCCACCTTTATTGGGATTCGACCATGTACGAATAGGCGAATGCCCATCATTTACTCTGAGCCCCAAACATGTAGACCAAAACAAGTATCTTAACTCCTCATTGGCAAAAGCCATGTTACGAGAACAAGCCCAAGAACGACCGTTCCATATACTTCCTGTCGGTGCCCAAAAGGTTCCATCAGGATCCATATCTCCATGCCCCGCATGATAAAATACTGTTACGGCATCCATTCCATAACGATTCTGCCAATTATCATACTCCTCCTCATAGAGCCAAACGCCCACACCTCGGTCTTTATACCAAAAATTTGCGGGGGTAAATTGAGTTGGATAATTCAGAAAATCTTCTACATCTTCGTGTGTCGAACGCAAATCATTAATATTCCCTAAAAAATCCTCTATACTACAAGCACCATACCAACCGCTCGTTCCACCTAAATTAACACCGGTTACCCCTGCTTCTTCTTTAGGAGCAAAAGGGTTTTGATCAATAATTTTTTTGTAACTCATAATTAAAAACAATTAAAATTCAAACTTCTATAACTAAAACAACAATCAAAATATGAAAACCTCCCAAACGACAGATTAGCAATCGGGATCCATTTCATATAAAAGAGCAAAAGACCCATTAAGATTAAATTCACATTGAAATATACAAATTGTTAGTTAAACAAACAAAAAAACACGTAAATAAATAAATAATTCACATAAAAATACAAACAATAACATATTGAGCGAAAAGAAATAGAGCATATATTAAAATAAAGCGAGCTGAATCTTTTAAATAAATTCCATTCCCATAATAATCCAGCATTCTACCGAAGGATGAATTGCCAACCCTCAATTTGACAACAACTTCGCTAGCCTAAAAATCCTTTGAAATTTCAAAGAAAGAATCTCAAACAGGTTTTCTATTGGGTTTAATTGAACTTATATTGCACCTTTTAAGCAGATATAAAACTTATATTATATTGGTAAACCCTAAAAAGACAGGCATTGTGAAAGGTAACAACTACAATAATGGAGAGAAAATACGCACCAAAGAATTTAAAGCTTTTCTTTTCATCGGTCTGGTTTTCCACTCTTCCAAGGAAATTTCTCTACATTCGGCCAAATCTGCCATAAAAAGCTCATCTAATTGATGAGTGATATTAACATCATAAATGATAGCATTAAACTCAAAATTATGCTCAAGGCTTCTAAAATCCATATTGGCCGAGCCTATAGAGCAAATCTCTCCATCTATCATCATCAACTTGCTATGTAAAAAGCCCGGTTTATAAAGTACAACATGCACTCCCGCAGCCAATAAATTACCATAATAAGACTCACACGCCAAACCGGCTACCACAGAATCGTTTTTCCCGGGCAACATTATCCAGACATCGATCCCCGACAAGGCTGCAGCAATAAGTGCATTCCCCAAAGTTTCCGTCGGTAAAAAATATGGCGTTTGTATATAGATATATTTGGAAGCACGGGCTATAGCTGTGGTAAAAGCCTGATCGATCGTACGCCATTTGGAAATAGGACCGCCGGCAAGAAACTGTATTTTTATCCCATTCGGGTTAAAAATAGAGGGCGTCCATTCATCAGAAAAACTACTGTCAATATTAATCACTCTTCGGGAAACGACATACCAATCCACAAGAAACGTACTCTGTATTCCGGCCACGGCAGGCCCGGTAATCCGGAAATGACTGTCACACCAAACTTTAGAAGCATTCTCTTGTCCCCGATATCGCTCTGCAATATTCATTCCACCAATATAAGCAACGGTACCATCTATGACCGTAATCTTACGGTGATTTCTATAATTTACGGAGTTTGAAAAAAGAGGAAACACAACAGGCATATAAGGATAGGCTTGAATTCCGGCTTTCCTCAATTTATTCCAAGTTTTTTTCTTAACACCCCATGAGCCTACATGATCGTATATCAACCTGACCTTAACACCCTGCTCTACCTTCTTAAGCAACAGTTCCACGAGCTCATTAAACAAACTATCTTCTTCAAAAATATAACTTTCTATGTGAATATGCCTGCGGGCGTTTCGTATGTCATCAAACAAAGATGCGAACATTTTTCGCCCTTCATGGTAAACACTGACATCATCACTTATCAATACAGGACTGTCTGCATTGGTTTTGATCAAATCCTTCAATGTCTGCCAATGAGGAGTATCGTAATCCACCTTATCGGTCCAGATAACAGAAGCAATTTTAGGCTTGAGATTTATTCTCCTGTAAACCCTTTTGCTGATAATATGCCTGCGTCTTTGATCCTGTCCGAACAGAATATAAATCAACAGGCCAAGAAACGGAACAAACCCTATCACCAAGACCCAGGCAAGAGCTTTGAGTGGATTTCTGTTCTCACTCAACACAACCCCAATCAAACTCAATACGGTAATGAGATATAGAGCGACAAACCAAGGTGAAAGAGTACTTAACATCTTAGAAGTTCAGGTTTATTTCATAGAAAACTATTGTTTATATAGCAGAAAAAAAAGATTGATACGGACAGTGCCAAACATCTCGGAGGCTTGTCCGAAAAGATCTGCACGCCGTGTACTATACAAATCATTAAAGTTGTAGCTGAAACGTCCCTCTAACTCCACGCCCAAACGTCGGTTCACAGCATAATTGATACCTACTCCTCCAACTAAACCCCACTCCAACTTATTTTCGACAGTCAATTCGTGTCTGCGAAGTTCAAAATCATTAAACTCACCCTCTTTTTCTTTCTCCTTTTCAGACAGCAGATAACCTATTTTAGGACCGAGATTAAGAAAAAAACGGGCTTTTTTGTTTTCGATGTACAAATGAGTCAATAAGGGGAACTCTACATAACGCAATTCTCTTGCATATTTTTTCCCGGGCTTATCGAACTGTTCGCGCCAACCTTGAATGGAATAATTCGCCTCAATCTGCAAACTGCAATGTTTCTCAACATCCCAACGCAAAAGGAAACTACCCATCGGTGCTATATATGTTTCCTGCTGAACCTTAGGTTTAAAGGAAACCGTCTCAGCATTTACCCCTCCTCCCATACCGATCCACAGTTTGTAATCATACTGTACAGGACGCTGTGCCCGTACAAGGGGCAACACTAAAAAGAACATAACCGAAAACCAAACATATTTTCTCATTGTACTCCTTTTTATTACAGCGATGTTTTGGTTATCCTGCCATTAGGATGATAGGTAACAAAAAACACATTCTGATTGACATAGCCTCCGGTCGAAGACACTTTTCTGAACTTAAAATCGGTCTGTATGCCATCGGAAGGTATTTGATAGCTGTATTTCAAAAAATCTGCCCCATACGAAGCTATAGCCCTAATAAAATATCTTGCCACATCATAGCCCACGGCACCATACTTAGGATATGTATTTGCAATAGGATGCCCGAACCAGGCATTATATTTCGTATAGAAATCCACAGAAAGCGCATCTTTATTATCCATAAAAAAAGAAGTATAAATAGTGGTATTATACTTATGCATTTGTCGTATCAGGCTACTGTTAAAAGATTGCCAACGGGGAGAGGCAAATATCGAACAGCTACTGTTCCCCAGTTTATTGAAAATACGTTCTGCCATGCGAGGCGTTTGATTTGCCGGAACGATAACCGCTCTCGAATCAATGCTTATGGCTGCATCACCGGCAAAATCAACCATCCGGTAATCAATGCTGTTTTTATCCAAATATCGTTTGAGGTAATCATAAAAACCATCAGAGTCTACTTTATCGGCATTTGCCAGATAGATTTTATGATTCTTGTATTGAGAAAGGAAACCCTCCAAAACCTCCTTGTACAGTAAATCCTGAGGCGAATTGACCTGATATAGCTTGGAGCTGTACATCGCAAGCTTCTCACGGGAATTGAAAGGAACAACATACAATGCCTGTCCCACAATTTTTGCCATGTATTCTATCTGGTCATCACCTGTTCCACCAATGACCAAATCTCTATCTTCAAAAATCAGAGAGCGCTCCAACCTTTGGATGTCAAGAAGCGATGCAACATCTTTCACAACTAAATCTACAGAAACTCCGTTTTTCTTCAAGTCATAAAGCCCCATAAGGAACCCTTCATAAAACTCCATGTAACGAGAAGGTGCTCCCTTAGACAGCGGAAGCAATAAAGCTACTTTCACTTGCCGGTTATGCACCTGTATGCTCTTCGACGCATGCTCATCATCTCCGCCCGAAGATTTTGCAATAACCGTATCTCTCTTGTTCTTTTCAGGAATAGTTATAACATCTCCAATCTTAAAATTTCGAGGTGTAAGTCCAGGATTCGTAATCATCATAAGCTCTTCAGAAACACCGTATCTTCTACACACCGAATATAGTGTTTCTCCCTTGACTATGGTGTGCGTTTTTTTACCATTCCGACCCTGCTGAGGCAAAATTCTCGAATCGGGTAAAATAAGTTTTTCTCCAGAGCGAATTTTTTCTTTGGATGAAGGATTTAATTTATAAATATCATGAATCGAAAGATTATATCTTTTAGCTATTGAATATACGGTTTCTTGAGGCTGTACAATATGATACCGGGTTTGTTGGGCAGATGCATCGGCAAGTGAAATCAAAAATAAAAAAAACAGATATAAGCCGACGATACGATAAACCAAACTTAGTTTCATGCTTTGTCATTTATTTAGTTATACAAAAACAAATATACTAAAATGGTCTTTCAATCTTTTACTTACCTCCCAAAAAGAAACATGATATGCCATAAAAGATAAATATAACGTTACAATTGAACATTCAGATCCACACCTATCTGCATCGGGGCTGCCTGTTGCAGAAATTTATTGCCAAAGGATCCAAAATAGAATACAGTATGATCAGATTTTGTAAGATTTCTTCCCCAAAAAGAAACCGACACCATACCATGCGAAAAACCCATACGGGCGTTCAAAGAATAGTAGGCTTTCTGTTTTACAGTGTTGAAATCATCCCAATAAATAGGACCGGCACCTTGTAAATCTAAAGAAGCAAATACCCGTTCAATAAAAAAGTTTTTGGCCAGAGCCTCGTTCATACTAAGTATAACGTTGTATGTATTACGAGGTATATAAGGAACAAAATTACCGGAAAGATCATGCTGTACAATACCCCGATCTGTTTTCTGTTCCTTAAAATAACGAACAAAAGCTGTGTGCGTATACCCATAGTTTACCGTAGCCATCAAACTTCTGAAAAGACCTGCTCTCACGGTCAACTCCATACCACGAGTATTAGCCTTGCCGGCATTAGAAATTACACGCCCGGCACCGGAAGCCACAAATTGTGTCAACTGTATATCGGCAATATCGGTATAAAAACCGGCAAGAGAAACATGAAGTCTGTTATCAAACCACTTACCACGCATACCCAACTCATAGTTTACGGCATGTTCGGGAGCATAACCGACATTTCCGGCATGATCCTCCTTTCGGTCAGTTCCTTTCTTTGCAGACATCAGTTGCCTTTGAAACTCCAACTGTACAGCGTCGCTCATCATTTGTTCATTATATCCACCGGCTTTATATCCCTTAGCCATCGAAGCAAACAGCAGCATATTTCCCCGAGTATATTTGAATGCTATTTTCGGTAAGATTTGCACAAAATCCTTCTTGCCTTCACCTTCTAAAATCGCCGGAGTTTCAATCCATTTTGTTTGTGCCCCGGGCTTATTCCGAGGAGTCAGGCCTACACGAAAAGCCACATCGCTATGGTAGGTCAGAGATTGTTTCTCATAATCCAAGCGAATACCGCCCGTAACCGAAAAACCGGGAATGAGCAAATCTTTCAGGGTACTTTGGTGATAAAGTGCCACCCCCTTATTGGATTTGATAAAGAAATTGTTGTTCAGTGCGTCCTTCGAAGTGTCTGCCGTCAGTATAAATGGCAGTTTACCCGAACTGTTCAACTTGTCGAACGAACGCTGTAAAATCATTTTTATCCCCTCGGGCTTGAATCTGACCGAAGCATCCATTTCATTACGATCATAGAAGCCGAATACCCCCCAACTCCATTCGTAGAAATCTCTCTCTTTACTCTTTATCAAAAGTTCCTGAGACAAACCGTTCATCTTCTGCTTCTGGGTTATGGTAAAACCGTCTAAAGGTGTATAATCCTGATCCATATTCATTTCATCGGACAGATAACTGTATCCCGTGGCTGTCTCCAAAACAAATTCATTCCATTCTTTCGTATAGCGGAGTCTGTTGCCGTTCATTCTGCGCAAATAGCTTCCCGGGTCATTGTAATTTATTTTCTCGAGCAAGCCGTCTTTTCTCAGACGACGATAAGGAAAAGCCCCCTGATCCGTAAAATCAAACTGAGAAGAAAAAGCAAGCTTATCGCCCTCTCGGGATCTCCACTCCAACTTCAAATTCACGCCGGCATCAAGATTGTCATCAGCATATTTCCTTGTATATTCATTCTTGAAAAAACCGTCTCTACGACTAAAATATCCTCCTATCGTCAGCCCCCAATTATCAGAAAACTTCATCCTGTGATTTGCACGGATACGATAGCTGTTGTAATTGCCGGCACGAAACTGTAAATCGGTTCCCGGTTTATCTATCGGTGAATAGGTGTACAGGTTTATGATACCACCCATGGCATTACGGCCATACAACGTTCCTTGTGGACCATTCAGCACCTCTATGGCCTGCAAACCCTGCATTTCCATATTAAAACCGGCTTTATTCATCACCGGCACCCCATCCACATACAACCCAATGGTTTGATCGCTACTTCGTGCTCCAATACCTCTCACATAAATAGCAGAGGTTAAGCGAGAACCGTAGTCGGGCATATAAAAGTTAGGAACAACCGAAGACAAATCGGTAATGGAATGTATATCAAACTGCTCTATCTGAAGAGGGGTTATCAATGAATAAGTTCCCGGCATTTTGTTCAATGTTCCTGCCTGACGCATAATAAAAGAAGATCCTATAATTTCCACTTCCTCCAATTCATGTGTAATCAAAGAGTCGACCGGCTCATGATCGACATACTTAAAGGCATAAACACGAAAAGGCAATGTTAGCAAAAACATAAACAAACCGAAAAATAATGTATAAATCCGTTTCATATAAATGTGATTTTAAATAACCTACTCTCTTTTAAACCCTCAAATATATAGATACGCTGTATTTGTACAAAAATATTCAGCAAAAAATAGAAAAATAAATCAAAACAAATACGTATCTGAACAAAAATGGCCAAACAAAATAACTTTACGAACAGAAACGTACGTTATTTTAGCATTTATTTAGAACAAATACATCCTAAATCAGGAAAAAGATATTGAAAAAGAATTAAGATAGCCTGATAAAAATACAGTTTTATAAATCAGAGATTTATGATACTCACGGGAGTAACAAAAAAAGTCTGTCTGCCCGTTGAAAACACCTCAAGCAAAGAAAGAAAATTCAAGTTAACTTGATTAAAAATCCATCCGGCAGAAAATTTCTAAGTGTCAGGCAGAGAGTTTTCCGCATGCTAAACGACTCGAAGTTAACGAGTGCGAATAAAAATAAAAGTAAAGTGTCGGAACAGAGTCGTAAACAAGCCATAATATTTTCTCATAATCCGGAAACGCTCCATCAACGAGGCCTTATGGTTTCGCTTTGTTGTTCCCATATTCAGATAATTTGCCAAATCCTGATCCGTATCGACTACAAGACGGGATTTCTTAAGTATACGAATACACCAGTCGAAATCGGCAGAAAAACGATAAGAAAGGTCGTATGGGGGCGCTATTTCACGCTTGGCTACAAAAGCCTGATGGCAAACCAGCATACCGTTTTTGAAGCTCTTCCAGTTCAATCTCTTAGGGGGACGTAAACGTCTCAGCCCCATGTCACGATCCTGGTCATCCACGATACGGGTATCTCCATAGAGCACATCAGGCCACTGTTCAGACATCGAACCATATTCCATGCAACATTCTGCCACTCGCTGCACCGTATACTCGGAGTCGAATGTATCGCCGGCATTCAAAAACCATACATAGTCTCCGGTAGCCATAGAAAGACCTTTATTCATTGCATCATATATACCGTTATCGGGTTCACTGAGTACTTTTGCATGAGTACTGAGTGCATTAACAATTTCCAATGTATGATCGGTGGAAGCTCCATCTACTATGATGTGCTCAATTTCCGGATACGTCTGCTCTATAACACTTAAAAGTGTTTTTTTTATGCAATCTTCTGCCTGATAACAGACTGTTATAATTGAAAATTTCGGTTGCATTATTTGGTATGTTAAAGTTTCAATACTTTTTTGTACACATCGATCATGGATGAAGCTACGACATCCGATCTGAATTTCCGTATACTCTCGATACAAAGCCTGCGCCCATTTTCAGACAGCCCCATCTCTATGGCCTTTGCTATGGCATCAGCCATGGCAGAAACATCATAAGCCTTTACAAGATATCCATTTACTCCTTGAGAAATAATATCGGTTTGCCCACCGAAATCAAAACTCACCACAGGGCATCCGCACGCCAATGCTTCGATAAGAGTTTGTCCGAACGTCTCCACATAGCTGGTAGAAAGAGTAACAACGGCGGAAGAGTAGATTGCAGCCAATCTACCGGCATCACTGACTTTGGGAATGCGGTGAACGGCCATATCAAGTCCATCGAGACAATGTGGATTTCTCAAATCTCCAACGGGTATAAAATAACACAATGAAGCCCAATGAGGATAACGCTTACAAAACTCATTCAGTGCAGCCACACAAAGAGAAAGACCTTTCAACTCATGATCCACGCGGGCAGCAGATAGAACAAGGGGGATGGCGCCAGGCGGCAAATCGCTTAAATCTTGACTGGATTCGCAGGGTTTGAAGATGGTCGTATCCAAAGTATTTGGTACCACATAAATCTTCTCCCCGTTCACCAATACACTTTTAGCAATCATTCCGGCCAACCAGTTACTGACCGGTACAAAATGAAACGAGTCAAACTCCAGTCGTTTCTTCTTTTGCAATACACGGTAAGAAAGATCTTTTTCCCGCCTGCTGTGAATTTGCACACAACGGCCGCATCGCTGCTCATAACCATGACAAAAAAACGGACAATTATCCTTAAGATACAGAGGTAAATGACAAATTCCTGTGACAGGCCACATATCATGCAAACTCCAAACAACAGGTTTACCCAAACCGGCAAGCCTTTCTATCTGATCGATGGACAGAAATCCCTGATTGATCCAGTGAAGATGGATTATATCCGCTTTCTGAACCCATTCATGTTCAACCACATTACAACCGGTGGAAGCAATGGAAACCTTAAAAATATCTTTCCGGTGAAATCCGTTATACAACAAGATTTGTAACCGCTCGAACACAAATCGCACAAAGGCTTTTATTCGTTGCCATTTACCGCATACTGCACCGGTCACATTCCGATTCGCCGGCATACTTTCTTTCAGAGTAAGCATATGTACGTCCACTCCCTCCTCCCGAAGTGCGTTCATGAGACGAATTGCAGCATTGGCAGCTCCTCCCCCGGAAGTAAAAGTACTAAGGAAAAGCACTTTCATTGTTTAAGATAATTAATCAGATTATCCATTTCTTCCCGAAAGGTCAGATTCATCAAAGATTTCGGAAGAATATCCGAAGAGTAATGAGTAAAATTATTTTCTTGCAAAACACGCTGAATAGCATGTCCCATATCCAACGGACTGAAAGGATTAAAAGTCATCCCGTTAGATGGTGTTATCAAGGTGGAAGCTCCGGCTACTTCACTGCATACGACCGGAACTCCGGCAAGTAAAGCTTCATTGACCACGGCTCCGAAAGCCTCGCGTATACTTGGCAAAACAAACAGATTGGGAATACGGTAATAAGCATACAGTTCACTGCCCTCTTTTTTGCCGGTGAAAGTCACATGCTCGGAAATTTTCAATTGCCCCACCTGCGATTTTAGTTGTTGCTCTTGCGGTCCATCTCCCACAAGCACCAAATGCAAATCGGGGGCTTCTCTAAGTAAACCGCTAAACGTACTGATCAACTCCGTCAGATTTTTCTCCTCGGATAAGCGCCCAACATACAAAATAATCCGTCCGGAACTACCCCCTAAAATATTGTTACGCAGTTCTTTTGCCAAAAATGATTGCAAATGAATCTGCTGGCGAATATATAAGTCATCCTGAATTATCGGGAAAGTATAGAATTTATCCATCAAATTGAAGCGGGTACGATACACCTCTGTCGCACGACTGTCGCATAAAATTAAACCGTCTACTTTAGGTATCAAAAACTGTTTGGCACCTATGCCCGACGCCGTGGCCTTGCTTTGCATAAAATTATCGTCGCACATCACCACTATTTTAGCTGTTTTTGCATACAGAGTACGGGCAAAAAGGAGTATGGGTGTTATGAAATTGAACTCGCTGCTGAGAATAATATCGGGCCTGAAATCACGGACTATATCCACCAGTTGGATGCGCATATTTTTTATACCCAAAACTCCTTCATCTAAAAAGTCATACGAGAAACAGATACGTTCGGCTAATAAATCTTTTCTGAAACTCTGTTCATCGGGACTATGATTTTCAAAATAGATTCGGGTATCGAAAGCCCGGCTAAGTTCATTGAAGAAATCTATCCGGTAAGGAGCCAATGCCCTATGAATAATCAGCAGCTTTTTTGTCATATTCTAATCAACAGTTTTTTTATGGCGGAGCTTTCCACCTAAGATATCGAAAACTTCGGGAGTAAGCCTCAAAAAATATAATCCGGAAAAAGCTATAGTCAGCAATATCAGACTTCTTAATAACAAATCCAGCCAGGGATTGGCTATACACGGCAACAAAGGATTTACACCTATCAACCCCAGAAAAACGACAAGAAGTTTAAATAATGCAGGTGAAAAAGGGTGTATTTTCAAATATCTGAGTAAAAGCAACTGCTGAAAACCGTATCCGCACAGCATTGTAATCAGTGTAGCCACAGCAGCTCCCGTTATTCCCCATCGGCTTATAAACCAAATATTGAGAATTATTGAAATGGCCGTAACAATACCTGTATAATATAAATTCCAATGATAATATTTGGAACAGCTAACGATAGGATGACTGTAATTAAAGGTAACGTCTACCAATTTAGACAACCCTAAAAAGAAAACGACATAAACCCCACCCTTATAATTCTCCCCATTAGGCAGGATGGCAAATATATTATGAATATTAAACCAAATTATCAAAAAAAGAATGCCTCCTATCATGAGTTGATACAGTGAAACCTGCTTATAGAGTCTGTTTGCCTCGACGATATTATTGTCTTTCATGGCTTCCGACATTCGGGGAGTGGAGATACTGAGAATAGATCTGGACGGTATTTCTATGACAGAAGCAATGAAAAAGGCAATGGAAAAAACACCGGCAGCATAAAGGCCTCCGGTATCCAATGAACTGACCATGAACAAATCCATCCTGCTCGCCAGCGTAGAACCAAAAGAGGCAATCACGTACAAGGCTGTATACTTAACAAAGCTGCTTTTAATGGCCGGCGTAAGAAAAGATTTATCATGGTAGAAACCGGTATAAGCTATTTTTCGGAGATAAAGAAAAGAAACAAACATACATAACCCGTAAACTCCGATAAAAAGAAAAATCATCGTACGAAGGTCTACCCAGCGAAAGGCATAAACCAGATATACGGCTATCAGCAGCAAGCGCAATAAAACTTCCCGAATAAATTTAGGTACGGCCAAACGCATCATTTGCACTGCATAGACTTCAAAAACCAACCAAAAAAGCAGAAAGAATGTCAGCGGAATAACGGAATAATAGTAGTCTAAAAACAAAGCACTGTTTTTACTGAAAAAGAGACCGATAGGATGGCTCAGTAAAATATAAATCAGAGTTATCAAAAGCCCGCCGCACAAAGCGACTTTCATTATGTAATAAAAAAAGCCATGATGTTTGGGAGGTTTCTCTCTCGAATGAGTCTGTTCTTCTTTAAAATATGGGAAAAAGCGGTAAATGGAAGAAGTCATACCTAACATAGCCAAAGCAGACAATAAGTTTGCAGCTTCAAGCAGAACACGTGTGAGACCGATCTCTTCCGGAGAAAGAAATGCCGTGAGAATGAAGAAAGTAGTCAAGAAGCCTATAAAAGCTCCACTGTAAGAAATGATGGTACCTTTTACGCTTTGTGCTACTACCTGTCCCATTTATACTGAATATTGTCAATAAAAATATTCCGACGATTTGGCCAATAGATATAAGTCTGCCAAAACCAAAGCTGCCATAGCCTCCACAACAGGGACAGCCCGGGGGACAACACAGGGATCATGCCGTCCTGCACATTCCAACACAGCGTTTTGCATGTGAGCATCAATAGTCCGCTGTGCTTTTCCTATTGTCGGCACCGGTTTGAAAACAACCCTGAAAAAAAGATCCTGACCCGTAGATATTCCACCCAAAGTTCCACCAAAATGATTACTCGAAAAGGTAACAGTACCCGAATGGGCCGTTATACTGCCATTCACTTCTGAACCTTGTTTTACAGCAATCCCAAAGCCGTCGCCCATCTCAAATCCTTTGGCTGCATTGATACTCATCATGGCTGAAGCCAATCTGGCAGGCAGTTTATCGTAAACCGGTTCTCCCCAGCCGGCCGGAACTCCTTTGACAATACAGGAAACAACCCCACCTATACTGTCACCTTCGTTCTTAACCTTCTTTATCAATTGCTTCATTGCTTCTGTGGCTTTTTCGTCCGGACATCTCACAATAGAATCTTCCACTGAATCTCTATCAGGAACAATATCGTTGGGTACAGACACAGACCCTATGGATGAAGCATAAGCCAAAATGTCGACCTTATTACCTAAAAGTTGTTTGGCTATCGCTCCGGCAACTACACGTACAACCGTTTCTCTGGCAGAAGAACGCCCCCCTCCCGGCTGAGGTTTAATACCATATTTCTGGAAATAAGTATAATCTGCATGCCCCGGTCTGAATACTTCTGTCATACAGCTGTAATCAGCACTATGCACATCTTCATTACGAATGATAAATGCAATAGGAGCTCCCGTTGTCTTTCCGTCTACGATTCCGGAAAGCCATTCAATCTCGTCGGTTTCTTTACGCGAAGTCATGAATTCGGATTGCCCCGGGCTGCGCATCTGCACCGCATGTTTTATCTGATCAAAGTCCAAAGGCAAACCAGCAGGACATCCATCAACAACACCTCCGAGTGCAATGCCATGAGATTCTCCGAATGAAGTCAACCTGAACAATCGGCCGAATGTATTCATAATGCTGCAAAATCCTTATTTATGAAATACGAGGCCGCCCAAAGTCTCCGACTTTTGAGGCAGCCTCGTATTTTTGCTTCAATATCCAGTATAAATATAACCGAAAGCTTTATTTATTACCGGCATTCGCCACCACAGCAACTTCCGGTATTTTCATCGCCGCAACCACAACCACAACTGCTGCCTTCTTCATCGCCGCAACCACAGCCACAGGAAGAACCGCCGATAAAGTCTTGTATCTCTTCTGCCGTAGCTTCATGAACATCAACAATTTCACCTACGAAATGTAAATCTTCACCAGCCAGCGGATGATTAAAATCCATAATCACTGCATCGTCTTTTACTTCCAAAACATTGCCTTGAAGAACCTGTCCGTCAGCGGTACGCATAGGAACCATATTGCCTTCTGCGACAATTTCACTGTCAAACTCGCCGGATTCATTCTTAAAAACTTCTTTTGGCAATTCAATAACAGCATCTTCATTTACTTCACCATAGGCATCGACCACAGGTAAAACAAAATCGAACTTATCACCGACAGATAAACCGAAGAGATTTTTTTCAAAAGCGGGCAACATCATATTCATGCCCTGAATATATTTGAGAGGTGCTTCTTTAGGAGCATGTTCCATCAATTCCTGCTCTTCGCCTACAAATAACTCATAGGTGCAAGCAACAAATTTATTAGGAGAAATAGTCATATACAAAATATTAAATTAATAACGAACAAAGATAACACAATAAAAGGAGTATAAATTATTTATCTGAATTTTCGGCACGATGTTTTTTCATATATTCACCCGCGAACTTCCGGTTGACATGTGGTAAACGCACAGCTTTCTCCATAGGTAAAATCTCTTTACATTTCTTTATGAACTCTTTCTCCAACTCGGCCTCTTTAATCTTATTATCAGCAACCTTTTCCATATACCTGCCCATTTCGGCCTCGGTTATGCTCGGATCATTATTTCTGATACGTTTATGCATTTCAGCTGTCGAACGCCACAGTTCAAAACGTTTCTCATCCAGTTCCTGCATAACAGGCATCAGATCATTAGCCTCTTTTTCTGTAAGATTAAGTTCTTTCACAAAGAAATCACGTTTCAATTGCATCATTTCCTTGCGAGTTTTTTGAGAATGAAATACTTCAAAATGCAAATCATTAGCCAAAGAGGAACTTAACACAAAGAAAAAAGTTAGTGCGATATACAGACTCTTTTTCATTAGAAATATTTATTAAAGGTCACTTAAATTCAATTCTTCACTGACCAGTTCGGAACATTGGTCATAAAAATACTCCATATACAAGGAATCCAAGTTTACAGAAGACTCGGCTCCGGCACGAAGAACAACACGATTATCCTCGTGTACACTCAATCGGTTACTCTGCCATTTAAGCAATTGGAAAGCACCCAGAGTAAATATAAATGCAGCTGCCATATATAAGACAGGCTTAAGACGCATAAACAAGGAAATCTTCACCGGTGTATCCTCAGTGTGCACCATACCCGGCTCTTCCGGCAGAGTATTCATGATATTGTCGACCAAGTCATCAAAATAATTCTCCGGCACAGAATAGTGCTTCATGCTTTCTTTCGAGTCTTTTATGCGTAAATCTTTTTCATTCATTATTTCCGTGCTTTATAACTTTCCACACTCAAAAATATAGACAACAAACACTGCGAGAAGTTTAATCCTCGGGAACAAGAAATCTCTCCAACTTTTTCACCGCATGATGATATGAGGCCTTCAGAGCTCCCTCCGATGTACCCGTGATTGCCGAAATCTGATCATACGGTAACTCATCATAATATCTTAATTGGAATACCAGCCGCTGCTTTTCGGGCAATTCGTTTATGGCAGCTTGAAAGTCTCTTTCTGCAGTATCTCCATCAAAATAGGGATCCGCCTCCAGACGTTCCATCAAATAGGCATTTTCATCATTCAAAGATAATCGGTTTTCATTCTCCTTCTTTTGTTTGTTCAGAAAATTCAATGCCTCATACAAAGCTATACGATATAACCATGTGGAAATCTTGGCGTCGCCTCTGAAACCGCCGATTGCTCCCCAGGCCTTCAAGAAAGTTTGCTGCACCAGGTCATTGGTATCCTCGTGATCATAAACCATGCGTCGTATCTGCCAATAGATACGCTCACTGTAAAGTTTCACTATTATACCGAAAGCCTGACGTGTCTTTTGCGGATCGATGAGCATCTTCTGCAGTTGCTCATCTGTCAATTGGTCTGCCGGTATCGTTATTGTATCTCCCATTTAAGAGCACTTTATAAGATCAAATATCTTTAGAAAGATAATCATTATCCATAACTTATACACTTTCAGAGACATGTCCTTATTCTAAACATATCCGTTCATCCTCCTCCTGCACAAAGGAAAAGAATCCGAAGATTAAGCCAAGCCGGCGGCATACACCACAGCTTATCTAAATCTTTCGGATCCTAAGGTAACAGGTTCAGAAAAGCCGGTAACAAAATACATTTACCCAACCGGCTCAATCATCATACTTTTATGCAGATATGCAGATGTTATCAAGAAAGTATGCCAATATTTTTAATGTATGGGTATCTTCTGAACTCTATTCGTATGCCGTCCGCCTTCAAAAGGCGTATCCAGAAAAGCATCCACCATTTCTTCGGCAGTATTTTCCGAAACAAACCTTCCGGGAATAGACAAAACATTGGCATCGTTATGAGCACGCCCAAGCATAGCCAACTCTTTATCCCAGCAAAGCGCAGCTCTAACTTTAGGATACTTATTCAAAGTCATGGAAATACCATTACCCGACCCACAAACAGCAATACCTGCGGACAATTCGCCCCGCTCGATAGAACGTCCCAATAAATGGGCAAAATCGGGATAGTCGCACCGCTCTTCCGAGTATGTGCCAAAATCCTTATATCGCAAACCTTTCTTGTCCAAATAATTTTTCACATGCTCCTTCATCTCGTAACCTGCATGATCGCAGCAAAGGCCTATCGTTTGTTTTTCCATAGATAAAAATATGAATCACTGTTTATTCAACATTTTCAGCACCAATTCACGTACATGTTCTGCCGTAAAACCCAATTTTTCATCCAAAACTTTATACGGAGCAGAAAAGCCAAAAGAGTTAAGCCCCCAAATCATTCCGTTTTCACCGACTAACCCCAGAAGATTTACCGGTAATCCGGCAGTTAATCCAAAACGTTTGATTCCTTTCGGCAAAACCTGATCTCTGTAAGCCTTTTCCTGAATAGAGAAAACTCCTTCAGAAGGCACGGAAACGATCTGTACCTTTTTGCCGTCTTTGCGAAGAAGTTCGGCCCCGGCAACCAAAGTGCTGACCTCAGATCCGGTAGCTACCATCACGACATCGGGATTTTCATCTTTCATCACAATATATGCACCTCTTTTGGCCTGCAAAGACTGTTGATAATGACTCTCAAAAGATGAGTTCAGAGGCAGGTCTTTGATATTCTGACGAGAAAAAATAAGCCCCGTAGGAGTTTTTGTATTCTCCATGGCCATTTGCCAGGCAACGGTTGTCTCATACACGTCAGCCGGACGCAAAACCAACATACTGTTTCCTCCGCTGTGGTTTTGTAATTTTTCCATCAAACGTATTTGAGCTTCCTGTTCCACCGGTTCATGAGTAGGCCCATCCTCTCCAACGCGGAAAGCATCATGCGTCCAGATAAACTTAACAGGCAGCTCCATGAGCGCAGCCATACGAATGGCCGGTTTCATATAATCGGAAAAAACAAAGAACGTTCCGCAGGCCGGAATCACTCCTCCATGCAATGCCATACCGATACAAAGACAAGCCATTGTAAACTCACATACACCGGGTTGCAGGAAAGCTCCGCTAAAATCATCACGGGTAAGCATCTTTGTTTTCTTCAAAAAACCATCAGTTTTATCAGAATTGGAAAGGTCAGCAGAAGCTACAATCATATTTTCAACCTTCCCGGCCAATACTCCAAGGACTGTGGCAGAAGCTGCCCGTGTCGCCTGATCGGATTTCTGTTGAATGGCAGCCCAATCGATATGAGGAACTTCATTGGAAAACCAATCTGCCATCTTGGCTGCCAATTCCTGATGATCGGCTTTCCATTTCAACTCTTCATCACGACGTTTCGACATCAACTCGTTCAAATGAGAAAGACGAGCATCGTACATAGCTTTAACTTCAGGGAAGATAACGAACGGATCTTCAGGATTACCTCCCATATTTTCAATAGTCTTTTTTATACAAGCTCCGGCTGCAGTCAGCGGTTGCCCATGCGTGGATACCAGATTCTCAAACGATTCGCCATTATTGCCGTAAGCACCCTTTCCCATAACAGTATGTCCGATAATCAATACCGGTTTGCATGCAGTGGCTTTAGCCTCACGCAGTGCAGAGCGTATTTCCTCCGTATCATTACCATCGATGTCAATCACATGCCAACCCCATGCCTTATATTTCATGGCAATATCTTCACTGTTCACTTCCTCAACCGTAGTAGAGAGCTGAATATTATTGGCATCATAAAACATAATCAGATTATCCAATCCCAAATGCCCCGCAATACGGCCTGCCCCCTGAGATACTTCTTCCTGAATACCGCCATCAGAGACATAGGCATAAATCGTTTGACTCATCACCCATCCCAAACGCTGTTGCAGAAATTTGGCAGCAATGGCTGCACCTACAGCATAAGTATGTCCCTGCCCCAGCGGACCGCTGGTATTCTCTACCCCACGTTTTACATCTCGTTCGGGATGACCGGGTGTCACACTACCCCATTGACGGAAGTTTTTCAAATCTTCCATCGAATATTTACCAATCATAGCTAACTGGCTGTAAAGCATCGGAGACATGTGCCCCGGATCGAGGAAAAAGCGATCGCGTCCTTCCCATTCAGGATTCTCAGGATCAAAAATTAAAAATTCGGAAAAAAGGACATTGATAAAATCAGCTCCTCCCATGGCACCACCCGGATGGCCGCTCTTTGCTCGTTCAACCATAGATGCCGCTAATATCCGTATGTTATCAGCAGCTTTCAGCATTAGCTTGTTGTCGTTCATTGTAATGATATTATTAGATTTATTCGATATACTCAAGTAACAGAAGAAGCCGTTTATTGCCATGATGCAATAGACAACACATGGGCAACCGTTATTTGCAAACAAATATACAAATAAATAGATGGAGCAAAGGAAGATTGAAGCAAACAATAAAACTCTATATGCGAAGGCTTCGGGAAGAAGAAACCGATAAAAACAAAAATCCTCCAAACTTCTTTCAGTTTAGAGGATTCTGAGAGGTACCTGGCGGAATCGAACCGCCGTAGACGGTTTTGCAGACCGGTGCCTAACCACTCGGCCAAGGTACCATTTCCCATTTGCGATTGCAAAGATAGTAAACTTATTGTAGTAAACAAATTTCATTTATGCACATTTCATCAATCGAATAGAGAATAAATAAACAACCCTGATTTAGCCTTAAAATCAGAGATTTGATTTATATCGAATAATTATGTGCTTTCTGCTTCCTTATGAACAACTATTTTTTGTTCAATCTTTCATTTTTTCTTCTTTCAAGTTCCACGCGAATAAGCTGCAACTCCCGTGAGGTTTGCCCTTTGATAGCTGTATTTTCCTCAGCACGCCTGATGAGATAAGGAAGAACTTTATCAACCGGAGCATAAGGCAGATATTTGGTTACGTTGTAACCTGCTTTGGCCAGATTAAATGAAAGGTTATCGCTCATGCCGTACAATTGAGCAAAAAATATACGTTTGTCGCCGGAAGCGATTCCTAAACTTTGAATTTTTTCTGCAACCAACCGGCAGCTCGCCTCATTATGTGTTCCGATAAAAAGTTCGAAACGGTCTATTCTCTCAAGGACAAAACTTACACCTTTGTTGTAATTCTCATCCGTAGCCTGTTTATCTTTACAAATCGGGTCCGGATAATTCTCCTGCCGTGACAGCATTCGCTCTTCTTCCATATATGCCCCCCGAACAAATTTGATTCCGGGAATAAAACCTTGTTTTTGTGAGTTTTCGTCAATACGGTTCAAATAGGCAAGTCTATCATGCCGATACATCTGCAAAGTGGCAAAGACAACAGCTTTTTCTTTGTTGAACCTTGCCATGGCCTCATCGGAAAGTTCATCGATAATATCTTGATAAGCAACATGTTCGGCATCGACCAAAACGGGTATATCATTTTGATAAGCAATCTTACAAAGCTCGAAAAAACGGTTTTTGAAAGCATTAAACCGGATTTCCTCCTCCGCTGTCAAAGGTTGTTTCTTGCAATATTTCTTCAGGACATCCACGGGGCCTATTCCGCTGGCCTTAAAAACACCATGACTGATATGAGGATTGTTTTTGGCAAACATTAAAGAACGCACGGTTTCATTGTATGTTTCTTCAATATCTTTTTCAGTACTTCCCCCCTCGGCAGAATAGTCCAACACTGCTTTTACCTTACGCCGGCCTAATTTTTCAAGCGTTTTACGTGTGTTTTCCAGACTTTCGCCTCCTACGAAATGTTTATATATGGTGGGACGAAGAGCCCAACCTATAGGGAATTTTATACTCAAAGCGATATTCGATAATATTTTGCCGATTTTAACAAGGCTTGTGGATGCCATGGCCTTAAATAATATTTCGGCTTTTTTCAGATCTCGGTCCGATTTGCCTTCGAATGCTATATGAGTGTTAGAAAAGTCAATCATAAATTATTTTGAATTAAGTGATATAGAATTATAACAAGCAAAGAGAGAGGTGTGTTTGCATTCATTCTTTAATCGACAACTTTAACTGAGAATAATGCAAATTTTCTTAAAACCATGACGTGTTGACGTGTACTGAGTATGACGTGACGTGTACTGAAAAAAATCTGCCTGATGGTTGAAAATCCATCAGGCAAAGAAAAAAAATCCAAGTTAACTTCGTTGAAAATCCGTAGCGCTAAGAATTTTCAACGAGCAGGTACAGAATTTTTATTCTTTGCGCTATGGATTTTATTGTCCCTAAATTTTTCAGTACACGTCACGTCATACTCAGTACACGTCATCACACGTCACGTCATCGAAATCGTTCGCAAACAAACTTTACACTGCGGTACTTAAGTCGAATTCTCGTTAAAATGACTCCTCTATCTTTTATTGAATAGAAAACAAATGCAAAAAACAAACCTTCAAAAAGAGGGTAAACAGAATAAAAACTCAAAAATCAGACTTTTTAGAACCAAAAACTTAAAAAAATTCAAGATTTTTCTGCAAAGTATGTTGTATAACATAAAATTATGACTATATTTGCAATGTGTTTTTCATGGTATTAGATTTAAGGTTAACGAAAAAGATTGGTTGTCGGGAGACAACCAATTTTTGTTTTTACAGTCTAAAGCCAATCGCCATACAAGACTAAGCGGTCTGTAGAAAACGCCAGGGCTGACGCATTAAAAAAGCAGCTTTCTAAGTATTTTTATGGTCGTTAAAAGGGCGTTAGTTATGTATCAGTCTCTATTGGAAAGCCTCTGCATGGTCTCAGACCCACGGATAGATCGTAAAAAAGTTTATCCTCTTGACTTTTTACTCCTGATCGTTTTCCTCTCTACACTCTCAGGCAACACCTCTTGGTATGAGATTGAAGATTATGCCGAGGAATATGAGGAAGAATTGAAAAGCCTATACGAAAAGCTTACCGGTGATCGGCTTACGCATACCATGCCCTCTCATGATACCCTCAACAGGAGCATCAGTCTGTTGGATGTAGAAGCCTTTGAAGGGGCCTATAAGCGATGGATTGAAGGGTTTATCCCGGCCACTTCGGGTAAGCATATTTGCATTGATGGCAAGACGATGCGAGGTGTCAAGAAACTCTCTTTTGATACACAATCCCATGTCGTCTCTGCCTTTTCGCCTCAAGATATGTGCAGTCTTGCCCAACTCTACATCGACCGAAAAACAAACGAAATACCGGCTATACATCAACTTCTTCATTTGCTTGACTTGAACGGGGCTGTTGTCTCCATTGATGCCATAGGCACACAAACTGCCATTGCCGAACAAATTATCGATAAGGGCGGAGACTATGTATTGTGTGTTAAAGCGAATCAAAGTTTGAGTCTGCAAGAGATGGAAGCCTGTTTCTGCCCTCTGTTTCAGAAACATATCCTCCTTGACGAGCAGACGGAACTATCTCACGGACGCATAGAAACACGTCGCTATGAAAGTATTCTCAATCCCTTGGAGATAGAAGCCAACGAGGTATTAACTCGCTGGAAAGGCTTAAGGTCGATACACAGAGTTGTACGCAAACGAAGGGATAAAAAGAGCGACAAAACGAGTGAAGAAGTGGCCTGCTACATTTCGTCATTGACAGATCTTTCTTTATTGAAGCAGGCTATTCGTGGGCATTGGGCGATAGAGAACAAGTTGCATCACTGTTTGGATGTCTATTTCGGACACGATGCCTCGCACAAGAGAACGAAGAATGTGGCGCAGATTATGGATATCATTCAAAAGATTAATTTACTCATTATAGAGCGATTGAAGACGAATATGAAGTCTTCAATCCCTCGTATTCAGAAAAAACTTGCTCGAATGAAGCCACAACAACTAATGACAATACAATTTTAATGCGTCAGCCCTGTAGAAAACGCCGAAATCCGAACAAAAACACTCCGACTTTTCATATTATTTCGTATTCTTGTGATATAGAAAGACTTGACAACCTTATAAATGCGTAAAAACATGAATAAACTCTACAAAATTTTTCTTATTGTCGCCATGGCAATTGCAGCAGGTGCATGTGCCAGAGAAAACAGTAAAACAACAGAAAGGATGGATCAAAAGACGGTTATCTCTGCCAATGCTGTAAAAAACCTGATAAAAGAAATGACAGACAGTATAGGCAAAAGTCAGACATTACGTATCGAACGCGGCATCAAACAAACAGCCGGCCTGTGGAGAAAAGAAGACGGAGATGAATCTGCATGGACAGCATTCTGCAAAATGAATTTCATTGCCGATTCTATGCAACTGAACGATCTGTTTTCCTCTTTAGACCGGAATTTTGAAACACTTTTCGGTTTTTTCAACCGTATAGACTTAAAACTGAAAGAACGAATACATCTGGTGGGGCCGGAAGTAACCCCTATAGATGAACTTTTCGGAGGATACGATGTTTCTGCACACTTCCAGGATGATATGTACGACAGTAAAATCGGTTTAATTACCGCATTAAACTTTCCTTATTATACTCTTGAAGAAAAGACAAATCTGGGTAAGAATTGGAATACACGCCAATGGGCTTATGCCAGAATGGGTGACATGTTCAAAACACGTATTCCTGCAAACATAAAGCAAAACACATCGCAAACTTTGACTTCGGCGGACAACTACATCTCCAATTATAATATTTATATGGGTTGCCTGATTAATGACACAGGAGAACAGCTTTTCCCGAAAGATATGGCATTAATTACCCACTGGGGATTGAGAGATGAACTCAAATCGAATTATGGAGCAGTGGAAAGAGGCTTGGAGAAACAACGAATGGTGTACGAGGTGATGAAGCGTATCATCGACCAAAGCATTCCGTCTCAAGTTATCAATAGCAATAATTACCTCTGGAACCCTGTGACAAACAGAGTGCTTCAAAACGGTAAAGAAGTAGAAGGAATTGCTGAAGAAGATATACGCTATCAGGTGCTGTTGGACAACTTTATAGCTCTTAAAAAGGAGGATGTTTACTATCCCGATTCATCGACTTATATCCGCCGGGCTTTTGAACTGAACATGGAAATTCCACAAGAAGACGTGAGAGCACTGTTTGTGGAATTGGTATCTTCTCCGCAGATCAAACGTGTGGCATCGCTCATCAGCGAACGCTTGGGCAGACCGTTGGAACCATTCGATATCTGGTATAATGGTTTCACTCCGAAACCGCTTCCGGAAGAAAAACTTACAGCCATCACACAAAAACTATATCCGAACAACATGGCTCTAAAGGCTGACCTGCCCAATATATTGGTAAAACTGGGCTGGAAACCCGAACGGGCAAAAGAAATAGCCAGTCTGGTATCAGTCGATGCCGCCAGAGGCTCCGGACATGCGTGGGGGGCTCAGATGAAAAACGATCAGGCACACCTGCGCACACGTATACAGCCCACGGGTATGGATTACAAAGGTTACAACATTGCCATTCATGAATTCGGACATAATGTGGAACAAACGATTACCATGAACGATGTGCCTTACTTCGTTCTGAACGGAGTACCCAACACGGCATTTACGGAGGCCGTTGCATTCCTCTTTCAAAAACGCGATTTGGATTTACTGGGCATGACAAACAATGATGATCAGGACAAGGAAGATTTTATGGCACTGAAAGCAATTTGGGATTGTTATGAAATTATGGGAGTTTCGCTGGTAGATATGAAAGTTTGGGAATGGATGTACGCAAACCCCGGCTGCAATAAAACGGAATTGAAAGAGGCGGTCATAACAATAGCCAAAGAGGTTTGGAATAAATACTATGCGGATGTTTTGGGAGGCAAAGACCAGCCGCTTTTGGCAATCTATTCGCACATGATCGACAACCCGTTATATCTCCCCAATTATCCGATGGGGCATTTGATCGACTTCCAGTTGGAAGATCAGGTGAGAGGAAAAAATATAGCTGATGAACTGCAACGGATGTACATACAGGGACGACTCGTACCGCAAGTTTGGATGCAACGTGCCGTGGGTAAACCGATCGGCGTGGAACCGGTGTTGAAAGCTGTGGATAAGGCTCTAACCAAATTCGGCAAATAGTTTTATTGCCATACAAAGATTTTGAGGCTGTTCCCCTTGTAGATTTTCAGCAAACTCCGGAACAGCCTCATTTTAGATTAAATCAAGCACAAAATGAGAATGAAAAAATATTTCTTTCTGCTGCTAAGCTTGTTTTGCCTCATTATGCAAGGACAGAACAATCACGACTCCATATCGTCAGCCTCTTACTTGTCTGATTTTGATTTATTTACAAATTACTTGGAACAGACGCACCCGGATCCTTATACAGCCTTCGGCGGAAAAATCTATTTTAGGAAAACTGTACAGGAGATACGGGAACAAATAAAAAACATTCAATCTGTCGATGAATTCGAACAAATACTTAGAAATTTGCTTGTACGCTTAGAAGACGGGCATACATTTATTTACGCTTCTTCAAAGAAAAAGAATTTGTCTGTTCAAGCAAAATTTTTGCCTCTGACTTTCAAAACAGCCACCGACGGACTGTTCGTAGCGCGAACAACGGAAAATTACAAAAAGTACGTTGGATATAAACTGATCGCTGTCGACGGTATAACCACCGATTCATTGGCAAAACGAATGAGAGTCATCGCTCCGATAGAAAATAAATACGGTGCCTGGAATGTTTTGGAAAATGTCATCGCTCATCAAAAAGGAGCAGAAAAACTCCTCAAGAAAGAAAGGGTGGAGAATTTATGTCTGACCTTGCAAAACAGAGTAAATAATATCGAAAATATAACTGTAGAACTTGAAGAAAAATTCACATTCACCCCAATTTCTCAAGAAATGAATTTGAATGAAGGCAACGGGCTGTTAAGCTATCGGCTCTTACCGGATTGCAATGCAGCTTACTTCCGTTGGAATACCATCGCTTCCCGCGAAATATTTATCGAAGCTGATTCGACTGACAAAGAAACCAACCGGGCAATAAATTGGCTCTACGGCATAATGAAAAGACCAAAACCGAAAAACTTTACCGAAACAATCGATGGACTGCCCGAACTTTACGGTACATTTTACCGTATGCTTACGGAGATGAAAGAAAACAAACTGGAGTATCTGATTGTCGATTTACGCAAGAATGGTGGCGGAATGACACCGCTTTGTATGCCACTTCTCTATATGCTATACGGCAATGACTATCTAAACTACCACTCCGATGCCGAATATCATACTCTGATATCGCCTTTATTATTAAAAAAATACAAAACAACACTTGAGAAATTCAATCAAAAAGAGGGTAAGGATTATAAAATGGGCGATTATGTGTTTAGTCCTTTCTTTCCTTATAAAGATATTCCTCTATCCCAAAAACAAACAGATCTTTCACTTATATCATACGAAAACGGCACGGGCAAACAATACACCATAAACCTGAAAGGTCGTCCGGTATATCGTCCACACGTAATTGTTTTATCCTCTCCTGCGACATTTAGCGCAGCCTATCATTTTATGTATTTCCTAACCGAAATAGGCAATGCCACGATAATTGGAGTACCTTCGTCACAAGCGGGCAATACATATATGGAAAGCACACGGTTCGAATTGCCATATAGCGGAATAGCCGGCAGTATTTCAAATGCAATTCAAATCATGTTTCCCAACGACGAAGAAAAAGGAATTGTATTTATACCGACCTATCCGATGACAATAAATGATTATGCCAAATACAATTTTGTAGAAGATGCAGAAATTCTCTACTGTCTGGACCTAATCAAACAAGGCAAAATTTTACAAAAACAGCAGTAAAAAGTACGAACTTCAAATATCCGGCATTCAGAATCCTGGTAAAAAAGAAGAAGGTATGCCTTTTATTTTGACATACCTTCTTCTTATACAAGTGCGGCTGAAAGGACTCGAACCTTCACGGATTGCTCCACCAGATCCTAAGTCTGGCGTGGCTACCAATTACACCACAGCCGCAGTGTTTCTTCTAAAACGCCACAAAGTTAAATTTTTCTTTGAGAAAAACAATGTACTTATATCTCTTACACTGGATAGCATCTATCTCTATCGAAAGTTTCGAGCATAGAAAAAGAAGCTGTGTCAAAACTCCATTCTCCCTAAATCAACTGTCATTTGTAAAGAACAACCGCTATCAAAGAGCCAAAAACTCAATGATAGCGATTGTTTTATTTGATTAGAAAGGGTATTAACTATCGATATGAAAGGAAACTTCTCTCAATTCCATGTTTTACCCCCCTTTTCTACAAACAAAATATAGCTTTTTCTTACAAAATATTCGTAGATTGCTCTAACTCCATGTTCATCTCTGCCTGTTGCCCTTGAACATTCATTTCGCCACTCAAAGGCATTTTCAAATATTGAGATTTAACCATACCGCTTTTTCTGTCAACAGAAACAGTCATCTTGCCGTCGCCGGAAATAGTACTGCCCTGTATCTCCGCAACATTGGTAATCTTGTATTCAAGAACAAAATCCGTGTCTGTAATTTTCACTAATTTTCCGGTACCGGATATTTGATTCGCCCCTCCCATACCTAATTCCTGACGATAGCTAATTTTAAACTCTTCGCCTTGAGCAATGGGCTTTTGCGGCAAAAGGTTTCCAAAAGTAAGCGTGCTTTCGATTTGCTTAAGCAATTGCTTGCTTTGACCCGGCATAACTTCATTTATGGCTTTTTCCATATCGGCAGCATCTATCTTGCCGACAAGGACATTATATTTATTGGTTTTATATTTAACCGGTTTATTAATCATGGCAATTACGGGCTTATTCATCGCATTCGGAGCATCCGAAGAACTAATGCGTTGCTTCATACCCATCGTACTTACATCTGTAGTCACTTCACTCATATTATAAATCCAGTCAAAGGTGTCATTGACACGATCCTGACATTTATAATTGAATTTTGAGTTCATATTCATTTCTGTGTATACAGCTTGGCCGGCTATCTTGATGGTCATCGCCATTTTTATTTCACTTTTCATGTCAAAGTTTTCTCCCTTTTGCACTTTCAAAACAATATCATGTTTTTGTTGGGCATTAGCTGAAACGATAAAACCAAACAGTGCAAAAAATACCGAGAAAGTCAAAATTGTTTTTCTCATCATAAAAGAATTTTAATCGGTTAATACTCAATAATATTTTCGACAAAGCTACGCAAAATAAGTTTGTGTATTATTATCAAGAGAATTGTATTTTAATATTTTTGTCGAAACTGATTCCTCCTCAAAACAAAAAAGGGGCTGTGTCAAAATTCATTTTTGGGGCAGCCTCCTTTTTTATTCCTCATCCAACGACAAAGCCCCAACTTTCACAAGCTAGGGCTTCGTTCGTTCACTAAGTTTGAGTAACTTAGCAAATATCAATTACTTAATGAATACAAAGTTACACTTTCGTCCTTACATATCCGACCCCATCCTGCTATTTCCTGCAGAACTTGGTCAAGATATTGATGCCAATGACCCTGTGCGCCTGGTCAACAGCATTGTAGATTCGCTGAATTTAGAATCAATCCAAGGTCTCTATCGCGTTCGTGGGCGCAGTGCTTACCATCCGCG
>NZ_KB904129.1 GCF_000379945.1 Porphyromonas macacae DSM 20710 = JCM 13914
CCTTGGATTGATTCTAAATTCAGCGAATCTACAATGCTGTTGACCAGGCGCACAGGGTCATTGGCATCAATATCTTGACCAAGTTCTGCAGGAAATAGCAGGATGGGGTCGGATATGTAAGGACGAAAGTGTAACTTTGTATTCATTAAGTAATTGATATTTGCTAAGTTACTCAAACTTAGTGAACGAACGAAGCCCTGGCTCGTGAAAGTTGGGGCTTTGTCGTTGGATGAGGAATAAAAAAAGGAGGCTGCCCCAAAAATGAATTTTGACACAGCCCCCCGGAAAGTATGGATAATATTTTTGATGTTAGTTGTTTTCTTGTGCTTTTCTTGACGAATAGCTGATATTGAGCGCATCTGCACGTCTCAACTCTTCTTTAACATCAGAAACAATTTTCATCTTGGTGTCCTTGTCCACTTTTAATGATGTTGTCATCAATTTACGGCGTGCATCGTCGATCTTGGCCATTTCCTCTTTTGCATAAGTATAGACGTCTTTGGCATTTTGCGTGATTTCACCGTTAAGCTGAATACAAGGGTTGGATCCGTACTTTGATCTGTAAGCTTCTGTAGGTTTACCGATGTAGATGAAAGTCACCAGAGACTTTTCTTCTAACTTGGTCAATTCCGTTGCCACAGGTAAGCGGTTGTATTCCACTTTTGCCGTAACCTCACGGATTGTCGTAACCATCATGATAAAGAACAGGAAAGCAAAGATCAAGTCAGGCAAAGACTGAGTGTTTAACTCGGGCATTTCGCGCCCGCCGGATGAACTGAATTTTCCCATTTTACTTAACGTTGGTTAGGTTAGACAATGGCATCTCCGAAATGTGCATCGGATAAGCTTCTTTCGCTACAGCTTTCTGCTGAGAAACTGTTAGATCATCATAAGGTTTGCGAAACATTTGTTGTGCATACTTATTCCAAACTTCTTTATAGGCACGTATCAATTCATTTTGTACGTCTATATAGCGCTGGTAACTCGTTCCGATCTGATTTTTCAATGAGATGGCATAAGTACTTGTCGTTACACGTTGTTCGCCTAAACCCGGTATTTCCCTCAACTCTTTCTCGGGCAGGTCAGGACGGTCTTTGGGGTTCATGATGAACTCAACCGCAATATCTTTAAGTTGCTCCAACGGAACCTCCACGATTTCGTCCCTTCCGCTTATCTCCTTCGAGATCACGATTTTATCCTCCTGGTTTACAAGCAAACGAAGGATGTTTCGCTTTTTGATCTCGATTGGTTTGTTATCTTGCTGTTTAGGTGCTAACGGCGGTAAAGTCCGTTTTAGACCTTTATCTGTCTCCATTGAGGTGGTAATCAAGAAAAAGATCAGCAACATAAAAGAGATATCGGCCATTGATGACCCGTTTATACCCGGGGTTTTTCTTTTCTTTCTAGCCATAATTCTTTTTGTTCTTAATCGATTAAAAAATTACTTCTCTCAACGTTTCATTACTTTACGAACAGCACCCCAAATGATACTCAAAATAACTAAAAAAGCTGTGATATAAATGGTGTACAACCACATGTCAGCTGTTTTAAGCCAGGAAGGAGTATTGTAGATTTGAGAGTCGGAACTCAGATGTTTTAGCAAATCTCCGCTTCCAACAGAGTAGGAGATGATTAATAAAACTGCAATCAATATGGCAGCGCCCAATGAAATTGTCGCTCTTCTGGGGTTTGTCTTGAATGCTTTAAGCAAACCAGCGATTGCAAAAAATATCGTTGTTATAATTGTCAGGCCAAACAGGAAATATGCCCAATTTAGCAGTAATCCGGTATTCTCGTAGACTCTGTGCTCACCCTCTACATGGAAACCTCCGATGTAAAATGCAGCCAGAACAATGATGCTTAAGATCACCGTAATCAATGAAGTCCAACTGGATACCGCTCTAATTTTAGTAACAGCCATTGGTCTTTATTTTAGATGTTTTTGTTGTGTTTCAGATTGTACTTGATTACCATATCGAGTAGAGAGATAGAAGCATCTTCCATACGGTTCAGGATACCTTCTACCTTTGTCAGGATGTAGTTGTAGATTACTTGAAGAACCATAGCTACAATAAGACCACCGATAGTCGTAATAAGAGCAACCTTCATACCTCCTGCAACTACCGTCGGGCTGATATCACCTACACGCTCGATTTTGTCGAATGCCATAACCATACCGACAACCGTACCCAAGAACCCGAGAGACGGAGCGATAGCAATGAACAGTGTAATCCAGGAAAGATTTTTTTCCAAAAGACCGCCTTGTACACCTCCATAAGAGATAATAGCCTTGTCTACTACCTCTATGCCTTGATCCATTCTCATCAAACCTTGATAAGCGATAGACGCTACAGGGCCGCGAGTATCACGTGCGATGGTCTTAGCTCCTTCGAGATCTCCGCGCTCCAAAGCCTCTTCAATATCTTTCAGCAGTTTTTCATTGTTGATATCTGCAAGGTTCAAATAAATGATACGCTCTAAACAAACAGCCAAACCTAAAATTAAAACAATTGCAATTAAGCTCATGAACTCAGGTCCACCTTCGATAAACTTTGTTTTTAATGCCTGGTGGAATGAAACGTTTTCGGCAACCACTTCAGGTGTAGCTTCTTCCGTAGCTGCGGTTTCTTCCATAGTGGCTTCAGTTGTCTGTTCTTCAACAGCTGTTGTGTCTGTAGGAGTGGCATCCTGGGCTACTGCCTGGTTTGTAAAACCTAAGGACAGAAAAGCCATACATGCAATGGTAGCAAATAACTTTTTCATCGTGATTTGTTTTTGAATTAGTAATTCTTTTATTGTTCTATTAAATCTTGTCTTTTGTGATTTGTTATTCCGTAAAATTAAAAATCTTTTTTGTTAGTTCATCACAATAACGTATTCTTTTGTGATGTTCTGTGCGGAGAGAGCGGGATTCGAACCCGCGAAACGCTTTTGGCGTTTACACACTTTCCAGGCGTGCCTCTTCAACCACTCGAGCATCTCTCCTAACAGCGAATCAGTCAATGATTTTGAAGATTTAAGTTTGTATAAATCGGAAGAAATATAAGCCGGGTTAACAGCTTGTGATTCTTTTCCATGCGGTAATCATTGTATTCTTCGTACAAATCTATGTTTTTTTCGGCACTTACACTCTATAATTACCGCATTAATTTTGTTTTTATGGGTATATCTTTTTAGATTTTAAAAAGTTTTCTGGCATTTTTGGCTGTCTGTTCCCCTATTTTTTCAGGTGTTTCTTTCAGAACGTCCGCGATAAATGCAGCTATATAGTTGATGTAGGCCGGTTCGTTTCTTTTCCCCCGTTTGGGCACCGGAGATAAATAAGGCGCATCGGTTTCGAGCAGCAATCGGTCTCCTGGAATCAGATGAAGAATCTCTTTTAAGTTGGAATTCTTAAATGTAACGATACCATTAATTCCTATCATAAAGTTCGTTTGTGTTAAAATCTCATCGAGCTCATCCAAGCTTCCGGCAAAAGAGTGAAAAACTCCGCTCAGATTTTCTACTCCTGCTTTTTTAACACATTCCATGGTATCTGGATGAGCCGAACGCTGGTGGATGATAACGGGAAGGGACATTTCCTTGGCTATTGCCAGCTGTGCTGAAAAGGCTTCTTTTTGTTCCTCTTTGTATTTTTCCTCCCAGTAATAGTCCAGTCCGATTTCTCCGATTGCCACCCCCGGATATGTTTTGTGGAAATCAAGAATTTTTTTCAATTCTTGTTCCCATCCGCTGTTAACAGAAGTCGGATGCAACCCCCATGCCAGCCTGATCTTTTCTGGATATTTCTGCTGACAGGCCAGCATCTGTTCGGTCGAGGCCGAATCTATATTCGGCAATATCATGAATGCTACACCGTTGTCGGATGCACGCTTCACCACATCGTCCAAATCTGTGCTAAACTCTTCTGTGTAAATATGCGTGTGTGAGTCTATCAACATGATAAAAAGATGAGTGATAAAGATTAAAATGCCCGGCTTTTCAGTTTGTTTGCCAACTCGATGATGGGCATAATTGCATCTTCTCCGCAAGACAGAGATTTCAGGTTGTTCAAAGAGTTTTCCGTATAATCGCTTACCATTTGCGAAACCTCCTCTTTTATTCCCAATTGATTATACAGCTCCGTGACAGCTTTGATTTTTTCAGCTTTTTTGTCTGTGCCCCAATATAGATAATCATTCAATTTTTCTCTGCTTTTGCCCTTGGTTTTTTCAAAGGCTTTGATTAGCAGCAATGTTTTTTTGTTATTTACGATATCTCCTCCGGTCGGCTTTCCTAATATGCTTTCATTTGCATAGACATCCAATAAGTCGTCTTGAAGTTGGAAGGCCAAACCCATATCGATGCCGGCCTGATATATTTTCTTTGTATCAACGGCATTTGCGCCGCCGATTGTTGCCCCTATTTCAAGAGCACCACCTAACAATACCGCTGTTTTCAGGCGAATCATGTCGATATATTCTTCTGCCGACACATCATCCCGGTCTTCAAACTCCATATCGTACTGCTGACCGTCACAGATTTCCAGAGACAGTTTTGCAAAAGGTATGATGATTTTTTTGAGAATCTCCGCCGGGTATTTTTCAGATAAGATTTTGAAAGACATAATGCTCATGGCATCACCCGAAAGGATCGCTTGATTGGGATTCCACTTTTTGTGAACAGCAGCTTTTCCCCGTCTTGTCGGAGAATTATCCATCAGATCGTCATGCAACAATGTAAAGTTGTGATAAATCTCCAAGGCTATGGCTGCATCGAGTGCCGGCAATGGGTCTCCATTGTTAAAAGCCTGGCAGGCTGCACAGCACAGGACGGGGCGTATTCTTTTCCCTCCCAGTCCTATTGTATAACTGATAGGCTCATATAAATTATCGGGTTTTAGACGGTTCAGGTGCAATGTATCCAATGTGTTGTTTACAAGTTCCGTCAGTTCTCTTGTGGTATACATTATGGTTTCTGCTTATTGTATATGGTATAAAAATTAGAGGCTACTCTTTAGCTTTACGCTTTAGAATAGCCTCTATAAAGGTAGTTAATTTTATGTATGATTACATCAATTGGAATGTGACGGGCAAAGTGAAGCGGCAGCGTACCGGACGTCCCTGTTGTTGGCCGGGTTTCCACTTGGGCATGCTTTTTACCACACGTATAGCCTCTTTATCAAGTTCCGGGTCTACACCGCGAATAACCTGGATTTGAGTGATGGACCCGTCTCTTTCTACCACGAATCCAAGATGCACTTTACCTTGCACGCCGTTGTCAGCAGCAATTTGAGGATAATTGATGTTTTCTCTTAGATATTTATACATTTCATTGATACCGCCCGGGAACTCGGGGTTCTTTTCTACCACAGTAAAGATCTTTTCGGCTTCTTCGTCGGCGGCACTCACTTGGGGCACGATTACTGTTGGAGGCGGTAGTTTTTTATCTTCTTCTCCTGAAATCAAAGTAACCTTTGCTACTTCTTTTTCATTACTTACAACCTCGAACTCTTCCGGAAGCTGAACTTCTATTTTTGCCACTTCCGGCTCCGGTTCCGGCTCCGGTTGTTTTTGGTCTTCGATAAGTAACTGTTCGTCGACATCTGCAATATCTATCTTTGCAATGATGTTGTCGTCATGTTTTGTTAGAGAACGGTACTCCAACGAAACATATACGATGGCCAATGCAACCACCAACCCCATTAACAGGGAAAGGCCTTTTTGCTTTTCCAGGTTTGCTTTCGGTGATTTTTTGATTTCCATAATTCTTAAATATTAAAATGTTTGATTTCTGTTTCTATCGTTTTTCTATGACAAATATATACCGTTCCTCGAAACATTGCTTCACTTTTACCGGCAAAGAAAAGGTTTGGTTAGAATAGTTAGAAAAAAGGATTTGATAGAAAAGCAAATAGCTGTTTCTCTTTTGGAAAAACAGCTATATCTTTTCTTTTGAAGTGACCTCGGAGAGGCTCGAACTCTCGACCCACTGATTAAGAGTCAGTTGCTCTACCAACTGAGCTACGAAGTCGATTTTGAAATCTTAAATCGGTCCGGCAGGTAAAAACAATTGTCACGATTGGGTGACCCCGGAGAGGCTCGAACTCTCGACCCACTGATTAAGAGTCAGTTGCTCTACCAACTGAGCTACGGAGTCATAACAATCAAAAAAGGTCGTTGAAACCAACCCTGCCGATTTTTAACGGTGCAAAGGTAGCAGAATTTATTTAGTTCGCAACAAGCATCAAGAAAGAGAAATCTGTTTTTGAGAAAAATGAAGGTAATCCGCTTTTCTCCCTTCCCTTTGTTTTGTTTGTAGCTTACTTCTGCTTGATAAGGTCTAAAAATTCTTCGCGGGTTTTAGCCTCTTTGAATGCACCGGTAAAATCGCTTGTAGTGGTGATGGAGTTCTGCTTCTGCACTCCTCTCATCTGCATGCACATGTGTTGGGCTTCCAAAACGACGATTACACCCAGCGGATGAAGGGTTTCCTCGATACACTCTTTGATCTGTGTAGTCAATCTTTCCTGCACTTGCAGCCTTCGGGCAAAAACGTCTACCACTCTGGGCAATTTGCTGAGTCCGGTAATATAGCCATTGGGGATGTATCCGACGTGCGCTTTACCGTAAAAAGGCAACATATGGTGTTCGCATAAAGAATAAAAATCAATATCCTTCACGATAACCATTTGCCTGTAATCTTCCTTAAACATGGCAGCCCGTAAGATCTCTTTAGGATCCTGATCATATCCTTTTGTCAGGAAGCGCATGGCTTTAGCCATACGGTAAGGCGTTTTGATCAATCCCTCACGCTTCGGGTCTTCACCCAAAAGCAGCAGAGCTTCGTGATAATGCTCTTCTAATTTGCTTTTCCTTTCTTCTTCAGAAAGATCTTTATATTTATCCATTATTACTTTTAGACTATATTGCGGCCGGCCGTTTGTCTTTGTATAAAAATTAATTGTTAGGCATTTCTGTTGTCGGGTTGTAGTTGCGTATCCTTACTTTTTCACGAACAACATAGACCTCTTTTGCGATACCCGGCAAAGCATTTTTGAGAAGATCTTTCACTTCCTCGGCTTCTTGTTGTGTTAAGAAGTCTCCTACCTGCAACCGCCAAAAAGGAGCCCCGAAGGTGATGTAGCAATTGTATTCGGGAAACGCATTCTGAATTCTGGCAGCTCTGCTGTAAGCTTCGCTTTTTGACTCTTGAGTATTGCCTGTATAGGCTTGAATGCGGAACCCCTGTACCGTATACATATTGCCTTCTTTGCCCAGAATCTGGTTGTTTCTCGTCAAAACATGTCCTACCCGGTTACGAATTTCGGATGACTGATGGATCGTTATGATTCCTTCTCCTTCACTGATACTTTGTAAGGCCTCAAAAATAGATGCCGGCACCGTCTTTTGGTATGTCGCATTACTTTGAGCGGACAAGCTCAAAGTAATCGATATACAGATTGTTATAAAGACTCCTGAAAATCCTTTTCTTGCCATGTTTAATCTTTTTCAAGTTAGTCGATGGGAAGCTGTATTTTACGATTTTTATCTCGTAAAAATAATATAATTATTAGAGTGTTCAGAAAGCCTCTATAATCGGAAGGAATTTTTCCACCGATAAAGATGCGCCGCCGATCAGTCCGCCATCGACATCTTTTTGACCGAATAATTCTTTGGCATTTCCTGCATTGCAGCTACCCCCATACAAGATTGTACAGTTTTCAGCTATCTCTTTTCCGTATTTCTCTTCGATAAACTGTCTGATGTGGCTGTGTATTTCCTGTGCCTGTTCTGCGGTTGCTGTCAGTCCGGTGCCGATAGCCCAAACCGGTTCGTAAGCCAAAATCAGTTTGCTGAAATCTTCCGGAGACAAACCCCATAGTGCACTGCTCAATTGTTCTTCTACCACTTTGAAATGCTGTCCGGCTTCACGCTCTTCTTTTACTTCACCGATGCAGAAAATCGGAGTAAGCCCGTTTGCTAAGGCCAGTCTTACTTTTTTTGTTAATGTTTCCGCATTTTCTCCATAATATGTACGTCTTTCGGAGTGTCCCAAAATTACATATCCGGCTCCTGTAGAAGCAACCATTTGTGCAGATACTTCGCCGGTAAAAGCTCCTTTCTCCTGATCTGCGCAATTTTCAGCTGCCACACCGATCTTTTTCGTGTCGATAGTCTCGCAGATGGTTGCAAGATGGATAAAAGGAGTACCTATAATTACATCGCAATTCGGTTGTTTATTTTTCAAGGCTTCATTCAAGTCTTTTGCCAGCTTAACACCTTCCTGAAGTGTCAGATTCATTTTCCAGTTTCCTGCTACAATGTTTTTTCTCATTTTAATCTCTTTTAATTTGATAAAGATATTATGTATGTCCCAACTTTGTCAGGATTTTACTCTATTCACTCTTCTTATTCTTCTTCCGGCAGCCAACAGGGTCAAAAAGGCCCATATGATCAGCGGTATCAAAGTTTTTTTATGCCGGTTGACGCTTTCTTCTTTGACAAAAGCCTTATTGAGGAATGAGGCTGTTTGTTTTTTTGCAGGGAAATCATATCCGTTTACCTTGTCTATGATTTTCCCGTTCTTTATCAGTAATAATCCCGGGTTGCCCCGTATGATTGTTTTTATTGTCGTCGGATCCATGAAAAGCATCGGCAGGATAGCATTGGTTTTGATGCGCCACTGATTTATCTCTTCGTAAGTAGCTCCCGACACGCCGTAAAACAGATAACCTTGTGAAGTACTTGTGCGATAAAGATGATCTATTATTTCCGGTTTAACGGATGACATTTTCTTCAGATTCGGGGAGAACATAAGCAGAACGCCCTTATCGTTTGTCAGTATTCGTTTCGATAGCTCATTTCCCTGTGTGCCGAAAAGAATAAAATCGTTGATTTCAGCCTGTTTGCCTTTTTTTACAAGCGTTTCTTTTCTGTCTATATACGTCCAGCTTTTATCCGGAAGGCTGTCTATGGGAAACGTTTTCTCTATGCCGTCTTTTTCGTAAATGAATTCATATTTATATTCGTCTTTTGCCGCATCCTCCGGTGTTTGTGTTGCAGCTTTTAAGTCCAGGCCTTTTTTGAACGGTCTGAAATCCCACATCGGTAGATGCCTGTAATTCATATAAAGAAAGTAGCCGTAGGCAAAAAACATCAATACCGTAATCGCCCACATCTCTTTTTTCTTAAACAGACGGGATATTTTACGAGGCCTTAAAACCAGAATGGTGCTAAAAAACAGGAGGATGATGTTTTTCAGAAAAGTTTGCCGGTTCGTCAACTTTACGGCTTCTCCGAAACAACCGCAATCGGTTACGGCATTACTCATTACTAACCATAATGTCAGTAAAAGCATTATCATGGTCAAAACCAAAATGACTTTAGTCGTTAGCCGCCTGAACGCTCCCATAAGCAGCAAGGCGCCGAGGACGAATTCTATTACGCATAAAGCAATGGCTATTTCCAAAGAAACAGGCGTAAGCAGACTTAGCCCCAAGGCCGAAAGATATTCTCCTACTTTGATTGATACTCCCACCAAATCGGCCCCTTTGATGAGGCCTGAAAAAAGGTATACGGCACCTAAAAGTATTCGACTTATCTCTATGATTATTTTACCGGCCATACATTCAGTTGAATAAGAGCGAATATGCTGTAGTTGATCATATCCATATAGTTGGCGTCTATGCCTTCGGATACCAGCGTCTTACCTCCGAGGTCTTCGATTTGTTTGGTTCTGTATATTTTGGTCAGTATCAGATCCACATAAGACGATATGCGCATTTGCCTCCAGGCCTCTCCATAGTCATGATTTTTATTTGCGAGCAGGGCTGCTGTTTTTTGAGCTTCGGCATCGTACATTCTGAGAGCCTCTTCTTCATCGATGTCCGGTTCGTCGGCCGGTGGCCGTTGAAGCTGGATCAGTGCAATAATTCCATAGTTTACGATTCCTATAAACTCCGAAACGATATCCTCTCCGACCCTGTTATCGCCGTTTTCTTCTATACTTCTTATTCTGTTGGCTTTAATATAGATCTGATCTGTGAGGGAGCGGGTGCGCATGATACGCCAACTGGCTCCGTAGTCATGAAGTTTCTTTTCAAAAAGACTACGACAGTGTTGGAGTACATTCTGTACTTCTAAAGCTGTTTTCGTTTCTTGGGCCGATCGCAATTCGCTCATAATCATTCTGGTGTTTAATCAACCTGTTTTTTCAACAGGGCAAAATCGATCACTTCATGTATGTCGCCTACATGATGGAAAGTCAACCCCTTAAGATACATATTATTTATCTCTTCTATATCTTTTTTGTTCTCATCAGAGAGTATGATATCCGTAATGCCGGCTCTTTTGGCTGCCAGGATTTTCTCTTTGATACCTCCCACCGGCAATACTTTACCGCGCAGGGTTATTTCTCCTGTCATAGCCACATTGGCTCTAACCTTACGTCCGGTGATAGCCGAAATCAAGGAGGTCACGATTGTGATACCCGCACTGGGGCCGTCCTTTGGAATAGCTCCTTCCGGTACGTGTATGTGCACCTCTTTATTGGTAAGCATATCGTCTTTAATCCCGAATTCTTCTGCATGTGCCCGCACGTAGTCCAATCCCAGTATGGCAGACTCTTTCATTACATCTCCCAAATTACCGGTCAGGGTCAGCTTTCCTGTCTGACCGGAGTGCAGGCTGCTTTCGATGAAAAGTATTTCACCACCCACGCTCGTCCAGGCAAGGCCTGTAACCACACCGGTATAGTCGTTGCCCTGATATTTGTCTCTGGAATAGGGTGGAGCGCCAAGAAGATCTTTCAGATCGGAAGCCTTTATGTTGGTCGGATACACCTCTTCGGCTGCAGCTTTTCGTGCTATCTTTCTTACGACGGCTGCAATTTTCTTTTCCAGTCCTCTGACTCCGCTTTCACGTGTATAGCTCTCGATTATCTGTTCCAGCGCATCTTTGGTAAATTTGATTTGTTTCTTGTCAAAACCGTGTTCCATTAAAACTTTCGGAACTAGATGCTTGGCTGCTATCTGTATTTTTTCTTCCGTAATATAACCCGTTACCTCGATTAGTTCAAGGCGGTCTCTGAGCGGTTGCGATATTGCACTGAGGTTATTTGCCGTAGCCAGGAAAAGCACATGGCTCAGGTCATAGTCTATATCCAGATAATTGTCGTGGAATGTGGAATTTTGCTCCGGATCCAGCACCTCTAATAAAGCGGATGACGGATCGCCTTTGAAATCGCTGCTCAGTTTGTCTATTTCATCCAGTACGAATACGGGATTCGAGGTGCCGGCGCGTTGAATTCCTTTGATGATGCGTCCGCTCATGGCACCGATATAAGTCCGTCTGTGACCCCTGATTTCCGCCTCATCGTGCACGCCGCCCAAAGAGATACGAACCGATTTGCGCCCCAAACTCTCTGCAATACTTTTTCCCAGAGATGTTTTTCCTACACCCGGAGGGCCGTACAGGCAGATGATGGGTGCTTTCATATTGTTTTTAAGCTTGATTACGGCAAGGTGCTCTATAATACGTTCTTTAACCTTTTCCAATCCGAAATGATCTCTGTCGAGGATTTTTTGAGCTCTGGTCAGGTTGAAGTTGTCCTTGCTGTACGATTCCCATGGCAAATCCACAATCGTCTGCAGGTATTGCAGCTGTACGGCATAGTCGGGGCTTTGCGGATGAAGCCGTTCCAGCTTGTTGATTTCCCGGTTGAAGATCTCATCCACGTTTGCATTCCAGACTTTTGTTGCCGCTTTTTTTCTCAACTCCATAATATCTATTTCGTTGAGGTTGCCGCCCAATTCTTCCTGGATGGTTTTTATCTGTTGTTGCAAAAAGTACTCTTTTTGCTGTTTGTCCATCTCTTCTCGTGTTTTGGACTGGATGCGTGCTTTCAGTTCCAGAATCTGCATTTGGTTGTGTTGCAGAACCAGAAGTTTGTAGGCACGTTTTTTCAGATCGTCTATTTCCAGTAAGGATTGTTTATCTTCTATGGAGTCCGAAACGTTTGCCGAAGCAAAGTTGATGGCATACAGGGGATTTTTGTTGCTTTGCAAAGCCGTGAAAACCTCTGCCGGCACCTGATCCGTAACGAGAGAAATCATTCTCATCGTTTGTTCCTGAATGGCAGAAACCAGAGCTTTGAATTCCTTGTCGTTTTTATCCGGCTTAATATAAGGTATCAGTTCGTAAGTGCCGGCCAGATAAGGATTGGTTTGAGTCAGCTGCGTTAATCTGAAACGCTGCCGTCCCTGTATAATGGCAGTAGTGCTGCCGTCGGGCATATCAACCACTCTGATTACTTCTGCTATTACGCCGATTTCATAAAGATCTTTTCCTTTCGGATCTTCCACCGTCATGTCGCGTTGGCAGATTACTCCGAAATAGGGGTTGGCTTTTTGCGCTTTTTTGATAATTTTTAACGACTTATCGCGCCCTACGAGTATGGGTATGGCGAGCCCCGGGAACAAAATCATATTCCTCAAAGCCATTATCGGTAATATTTCGGGCAGATCTTCTTTTTTTACTGCAAAATCATCATCTTTTTCAAACATGGTAATGATAGGAAAAGCTAAAGGGAAGGCTTCATCCTCCGTCTCCTCGAGTATGAATTGATTTTGTTTATTCTTTATTATCATATAGTTGAATGTGAATCTTATCTTCTTTTTTAGGCGTGCTTCTTATCTCTGTTTTTTATATAAACATAAGATGAACCGCAAAAATACAACAATTTAGTCGACTTATGGTTTTGGCGATATTTGAACCGACCATTGCTTTTTTGATTTCTTTGTCCGGAGGGATGACTTTTCGGTGAAAAAAATATTTTTCACCGGTAGCCTCAAAAACAGAGATCTGTTAAATCTGCCTCAAAAACAGATACTCAATGAGCAAAAAAAACTATTCACAAAGCTCCGAAAGCGATATGAATAGTCTTTTTAACTGAAAAGGGTTTTCTCTTTTGATAGCACCATCATATTCCGATATATGGTGCAGCCCTAATTTAAATAAAAATAATTCAGCTGATCAGGGGTCGGGTCCACTGCGCGGACTATCCCGTGGTCGTCAATCAAATAGGTGTGGAACGATTGTTTTAATCCGAATAAATCTAAAACTTCTTCTCTGTCGTTAGGGTTTATCCACATCTGATTTGATAAGTCCATATGATCGAGGGCCAAAGTTCCTTCGAATACTTCCTGATTCGTATCCAAAGAGATAGCCCGGTAACCGATTTTGTCGCTCAATGTAGCATTGAAAAAGTGTTTCCAAACAATATTTTCAGCGCGGCTGGCATTGTCGTAAGCTGCCCAAAAGTGAACGAGGGTAAACCTGTTCACGCCTTTTTCGGGTGCTAAGTCGGTAAGATCGCTCATATGAGACTTCATTCTCGGCATAGAGGCTCCAAGGCTTAATCCTGTCATCGAATTGTTGACCGGAAGTATGGCCGAACTGCCTGCGATAAGAGCCGACAGCGCAACGAATACGCCGAGAAGGATCTTCTTCAACTTCATAATAATCAAATTGGGTTTCACATACCCACCCGGTCGATCCATGGATAATGAAATCATGGATAACTACTGCCCTGTTCTACTCGAATTATATCCCAACTCCTCAAAACAAAGCCTTGGCGGGTTCCCGACTTTCGGGGTGTGTTGCCTCATGCAATCCGCTGATTGTCAATAAGAACAACGACTACAAAGTTATAATAAAATATTTTTCCGTTCAAAAACAGGGCGCGAAAGCTCTGTTTTTTCTCTTCTGAAATCCGCTTTGTCAGAGCCGGATAATTTGGTTCTCCTGTGCTGCAATCGTTTCGGGAAAAATGTTTTTAGCTTCTTCTAAAAGACCTTCCTCGTTCGGATAACGGGCAGAGTAATGTCCGATCAAAAGACGTTTTACATTTGCTTCTTTGGCTATCATGGCAGCCTGTGCAGCGGTACTGTGGTACGTCTCCCGGGCTCGCGAGAGGTCCGACTGCCTGAATGTAGCCTCATGATACAGCAGCGTGACCTCCTGAATTAGCGGAGCAAGTGCCGGTCGATAAGCCGTATCCGAGCAATAGGCATATTTCCGTGGCGGGCATCCTTTTTTCGTAAGTCTGCTGTTGCTGATTGTTTCCCCGGTTTCCGTAACGAAATCCTCTCCTCTCAGTATCTGTTTGTAGGCCGTGATGGGTATCTGGAAGAAATCGCAGCTTTCCTTGTCCAAATGCAGCGATTTACTCTTTTCCTCAACCAGAAATCCGGCACATTCGATGCGGTGTTTCAAAGGCAGAGAGGAAATCTTGACAGACGGATCTTCGTAGATAAGGCGGGATGCCGAGCAGTCTATCGTATGCACTTCTATTTCGAAAGCCAGCCGGACTCCGAATAGTTTCATGAAACTGTCCATATATTCTCTAATCCCTTCGGGACCGTAGATTTCGAGTATACCCGTTCTGCCCAAAAGACTCATAGAGGAAATCAAACCCGGCAGTCCGAAACAGTGATCGCCATGAAGGTGGCTGATAAAAACAGCACGAAGGCGCGAAAAATTCAACCGGCTTCGTCTGTAATTATATTGGCACCCCTCTCCGCAGTCTATCATATAGAGTTTCCCCCTTATATCCAATACTTGGCAGGCAGGCCAGTGTTTGGTGGTGGGAGTAGCCGACCCGCAACCCAATATATGTATGTCGAACTTTTCCATCAAAGCATTTCGTTTTCGATATGCAAATATAATCGGTTTGGATTTGTCTTTGTTTTCTGTGCCGGCCGAGGCTCGAAACCGAAAGAGCCCGTTCCGGTAAATTGTGCGGCCTCCGTCTGAAATCTTACAAGTGTAATTTCAAGCATTAATTTTGTCGTCTTAAGGGTTGCCGGGAGAGAAATCCCGGAAGGAGCAAAAAACATTGCCTGACAGTTGAAAATTCTTTGCCTGATGGATTTTCAACGAAGTTAACTTGGATTTTTTTTCTTTGCCTGAAGAATTTTCAACCGTCAGGCAGAAAAATTTTCAGTACATGTCACTTTACGGGCTTTTGAGACATCTTTTGATTTTATCAGCCGATGTTTCGGAGGTTTTTCTTTCCGGAGACTATATTATTATGGTGTGTGTTTCTTTTCTTTTCAAAAAATACTTTCCGATGTTTTGTGATTTCCATCTGTCCGTATTTTACCGCGAACGAAAAGTATGTAACTTTGCAGCCATAAAATACAGAATACCGTATTGTTAGTTATGGAGTATAATTTCCGTGAAATAGAGCAACGCTGGCAGAAGTACTGGCAGCAACGAGAGATTTACAAGGTAGAAGAAGACCCCTCAAAGAAACCTTTTTATATATTGGATATGTTTCCTTACCCTTCCGGGGCTGGGTTGCATGTAGGACATCCTCTGGGATATATCGCTTCTGATATTTATTCGAGATACAAGCGGTTAAGCGGTTTTAATGTGCTGCATCCCATGGGATATGACGCTTTCGGCTTGCCGGCCGAGCAGTATGCCATACAGACAGGGCAACATCCGGAAATAACAACGGAACAAAATATACGCCGTTATCGCGAGCAGTTGGATAAGATCGGTTTCAGCTACGACTGGAGTCGTGAGGTGAGAACGTGCGACCCCGAGTATTACCATTGGACACAATGGGTATTCATCAAAATGTTCGACTCGTATTATGATACGGAGAAACAGAAAGCTTGTCCGATAGATGAGTTGACCGGTCATCTGAATCGTTTCGGAACGGAAGGACTCCATGCCGCTTGCGGTGAGGAAGTGGAAATAACGGCAGCCCAATGGAAAACCATGGGAGAGAAGGAACAGCAGGAATTTCTTATGAATTATCGCATTGCCTATTTGGGCGATACGATGGTTAACTGGTGTCCTTATCTGGGGACGGTGCTGGCCAATGATGAGGTAAGCGAGGGGGTGAGCGTTCGCGGGGGGCATCCTGTGGAGCAGCGTCTGATGCGCCAGTGGTGCCTGAGGGTATCGGCTTATGCCGAACGGCTGCTGAGCGGTTTGGATCAAGTGGACTGGACCGACTCTCTGAAAGAGACGCAACGGAACTGGATAGGACGCAGTGAGGGTGCCGAGATTCACTTTGAGCTCGATCGTCCCGAGGATCCGCTGACATTTACTGTTTTCACAACTCGTGCCGATACGGTTTTCGGAGTTACTTTTATGGTATTGGCTCCTGAAAGCGAATTGGTACAACAGGTAACGACTGCCGGTCAAAAAGAAGCTGTGGAAACTTATTTGCAGCAGACTAAACACAAAACCGAGCGTGAGCGTATTGCTGACCGGCGTGTGTCCGGCGTGTTCACCGGCGCCTGTGCCATCAACCCTTTGAATGGTAAGCGTATTCCCATCTGGATCAGCGATTATGTATTGGCCGGTTATGGAACGGGTGCTATTATGGCCGTACCGGCACATGATACCCGGGACTTTGCTTTTGCCCGCCATTTCGATTTGCCCATCGTGCAGGTGGTCGTACCCGAAGGCGAGGAGGCAACAGACCCGGCTACCTGGGACGATGCCAGGGACAGCAAGAGCGGTACGATGATAAACTCGGATTTTTTGAATGGTTTGCGTGTATCCGCTGCGATTGCAAAGACAAAAGAATATATTGCAGAAAAACGTTTGGGACGCATCAAGGTCAATTATCGCTTGCGCGATGCTATTTTCAGTCGCCAGCGGTATTGGGGAGAGCCCTTCCCGGTTTATTATAAAGACGGTATCCCTTATGTTCTTTCGGAAGACAGGTTACCCCTTGTATTGCCTGAGGTCGATGCCTTTTTGCCCACCGAAAGCGGAGAGCCGCCTCTGGGAAGAGCCAAAGGTTGGCATACCCCGGAAGGGTATCCTTACGAACTGAGTACCATGCCGGGTTTTGCAGGTAGCAGCGCCTATTATCTGCGTTATATGGATCCGCATAATCGTAAGGCTCTGGTGGGGAAGGAAAAGGATGAATACTGGCGGCACGTGGATCTTTATGTGGGAGGTACGGAGCATGCTACCGGACACCTCATTTACAGCCGTTTTTGGGATAAGTTTTTATTCGACATCGGTTTGGTTTGTGAAGAAGAGCCGTTCCGTAAACTGGTCAATCAGGGGATGATTCAGGGACGCTCCAATTTTGTTTACCGTATCAAGGATACGAATCGATTTGTTTCGTTCGGTTTGAAAGACCGTTATGAGGTTACTCCCATTCATGTGGATGTGAATATCGTACACAACGATCGTTTGGATCTTGACGCCTTCAGAGCTTGGCGGCCTGAATTTGCAACGGCCGGGTTTGAGCTGGAAAATGGCGAATATATCTGCGGGTGGGCTATCGAGAAGATGAGCAAATCCATGTTTAACGTGGTAAACCCCGATGATATCGTGGCTCGTTATGGAGCCGATACGCTTCGTCTTTATGAAATGTTTTTAGGCCCGTTGGAGCAGAGCAAACCGTGGGATACGAACGGTATCGACGGGGTGCATCGTTTCTTGAAGCGCACATGGGGGCTGTTTTACGAACAGAACAGCGATAAGCTGCGCGTGGATGATGCCGAGCCGTCTGTCGAAGAGTTGAAAAGTCTGCATAAGCTCATACGTAAGGTGACGCAGGATATAGAACAGTTTTCGTTCAACACTTCCATATCGGCCTTTATGATTTGCGTAAACGAGTTGAGCGCTCTCAAAACCTCTTCGCGTTCGGTGCTGCGTCCTTTGCTGATACTGCTTTCGGCCTTTGCTCCCCATATTGCAGAAGAACTGTGGCATGCAACAGCTGCAGACGATGAGGAGCCGGAGAGTATCGTGAATGCACAATGGCCGCAATTCAAGGAAGAGTATCTGGTCGAAAAATCAGTGACTTACCCGGTCAGCTTCAATGGTAAAACACGTTTTACGGTCGCTTTGCCTGCCGATATGGATAAAGCCGCCGTGGAGGCTGCTGTAATGGCTTCTCCCGAAGCTGCCAAATGGCTGGAAGGGAAAGAACCGAAACGTATTATTGTGGTACCTGGACGCATTGTGAATATCGTATTGTAATCTTTTAGGAATAAATAAATCTTTATATAAGAACGAAACAAATGACACCAACGATTTCGGCGCCTAAAAACAGGGCGCAAAAGGCCAAATATTTGGCGCACGACATGTTCTTCATCCTGCTCGGTATAGCTTGTTATGCTTTCGGGTGGACGGGCTTCATTCTGTCTCAGCGTATTACCACCGGAGGATTGGCCGGTATCTCTACCATCATTCATATCATAACCGGTCAGCCGGCATATATCAGTTATAATATCATCAACGTTTTTCTGCTCATCATCGCTTTGATTTTTTTGGGGTGGAAATTTTCTTTGAAAACCGTAATCGGAGTATTGCTTATTGCTCCGATGGTTACGATTGGCGAAAGTTTGTTCGGTAATCAGCCGATGCTGGCCGATCAGCCTTTTATGGCTCTGCTTATCGGCTCCGTTTTCTGCGGACTCGGTTTGGGGCTGGTTTTCGGTGTAAACGGCAGTACGGGCGGTACGGATGTTATCGTGGCGATTATCAATAAATACAAGAATATATCACTGGGGCGTGCCATGATCATGGTAGACTTGTGTATCATTATCAGCTCCTATTTTGTTAACGTTTACTTCGCGAAAGAAACCATTTCTTCGGCTAAAGCTATCGACTTGTTGGTGTACTCGGCAGTAGAAGTGCTGTTGGTATCGCTTACGATGGACTGGTATGTCAACAGCAACCGCCAAAGCGTTCAATTTTGGATTTTCAGCACCAAGTATGAGGAAATCAATGAGGCAATCATCAAGCGTCTCGGACGTGGTTGTACCATGCTGCATGCAGAGGGCGGATACAGTCATCAGCCCGCTAAGGTTTTGGTGGTGGTGGTGCGTAAGCGCAATAGTTTACCCGTTTACCGCATCATTCAGGAGATAGACCCGAAAGCTTTCGTTTCTCAAGGGGCTGTTAGGGGTGTTTACGGTGAGGGATTCGACCAAATCAGCAAATCTAAATAGAGGCCGCGTAAGTGCGGTTGAAAAACAGGAAAGCCTGCTCCGGGGATTGTCTATGCAATTTTCGGAACAGGCTTTTGGTTTGTAATACCGACGATTGACGGAAATATGCGAAGAGCCGGGTAGGAAAATAATTCCTGCCGGCAGGATGATCGTTTCGTTACTGTCGACTGAGATTATCCCTCACTCCTTTGTGCTTCTACTTTCGCTACGATTTCCCATTTTTCGGCATCGTTTATCTGTTCTTTTCTCCAATGGAAAGCCGTGGCAGTTATGTCGGAAAATACGTATCTCATTTTTCCGGTCGTGTTTTCGGTCAGTATGATGTCTTTACCGGCTTTTCGGGCTGTCAGCCGGATAGCTTCACCCGTACAACCGTAGAAAATATCCCACGTCGAAGTCTTCGGATTGAATATGCGGAGCGTGGTTCCGTATTCGGCATCCGGCTGTTTGTTTGTCAACCTCTCGGCACGCGATGGAACGATGAACAAGTCTTGAATGGCCGTGCCGTCCAAAACCCGGGAGAATATCCATTCACCTTTAACCCGTCTTGGCACCATATTCTTCAGATGATCTATCCATTCGATATCCCATTTGCCAATTAAACAACTGAAATAATCGTATTTTTCGGGTATTCGTTCACTCCTCGTTTCACTGCAAAGTGCAGTCTTGAATTCTTCCATAATTGTTTTCTTTTTTATTTTATACTGCTTGTTATCCATTGTGGATTACTATTTTAGAAGTCTGTTTTTATACTGTCGGGAAGTAACAGAAGGGTGCGTACTTTATATCTCAGGTAATCCTCCCTGCAAATCTCCTCGCAGTAGCGTTCTTCTCCTGAAATTACAAAATGTGTCGAGGCAATAAAAGGTGCAGTGATAAGCAATAACCAAAATGAAGCCGAAGTCACACAGACTAAAATAGATTGTTCGGATACGGTTTGCAATCGCTAAAAAGAGTGATTTTAGATGTTTGATATACCTGTTTTTTATGACTTTTCAATCTGCCTGCAGCCATCGACTCCCACTGCTTTTGCTTTGTTTTTTATCTGAAAGAAGCTGCCGGCTGCTTTTCCTTACCGGCTTTTATATTAAAAAGATATTTGTCATAATCGTCCTAAAAGTTTATCTTTGGATAAGACTATCTTTTTTATAAAAAATAGTTAAAGAGACTATTTATTAATTGATGACGAGGTCATTGCGCTTCGTGTACGGTATAACCCACAGGAAAAGCCGTACAGCCCTTAGCCCTCTAAAATTTGATGACGATATGGAAACACCTAACATCCCTTTGAGTGAGCAAGACGAAAAAGTTCTGAACGAGCAACAGGAACAGTGCCCGGTCTCTTCTGAATCAGGAAAAGAAACGGATATTTCGGAAAAAGAATATTTGGAAACGCCTGAAGAAGAGTCTGAGGAAGAAAATGCAGAGAATAAACGTATCATAGATTTGTCGGCTTCCGAGTTGGTGGATAAATTAGCCTTGTTGCTGCAACAGGAAATTTTACCCAAGCGTCAGCAAATAGAGTCTTTCAAATCCGCTTTTTATAAGATTAAAAGCAGAGCAGAAGAGAGTAAGGAAGAAAATCCTTCATTATTGGATGAAGTGGAAGTGAACGAGCAACGGCTGAAAGACTTCTTAAATGTATTCAAGGAAAAACATCAGGCTTTTGTAGAAGAGCAAAACCGGCAAAAAGAACTGAATCTGGAAAAGAAGCGCAAACTTATTGCACGCTTGACGGAACTGCTTACAAGCACCGAGGAATTCGGCAAGATCAGCCCGGTCTTTCACGAAATCAGAACGGAGTGGAAGGATTGCGGTCCTGTATCGGAGCAGTTTGCCAATGAACTGCAGCGTGAATACAATGCTCTGGTCGAACAGTTCTACGATCTTAAACAAATTAACGATGAATTCCGCGAATATGACTTCAAAAAGAATTTGGAACAAAAGCGCGAACTTATCAATGAAGCCGAGAAACTGGCCGGGGATACGGACTTCTTAAGGGCTTTCCGGGCTTTACAGGAGTTGCATCGTCAATGGCGTGAAATAGGGCCTGTGGCACGGGATTTACGCGAAGAGATATGGGCCGAATTCAAAAAATACAGTACGATAATCAACAAAAACCATCAGGAGCATTTCGAACGTCGTAAAGAACAGGAGGAGGCCAACCTTGAGGCCAAGACAAAACTTTGCGAAGAGGTCGAACTTTTACTGACCGAGCCTGCCAATACAATTCCACAGTGGGAAGCTCTTACGAAGAAATTGTTGAAAATGCAGAATGAATGGAAACAAATCGGTTATGCTCCGAAGAAAGAAAATGAGCAAATTTATCGCCGGTTTAGAGCAGGCTGTGACCATTTCTTTGAACTCAAAAGCGAGTTTTATACGCAGATGCGTAATCAGGCAATGGCTAATCTTGAATTGAAGAGAGCTTTGCTGAAACAGGCGGAAGAACTCAAAGACAGCGAAGACTGGAAGGAAACGACCAAAAAGATGATCGAATTACAGCGTCAGTGGAAACAAATCGGGGCTGTACCCCGTAAGTACAGCAATGATATCTGGAAGCAGTTTCAAACGGCGTGCGATCATTTCTTTGAAAGAAAGAAAGAGAGCGTCGGTGATCCGAGGGCGGAAGAGAGGAATAATCTTAAACGCAAAAAAGATATCATAGCTCAAGTTCTGGAGCTTCTTAACGAAGATGATTACGAGCAGGTAAAAAAGAAGCTCAATGAACTGAATATTGAATGGAAAACAATCGGTTTCGTTCCTTTTAAGGCAAAAGAGAAAGTGTACAACGATTACCGTAAGGCTATGGACAGCGTGTATGACAAGTTTAAGGTAGACCGCAATCAACGCCGCTTGGAGGGCTATAGCGCCAGCATAGAGAAGCTGGAAAGCAGTAAAGGGCTTTCTGCGGAAAAGGCCAGAATGACACGTATTCTGGAAAGCATGCAGCAGGAGTTGATAACTTATCGAAACAATCTCAGTTTCTTTAATGTGAGCAGTAAAAAGGGAAGCAGTTTGGTAGAGGAAATGGAGCGCAAGAAACAGAAACTGGAAGAAGATATTGCACTCATGGAAGAAAAGATTGCTCTTATCGATGATAAAATGGAAGCTCAGGAATAAATCGTCGAACTCAAGCGGGTTCGAGTCTGCAGCAGAAAATAGAATAGACCCCGAAAGTTGGATAAGACTTTCGGGGCTTATTGTAAAACCGGAAAACCTCGTTTTTGTTATGAATAAATCGCACCTTTTTGGAGCAATCCCGATGTATCGGGGCAGATGCTAAAATTCGTATATTTGTACTCCGATTTTAACACCTGTTACAGATAGCCGTATTTGATTAATGAGAATCAGGGATATAGACCTTGGCAAGGAGCCGGTGCTTTTGGCTCCGATGGAAGATATTACCGACATAGCTTTCAGGCAGCTATGTAAGAGGCTTGGTGCCGATATGGTTTACTCGGAATTTCTCAGTGCAGATGCTCTTATACGTAATATAACCGGTACGACTCGAAAGCTGATAATCAACGATGAAGAGCGTCCGGTGGCAATACAGATATATGGGAGAGATACGGATACGATGGTGGAGGCTGCGAAGATCGTGGAGGAAGCGCATCCCGATGTTTTGGATATAAATTTCGGATGCCCTGTAAAACGGGTTGCCGGGAAAGGAGCCGGTAGCGGTATGCTTCGTAACATACCTTTAATGCTCGAAATAACCAAACAGGTTGTGAAAGCAGTAAAGCTGCCGGTAACCGTAAAGACCAGACTGGGTTGGGATGCCAATAGTATTATAATTGAAGATCTTGCGGAGCAGTTGCAGGATTGCGGTATAGAGGCTTTAACCATTCATGGACGCACGCGTGCTCAGATGTATACGGGCCGGGCAGACTGGGAGCCGATAGGCCGTGTGAAATCGAACCCCAGAATTCATATCCCGATAATTGGCAATGGCGATATTGCAACTCCTCAACAGGCACGCCATGCTTTTAATGTTTACGGTGTAGATGCCATTATGGTGGGGCGTGCTTCAATAGGCAGACCGTGGGTCTTTCAGGAAATTAAACATTATCTGGAACATGGAGAGCTCCCGGCCTCTCGTGATGTGGCCTTTTATATGGATATCCTTCGTTGTCTGGTGGACAATAACATCGATAAACTGGATGAAAGACGGGGAGTACTTCATAGCCGGAGGCATATTGCAGCCAGCCCGCTATTCAAGGGTATCCCTGATTTTAAGTCGCTCAAAGTTTCGATGCTTCGTGCTCCGACAAGAGCGGAGCTGATGGAGTATATGGAACAGGCGCAAACCATACTCGAAGAGATTGAAAAGAATAAAAAGATAGAATAAAAAAAGACCTGAACCGTTAATATTATAAATCGATAATCCGTTTACCGCAGAATTATGTTGTTGAAAAAGTTTATCATATCCGTCTCTTTCTTATCCGTGCTTTTATGCAGTTGCTCTGGAGGATCAAAACAGTTTGTTGTGGAAGGCAAAGTCACGGATGCCGCAGGCTGTACTTTGTTTATGGAAGAAGTTGGCACCGGTAATGTGGTGTCTTTGGATTCTGTTGTTTTGAATGAATCGGGGGAATTCAGATTTGTTCATGACGGTTCTTATTTCCCTATGTTTTACCGGTTGCGGCTCAATGGCGATGCTATTTCTTTTTCTGCAGATTCGATTACCCATTTGATCATAAAGGCATCCGGACATAACTTTTTTACCGGATATGAGCTGGTGGAATCGGATCAGGCAAACAGGCAGATTCAGGATATTGCCTACAAACGGTATAATACGGATTGCCGCATAGACAGTTTGGTTAGTTTATACGCTACGGGACTGATAGGTCCGGACAGTCTGAATAATATGGTGGGAGAAATCGCTGCTCAGTTCAAGAAAGAGATGACAACGCGTTATATATATGTGGATCCTAAAAGTCCGGCATCTTATTTTGCTTTGTTTCAAAAGAAGAACGGTGTTATGTATTTTGATGCGGAGGATAAGATGGATTCGCGTGCCTTTGCGGCCGTAGCTACTTCTTTCGACGCATTTTATCCGAATGCTCCGTATACTCCGTTTCTGAAAGATATTGCATTGAAATCGATAAAGACCACACGGCAGAAAGAAGCGCTGAAGGAGCACTTGCGCCAATTGGAGACTATTGCTCCGATCGCTTTCCCTGAAATCGAACTGCAAAACAGTCATGGGGAAAAAGTAAGTTTGACAAAAGTTGCGGAGAGAAACAGGCGAACACTTATCTGCATTACGGCTTATTCCGGAAACTGGTCTCCTGCTCTGGTAAGAACTTTGAGGGATATGTACAGCAAAAAAGATACTTATAACCTCGAAATATATGAGGTTTCTGAAGATAAGGATATCTATTATTGGCGTAATGCCTCGAGAACGCTGCCTTGGATTTGTGTTTTTGATCCGGATAATTCGGTTGTCGGGAAATATAATTTGAAGCAATTGCCTTCATTCTTTTTAATTAAAGATGGGGTATTGCATATTCTTTCTTCTCCGGAGGAAGCATTGTTGTAAGGTTTTTTGCAGAAAGGCTCTATTACCTGATTCCGGAAGGATACGCTAATATTTAGTATCTTTGTAGCTAAGAGTAAAAGAAAAATAAGAATGAGTTCGAAACGTGTTTTGTATATTTCTCAAGAAATATATCCTTATTTACCCGAAACTGAAATTTCTAAAATATCGCGAGAGTTACCTCAATCCATTCAGGAGAGGGGTAATGAAGTGAGAATATTCATGCCGCGCTATGGTATGATTAATGAGCGTCGTAATCAGCTTCATGAAGTTATCCGGCTTTCCGGTATAAATATGATTATCAATGACAATGATCATCCGCTGATCATTAAGGTTGCCTCCATACAGCAAGCGCGTATGCAGATATACTTTATTGATAATGAAGATTTTTTTAAGAGGAAAACCATGTTCAAGGTAGATAGCAAACGCCCGAACGATAATGATGAGCGTTCTATCTTTTTTGTAAGAGGAGCTTTGGAGGCAATAAAGAAACTTCGCTGGATACCCGATGTTATTCATTGTCATGGCTGGTTTACGGCCTTAGCTATGGTTTATCTTAAGAAGTTCTATCATGATGATCCCGTATTGAAAAAAGCCAAGGTGGTTTATTCTTTGTATAAGGAAGAAGAGCACAATCTCATCCCTAAAGACCTGTTCGAGAAACTTCGGTTTGATAAGATAACAGACGAAGACTTCAAAATGATGGATAATACTACGGATACCAATGCCCTTAATCGATTGGCCATATATTATGCCGATGGTATTATTCAAGGCAGTCCCGACATCGATCCGGGATTGGAAAGTTATATCAAAGAATGCGGCAAGCCGCTGCTTTCGTATCAAAACGAAGAGATGCGGGCTGAAGCATTTGATAATTTTTATAACACCTTTCTTAAATGAAAAACAGTGTATTGAAATTCCTGTGGGTTTTGCCGGCTCTATGGGTCATGGCAAGCTGTAATGATAATCTCTCGGAGGTTGGAGGCAGTATACAGCCCAAAGATGATAAAATAAGAGCCCGGGTAGACTCTGTGTCTGTCAATTATTCGACGATGCTCATGCCTTCGGTGTACAGTAATAGTCGCATCACATTGTTGGGGGAAATAAAAGATCCGTTTTATGGCAATTTTAAGGCTAATTTTATTAGTAAATTGAGGCATGCCAGAGGGTTCAAATTTGCTCACAAACCGATTGGTGGAAAAATCGATTCCTTGCAGTTGCATATCAATTATAATGTATGGGCAGGGGATTCTACGGCTATATTGAAAGCTGCCGTATATAAGATTACGGACCCGGTTAGCGGAGGTGGATATTCTCAAAAAGATTTATCCAAATTTCAGAAAGAGAAAAACTTTCTGGGATCGCTTGTATATACAGCCAAATCCGGAAAAACAGATACGCAAAGAGGATTGCGTTATTTAAGCGTTCCTCTCAGTAAGGAGTTAGGGCAGAAATTTTATGATGCTTCGATAAATAACCCCCATTTTTTCGATACACAGGAAGCCATGGAGAAAGAATTGCTCCAGGGGCTGCTGGTAACTACTACAACCGGAAGCGGCAATGTGCTGAGTGTGTATGGCATAGAGTTCAGAATCTTTTATTCTTATGAAGGCGATATAAAGGATAAGGACGGAAAGACTAAAAAGGGGTCGGTTAAGGCTGTTGAAATTTTTGCGAACACAAAAGAGCAAATACAGGTCAATGGTTTTGAAAACTCGCAGATTGAAGACCTTTTGATCCCTAATGACAAATATACTTACATAAAATCTCCTGCCGGGGTGGTCACTAAAATGCTCATTAAAAAAGAGGAGTTGGTAAAGGCTTTGGACCGTAGCGGTAAGGGGTACAATCCGGCCAAAAGGTGGTTGTTGAACGAAGCTCAGCTAAAAATAGATGTGGAGCAACCGGATCCTAAAGTAACGGAAATGGCTCCGCCGCCATACCTTATTTTACTTGCCGCCGATTCTTTGAAAAACTTTTTTGAAAAGAATTACACTGAACTTACTCATCCTGAATCGGCTTTCCTGTCTACGATATATTCCATAGAACATCGTTATTATAATTTTAGCAATATATCTCCATTGATCAGTAAACATTTAAAAGAACATGCCAAATATTTGCCGGACGGTAAAATAGCTTTAGATAAGGATCTGGAAGCTGTAATCGTACCGGTACAAAAGTTCACGGTGAATTCTTTGGATAAAAATGTAACGAGTGAGATCAATAATTTTATTTTTCCGGCTGCTGCCAAACTGAAGACATCCGGCCGTGCCAGAAAAGTGGGAATTATCAGTACCGAATACAATAAGCAATAAGTTTTTGCCCATAGATAAGAATACACTTTCCCGATCATCTTTTCCTCCTACAAGGTTTTTATCTTGTAGTTGTGCTTAAAGAGAACCGGTTTGAGTGGCATTTAATTTATATGGATTATATGAAGAATTTGAAAACCAGATTAATAACCATGAATTTTCTCCAGTTTTTCATTTGGGGAGCATGGTTGATCTCTTTAGGTCGTTACTGTGGCAAAGTGATGCATTTCGATGGTTTGGAAATCGGGAACCTGTTCGGTACGATGGGAATTGCCTCCATTTTTATGCCGGGATTGATGGGAATAGTGGCCGATAAATGGTTGAATGCGGAAAAATTATTGGCTCTTCTTCATTTTTTCGGAGCTCTGGCTTTAGTCTTTGTGGCTACCATTGCCCCGACTTCGGATGGCTCTAATTATTGGCTTTTCTATAGCGGTATTTTGATGATTTCTATTTTTTATATGCCCACAATTTCATTGACCAATGCCATAGCTTATTCGACATTGGAACGGGCAAAATACGATATAGTAAAAACTTTTCCCCCGATTCGAGTATGGGGTACGGTGGGCTTTATCCTTGCCATGTGGAGTGTAAATATAAGTGGGGCAATGGATTCAAACTTACAACTCTATATCAGTGCCGCTGCTTCCGTTGTGTTGGCAATATACTCTCTGACACTTCCCAAATGTCCGCCTGTGGGTAAAGGGAAAAAGCAAAAAAACTCCTTATTGTCTTCTTTGGGTTTGGATGCGTTTATTCTGTTTAAGGATAAAAAGATGGCCGTTTTCTTTGTTTTTTCGATGTTGTTGGGGGCGGCTTTGCAGGTAACCAATACTTATGGCAATATATTTTTGGACAGTTTCAATTCTCTTTTTCCGGACAGTTTTGCTGTCAAGTATCCTAATATTTTATTGTCTCTGTCGCAAGTTTCCGAAACCTTGTTTATTTTGGCCATACCTTTCTTCCTGAGTAAATATGGTATTAAGCGTGTTATGATTATGAGCATGTTGGCCTGGGTTTTGCGTTTTGGTTTCTTTGGAATAGGAGATCCGGGTATGCCGGGAGTCATTTTCCTTGTTCTTTCTATGATCGTATATGGAATGGCTTTTGATTTTTTCAATATTTCCGGTTCCATGTTCGTAGAAAAAGAGGCCAATCCGTCAATGAGAGCCAGTGCACAAGGGCTTTTTATGATTATGACAAATGGTTTGGGGGCAATCATCGGTGGTTTTGCCAGTGGTTCTGTGGTCAAATTGTTGACTGATGCAGAGGGCATTACAAACTGGTCTGCGGCATGGTTTATTTTTGCGGGATATGCATTGACAATAAGCATTCTGTTCGCTTTCCTTTTTAACTATAGAGAGCAGCCGGAAACGAAGAAACAATAAAAGGCTCTATTTCTGTGTTATTTCTATGTAATAGGCGGTATAGTTCTCGTAAAAAAATATTTTCTTTGTGCTTTGTGACAAAAACGAACAGTAAGGCATAATTGAGATATAAATTACCGGTGAACTTAGTAATAGATCAAGGAAATAGTGTTTGCAAGGTGGCTTTCTTTGAACAGGGCAGTATGGTGAAAGCCTATGTATTGCCTCATTTCAGAGCCTATTCTGCAAAAAAAATATTGGAGCGGCACCCTCAGATTGAACAATGTGTTTATTGTTCCGTAGCAGGTGATGATGGAGAACTTTTAGCTGAAATTCGCAAAAAAGCAAGTGTGATGATTGTGAATGGGGCTACACCGGCACCTATAGAAGTTCGCTACGATAGAAACAAACTCGGGGGGGACCGGTTGGCTGCAGCGGTGGGGGCACATTTTTTAGCTCCGGAAAATACCGAGATTCTTGTTATAGACAGTGGCACGGCTGTTACCTATGAGAGAATTGATGCAGAAGGCGTTTATTGGGGAGGAAATATTTCTCCCGGCTTGCAGGCAAGATATCGTGCTTTACACGAGTTTACGGGTAAATTACCTTGGATGAGAAGGCCGATGCACGGAGACTGGACCGGGTTTTACGGTCAGAATACGGAGGATGCTATTAAAGCCGGTGTTTTGCGTGGCATGCTGTACGAGATGGATGGTTATATAGACGAACTTAAAAAGATATATCCGTTTTTATGGACTTTTTTGGCCGGAGGAGATTCTTTTTATTTTGAAAGCAGACTTAAAAATAAGACCTTTGCACTTAGAGATTTGGTTGTGATTGGTCTGAATAGACTTTTGGAGTTTAATAAACAATGAAGAATAATAGATATCAGCTCTGTAGGATTGTGAGCAACAGGCTTTGTGGTATATTGGGAGTGATAACATTCTTAATGGTTACTTCCTCAGTTATGTTGGCGCAAAGTAACAGCACAGAGTCTCCATACACTCGATATGGTTTGGGACGGTTGGGAAACAGAACGCTTACTGCTACCCGCTCTATGGGAGGAATTGGGAACGGGGTGAGAAACGGAACTATTACAAACCCCAAGAATCCGGCGTCTTATACAGCGGTAGACTCGTTGACTTTTATTTTTGATTTTGGGGCATCGATAAGTACGGCCTGGTATAAAGAAGAGGGGGCAAGCAATAATCGTATTTTAGGAAATTTTGAACATGCCACCATCCTTTTCCCGGTTACTGACTTTATGGCCATGAGTGCAGGTATTTTACCTTTCGCTCAGGCAGGCTATAATTTTGGTAATATTGAACCATTGGAGGCAACAGAAAACGGCAAATTTTTACGCCACTATACCGGCAAGGGACACATCAATGATATTTATTTAGGATTGGCCATAGAGCCTTTTAAGCACTTTTCCATAGGTGTAAATACATCTTATATCTTTGGCAATATTTCTCATTACCGTAAAGCCCAACATTTTACGCCTGCTCCGTTTAACCCGGTTTTTTTAGATCATCTGAACTTAAAAGGAGTGCGGGTAAATCTGGGGCTTCAGTACAGAATCGGACTCGACAAAGAGAATAAATCTTCGATTGTGCTGGGTGCTACCTACAGTCCGAATATGAAAATGAGGTCCGAGTTGATACGTTCAAATACAATGATTACACCGGGCGGTTCTTCTCCTTTCATTCAAGTCGATACGTTAACCAGTTCTGATGCTTATTCCATTCCACAGGCAATTGGGGTTGGTCTTACTTATGAAAAGGCCGACAAACTGATGCTCGGTGCCGATTTTGATTATACGATGTGGAAAGATGCTCATTTTCATAATCCTCAAAGCGAGTTTGTCAATCAATGGCAGGTGGCTTTAGGCGGACAATATATTCCGGACAATATGCAGCGTTCTTTCTGGAGCAGGACAGCTTACCGTTTCGGCATATCGGCAGAAAACTCATATATCAACTTGCCTGTTACCGATACTAAATATGATGGTTTTCACTCTTTGAGAGCGAGCATAGGAGCCGGATTCCCATTGATAGATTTGAGATCCAGACTGAACTTTGGTATCGAGTATGGTCTTACTCTGCCAAAGTCCAAAGGAATGATTACTGAACATACGTTGATGTTTACCATGGGAATAACCTTTAATGAAGGATGGTTCAGAAAATTGAGACTGGAATAAACATTTTTCTTTTTTTACATCTAAAGTATTAAAGAAGTTATTTTTTAGGTATTTTTATACACATTTAGAAGAGAAGATTTATTATTAAACAGAATAACGAACAACGATGAAACTAAAGAATCTCATTTTAGCAGCAACTCTGAGTGTGTTTTCATTTAGTGCATTTGCTCAAACAGGAGTTCAAACCGGTACTCCTTATGGATCTGGAGAAGATAGCATCCGCTGTCTGAATAATGTCAGTTTGTTAAGTAACAACGCAAAAAATAAAAACTATGCAGACGCAGAGCCTTTTTGGCGTCAGGCATATACCGAATGTCCGGGTGCACATAAGAATATTTACATTTATGGTGCCCAGATTTTGAATTGGAAAATTAGCCAGGAAACTGATTCAGCAAAACGTATGTCTTTAATTAATGAATTGATTGAGATGTACGATAAACGTGTTCAATACTTTGGAAATGATATGCGCTACGGTAAAGATTGGATCATTGCCGTAAAGACAAATGATTATGTGCGTCTTATGGGGAAAGATGCAGATTATAAAAAGGTATATCAGTGGCTGACTCCCGTTGTTCAGGAACTGAAAGAAAATACCTCTCCGAATGCTCTGTATTATTATACGTTTGCATCTTTGAATATAGCCATTGATGATACGATGAAGAAACAGGAATATATCAATGACTATATGTTAAGTGCAAAGTATCTGGATTCACAGTTGAAAACTGCAACAACAGACAAGCAAAGAGAAGCGATTCAGAACTACAAAGATCCGATGGATGATATCTTTGCAAGAAGCGGTTTTGCCAGTTGTGAGATGTTGTTGGACTTGTATAAAGAGGCAGATATAGAGGAGCATAAGGCAGATTCTTCTTATTTGAAAACGATGACTGCAATTTTCCAAGAGTCCGGATGTGAGTCTCCTGTATACTATAAAGCCGCTAAATATCTGTTTGATTTGACCCCGAGCGTTAATGCGGCAATCGGTTTGGCTCGCGAAGCTTTATCGAACAACAAGAATGCTGAAGCTATGGGGTATCTGGATAAGGCCGTTACCATGTCAAAAGATGCAAAGGAACGTGCAAGCTGTTACTATACGATGGCTGTGATCAAGATGAGAGAGCGCAACTATGCGCAAGCCAGAACTTTCTGTAATAAGGCTTTGGCGGAGAATCCCGAAAAGGGCGACCCTCATATCCTGATTGCCCAAATGTATGCTTCTTCTGCCAGCAGTATTTTCCCGAATGACCCGGTAAAACAACGCTGTGTTTACTATCTGGTCGTAGACCGTTTGATCAAGGCTCGAAGTGTAGACCCTCAAATTGCAGCAAGAGTGAATAATTTGATTGCTAATTATTCAAGATCTTTCCCTTCTGCTTCAGACGTATTCATGCACCCGGAATTGGGTAAAGGAAAGAGCTTCTTTGTCGGAGGTTGGATCGGAGAGTCTACAGTAATCAGATAATAGCTCTTTATGGACGAACTCCCAACGCACGAACAGCGTCGTCTTAATAAATATTTCGTATGGCATACCTCTCGTGGAGCATCCGGTAAAAAGGATGGGAAGCGGGGTGTATGCCATACCCTATTGTATTTGTTTCCTTTTTCTATCGTTCGTTTTTTTCTTCCTGTCGCCGTTGTCCTGAGTACGTTTGCCGGGTGCGGAGGAACTCAGACTGAAGAGGATAGTTCGGAAAATATATTGGATACTATGTTTTCTATTAAAACGACAGACGTGAGTATGTTGGTTTCTGATTCGGGAGTTGTTCAGTATAAGTTGGATGCGGCCGAGTGGTTGATTTATGATAAGCCGGAGAAGAAGCAATGGTTATTCAACAAGGGATTTTACCTTGAAAATTTTGATACGCTAAAGAATGTAAAAGCCATGGTTTCTTCCGATACGGCGATTCAATATGTGGAGAAGGAGTTGTGGGAGTTGATCGGGCATGTAGTGATTAAAGATTTACAGGGTAATCAGGTGTACTCTCCGCATTTGTTTTGGGATAAAAAGAACAGGAATATTTATTCCAACGATTCCATCTATATCATGACCCCCGATAGGATATTGCGTGGAAACTCTTTTTGGGGGAAAGATGATTTAAGTGAATATACTCTTTACGAAAGTTCAGGCATTATTGATATTAATGAGGACGGTTATGCTCAGGAACCGGTTGTTAAAAGTTCTGACTCTCTGAATACAAATACGGGTGCCCGAGATTCTCTCCAAAAACGGGACAGTATTGCGTTGCTTTCTAATCGCACCGGCCGTATCAGACCTAAAAGCAAAATCAGTCCTGAAGACACGATAAATTAATCTTTATTTTACCGGATGATTTATATTTATATCATTATAGCGTTAGCCTTTTCTGCTCTATTTTCGGGTTTTGAGATTGCCTTTCTGTCTTCCGATAAGCTAAGATTGCAAATCGATAGAAACAGAGGCGGCATAAACGGTAAAATACTGGATTTCTTTTATAGCCGTCCGAATAACTTTGTTACCACATTACTTGTCGGTAATAATATTGCATTGGTTATTTACGGCCTTTTTATCGCAAAATTGCTTGAGCCATGGTTGCAGAGCGTGTTGCATAATGATATGCTTGTTTTGCTCGTTCAATCGCTGATTTCCACTGTTATTATTCTTATTACGGGAGAATATATTCCGAAAGCCTCTTTTAAGAAGAATGCTAACGGAGCTATCCGCCTTTTTGCTCCTTTTATCTTTCTTCTCTATATCATTCTTTTTCCGGTTACTTTGTTTTTTTCACTTTTATCTTCCTTTATTCTGTTTATCATGGGTCAGAAGAGAATATCTACGGATATTACCCCCACATTGTCCACAGTAGATCTGGAGCATTATCTCAGTCAGAATATGCCGGAAGAGAGTAATTCCAATGTATTGGGAACAGAGGTCAAAATCATGCAAAATGTGATTGAATTCCCTTCGTTGCAGATACGGGACTGTATGATACCGCGCAATGAAATTATTGCAGTAGAACTGGCTACTCCGCGTGCAGAGCTGGAGCAGCTTTTTACTTCTACCGGACTTTCCAAGATTATTGTTTATCAAGAAACTATAGATCAGATTATCGGCTATATTCATTCAAACGAAACATTCAAGAAAGATACCTGGCAAAAACACATTGTGCCCGCAATATATGTACCCGAAAGTATGCTTGCTGCAAAACTCATGCGTCAATTAATGCAGAAAAAACGGAGTATTGCCATCGTGATAGACGAATTGGGAGGTACGGCCGGACTGGTTACGCTGGAAGATGTCGTGGAGGAAATTTTTGGTGATATTGAGGACGAACATGATACCAATAAATACGTTGCCAAACAGCTTGATGAAGAAACTTACATCCTAAGCGGCCGCATGGAAATAGATGATATTAACGAACAGTTCAATTTGAGTATCCCTGAAAGCGACGACTATCAAACAATTGCCGGATTTATCCTGAATCATTATCCTAATATTCCTCAAAAAGGCGAGACGTTAATTATCAATCAGTATAAATTTGAAATACTGCGTTCTTCTTCCACAAAAATCGAGTTGGTAAAAATGAAAGTGTTGGAGATTTGATTTTGTTTTGTCTTTGATAAGATAAACTGCCACAGGTATTTCATTGAGAAATCATTCACACTTTGTATCTTTGTACGCTTAGAAATATCGAGAATTACAACAAACTAAATATAAATGACAACTTTAGAGAAAATCAGAAGCAATGCAGCCCTGTTAATTACAGTTATTGCAGTGGCTCTTTTTGCCTTTATCATTGGCGATGGACTTCGTTCCGGCTCAACCTTCTTTCAACAGAAGAAAGAAGTGGCACTAAACATCGACGGAGAAACTGTTTCTATTCATGATTATCAGGTACGATTGAAGGAGATGGAACAGTTAGCAGAGCAAAGCGGTCAGAAGTTGAATGATCAACAACGTATGATGATTAACAATCAGTTGACTCAGGAATATATTACCACAGAAGCTCTTAGAAAGATTTCCGAAGGAATCGGACTTAAAGTAAGACCGTCAGAGTTGTATGCCTTAATTAATGGCGAAGGCCTCTCTACGTCACCTTTGGCACAACAGTTCTTTGCCCAGTTTGGAATTAATGCAGCTGATCCTGAAGCAGTAAACGGTTTTATTCGTCAAATCAGCGAAGATAATATCAAGAGTTTGCCCACCCAGCAGCAATCTTATCTCAGAGAGATTCAAAGTCAGTGGACAGCTTTGCAGAGATCTATCAAGGCGAATCGCTTGCAGGAGAAATTAGGCTCTTTGTTGTCAAGAACTTTTGCTATTAACAAGGTCGATTTGGAATTGGAGCAGGGAAATTCTACCCGCAGTGTTGCTCTTGTTCGTACATCGACAGCGATGATTTCTGATTCTACTGTCAGTATAACAGATGAAGAACTGAAGAAATACTACAACGATCACAAGGAATTCTTTGCCATGAAGTTTCCTGCAACCGAGGTCGATTATATTAATCTGAAAGTTGTTCCCAGTACTGCCGACTATAAAACTGCAGCAGAAGAAAAAGATAAGGTTATTCAAGACTTGACTCAGGAAGGGGATGAAGAGAATGCGATTCGTAATTTCAATGATAAATTTCTGGCAAAATCGTTCTATACATTAGCAGAACTCGAACAAATGGGATTTGGTACGGATAACATTAACTTCATTAAGACTGCAGCAGTGGGTTCCGTAAATGCACCGGAGTTAATCAATGATAAATACTCTATTTTCAAGCTGATTGCAAAGAAAACTTCTCCTGCCGATCTTAACGTAAGAATGATAGCATTGGACTCTGCCGGTGTAAGTAAGGTAGATTCTTTGCAAAAAGCTCTTGAACAGGGTGCTGACTTTGCAGAGATGGCTAAACAATACAGTATTGACCCTCAAACGAAAGACAATGGCGGTTTGATTTCTTATACCAATAACTATGGTATGGTTCAGAAAGAGATTTCAGAGGCTGCGGCATACCAGATGGGTATCGGAGAGTTATTTGAAAAACCGGTCGGCAACATTGTTCGCATTACCCCTCAGGGTCAGAACAATGGCGTGTTATTGTTAAAAGCTGAAGCTCCGGGTGCTTCTGTAGAGAAATATAAATTTGTTTATGCCGGCATTCCGGTAAACTTCTCCGATAAAACTTATAATGAAAAGTATACTCAAATTAACAATATTCTCATCCAGGGTGGAACTTTCGAAGATATGGCTAAGAAAGCAGAAGCTGCGGGTATCGATGTCGTTCGCAAAACGATGGTTTATACTCAAACGCCACAGCTTGGCAATATCCCGGAATCCAGAGAAATCATCAGTTGGGCTCTTAAGGCAGAAGCCGGTGAAGTGGGTGAGAAGTTATTCCGTGCAGGCGTTGACAATCTGGTGATAGCTGCCGTGAACAAACATATCCCGGCCGGATATGTGCCCATGGATGTTGTTAAGGATCAGATCAAAGATCGAATTCAGGTAGAGAAAAGGGGAGAGATGCTGGTGAAAAATCTTGAAAATAAAAAGTTGAGTTCTTTGGAGGCTTATGCTGAAAATCTGAGTTCCAAAATAGATACTCTGGTTGGTGTGAATTATCAGGTTAGAGGTTCGGAAGCTCCTGAATTCAATGGATATGCAATGACAACCGTTGTAGGGAAACTGTCTGCTCCATTTTCTGCCGGTACAGAAGTTATGGTTGTTAAGCCTTTGAGTGAAGAGAAACCGGCTTCAATAGAAACCGTTAACAGTGCTTTAACGCTTCAACGTAGAGCCGATCTTAGTCGTCAAATGAGTTACAGGGCTTTCAATTATATTCTTCAGAATATTAAAGTGGAAGATAATAGAGCTCGCTTCTATTGATCATAACTCCTTTCATATAGATAAGAGAAGGGTGTGGTAAAATCCAAGTTTTGCCACACCCTTCTCTTTTTGTTCCCCGGTAAGAAATATATATTTTTGTTATATCTAAAAAAGAGAGAAGATGAATCGTTATACAATCCGTTTGGTTATATTTTCTGCGGCTCTGTCTTTGTTTTTTACCGGCTGTGACCGCGCAAAGAAAAAAGGAGCAGAGCTGCTCTTACAACGCACTGACAGTGCCAGAATTGCAGGAGATTTCGCTTTGGCTTATTCGCTGCTCGACACGTTGAACAATACTTATTTGACTGATACCGTTTCACGTCGCGAGGGCATTACTCTCAGAAAGGTTATTATGCTGGATGAGGCAAAACGAAACTTGAATTATATAGACAGTGTTTCCCCTCAATTGGAGCAGGCCATAGAGAAGGCTATGGTGGGATTTGTGAAAGTTCACAATGAAGAATATAATACGACCGTCGAGTATTATCTCCCGAATTTGCTACCTGAGAAAAACCTGCAACGCAGTTATTTGCGGGCGTCTGCAAATGAGTATGGCGGATTTATTCTGACTTCTGTTTACCGTGGCTCTCGTGCACTCGATCATACGGCTGTATGTTTGACGCCGAATGGAAATCTGTCACCGGTTTATACCTCAGTTGTGCCATATGACGGCGGACTCAACTACCGTTATCGCGATGGTGGTACTTATGTCGAACTTGTTACCTTTCCTGTTGCTGAAAGCATGTCAATCGGGGATTTGTTTACCCAGGCTGTACGGGAGAAGTTGACGATAAAAATGGATTATTTGGCCGGTGAAAATAAAGTAATGAATACGATCAGACTGTCAGTCGAAGATATTTTAGCCATCAGTCGTACTGCCGAACTGGCACACCTGCTGAGCGAGCAGAACCGTTTGCGTAAGAATGCAGAAACAGCAAGAAAAAGGATTGAGCGGTTGGAAAGTGGCAAGCAAATTGAAAACTAAGAATTTATGAGTGGCCAAATAATTCGGGAGTTGCAGTCGCAAGTTCATTTTTCCGGTTATGTTGAACCTGAGGAAAACATTGTGGTGCGTGGTGCACGTGTAAATAATCTTAAAAATATAGATGTTGAAATCCCCCGTGGCAAGCTGGTCGTTATTACAGGTGTGAGCGGTTCGGGGAAGAGTTCATTGGCTTTTGATACACTGTATGCCGAGGGGCAGCGCAGATATGTCGAAAGCCTTTCGGCTTATGCCCGGCAGTTTTTGGGACGGATGCCCAAACCCGAGTGCGATTTGATACGGGGTATCCCTCCTGCGGTTGCCATAGAACAGCGTGTGATTAGTCAAAATCCGCGAAGCACAGTGGCTACGAGTACGGAGATTTATGAGTATTTGCGCTTGTTGTATGCCCGTATCGGTAAAACTATTTCTCCCGTCAGCGGTGAAGAGGTCAAGAAACATACGGTTCATGATGTTGTCGAATATGTGTCGACTCAGCCCGAAGGAGCCCGGATTTATGTACTTGTTCCTCTCAATTTTCCGAAAGGACGTAAGGTGTTGGAACATCTCGATGTTCTTTTGCAGCAGGGATATACCCGTTTGATGATTGGGGATGAGATGTTGCGTATTAATGATTTGCTCAATGATAAGAAAATCTCTTTTCACAATGCGGATGTTTTCCTGCTGATGGATCGACTGATTTGCGGTGCAGAAGACAAGGTCTTTCTCAGTCGTCTTGCAGACTCTGTCGAGTCTGCTTTTTTTGAAGGTCATGGCGTATGTCTTGTTCGGGTAGATGTAGAAAGAGAAGCGCCTGTTTTCAAAGAGTTCAGCAATGTTTTCGAAGCCGACGGTATTGCTTTCCGGGAGCCTTCACCCGAGATGTTCAGTTTCAATAACCCTATCGGTGCCTGCCCGGAATGTGAAGGTTTCGGTCTGGTTATGGGAATAGATGAGGATCTTGTTATTCCGGATAAAAGTAAAAGTTTGTATGAGGGTTGTGTGGCTTGTTGGATAGGCCCCAAGTCTTCCGAGTGGCAGAAGTATTTTATTCGGATGGCTGTGCCTTACGGTTTTCCCATCCACAGACCTTATATGGAATTGACTCGGGAAGAGAAAGAACTTCTTTGGCATGGTAGCCCCGGTGTAGACGGCGAACCGGAAATCGAGGGTATAGACGCATATTTCGGGATGCTGCAACGCGAAATGCATAAGATACAAAATCGTGTTCGTCTGGCACATTTTAGAGGAAAAACGTTATGCCCTACCTGCAAGGGACAACGATTGAAAAAGGATGCCCTTTGTGTGCGGATTGGTGGATTGAATATATCGGAGCTTGTAACCCTTACTGTAGATGACGCCCGTAAATGGTTTGCCGGTTTACAGCTCACTCCTTCCGAACAGCATATTGCCAAACGTTTATTGCTTGAGATTACCAATCGTTTGGCTTTTTTGGATGATGTGGGTTTAGGATACCTGACGTTGGACCGCCTCTCCAATACGCTTTCCGGCGGTGAGAGCCAGCGTATCAGTCTGGCTACGCAGCTGGGCAGCAGTCTCGTGGGTTCTCTTTATGTATTGGACGAGCCGAGCATTGGTCTTCATCCGCGCGATACGGAGCGTTTGATCAGTGTGGTCACACGGTTAAGAGATCTGGGCAATACGGTAGTGGTGGTGGAGCATGACCGTGAGATGATGGAAGCCGCCGACTTTATTATAGATATAGGACCTGATGCCGGGCGATTGGGCGGACGGGTCGTGTATGCAGGGCCGGCCGGGGAGATTAACGATACGACTCCAGGCTATACCGCCGCTTATTTGATGGGTAAAGACCGGATTGAGCAGCCTCCTTATCGCCGGAAATGGAACCGGTACATTGAAGTTAAAGGAGCCTACAAACACAATTTGAAAAATATCGATGTCCGTTTTCCCCTGAACGTAATGACTGTGGTAACGGGCGTGAGCGGATCGGGTAAAAGTACGCTGGTACGTGAAATCTTTGCACAGGGTTTGATCAGAAAACTCTCGGGAGATTCTTTGGGCAGTATCGGCTGTTCCGATATTTTGGGAGATTGGCAGTGCATAACCTCTGTGCAGTATGTCGACCAAAGCAATATCGGCCGCAGTTCACGTTCTAATCCGTCGACTTACGTGGGTGCGCATGACGAAATACGTAAACTGTTTGCAGACCAACCGCTCAGCCGCCAAATGGGTTTCAAACCCTATTATTTCAGTTTTAATAAAGAGGGAGGCCGGTGCGAGAATTGCAAGGGAGACGGTTCTATTACCATAGAGATGCAGTTTATGGCAGATATTACGCTACCTTGTGAAGAATGCGGAGGCAAACGTTTTACCAAGGAGATTCTGGAAGTAAAATACGCCGGTGCGAATATCTATGAGATCCTCGAGATGACTGTAAATCAGGCCATAGAATTCTTCACTGAACATCCGGCTGCAGGATTTACCGAAAAGATTATTAAACGGCTGAAACCCCTTCAGGATGTCGGTTTGGGATATATTAAACTGGGGCAGAACAGTTCCACACTTTCCGGCGGAGAAAATCAACGTGTCAAACTTGCTTACTATCTTACTCATAGTACTAATGCCCCCACATTGTTCATCTTTGATGAACCGACCACCGGATTGCATTATCATGATATACGTGTGCTGCTGCATGCTTTTAATGCGCTTATCGATCAAGGGCATACGGTAGTGATCGTAGAGCACAATATGGAAGTAATTAAAAGTGCCGATTGGATTATCGATATGGGACCCGAGGGTGGGGTACGAGGAGGGAATATTGTAATTGAAAATACGCCTGAGGAAGTGGCCCGTTGTCCGGGGTCATTGACCGGTAAGTACATATCCGATGAACTAATTGGTATTTGAAATGTTATTTATAAAACAAACCATTAAAAATTATAAGTATATGGGAATTCTTTGGTCTTTATTAATCGGTCTTATCGCAGGTCTTATTGCAGGAAAGATTATGCGTGGCGGTTCCATGGGATGGATCGTTAACATTATTGTAGGTATGTTGGGTGGTGCCATCGGCGGATGGGTGTTCACTCTGCTTGGTTTCGATGTTGAAGGAGGAATAATCCCCCAATTGCTTGTAGCCGTTGTGGGAGCTTGTATTCTCTTGTGGATTGTCAATCTGATTTCAGGTAAAAAGAAGGCTTAGCACCGATTTTCGATTTCTGCTTAAGATAGTCTGAATTATAAATACAAAAGGGAAGGGGGCTGTGTCAAAATTCATTTTTGGCACAGCTCCTTTTAGTTTTGGTTTGTGGTTGGTTAAGCCACCGGTTTTAGCCTTTGAGGGATATTTTTGTGTTTTTCGAGGAGGTGGAAGCGCATGAGGCCGAGATTGAGGGTTGATATAGGTCTTTTGGGAGTGTTTTTCGCCTTTCGAGCAACCTTAGCACATAGTTTCTTCAGATTAAAGGCCATAGCTAGAAAGGCGAAGTCCATCTTGACCTGCTCTAAGCCCATATGTCTGAAACGCCGATACCCCATGTTGGCCTTGAATTGCGCAAAGACTGCCTCCG
>NZ_KB904130.1 GCF_000379945.1 Porphyromonas macacae DSM 20710 = JCM 13914
TCGGCGTTTCAGACATATGGGCTTAGAGCAGGTCAAGATGGACTTCGCCTTTCTAGCTATGGCCTTTAATCTGAAGAAACTATGTGCTAAGGTTGCTCGAAAGGCGAAAAACACTCCCAAAAGACCTATATCAACCCTCAATCTCGGCCTCATGCGCTTCCACCTCCTCGAAAAACACAAAAATATCCCTCAAAGGCTAAAACCGGTGGCTTAACCAACCACAAACCAAAACTAAAAGGAGCTGCGCCAAAATTCATTTTGACACAGCCCCTTTATTTTTAATTAAAAAGTTAAATTCGTTTATTTGGAACATTAAACCGATAGTATATTACAATGTTGAAAGCTGTTAAACCTCTGGCAGAACGTATGCGTCCGAAAACGTTACAAGACTATTTCGGACAAAAACATCTGGTGGGTGAAGGAGCCATACTGCGTACCATGATAGACCAGGGGCGTGTGCCTTCCATGATTTTATGGGGACCTCCGGGTGTCGGCAAAACAACACTGGCAGAGATCATTGCCAAAACCGTAGATGTACGATTTTATACCCTCAGTGCCATAAATTCGGGTGTAAAGGATGTTCGGCAAATCATCGATGAAATCAACGGAGACAGCGGAAGTTTGTTCGACTCTCACGGACGCCCCATTTTATTTATTGATGAAATACACCGGTTCAGCAAAAGCCAGCAGGACTCTCTGCTGGGAGCTGTAGAACGGGGAGTGGTGACACTCATCGGAGCAACAACCGAAAATCCGAGTTTTGAAGTTATCCGTCCTTTGCTGTCGCGCTGTCAGGTATACACTCTCAAGCCGCTTTCGGATACGGACGTAATGAATCTGCTTCGCCATGCCATCGAACAAGATGAAATACTGGCTAAAAAAGATATCATCATCGAGGAGCAGGAGGCTCTATTACACTTTGCCGGAGGTGATGCCAGAAGGGCTTTGAACATGCTTGACATTCTGGTTTCTTCCGAAATTTCTCAGGAAATTTCAATAACAAACGAGTTGGTTAGAAATCGGATTCAGGAGAATCCGGCAGCTTTTGATAAAGGAGGAGAGATGCACTACGATATTGCTTCGGCTTTTATTAAGAGTATCAGAGGCAGTGATCCGGATGCAGCCCTGTACTGGCTGGCACGCCTGATCGATGGAGGTGAAGAACCGTCATTCATTGCCCGTCGTTTAGTTATTTCAGCAGCCGAAGATATCGGATTGGCCAATCCGAATGCTCTGCTTATAGCCAATGCCTGTGCTCAGGCCTTGGAGCGTCTGGGGTGGCCTGAAGGACGTATCCCGCTTGCAGAAGCCACCATATACCTGGCAAGCAGTGAAAAGAGCAATTCAGCCTATCTGGCCATCGATAAAGCATTGGAATTAGTCCGAAAAACAGGTAATTTACCCGTTCCACTACATTTGCGTAATGCTCCGACAGAATTGATGGCCGATCTGGGATACGGACAAGACTATAAATATGCTCATGATTATCCGGGACACTTTGTCCAACAGAATTACAGACCTGAAAAACTGACCGGTCTGGAGTTGTGGCGACCGGATGAAAGCACAGCCGCAGAACGAAAGATAAAAGAGCGATTAAATACCTTGTGGAATACCGAATCAAAAGGTTAAGGAAAAACGGTTAAAATAAGGTTGTAAAGGTTTTGCGGTATAAGTTTTGTTTAATACCTTTGTTAGCGTTGTAAATAAAAACGCAACAGATAACCTTTAACTTTAAAATATAAATTCAATCAATAATAAACTCAAAAATTATTCTGCTATGAAAAAGCACAATTTCTCTGCCGGCCCTTGCATCCTTAATGAGAAAGTAATCAAGAATTCTGCTGAGGCATGTCTTGACTTTGCCGGTACCAGTTTGTCAGTATTGGAAGTATCTCACCGCGGTAAAGAGTTCTCTGCCGTAATGGAAGAGGCTCGTAACCTGTTTAAGGAACTTATCGATGCTCCTGAAGGTTACGAATTGCTTTATTTGGGAGGTGGTGCGAGCTTGCAATTCTACCAAGCTCCTTTGAACTTGCTGAAAAAGAAAGCGGCTTATCTGAATACCGGTACCTGGTCAACCAATGCTATTAAGGAAGCTAAACTGGTTGGTGAAGTTGAAGTTGTTGCATCTTCCGAAGATAAGAACTTTACTTATATTCCTAAGAACTTCACAATTCCCGAAGATGTAGATTATTTCCACTTTACAAGCAACAACACGATTTACGGTACTGAAATCCGTAAAGATTTCGACACCAAAACACGTTTGGTTGCAGATATGTCTTCCGACATCTTTAGCCGTCCCGTAGACGTATCGAAATATGATCTGATTTATGGTGGTGCACAAAAGAATCTGGCTCCTGCCGGTGCTACATTCGTACTGGTTCGTCGCGATGCTCTGGGCCACGTAGACCGTCCGTTACCCACCATGTTGAACTATGAAACTCATATTAAGAAAGATTCCATGTTCAATACTCCTCCTGTATTCCCTGTTTATGTTGCTTTGCAAACATTGAAATGGTACAAAGAAATGGGTGGCGTAAAAGTTATGGAGAAGAGAGCAATCGAAAAGGCTTCTATTCTCTACGACGAAATAGACCGTAATAAAATCTTCCGTGGTACCACAGCCGTAGAAGACCGCTCTCTGATGAACGTATGCTTCGTTATGAACGATGAATACAAAGAGTTGGAGCCTGAATTTGCAGCATTTGCCAGCGAACGCGGTATGGTGGGAATCAAAGGACACCGTTCTGTCGGTGGCTTCCGTGCAAGCTTGTATAATGCTATGCCTATCGAAAGCGTTAAGGCCTTGATCGATTGCATGACGGAATTCGAGCGTAAACACTAAAAATTTCAATCTATTGAAAATGCGAAAGATGTGAACACAGATTTATCTACATCCGTCATATCGCTAAATAATCAATCAAAAGAATTGGCTTGTGGAGTCGAGTAATCGACTCTAATGAGTCAATTCTTTATCATTATTAAAAACATAAAAAACTAAATCATGAAAAGAGTTTTAGTTGCAACGGAGAAACCGTTCGCTGCAGCCGCAGTTAAAGGAATTAAAGAAGTACTGGATAACGCTAAATATGAAACGGTTCTGTTAGAAAAATATACAGATAAGGCAGACTTACTGAAAGCCGTTGCCAATGCAGATGCTATTATCATCAGAAGCGACAAAGTAGATGCTGAAGTATTGGATGCTGCCAAAAATCTGAAAATTGTGGTCCGTGCAGGTGCCGGATACGACAACGTAGACTTGGAAGCAGCCAACAAACACAATGTTTGTGTAATGAATACCCCGGGACAAAACTCCAACGCTGTTGCCGAACTCGTTTTCGGCATGTTGGTTTTTGCCGTACGTAACCGCTTCAACGGTAAAGCCGGTTCTGAGTTGAAAGACAAGAAAATCGGTATTTTGGCTTTTGGTAATGTAGGACGCAATGTGGCTCGTATCGCAAAAGGTTTTGGAATGGAAGTTCTGGCATACGATGCCTTTGTTCCGGCCGAATCTATCAAGGAAATGGGCTTTACACCTGTGGCTTCTGTAGCAGAATTATTCGAGAAAAGCGATATCGTTTCTTTACACGCTCCTGCCACTCCGGAAACCCGTAAGTCAATCAACTATGAGTTAGTTGCGAAGATGCCCAAAGGCGGTGTCATCGTCAACACGGCCAGAAAAGAGATCATCGACGAAGAAGGTATCTTAAAAGCCATGATGGAGCGTGAAGATATTCGCTATGCCACAGATATCATGCCGGATAATCATGCCGAGATGACAGAAAAACTGGGAGATCGCTACTTCTCTACTCCTAAAAAAATGGGAGCGCAAACAGCTGAAGCAAACAGCAATGCCGGCTTAGCAGCTGCAAACCAAATTGTGGCTTATTTCGAGAAGGGGGATGAACGCTTCCGTGTAAACAAATAATCCGACATTCCCGTTTTATTAAAAAAATAATGAACAGGCGATGAGGAGAGTGATAGAATCTTATCTTTGAATACTTTCTTATCGCCTGTTTTTTGCAAATAATTTATAAAGGTTGAAACTATGGCTATCATAAAACCATTTAAAGGAGTTCGTCCTCCCAAAAATTTAGTTGAACAGGTTTGTTCTCGCCCCTACGACGTATTGAGTTCGGAAGAAGCTCGTGAAGAAGCTAAGGGTAATGAGAAATCCTTATACCACATCATCCGCCCGGAAATAGATTTCCCCGCAGGCACGGATGAGCATGACCCGAAAGTTTACGACAAAGCTGCCGAAAACTTCAAAATGTTTCAGGACAAAGGCTGGTTGATTCAAGATAACAAAGAATGTTACTATGTATATGCACAAACAATGAATGGCAAAACACAATACGGCCTTGTTGTGGGAGCATACGTAGAGGACTACTTGAATGGTGTAATCAAAAAACACGAACTCACCCGTCGTGACAAAGAAGAGGACCGCATGAAGCACGTTCGTGTAAACGATGCTAATATCGAACCGGTATTCTTTGCTTATCCTGACAACGACGAAATCGATGCCATTGTGGCAAAATATACGGCTAAAACCCCGGAGTACGATTTTGTGGCCGAATTCGACGGTTTTGGACACCAGGTTTGGATCATTGATGAAGAGAAAGATATTGCACGTATAACCGAACTCTTCAAAGCCATGCCTGCACTTTATATTGCCGACGGGCACCACAGATCTGCTGCTGCAGCCTTGGTGGGAGCCGAAAAAGCAAAAAACAACCCCAGCCATCGTGGCGATGAAGAGTATAATTACTTCATGGCTGTTTGTTTCCCGGCGAACCAACTGACTATCATAGACTATAACCGTGTGGTAAAAGATCTTAATGGTCTGAGCGAAGAGCAATTTTTGGAGAAACTGAAAGAGAATTTCATTGTAGAAAAGAAAGGTAAAGACATTTACAAACCTTCAAAACTACACAACTTCTCATTGTATATGGGTGGAGAATGGTACTCTTTGACAGCTAAGGAAGGTACCTATAACGATAATGACCCTATCGGCGTTTTGGATGTAACAATCAGTAGCGATTTGATTTTACATGATATTCTCGGTATCGAAGATCTTCGTTCAAGCAAACGGATAGACTTCGTAGGCGGCATCAGAGGCCTCGGAGAGTTGAAGAAAAGAGTGGATAGCGGCGAAATGAAGATTGCCTTGGCTCTTTATCCGGTTACCATGAAACAGATCATCGATATTGCGGATTCCGGAAATATCATGCCTCCCAAAACCACATGGTTCGAACCGAAACTGCGCTCCGGTCTGATCATCCATAAACTTAGCTGACAATTAAGATTATAAAACCTTCACAGAACGGGCGCATTTGGGAAATGATATCTTCCGTATGCGCTTGTTCTGCGTTTTTAATAATAACCTTGTATATGAAAAAAAGAATTCTATTTGGTGCGGCTTTGGTCTTTTCGGGCATTCTTTTCCCCACGAAAAGCTCTGCCTGTACTGATTTTATTGTAGGTAAAGATGCCTCTACCGATGGCTCTGTGATAATTAGCTATGCGGCCGACTCGCACACTTTGTACGGCGAATTGTATTTCTGGCAGGCAGCCAGTTGGGCAAAAGGTACCATGAGACAGATTGTCGAATGGGACAGCCACAAACCTCTGGGTTTCATTCCTGAAGCAGGCAGAACTTATCAAGTGGTGGGTAACATGAATGAACATCAGGTAGCTATCACAGAAAGTACATGGGGAGGGAGAAAAGAACTGGCCGAAGCCAACGGTATCATGGATTACGGCAGCCTCATATACGTGGCTCTTCAGCGTTCTAAAACAGCCCGTGAAGCTATCAATGTAATGACAAGTCTCGTTAAAGAATACGGATATGCCAGCTCGGGTGAAAGCTTCACCGTTGCCGATAAAAATGAAGTTTGGATACTCGAATTGATCGGTAAAGGCCCCAAGAAAAAAGGTGCTGTATGGGTAGCCATCAGAATTCCCGACAATGCGATCAGCGGACATGCCAATCAGGCTCGCATCCAACAAATACCTTTCGGCGATAAAGAGAATTGCATGTACGAACCGGATGTAGTTAATCTGGCACGTGAGATGGGCTGGTATAAAGGTTCTGATAAAGATTTCAGTTTTCAAGCAGCATATAACCCATACGATGCAGGAGGTTTAAGAGGATGTGAGGCTCGTGTATGGAGTTTCTTCCGCAAGTTCAGTAAAGAGATGGATCAATATCTTCCTTTCCTGCAAAACAAAGGCGGTAAACCGATGCCTCTCTACATCATTCCGGACAGAAAGGTTTCTGTGGCTGATGTACGCGATGCGATGCGCGATCACTATGAAGGTACGGCTTTCTGTATGACCAACGACCCCGGTGCCGGCCCTTATAAAGTACCCTACCGCTGGCGTCCGATGAGCTATGAGGTAAACGGTCAGCAATATGTAAACGAACGTGCAGTGGCTACTCAGCAGACAGGTTTTGTTCTGGTAGCCCAATTGCGTAACAAACTGCCTGATGAAGTAGGCGGCGTACTGTGGTTCGGCGTAGATGATGCAGATATGACTGTATTTACTCCTATTTATTGCTCCGTGAACCGTGTTCCCGAATGCTACCGCGTGGGTAACGGCGACATGATGCACTTCTCCTGGACTTCTGCTTTCTGGGTTCGCAACTGGGTTGCCAATATGGCTTATGCCCGTTATTCACCCATGATTGCAGACATCAGACCGGTACAACAGTCTCTGGAAAGGATGTATGACCAGCATCAGGCTATGGTGGACCGTGAAGCTGTACGTCTGCTAAAAGAAGATCCGGCTAAAGCACGTGCATTCCTGACGGATTATTCATCGGAAACTGCTGAAAATTCTGTAGAACGGTGGAAACGTTTAGGTGAATATCTCCTCGTAAAATATATGGACGGTAACCTTAAAAAAGAAGAAAACGGCAGCTTCAAAACCAATGGATACGGTTTGAGTGCAACGCCGGACTTCCCCGGATACGACAAAGCGTTTTATGAAAACATCGTAAAAGCTACCGGTGACCATCTGAAAACGAACTAAATAGAAATCTAACACATCTCTAATCTCGAAGAGGACTGTGCCGAAAATGATATTTCGACACGGTCCTCTTTTTATATACTCACAGAGATCAGAGAGTTTGCATAAATATCCGGTTACAAAACAAAGAAACGGCACGGTAATATTTTTATAAAGCATATAAAACCTTTCACAATAAAATTTATATCCATTATTCAAGATATATTGGATACCTTTGCAAAAGATTCATCGAGGGAGGGTGAAATTCCCTGCCGGTGGTAAAGTCCACAACTCTCCAAGATTATCTTTGGGGACTGATATGGTGAAATTCCATAACCGACGGTCAAAGTCCGGATGGAAGTTGGATCAAATTGGATTAGGCTGTATTTTCCATGCACATATTCTTCGTGCATTCATCTTCCTCATTCTCTGTGAAATCGTATTTTAAAATCTTAAATTTATTACAAAGAGATGAAAACTATCAATCACTTTGGTGAAACTTATCAGGAGAGGGTTGAAGCAGCTGTTAAGTCACTGCAAGAGGGACAAGGTATTTTATTGGTCGATGACGAAGATCGCGAAAACGAGGGTGATATCATTTTCCCGACAGTAAATCTGACACCCCAAAATATGGCCTTAATGATCCGGGAGTGCAGCGGCATTGTTTGTCTTTGCCTGAAACCCGAAAAATGTGAAACCCTGCAATTACCACCCATGGTTTCGGATAATACTTGTAAAAATAAGACTGCTTTCACCATATCTATCGAGGCCAGAGAGGGAGTAACCACCGGGGTTTCTGCTGCAGATCGTGTGCAAACCATAAAAACAGCTACCCACCCAGAAGCCAAAGCAGAAGATTTGGTTCATCCGGGGCACGTATTCCCTTTGCGTGCATGTGGGAGAGGTGTTTTTGAACGTCGCGGACATACGGAAGGAAGTATTGATATTGTCAGCATTGCAGGATTGGGAGATTCTGCCGTATTATGCGAACTGACCAACGAAGATGGCACCATGGCACGTCTGCCTCAAATTATTGACTTCGGTATCGCTCACAATATGCCCGTGCTTACCATCGAAGACATTTATCAGTACAGAAAAGCTCACGCACTTTAGTTTTTATAGTATACCACAACAAAAATCCGGTTCCATAAGGCTATATAAAAGCTTTGAGGGACCGGATTCTATTTGTTTTTATCCTTTCAATAATCTATTAGACTGTCTAAAAATCATTCGAAATACAGCGATTTTTTTATGCCCGAAGTAAACAGTCTTATTTAGTGTCTTTCTTTACTGATAATTCATCCTTTGGACTTGTTTTTCTTTTGCATTCTTACTCATTAACAGATTAATTAATACTATATGGCTGAAAAGACCTCCGTATTAGACGGCAATAGCTATCTTTGTATATTAAGTTTCATGCTCCGAATTCTGTTTTTGTTATAATAAAGTATAAGGGAACATGTTCACAGCCTGCCCGGTTATAATAATCTTATAAACGACATCAGGCATATCAGAGGCAACTAATGTTGTTTGACTATTATTGAGGATGATTGATATACAGTTTGACCGAAACGATTTGAATACTTTTGCCCAATACGCAAATGGAGCAAACCGTATCTCATTGATAGCCCATGTGGGGCCGGATGGCGATACTGTCGGAAGCGTATTGGGTCTGGCTTCCATCTTACGTGCGGTGTATCCTGAAATTAAGATTTATACCATAGTACCGGATACCGTACCGAATTATCTCAATTTTGTCCCTGGTTTTGATAACCTTATCTGTTATGAAGAAACCCCGAAAAAAACAGTCGAAGCCATTCGCTCAAGCGAACTGATCGGGTGTATAGATTTCAATACGAAGAGGCGCATGCAGCATGAAGAAATGCAAAAAGCCGTTTCCGAGAGCCAGGCACATTGCTTTATGATCGATCATCACCCTTATCCCGAAACCTCTTCTTTCGATCTGGTCTTCAGCTATACACAGGTTTCTTCGACGGCAGAATTGATGTATTATTGGGTCCGGGCAATGGGTTGGGAAAAACATATCGGCAAAGAAGCGGCAGAAGCTCTGCTCTGCGGCATCATCACCGATACAGGCTGTTTCATGCATAATTCTTCCCGTGCCGAAACCTACGGGGCCGTTATGGGGTTAATCAAGTCCGGTGCAGACAAAGCCGCTGTGATAAATGCCCTGTTTCACCGTTCGCGTGAAAGCCAGATCAGGCTGAAAGGTTTTGTGCTGAATGAAAAAATGACTTTGTTGAAAGACAAGAAAGCAGCCTATATCACGTTAAATAAAAAAGAGCTGTCTTCTTTCCATGCAGAAAAAGGCGACACCGAGGGTTTTGTCAATATTCCTCTGGATATAGATGGCATACGCTGCAGTTGCCTGATACGTGAAGATGAAGACCAGATAAAAATATCGCTCCGCTCATTAAACGATTTTCCTGTAAACGGTATTGCCACACGGGCTTTTGGCGGTGGCGGACACATCAATGCCGCAGGAGCCGAGTATGACGGCACACCGGAAGAGGCGTTGGCAATATTTCTGAGGGAGTTGGATGTGGAGAATGAAATCTACGATCGGAAGAAAAATATAAAAAATGAATAAAATAAGTTTATGAATAAAAGGACATTCATCTCGTTATTAAGTATGATCTTGCTGGTGGGGGCAACCTTCTCTTCTTGTCGTGACAGTAAGTACAAGTCTCTCTCCGAATTGAAGCGCGATCAGAAAAAAGCCATCGAAAGATTTATCAAAGAAAAAAAGATCAGCGTTGTGGAACTGAGCGATACCAAACTGCCCGATCCGTATAATAAGGATGTTTATTACAAGTTTCCTAACGGTTTGTATATGAAGATTATAGATCCGGGTAAAACGAAACCGGAGGTCGATAAAACTCATGTATTTCTGAAATTTGCAGGTCAGCTATTCCTCGACAAGGTTTATTTAGAATTCAATTCCATAGCGAATCCGCGTTATCAGCCCACAGAATTTATTTACCGGAACTATTATCTCGCCGGTGAGATTCACTATTCATTGGTACAACTCGGTATTCCCGGCTATTCTCTGGATGAATTAATGTGCGAAGGTCTGGCTTATCCGATGGCACATCTCGGAGAGGGTGCCCGGGTTTCGCTAATCGTTCCGTTTACATTAGGTTCATCCACTTATTACAAAATGGGATACCCAATGTATATAGAGGAAGCTTATTATACATTTAAGAAATAAAAAAGATCGGAAATCATGACACTGATAAAGTCCATATCCGGCATTCGGGGTACTATCGGCGGTTCCATTCAAGATGGACTTAACCCTGTGAGCATAGCCCAGTTTACGGCATCTTATGCCCAATTCATACGCCAACGAAGCGGCAAAGAAAATCCCCTTATCGTAGTCGGACGGGATGCCCGTCCGAGCGGGCCCATGGTCAAGCAGATCGTAATCGGCACGTTGATGGGTATGGGATCCCATGTAATAGATATAGATTTGGCAACGACTCCTACAACGGAAATGGCCGTAACAGGCAAAAAAGCCGATGGCGGTATTATCCTGACAGCCAGCCACAATCCTGAGATTTGGAATGCGCTGAAGCTGTTGAATAGCGAAGGCGAGTTCCTGAATGACGCCGAGGGCAAAGAGATACTTCGCCTTGCCGAAAGCGATGAGTTGCAGTTTGTACCGGTAGACCGATTGGGACAGGTGATAGAAAGCTGCAGCTATCTGGAATCGCATATTGAAGCCGTTCTGAAAGCTCCCGGCGTAGATACGGAGGCAATCAGAAAAGCCGCTTTCCGTGTGGCTTTTGACAGTGTAAACTCTGTTGGCGGCATCGCTTTGCCAGCGTTGTTGTCTGCCTTAGGAGTTAAAGAAATTTATCCGCTCAATGAGGAGCCTCATGGACACTTTGCCCATAATCCGGAACCTCTGCCGCATCATTTGGTCGATATTTGCAATCTGGTACGTCAGACGAAAGCCGATGTGGCTTTTGTGGTAGACCCCGATGTGGACCGGCTGGCTATTATCGATGAGCTTGGAAACTGTTTTGGCGAGGAATATACACTGGTATCCGTAGCCGACTATCTGTTGAAACTGAACGGGGGAGGAAATACGGCCTCGAACCTCAGTTCAACAAGAGCTTTGCGTGATGTAACGGAAAAGCACGGAGGCCTCTATGCCGCCGCCGCCGTAGGTGAAGTGAATGTGGTAGCTAAAATGAAAGAAATCGGTGCTCTTATCGGAGGTGAAGGCAATGGCGGTATCATCTATCCGGCTTTGCACTACGGACGGGATGCACTTATGGGAATCGCTCTGTTCCTAAGCCTTCTGGCTAAAGAAAAAGTATCCGTAAGTGAGCTGAAAAAGCAATATCCGGCATATTTTATGAGCAAACAACGAGTGGATTTACCCGATGGAACCGACAGTCTTGCATTACTGAATAAATTTGCCGAAGCCATGAAACAGGGAGGTCAAGGTGAAGTTTGTTTGGTAGATGGTGTAAAAATCGATATGCCAGACCGTTGGGTACATGTGCGCCGAAGCAATACGGAACCCATTATTCGTATTTATACAGAAGCACCGACAGAACAGGATGCACAATCGCTGGCTGATTGCTTTAAGGATATTGTCATAAGTTATTTGGCTTAATATTCCACCTCATACATCATCTTATTAAGGCATACATCCGGAGAATTATAAAATTTCGGCAAGTATGCTTCTCATAACTCTTATTTAACAGATAGCATCTTTGGCTAGGAATAAAAAAATATTGCCCCTTCTACAAGGGGTAACGATAACAGATTTGGCTTCGGAGGGTAAGGCTCTGTTTCACCACGAAGGAATGGTGGTGTTCGTTCCGTTCGGAGCACCGGGTGACGTATGCGATGTGCAAATCGTGAGCAAAAAAAAGAATTTCATGGAAGGGAGGATTGTACATATGATAGAGCCTTCACCTATAAGACGTTCTCCCATATGCGACCATTTCGGATATTGCGGCGGTTGTAAATGGCAGCACTTGCCGTATGAGGAACAGCTCAAAATGAAAAACCGAACTGTCTGTGATGCCATGGAGCGAATCGGGAAACTGATCATACCCGAATACTTGCCCATATTGGAATCTGAAACAGAGTATCGCTACCGGAATAAACTGGAGTTCAGTTTCAGCCATAAACGCTGGTTGCTGCCACACGAAAAAGACCAGGCAGGAGAAACCATCACCGAACCCGGGCTGGGTTTTCATATTCCCGGTATGTTCGATAAGGTTCTGGATATACATTATTGCCATTTGGGAGATCGATTTGCAGACGAAATACGTTTGTTTATCCGCAACTTCTGTTTGGAGCATATCGAAGACTATCCTTTTTTCGATTTGAAATTGCAGGAAGGGCTCATGCGTAACCTTATGGTGCGAACGGCTTCGACCGGTCAGACCATGGTATTGCTGAGTTTCTACCATAATGACGAAACAAATATAAAGAGATTGCTGGATGCCGTTCGTTTACATTTCCCGAAAATCACGTCCTTAATATATGTAATCAACCCCAAAGCAAACGATACGTTCGGCGACTTGGAAATCCTCTGTCATAGCGGTCAGGATTACATCGAAGAAGAAATGGAAGGATTGAAATTCCGTATCGGAGCAAAATCTTTTTACCAAACCAATAGCCGTCAGGCTCACCGTCTCTATGAAGTAGCCCGCTCTTTTGCCGCACTTACGGGTAATGAATTAGTTTATGACCTCTATACAGGAACAGGTACAATAGCTAATTTTATAGCCCGAAAAGCTTGTCGGGTAATAGGTGTGGAATATGTGCCGGAAGCCATTGAAGATGCCGAATTGAACAGCAAAGTCAACGGTATTGAGAACACGCTGTTTTACGCAGGAGATATGAAGGATGTGCTCAATGAAGATTTCATCGTCAAGCATGGCCGCCCGGATGTAATCATTACCGATCCACCCCGTGCCGGTATGCATCCCGACGTGATCAAAACCATCTTGAGAGCAACACCGCAACGGATCGTTTATGTAAGTTGCAATCCAGCCACACAAGCACGAGATTTGTCCCTGTTGGTAGAATCGGGTACATATAAGATTCTTAAAAGCCGTGCTGTGGATATGTTTCCACAAACACATCATGTAGAAAACGTCGTCTTACTGGAACGTTGTTGACAAAGATCCCTATCCTATCATAATAGTTCGACACAATTTGCACCCTATCTCCGTACTTAAGTTCGAATGCCTTTGGGGAGGATTGGCACATGAAACGTTATGAACAAAATGAGATTCAGGTGATACTGTCGTCCCATGTAAACCTTCAAAAGTTACCTCCATAAAAAAAACATCAAAAGATTTTCCCTACACCACTATTGCAACCTTTCCAAAGGGGACAAAAATCTATTCGTATTACTTTATCCTTAAATTTACAGAGGTGTTGTTCTTGATACCGGAGTGTGCTTTTATTTTTAATGGAATATGCAATTTCACTGCTTTTATGTATTTTTGAGTTATGCAAGTCTTCCACTTTTCGGAGAAAAAAGCAGATTACGGGTACCGTGAAAATGAGAATTAAAGAATAACTTAAAGTCTGTCGAAATTATGTTGTTATTTGCCGTTATTATAGCATTTGTCCTATTGCTTATTTTTTATGGAATTTCTTTATTCAACACCCTCATAAAAAACAAAGCCTATGCTGCCGAAGCTTACAGTGGCATCGATGTTCAACTAAAAAGAAGATACGACCTCATTCCTAACCTTGTATCTGCAGTCAAGGGCTACGTCAAACATGAGGAAAGCGTTTTTCTTAAAGTTACGGAAGCGAGAACTCGCATTATGTCGGCTACTACTGCACAAGAGCGTTTTGATGCAGAAAACATGTTGAGTCAAAGTTTAAAATCGCTTTTTGCCGTATCCGAAAGTTACCCCACATTGAAATCCGATACATCCTTTCTCAGCCTGCAACAAAAATTGTATGATATTGAACAAGAACTGGAACAAGCAAGACGTTACTACAACGCCGTCGTGAGAAATTACAACATACTGGTGGAGTCATTTCCAAGCAATGTCGTGGCCAGAATGTTCGGATTCGGACTGCTTACATACTTTGAATTGGATAACGAAGAAGAACGCAAAAATCCCGAAGTTAAACTCGATTAAACCATTAAGATTCTTTTTACTACTAAAAACATATTACAGAGGAGCATTGTGTTTCCTCTGTTTGTTTTATTATGTATCCTGTTTCCCAAAAATATACTCTGGGACAATCTTCAGAAGAGCGAGGTATTTCTTTTCATGCCGAACTGACTGTGAAAAACTCCGGACTTTTGGAAGTTACCGAAACCATTAAAATTTATGCCAACGGAGAAAAATTCAAACGAGGTGTTTATCGAATTCTCCCGGCCAGACGTTTTATCAACGGCAGAAAAGTCAACATATCTTATAAAATCCTTTCTGTACATAAAAACGGAGAACAAGAACCCTTTTTCGAAAAAGAAGGCCAAGAAGAGGATACATAATATATATCGGGGAAATGTTGTCCTAAATAAATTATGAGTGAGGAGTAACCCGTTGAGGCATACGGCCCAACGAAAAAAGAAGTTTTAATCCCCCCTTTGCTCCTAAATTATTGTCATCCGGAGAGGGAGTGAAGGGTTCGTTAAGCCACTTTTCAAGATAAATTTTGGTAAAAGTGTGATCCTTAACAAAACGGCAAGGTTTGCCAGCCCCACTTATAACAAGCAGTATGCTTTAGCCAACACAGTACTAACATCGTTGTTAAAGCGCTCCATACCTGAATCTCCACGGCATTGCGAGATGTCCCAATAAAGCTCTTTATACGTAGCAATTGCTTGAGATTGCGGAAGAAGATTTCGATTTGCCACCGCAACTTGTAGAGCTCTGCTGTCCAAAATATTCGAAAGTCGCATAGTAGATGCCTCTGAATACCCTGCTATTTCTGTGGGCGTTCTGATAAGCGATGGTAGATTTAGAAGGTTCATGAGCTATTCCTAAGTGGTTGAGATTGCCATTGGCAGAATTAAGACCATTGTAAATATCCCTTACAGAACAGAATCGCAATTTAAGAATTGACTGAACATCATACCAATAAACTGACTCCAAGTATAGTAGCTCTTGCAATGTTTATCTGTACCAGACGCTCGAATAATCTTTCTAATCTTTTCTTTCCGCAGTTTACCGATGGCTTGCGCAAAGACTGTTATAAAGGAAGTAGAAGAGTTGGCACTCTTTAACTAAGGTAACATTTTTGTCCCTTAGCTCTACTTCCTTTTTTTCGATGAGTATCAAAATGTTTAGGACAACATTGATGGAAAAACCATAGTTTTACTTTCAGATATTTGCATAATTACGGAAAAGAAGTATCTTTGCAGAGCAATTGCGGAAGTAGCTCAGTTGGTAGAGCACAACCTTGCCAAGGTTGGGGTCGCGGGTTCGAATCCCGTCTTCCGCTCTGAATGCCCAGGTGGCGGAATTGGTAGACGCGCTCGTTTCAGGTGCGAGTGTTTAACGACGTGCAGGTTCGATTCCTGTCCTGGGCACATTCCCTCTTCATTCTCAAAAACATCTTAAAAGAGTTTTGCTCTTTTATGCGCGGGTGGTGGAATTGGTAGACACGCTACTTTGAGGGGGTAGTGCCGGTAACGGCGTGTGAGTTCAAGTCTCATCTCGCGTACTCTATGAAGGCTATAAGATCATCGGTGAGGTGTCTTGTAGCCTTTTATTATATTTATTACTTGAATTCCAACAATAAAGAGAGGTGCTATGGTCATATTTCCGAATGCAAAAATCAATTTAGGACTACAAATTACAGGAAAAAGAACAAACGGATACCATACGTTGGAAACGCTGTTCTATCCGATACCTTTGGAAGATGCTTTGGAAATCTTACCGAATACGCACAAGGAGGTTGGAGACATATTTTCCATAGCAGGAACGACTCCCGATTGCAGCCTCGAAGAGAATCTGGTGACAACAGCACTTTCGCTGATGCGAAAAAAGACAGATATTCCTCCCGTAAAAATAGCACTATACAAGAATATACCTATGGGCGCAGGCATGGGAGGCGGATCTGCCGATGCCGCTTTTACATTGAAACTGTTGCGCGATATGTTCGCCCCCCGGATGGAAGAGGATGTGTTATTCGAAATGGCTCTGCAATTAGGAGCAGACTGTCCGTTCTTTCTGTATAATAAACCTTGTTTGGGACGCGGGATCGGCGAAAAGCTAACCCCTTTGGACGATATCAGTTTGGCCGGATATCACATTGCTGTGGTTAAGCCGGAAATTTCTATCAGTACGGCCGAAGCTTTTAGAGGGTTGAAACATATCGGCGAACATTCTCAACCATTGTCTTCATTGATACGAAAACCTTTGCCGGAATGGCATGGTTTGATAAGCAACGATTTTGAAGAAAGTCTTTTTCCTGAATATCCTCGATTGAAGGAACTGAAGCAACTGTTATATAATCAGGGAGCTGTTTATGCTTCAATGACGGGGTCCGGGTCTGCCCTTTATGGACTGTTCCGGGAAAAACCGGTACTGGCAAAAAATTTGTTTAACGACTGTTTTCTATGGCAGACCGCATTGTAGATCTGAAATGCTGGTTGCCTACTTCGGCAAAAGAAGTCGCTCTCAGGGGTTGGAATGAGTTGGATGTGATTTTATTTTCGGGTGATGCTTATGTGGATCATCCCTCGTTTGCCGCTGCTGTAGTGGGGCGTATCCTTGAATCCTTCGGATTACGAATAGCAGTTATTCCTCAACCGAATTGGCGAGATGACTTACGGGATTTCAAAAAGTTAGGACGTCCTAAACTGTTTTTCGGAGTATCTGCCGGAGCCATGGATTCTATGGTAAACAAATACACGGCTCATAAAAGATTACGCAGTGAAGATGCATATACCCCCGATGGCCGGAATGATATGCGCCCGGAATACCCAACCATCGTTTACACACAATGCCTGAAAAAGATATGGCCGGACGTTCCCGTGGTTATTGGCGGAATAGAGGCGAGCTTGCGCAGAGTAACGCACTACGACTATTGGCAAAATAAGCTGCGGCCTTCAATCTTATATGATTCCGGAGCAGATATGCTAATCTATGGAATGGGGGAATTGCCACTGAAAGAACTCGTTGAAAGGCTGAGAAGCGGCGAACGCATAGAAACGATGGAAGACCTCAGACAAACCGTTATACTGCGGAAAAACAGTTCTGTAAAAGAAACTCCCGACGATATTGTATTGCATAGCCATGAAATTTGCCTGAAAGATCCTAAAAAACAGTCGGCAAATTTCAGATGGATAGAAGAAGAAAGTAATTCCATGCACGCTCACCGGCTCTTGCAGCAGGTAAGAGATATGACAATCGTGGTAAATCCACCTTATCCTCCTATGACGGAAGAACAGATCGACGGAAGTTTCGACTTGCCTTATACCCGCCTGCCTCACCCTCGCTATAAAGGGAAACGTATAGCTGCATATGAAATGATCAAACATTCGATCAATGCCCATCGGGGGTGCTTCGGGGGATGTGCCTTCTGTACGATTAGCGCACATCAAGGCAAGTTTATAGCTTCCAGAAGCGAGCAGTCCATTTTGAAGGAAGCTGTGGCCATAACGAAAATGCCGGATTTTAAGGGATATATATCCGATGTGGGAGGACCGAGTGCAAATATGTATAAAATGAAAGGTTTCGATACCTCTATTTGCGAAAAATGCAAACGTCCTTCTTGCATTCATCCGAAAGTCTGTACCAATCTGAATGCCGACCATACACCGTTAACAAATCTCCTTCACAAAGTGGATGCCTTACCCGGTGTGAAAAAAAGTTTTATAGGAAGCGGTGTACGGTACGACTTGCTGTTAGAACCATATAAAGATGCGAAGCTACGTGACGCTGCACTGACGTATGCACGTGAACTGATTATTCATCATGTATCAGGCAGACTGAAAATTGCTCCGGAACATACTTCAAAACCGGTTCTCGACATTATGCGTAAACCTGATTTCAAATTGTTTTTTGAATTCAAGCGTTTTTTTGATGAGGTAAACAAAGAATCAGGATTGAATCAACAGCTTATCCCATATTTCATCAGCAGTCATCCGGGTTGCCGGACTGAAGATATGGCAGAATTGGCTTCTATCACCAAAGATCTCGGATTCAGATTGGAGCAGGTACAGGACTTCACCCCTACCCCCATGACCGTAGCCACCGAGATTTACTACAGCGGTGTACACCCTTATAGCGGCAAGCCTGTTTACAGGGCTGTCAGCGATAAGGAGAAAAAGGCACAAATGCAATTCTTTTTCTGGTATAAAAAAGAGGAACGGCAAAAGCTTATTCAAGAGCTTAGAAAGTTGGGAAGGGATGATTTGATCAACAAACTTTTCTTCAATAATACGAATCGAGAAGCAAAGAATCGCAGACAACGCCGATAAAATATTATCTTTGCGGAACTTATCAGCATACCTGCTGAAAGGTATTGCAGTTAAGCCTCTGTAGTTCAACGGATAGAATAGAAGTTTCCTAAACTTTTGATAGGGGTTCGATTCCCCTCGGAGGTACAACTCTTAAAAATGAAAAAATCCCGGTATATTTTTATCAATTCCGGGATTTTTTCATTGATTCATCTCCATTTTTCATTACAGGGATACTTTTGATGAAGCATATCTAAAACACTAAAAAGAAAGAATGACAAAATTACAGTTATTAATGGTAGTTCTACCCGTCGTTTTCATGCTTCATGATTTTGAAGAGATCATCATGTTCAGGAGTTGGCTTGACCGAAACCGGCACGAACTGCACAGACGTTTTCCAAGGTTTGAGGCTTTTCTTTCAAAACGGGGACATTTCGAGTATTCCACATCTGCGTTTGCTATCGGGGTGGCACACGAGTTTATTTTACTGTCTGCAGTCTCTTTATGTTCGATATATCATGAGGCCTACGAATGGTGGTTCGGAGTTTTCATGGCATATTTCATTCACCTGTTCGTTCACATTGCTCAATGGATTATATATCGCAAATATGTACCCGTAATCATCACTTCTTTACTGTCTCTGCCTTATTGTTTTTACACTTTTATCCTGTTTGTAAAGAGTTCCGTTTTATCTTTTTCACAGACACTTCTCTGGATGCTCATCGGCATCGTATTTATCATATTCAGCTTACCCTCTGCTTTTTTCTTTATGTCAAAATTCAATAAATGGGAAAAACGGCATGAGGTATCCAATTGAAGCCCGTCGTCAAAAAGATTTTCCGGTTTCCTCTGTACTGTGTAGACTTTGAAGTCTTTTTATTCCTCCGGAGAGCAGGGAAAGAAGACGATCATTCGCTGTTCTTCCATTACAAAACAATAGTTATTACTACCTTTGTACAGGTTATGGTTATCACAGCCTCTTCAAGGCCGGGATAAAGAGGGAATATCGGTGTAAATCCGAAGCAGTGCCCGCTACTGTAATATTCGTAAGTAAGAAAAGAGATCGCTGACCACTGTCCGCCGTAAGTTATGGATGGGAAGGTTCTTTTCTTGAATAAAGCCAGGAGACCTGCCATGACTTTTTCCAAACAGATTTGGCTCTTCGGGAGTTAAAGCAAGATCTGAGAGATTATATGACAAAAGGATTTTTCCTGATGTTTTATAAAGACACACATTGAATAAAACGAAATGACAGACTACGCTGTAATAACAGATCCATCCAAGCTCAGAAAAGAGCATGACGAAGTGTTGCTATTGGTTACATTCGGAAGCACACATGAAGAACCCCATCAGACTTTTGCAAAAATCCGTCAAACATTCAGGGAGGCATTCCCCGATACGGATATATATATGGCCTTTACTTCACGCATTTGTATGAAACGCTGGGCGGAGAAAACAGGGCAGCAGTATTACGCTCCTGATGAATGGCTTAAAGCCATCGGTCAAGCAGGCTACAAACGTGTACTGATCCAGTCCTTGCATGTGATACCGGGATTGGAGTACTCTTTTATCACCGAAAAATATATTCCGGCATTTCAGCAAAAGTACCCCGGTGTTCAGATTATTTTAGGCGAGCCGTTGCTTTGGAACGACAAAGATGTAGTGAGAGTAGGAAATGCTCTATTCAGCATTTTTCGTAACCGTCTGGAACAGGGCGAAGCCTTGGTGTTGATGGGACACGGCAACAATACAGACGCCTATCCCGACGCCAACAATAAGTATATCCAACTGAACCAATACCTGCAAACGCTGAACCCGCGCATAGTAATCGGAACAGTGGATTTTGAAAGCATGCTGTTCGATTTTGTAGTAAAAAGTTTGGAGAGAACTTGCGAAAAAGGTTGTGTTATTAATCTCAGCCCTCTCATGTCCGTGGCCGGCGACCATGCCAAAAACGATATGGCCGGAGCATACGATGCAGAAGGGCCGATGGAAGAACAAAGCTGGAGGGTACAACTCGATGCTATGGGATACCGCATCGAACCCGAAACAAACTGCCATCTGAAAGGATTGGCGGACTTCCCTGAAATCAGAGCCATATGGGTTAATCATCTAAAAGAAAAAATCAATCCTATTGTTTAGAATATATATGTCAAGAAAGAACACAAAACTTTTTCTCCTTGCAGGCTTTTTGCTGTTAGCCGGCCTTGAGCCTCTTTTCGGAATGCACATCATGGAGGGATTTCTACCCGCTACGTGGTGCGGAATCTGGTATATCATAACTCTCCCTGTGGTAGTAATCAGCTACCGATACATTCTCAAGATAACCAAAGAGAATCCCAAAATGAAAATTCTGCTGGCTCTCTCGGCTGCATTCGTTTTCATCTTGTCTGCGCTCAAGCTACCCTCCGTTACAGGCAGCAGCTCGCACCTTACCGGTACTACATTGGGCACCGTATTGATCGGAGCATGGGCTATGCCTGTGATCGGTGTAATCGTATTACTATTCCAAGCCCTTTTACTGGCACACGGCGGTATCAGCACATTGGGAGCAAATGTTTTTTCGCTCTCTATTGTAGGGCCATTTGTGGCTTACGGTATTATTAAAGGCTTACAAAAAACAAATCTCAATAAATCGGTAATATACTTCATTGCCACATTCTTCGGTACCCTGTCGACTTATCTGGCTACCTCATTTCAGTTGGCATTCGTTTTCCCCGATCCGACTGCCGGCATATGGGGAGCAGCTGTTAAATTCATGTCTATCTTTGCCGTAACTCAAGTTCCGCTGGCCATCGTCGAAGGGATCATCACGGTGCTGGTGCTGAGGATATTAACAGAACAAAAAGTGGATACCGTTATGTTTCAACCTAAAAAAAGTGCGAAATGAAAAAGAAAACAACTCACATCATCATCCTTCTGATCTGTGGTATTCTGTTTATAGCTGCTCCGGTGATGAGTATCTTTTTCGATTTCGGCAGCGGAACAGATGATCAGGCCGGAGAAATGATACAAAGCATTAACCCCTCATACGAACCGAATGCTTTATGGCAGGGCTTCGAACCTTCGGAAACAGCTGAACCGTGGCTATTTGTGCTTCAGGTTGTTATCGGAATCATTATTTTCGCCTATGCTTTTCGCCTCTTGTTAAAACAACGAAAAGAAAATATTTGACCGAAAAAATGATACCCAGTAGAGTCTGCTGCACAGAATATTTTCGCCGCTTCAAACTTCATTTGATCATACCGGCAGTGTTGCTATTAGCAGCACTGCTTATTTCTTCATGGCATATTCTCTTTTTCATCTCCATTATTCTGTACCTGACTCTATTCTTCCGGGCTAAAAATGAACGACCTCACCTGCTTAAGAAAACAGTGATTGTTTGGGCTTTTATCTTCTTAGGAGCCCTGCCTCTGCTTTTCAATAAAATATCAGGAGAAAGTACTCTTCATTATTTCAGATTAGGGACATGGGTGATCGACACGCCGGGAGTAAACAGTTTTCGCCTGATTGTTTTACGCTGCATCGATGCCGTGGGGGCAATGATGCTGCTCATGCAACTCACTCCGGTCTATAATCTCTGCTCCGAACTCCGGCAAATGCATACGCCCCGGTTATTCATAGATTTGCTGGAGCTGACCTACCGGTACATTTATGTGCTTCAGGATACTACCCGTCATATTGCCACAGCACAAGTGAGCCGTTTGGGATACAGAGGATACAAAGAAAAAGTAAAAGACATGGGGCTTTTGCTGGCACAAACTTTGGTTCTAACACAGCATGAGGCCGATCATTTATATAACGGTTTAGTATCCAGAGGCTATGAAGACGATCTCGCCGATTCAATAAAAGAAAAAACAGAGACGGATGAGGAACAGGTCATCGTACGGTTGGAGCAGATCTCTTTCGCATATGAGAAAAATAAGGAAATACTGAAAAACATTAATATTTCTCTGAAAAAAGGAGAGCGTATTGCGCTTCTGGGAGAAAATGGAGCAGGAAAATCCACTCTTTTTCTACTCTTGAATGGTATCTTGAAACATGAAAAAGGGCGATTCTTTTTACGTGACAAAGAAATAGACAACAGCAAAGATGGATTAAGAGCAATAAGGCAAACAACATCACTGGTTTTTCAGAATTCCAATCACCAATTGTTTACTCCCTCTGTATATGACGAAATAGCCTATGGGCTGAAAAATATCGGTTACAAAGGAGAAGAACTGAAGAAACGAACAGAAGCCATCATCGAAGATTTTGAACTTCAGGACATCAAATATTTTCCTCCTCACAAACTCAGCGAAGGCCAAAAAAAATGGGTTGCCATTGCAGCAGTCTTGGCCATTGACCCGCAAATTATCATTTTAGACGAACCCACCTCCAACCTGGATCGTTATTACACAGGAAAAGTACTCAACCTGTTCGATCGTCTGCAAAATGAAGGAAAGAGTATCCTTATTTCCACGCACGATATGAATCTTGCTTATGAGTGGGCTAAACGCGTACTGGTTATGCACGAAGGACAAATCATAGCCGACAACTCGACTGAAAATGTTTTCCGGGATACCGGTCTGCTCTCGCAAGCCAATCTGGAATCTCCATTATTATTCTCCAAAGTTTTTCCGGAAAAAAAGCGATTAAAAATTCAAACAGAAGATTTTCATTTACCTGTTTTCATCGGTGCAACGGGTATGCCTTGCCTAATCGTGGGTGGTGGCAAAGGCGCTTATCGTAAAGTGCAGACACTATACCAGCATAAAGCCGTTTGTACCGTTGTATCACCTGAATTGTGCGACGAATTGAAGGTGATGCGGGACAATGGGGTTATTACACATATCGAACGAAAATTCATGGCAGGAGATACGAATGGCTTTGATTTGATAGTAGCAGCAACGGACAACATCGCAGTAAACGAACAGGTCTGTAAAGAAGCGGAAACTCACGGTAGTTTGGTTAATTCGCCCGGCAATCCTTTACGGGGGAATTTCCAATTTGCAGCGGGCTTCAGACAGGAAGGTATCGGTATAGCCATACACACAGACTATAAATTACCTGAAATAGCACAAATTCTGAAAAAAAGGTTGACTTCTTTTATTCCGGAGGGATTGGAAAGGCAGCTCCAAGTTCTAACTGGACTGCGCACAAAACTGAAAACGGATAAGTTGACCGAAGAAGAAAGGAGCGAACTTACAGAAGAATACAACAACATAAAAAATAAGATTGAAGAATCACTTAAACTATGATCGGACTTATTGGAATTAACCACAACACTGCTCCGGTAGAAATCAGAGAACGGTTTGCACTGACCGATGCAGATGCGGTGGAGTTAATCAATGACTGGATAACGAACGACTTTGTCATCGGGGGCATCGTACTCTCTACGTGCAATCGTATCGAAATTTATTTCCAAACAAAAGAAGAAGACATGCAGCCGGATTTTAATAAGCTGATCCGCTCTCTGGCTGCATTCAAACATATCGATACCGTAGACCAGTCCATATTTATTTGCAAGAGCAACGGGGAAGCGATCCTGCACATGTTCCGCCTCGCCTCGGGGCTTGAATCCATGGTCATAGGTGAAACGCAAATACTGGGACAGCTAAAAGACGCATTTCGTAAAGCCATAGACAATTCGCAAAGTACATCGATCCTGTCACGTATGTTTCACAAGGGGTTCGAGACGGCAAAAAAGATACGTAACAATTTTCTGATTGCCGCCACTCCTGTTTCTTCAGGAGCAGCAGCCGTTACTTTTATGGACCGATGTATCGGCAATCGAAAAATAAGCACGCTCATACTCGGTGCCGGACAGATGGCAGAAACCATATATGACCGTTTATCAGAGTTAGAGTTTGAAAACGTTAAAATTTACAACCGCACAAAAGAGCGTGCGGAAAAATTTGCCCAAACTCATGGAAACATTCCCTGTTTCTCCGAAAATCAGCTTTGTGAAGCTCTCGATCAGGCCGACCTTATTTTTGTAGCCACTTCTTCCCTTATGCCTATCGTTAAAAAAGAAGAAATGGCCCTCAGAACAAATACCGAAGCTGTTTATCTTTTCGATATGGCAGTACCGAGAAATATAGCAGAAGATGTGCGTACTCTCGAATTTGCACACGTTTATACGATAGACGACTTGCGTAAAACTCCGGAGGGAGAGATGATCGGCGATTTAGATTACAAAGGCATCGATAATTGCATAGAAGAAATGGTCGGTCAGTTCACTGAATGGCTCGATGCTTCGCAGATACGGCAGGTGATCAATGTTATTCAACAAGCCTCGGATAAGCTGCTTGAAAAAGAATTGAGTAAATTGCCTTCACAATTGGATGCAGGCGAACGCGAAATCATCGAACAAAGCGATCAACACTTGCGTATTACTTTTTCCACGGCTATCATTGCGGCATTGCGCGATGTAACGAAAGACGGAAAAAACCTGCAATATACCGAAGCGATAAATAAACTCTTCAGCAAAATACTGGAATCTGAATAATGAGAAAACTAATCGTAGGCACCAGAGGCAGTAAGTTGGCTTTGGCACAAACGGAGCTGCTTTGTCAGGCTCTCAGTAATATTATGCCGGAGATTGAATTGGAAACGAAAATCATCAAAACCAAAGGAGACCGTTTTCTGGAGCTTTCCCTTAGCAATCAGCCCGACAAAGGACTCTTCACCCGTGAAATAGAAGCACAGCTGCTGGACGGAGCAATCGACATGGCTGTACACAGTCTGAAAGATTTACCCGTAGCCTGTGTACCCGGCACCATGATCGGAGCCTACCTCGAAAGAGCAAAAACAGAAGATGTGCTCATCGGAAAACAGACACTGGAGGAGTTACCCGAGGGGGCTGTGGTAGGCACATCCAGCAAACGTCGTGCTTTCCAGCTCTCCGAGAAATATCCTCACTTCATAATTAAAGAAATCAGAGGAAACGTGGAGACCCGCATAGCCAAAATGGAAGCAGGCGAATATGATGCCATACTCATGGCACGTGCGGGAATGGAACGTTTGGGACTGACCGGTAAAATCAAACAAATCATCCCTGCATCTCTTATTGTACCGGCTCCGGGGCAGGCTGCCATAGCCATCCATATTCGCAATAATGACTCCGAGCTGCAAATGCTTTTGGAGAAAATCGATCATAAAACCACCCGTTACGAAGTCGAATTCGAACGCGAATTATTACAATCTCTCGGCGGTGGATGCGCCATGCCTTTGGGATGCGTATGCAGGCATACCGGGGAAAAAAATGAGGTAGAAGTTTATTATGCTTCAGAAGATGCTTCACGTTCAGTTTACCGTAAAGTCCAATTTGATGACAGTGAACGCGAAGCGACGATGAAGAAATTGGTTATGGAATTGAAAACAGTAGAGGCGAGATGAGCGCAAAAGTCTATTTGGTCGGCTCGGGTCCCGGAGATCCGGCTTTGTTGACACTCAAAGCCAAAGATTTATTGGGAAAAGCCGATGCCATTATTTATGATGCGCTCGTAAGCGGTGCTATCCGCAATCTATGCAAGCGTACGGCTGAAATGATTTTCGTGGGTAAACGTGCAGGAGCACATTCGCATAAACAGGAGGAAATCAACCGAATTATTATTGAAACAGCCCGTCGTATCGGAGGTATCATCGTTCGGCTCAAAGGTGGAGATCCTTTCGTCTTCGGGCGTGGAGGAGAAGAGATGATTGCTCTTAAAGAAGCAGGAATCGCTTACGAGATCGTTCCCGGAGTAACCTCGGGTATTGCAGCACCGGCTTATTTCGGCATTCCGGTTACTCACCGGGCTGTCAGTCGATCTGTTCATCTCATAACGGCATCGACCAAAGATGGCACACTGCCCGATCTAGACTGGGATATGCTTTCACATACCGACGGCACGTTGGTATTTTATATGGGTATGCATGCTATTCCTGAAATAACTGCGATGCTCACTCAACATGGTTTTAATCCTCAGATACCCGCCGCCGTGATCAGCCAGGGCACAACAGCCAATCAAAAAATCCTGACCGACAGGCTTTGCTGTTTCACACGGGACTATATCGACTATGCCGCATATTCTCCCGGTCTGTTCGTTGTGGGTGAAGTGGTTTCCTTTGCCAAAGATTACGGATGGATGGAAGACAAACCGCTTAAAGGGCAAAAGATTGTGGTAACCCGCTCGTTAGATCAATCATCTTCTCTTTCCGAAAAACTCGAACAAGCCGGAGCCGAAGTAGAAGTGTTGCCAACCATCTATATTCTCCCCGTAGCCGACCAGAATGAATTGGACAATGAAATCCGGCGAATAAACGAGTATGATTGGTTGATCTTTACTTCCGTCAATGCCGTAGATATCTTCTTCGACAGGCTTTTTGCACAAAATCTGGATGTTCGCAGTTTGTCGGGCTGTCATATTGCAGTTGTGGGACCGGCTACGACAGAAAGGCTGAAAAATTTTGGTTTGCAACCGGACTTCATGCCGGAGAAACATACCGGACTCGATCTTGCAAATGAGCTATCGATGGCATATCCTGAAATGAAAGGCCGTTCGGTACTCATCCCGGCCTCCGCCATTGCCCATACCGATCTCAAAAAAGGTTTGGAAAAGCAGGGAGTCCATTGCAAACAGTTAGCAGTCTACGAAAATCGCCCGATTGCCTATGAATATGAGGAGTTGCGAACTCTTCTGGAAGAAAACTGCCATTGGCTGACTTTTTGCAGTTCATCTGCAGTTCGTAATTTTATGTCGCTGATCGAATCTTACCGGCTTACTCCTTTGCTGAAAAACGTTCGCATGGGAGTAATCGGAAGCATAACGGCAAAAACATTGAAAGATTATGGTTTTGACTTCGATGCCATGCCGGATAAACCAACGATAGACAATCTGGTGAACGAATTGATACGAATCACAACAAACAAATAAAAGTATAGTTATTATGTATCCTTTAACAAGATTGCGCAGACTCAGATGCTCGGAAGAGATGCGTACTTTGGTCAGAGAAACCTCTTTATCTCCGAAAGATTTTATTGCTCCGCTTTTTGTTTGCCACGGCGAAAACATTAAAAGAGAAATTGAGGCCATGCCCGGTCAATATCACTTCTCTGTAGACCGTGTCATCGAAGAATGCCGTGAGTTGTACGACTGCGGTGTATCCGGCGTTATGCTGTTCGGTATTCCTGCACATAAAGACGGAACCGGTTCGGAAGCCTATCACGAACATGGTATTGTGCAGCAGGCTATACGTGCCATAAAGAACGCTGTGCCGGATCTCATTGTCATTGCCGACATCTGTATGTGCGAATACACAGACCACGGGCACTGCGGTATTATTCATGATCATTATGTAGATAACGATGCAACGCTGGTATATCTGTGCAAACAAGCAGTTTCTTATGCGCAGGCCGGTGTGGATATGGTAGCTCCGTCCGATATGATGGACGGCCGTATTCTGGCTATGCGTAAAGCATTGGATGAGAATGGGTTTATCAATTTGCCCATCATGGCCTATTCCGCTAAGTTCAGTTCGGCTTTTTACGGTCCTTTCCGTGAAGCGGCAGATTCCACCCCTTCTTTCGGAGACAGACGCCAATATCAGATGGATCCTGCCAACGGTGATGAAGCCATGCGCGAGATAGAGTCGGATATTGAAGAAGGTGCCGATATCGTAATGGTCAAACCGGCATTACCCTATCTCGATATTATCCGCAGAGCTGTAGATCGCTATGACGTACCGATGGCCGCTTATAATGTAAGCGGAGAATACTCTATGGTTAAAGCTGCAGAAGCCAATGGGTGGATAGATGGAGACCGGGTAATGATGGAATCCCTAACAGCAATCAAACGTGCAGGAGCCAAAATCATTATTACTTACTTCGCCAAGGAAGCAGCCTGCAAACTCAATCAGAAATAACCGTTGCAAAGCATGAAAGATTTCAGCAAATCGGAAGCTCTCTTCGAGCGTGCCTGCCGCCACATTCCCGGAGGAGTCAACAGCCCCGTCAGAGCATTCAAGTCGGTAGGTAAAAACCCGTTGTACATCGATCATGGTGTAGGCGGGCATGTTGTGGATATCGACGGAAATGAATTTGTCGATTATATTTCGTCATGGGGTCCTCTTATCTTAGGACATGCCAACCCTGTCATACAGGAAGCCATCAGGGAAGAATTGGCCAAAGGAACAAGCTACGGAGCGTGTAATGCCCGTGAGGTCGAAATGGCGGAGCTGATCTCCTCATTCTTTCCTTCGGTAGAGAAAGTCCGCATGGTAAATTCCGGTACGGAGGCAACAATGAGTGCCATTCGTCTGGCACGCGGTTATACCGGACGGGATAAGTTTATCAAATTCGACGGCTGCTATCATGGGCATTCGGACAGTTTCCTGATTAACGCCGGTTCGGGACTTGCCACCTTTGGTACAAGTGGCAGTGCCGGCGTAACCGCCCATACGGCAGAAGATACACTTGTTGCCATTTATAATGACATCGAAAGTGTTGAACGGCTACTGAAACAATTCGACCGGCAGGTTGCAGCCGTAATACTCGAACCCATTATGGGAAATATGGGGCTCATTCCTCCTCAACCCGGATTTCTAAAGGCTTTGCGCGAGCTTACAGAGCGTGAAGGTGTACTGCTTATTTTCGATGAAGTCATCAGCGGTTTTCGTGCAGCCAAAGGAGGGGCACAGGAGCTTTACGGCGTCAGACCGGATCTGACCTGCTTGGGAAAGATTATCGGTGGCGGTTTGCCCGTAGGCGCTTTTGGCGGAAAAGCAGAAATAATGGACCTGCTCTCACCCAACGGTCCGGTATATCAAGCAGGTACACTCAGCGGTAATCCGCTGGCCATGGCTGCCGGTATAGCCATGCTCAAGCAATTATCCGCACCCGATTTTTACGAACGTTTAGAAGAGCGTTCTACTGCATTCGAAGCAGTTATCCGTCCTGTTATCGACCGGTATCCCGAACATTTGTCATTTAACCGCGTGGGTTCACTGTGCACGATTTTCTTCAAACCCGGCGGTGTAAAAATGAACAATGATGCCAAACAGTCCGATATCAAACGTTACGCTGTTTATTTCAGAGAAATGCTGGAGCAGGGGATTTATCTTCCGCCTTCTCAGTTCGAGTGTATTTTTATTTCATTAGCACATACCGAAGAGGATTTCAGACATACAGCTACTGCCATGGAAAAGGCTCTTGCCAAAGCTCTGCAATAAACGGAAATCCAAGAAAGTTTAACAGAAAAACTCTTTCTCCATCCCCTCCACGGACTAAAGGAAGAGTTTTTCTGTTTATAGTCGAGACTGTTTTTAATGGCTTATTAGAAGCAAGATATTGGGGTAGAACATTATTCAGGTGAATGAATCAAATACTTGCTTTCCTGCCGGGCCATGTAATTCATGAATCGGGGACTGAAGACATGGATCCCTTCTTTTTCTGCTGCTTTATTGTATGTACGGAGAAAAGCAACGGGATTAACGAAGTTTTCTATAACCTCACCACGTAATCCGTGACGCTGAAGCATTCTTGTGATAAAATATCCGTTGGGGTGACCTCCGAACGGGAAATATCCCTTTATCTTCACGGACAGTTCTTCTTCACCGATTTTCCCATCAAGATACGAAACCGTTATTCTATCGAACTCCGCAAGCATAGCAGAAGTGTTTTCAAAAGTTTCTTTGTACATGACTGCAATCTCATCAGGATATCCGATCTGCTTGAAAAGCAAGGTCAGATCATCGCCCTTATCGATCATATCGGCAATACCTTCATTCTGTAAGTTGTCCAATTCGGTTATGACGGGAGAAGATTGTATAAAATCGCTGTTTTCAAAGTGACGGCGATAAGAATGAAACATTTCATGGGCCATCAATTTTATGATACCATCCGGATCTTTATACATTACATTCAGGTCTATGACTATCCCCTTAGATTTACTTCGTGCTTCAGGATCTGCACAAACGATAGCAACCGAAGGAAAAACAATAAGAGAATCGACCGGATCAAGGAGGAAGTTCTTCAGCTTTCTTATTGATTTTGCTTCCATGCCGGCAAAATCATATGTTCTACGAAAATTCTTCAACTCGTTCCAATGCTTAAGCATATCGGTGAAATTAAGTATCATGATACGATCGAAATAAGCTGCATCCTGTAAAGGAATTTTGGCTGAGAGGATACTGTCTCTTTCCGCTGTTCTTGCCGGAGAAAATGCAATGAGCATATTTTTCTTAACACTCTCCAAGCGCGCCGGTTTCCAATCAAGTATTCTGTAACCTTCTGTAGCAAACAGTTGTTCCCATTTTTCAGCCGGTATATCTTGCCCCGCAGAGATTATTTCGGCAATCTCCATAAACATATCCGCTGAATCCATATTGATGAATACAGCTCCCGTTTTATCCACCTACCGTACGTTGTCAGCAAGAAAGAAAAAAGTATAATCAAGAAAAACTTCTTCATACTTTCATTTATTGCGTTGTTATTATACAGAAGAATTTCGTAGTCCCTGTCGAAAAAACTTGTTACTTCCCTTGTATCATGATAAAATGCTTAATATGAAAGACAGAGATCGTTCTTTCTTTGGCTATAAATTCCGGCTTTCTGCTGCATGTTTTTTTACCGGATTCATACGATAACCTTCGAGGAGTTCATCGTTCTCCATTAAGAAAGGTGAAGCAGTTGGTTGATCCCAATCCACATCATACTTATTCATTAAATAATCGTTTAAATAGGTTCGATCGTCGAATATAATTGCCTGATAAGGTTCTTGAAAAGCTAATTTCTCTATAAAAAGCAATTTATTACCGAAAGGAATCAAAACACCGGTGTGTCCGAAAAAAAGCATGCTCTCTTCAGGGGTGATTGCCGAATGCATTACAATAGAAATTAACGAAGCTTTTCTGGGGTCGTTCTTATGTATAAAACGAATACCTTTACTCTGCCAGTTTTTTCTCACGTTTGTCAAGTGTTCGTTTATGTCTTTTCCATAAGAAGTAGGAATATTTGAAAACAGATTTCTAAAGATTTTCCTTTCTTCAATAGAAAAAAGCATTCGTCCGCAATTGTCCAAAGCCCCTTCATCGAATACAAGCATCATGGGGCATTCTTGTGCAGGATGTTCTACTGTCACAAAATCACGCAACAGATCAAAAGAAGTAATGCGGCAATTAAAACCTAAAAAATCAGGATATTTTTCGTCCCACATCTTTTGCATCATTGCCTCATCGTAACACGGACACAGCGTGTCTGAAATAAAAAAACCTTTCTCTACAAGCCCTTTGTGCTCTATTGCCAGATTAAACTGATTCACATTCTGCAAAAAAGAAACTATATTCTTCGGTGATATGCCGGCATCCGTCATTGCTTTTGCCAACTCTTCTTGCGTTTCTTTATCCAACAAGTTGGAATAAGTAATTTTTCGGACAGGCTCTGGATGGTTTGTGGAATTTTTGTTTTGTTTACTTTCAGTACATCCAATGAATGCCGGCAATACAAAAAAAGAAATAATCTGGATAATCAGTAAATAGAAAAAACGAGTATTCATTTTTCTGTCTGTTTAATAAATTCTATTGTTTTGCAATTTTTTCTATCGGTTCTCAGCTAAATCCTTGTGTACTGAAATATATTCAGGTAAAAGATCTGCTCTTCCTTAGTCAATGAGATAAAATCTCCCCGGTATTCAAAAACCGCACTCTCAGATAAAACACATAAGGTATCACCCGAAAGTTTTTTCTAATTTTCCATTCTAACACAACATGACTACTTACGGCTATTGTAGATATGATTGTTCTTGACCTGCTTACCGTCAAACAATTCATCCAATGTTACTATACGGTACCCCTTAGCCTTAAGATTCCTAATAACACCCGGTATAGCATCTACTGTCGTTTTGTGAATATCGTGTCCCAATATAATTGCATTCGGCTGCGCCTTGGACATTTCAGCCGTTACCTTCTCCACATTACGATATTTCCAATCGAGAGGATCGATATTCCAACCGATAATCGGCTTATTTACAAGTGTCAACTTGTCTTTGTAAATGCACCATACGGAAAGCGGAAATAAGTCGGTCTTGCGCTCGTGATATCTTGCACGATTTGATCGGTAAGCGTTATTTGCCGGTGGGCTTCTTCTTCGGATATTTTAGCAAAATTCTTATGATCATAAGAATGATTACCTATATTGTGTCCTTCTTCAGCCATACGTTTCATTGTCTTTTTCTGTACTGCTGCCGATTTGCCAAGCACAAAAAAGGTTGCTTTCACATTCTCCTCCTTGAGTATATCCAACAATTTCGGGGTATAAACCGAAGGGCCATCATCGAAGGTAAGAGCCACACAAGGGGCTTCCGGGTCTATTTCCTTAATAACAGGTTCGGCCGACTGAGGAATTATTTCAACTTCGTCATCTACAATGGCTGCCTCTTCTTCATGTGTTTCCAACAGCATACGGACTAAAGCCTTGCTAATATACTTGCGCATCAACTCTTGTGGCAGCTCTATAACAAACGAACCCATAGAACCGTTTGCGATCTGGTATTTATCAAAGTTCACATACCATTGTTTTGCAGCATTGAGGTAAAGGCCATCGTAGTTTTCATTGGAGGGTTTCGTACCCTTTTCGATCAGGGGAAGGATCTCCTTCCACACCACATCGCGCTCCTCCTGATTGGCAAAGGCTCCACGTTCATTGAATCTCTCACGAACGGCTTTTTCTGCTTTTAGCCTCACCTCTTCGGCAAAGGAAGTAAAAGCCTCATCGCTTTCGAACAGATCCGAGGGAAAAAGTTTTCTTTCATTTTTCAAGTCAAACAGAGAAGCGTGAGACGTATCTTCATAATTATTACCAAACGAAATACTCCGGGTATAAAGAAAAACCATCAATTCGTTCGACCGGTATTTAATCTCGAAATGCTGATTAAAATCCAAATGAGAAACAGAAGAGTCGTCCAATTCTTTCTGTTCGGACCTAAAATCATCAATGAGATGTTGCGTGAAATCGCCCTCAGATTCATTAATAAAAGGATACTTCGTAACAGGAAAAGACGCCGTAAGGTGACTTTTGTCGGGATCATTCCCAATTTTCATGGTAAAAACCTGGACATCTTCATCAGAGTCGTTTAATGTAAACTCTTTCGTTAAATCGGAAATCCGGGCAACTTCAACGGAATCCACAATTATATTCGAAGCCTGTTTCTTATGCTTTGAAACACAACTTATCGCCGATAAAAACACCAAAATTTGGATAAAAATAATTCGATATTTCATGATTTCTATTGAAAAATAATTTATTTAACTAAAGTAACACAAAATCTTCGTTCTTTATCAAAAACACCAAATACCGCCCACATAAGCAGCTTTCACTATCAAATTCTGTAATGCCTAAAGCTTCCTCTACCGGTTACACAGGATCTCATCCAATACCGGGCGCCAATCGAAATAATTCGGTGGGCAATAAGTCTGATACCCCATCCTGGCTGCCATCTCTGCATTGGCAGGCCCATCGTCTATGAAAAGCGCTTCTTCCGGCAGAAAGCCAGCTTTCTGTGGCATATAAGTGAAAATATCGGGATCCGGTTTCACCATTTTCATTTCATAACTGGCAAAAATGCCATCCACATAACTCGATAGCGTACGGCCATTGGGTAAAAATTCCTTGCTGTGCGCATATTCCATAACATACGGATTGGTGTTGGATATGATATATACGCTATATTTTTCGCGCAGACGGTCGATATAATCGAATTTGTAGGGAGGTATTTCTTCCAGAAAACCGCAAAGCCCCCATTTTATTTCGTCATGGTTGATTTCTTTACCGGTATGTTCACTAAGTGCCTTTCGGAAATCTTCAGCGTTTAATGCTCCGTTTTCCAATTGCAGGAAAAGCCCGCTTTGCAGATAAGGATCAAGCATCCGGGAAGCATCACTTACTCCCAAACTTTCGAAACGACGAACGCATTCATCTTTATTGAGATGAATGAGCACACCACCCAAATCGAATAGAATTGTTTTAATCTTCATCATAAAATTTGTCTGTTTCTCCTTAAAAACAATTACGATATTACGAAAAATAAAATGCAATTGAAAAATAATATAACATATACTAATTAGGAATAATCAACAGTTCGATTTTTATCAAATATTAAAACCATTCTTCATTGGGTAACGATAAAACAATTTCTGTAGAATCACTGATTTATTTAGAATTTATTCAACCACAGATCAATTTATTTTACATTGTTTTATATTTTTTAATACTTTAAGTGCACTATATCGGCAAAAGTGTTTATTTTTGCAAATCAATGTTATTTTATATAAATAACAATTGTGATTAAAATTCAGGTTACAGATATTTTGGCGAAAGTGGTTTAGAACAAGTTTCAACTTTTGATACAGTAAGAAATAATCAAGAGTACAGAAATACATACATTATTATAAAACCAAACAAGAATGAAAAAAAGATTGACTTTACCATCAATAGTATCTTTATTATTGATGGTTATGTACATGTTTTCGTGTACAGATGTAGACATCACGATGCCGAAAGGCCCTAAGGGCGACAAGGGTGATCGCGGATTGTCTGCTTATGAAGTATGGAAAGAAGAGGTCATTGCCGGCCGGATAATCTGGTCTAAGGACGAGGTTCAGATAAATGACTTCTTCCGTTATCTCAAAGGTAAGGATGGAAAAGATGGAAAGGACGGCTTGACTCCTCACATCGGAGATAATGGCAACTGGTGGATCGGAGACAAGGACACCGGTGTGCCGGCCAAAGGTAAAGACGGCAAAGACGGTTTAACGCCTTACATCGGAGACAATGGCAACTGGTGGATCGGAGACAAGGATACCGGTGTGCCGGCCATGGGTAAAGACGGTAAAAGTGCTTATGAGGTTTGGAAGGATTACATCGCATCCGGAGATGTTGATGATCCGCACAATCCGGGTAAGAAATGGGATCCGAAGAAGAATACCGAGCATGACTTCTGGGAGTTTCTGGCCGGTAAGCCGGGTAAAGACGGGAAGGACGGTAAAGATGGAAAAACACCCTATATCGGAGACAACGGCAACTGGTGGATCGGAGACAAGGATACCGGAATACCGGCCAAAGGCAAAGACGGTAAAGATGGCAAGGACGGTCTCAGTCCGTGGATTGGAGATAACGGCAACTGGTGGATTGGAGACAAGGATACCGGCGTGCCGGCCAAAGGCAAAGATGGCAAGAGTGCTTATGAGCTATGGGTCGAAGAGGTAACAAAGCGTTGTGGAACAGACAATCCGGTTATGGATCCGCATGATCCTTCAAAACCCTGGCCTTGCGATAAAATTTCTCTTACGGATTTCTGGGAATACTTGCGTGGAAAAGATGGAAAGGACGGAAAAGACGGGAAAGATGGTGATACCGGTATTGTAATCGAACATGGAGCTCCCAATGTCCTCCCGCTGTATTTTAATGGTGCTTATAAAGAATATGTCAATCCTTTGGATGGCAGCGTTATTGTGCAAGTTTTTGATAAAGACGGAGCAAAGGTCAAAGAAGGTGTAGAAGTACAGGGATTGCCGGGAATGGATCCGAACCTCAAGTACACCACCGATGAAAAAGGGCAATTCAAAATTGAAGCCAAAGATCTGCCTCGTAATAAAGAACTTAAAGACAGGAAAGGGAAAGTAAAAATCGTTAAAATCAAAGGTGTCGTAACAGAGTCTGCTCCTAATACCATCATTCCCAATAAGGTTTTGACACGAATTAAAGCAGAATTTGCTTATCCCCGTCAAATAACGACTCCGGACTTGAGCCTTGCCAGCGCATATAATTCTCATTTTATTGTTATTAAATACAAGTATGAGAGACTCCTTGATAAGGAATGGAAGCCGTACCCTGAAGAATATCCAAAGCCCGAATTGAAATGTGTGAAAGTCGCCGACATCAATAAAGCAATAGATCAATCTAATATTTTAGAGGGTGAAAAATATGCCAAATGGGGTATTGCCAATCCTCCTGCAGGTTTCAGTGATTTGAAGGATGCTTTTCTAATTATACGCCCCAATGTTCTCACCGATGCAGAAAAGAAAGGCGATAAAGTCATGTTCGGAGACTTGGATAAAAAACTGGCACAAATCAAACGCTATGAATGGAAAGAAACAGAAGAGTATTTCTTCTCTATTAAAGGGGAAAAATATTTCTATGGAGATAATCCCGTCATGGATGAGGCTGTTCAAATTCCGGAAATCTATCCATCTCCGTGGTTAAAATGTGCTGTTGTCGAAACAAAAACGGGAGAAACAAATACATGGGGTAAAATAGAACCGGATGTTATTAAGAAATTTTACCTGAAGTATGATAAACCCGAATCGGGAAAACATGTTTGGACTATTCGCTCTTTAGAGCCGGAAAAGCTGCTTACAGACCCCAAATTAAAAGGCAATGTCAATTTTAGGGTATATATGACTAAAAACAAAAATGGTTCTACAGGCAACACTCAAATAGATCGTAGCTATACAAATAAACCGGAGAGTATCAACTTCGCTTTGAATTCGACTTTCCCGAAAAACATCTTATCGGTGTCGATGTGGATTAATAACGACACCAAAGGCCGCCATACTCAAGATCAGGAGAAAGACTATATTTTAGAAGACAATTATTTGCTCTATAGAGTTGTACCTGATTACACACTTGTCAAAGAGGGAGATGAGTATTTTGGGGTAAAAGTTTTCGATAATACAGACATCTGGAAGCTTGAAACAGGAGAAATGCCTGTGGATTGGTTGGATTAAAAACATCTAAAAAGAAAAAAAGATGAGAATACAACATAAACTATGCGCTATTGCTCTTGCTTCTTTTATCGGGATTTTTTCCGGAGCAGCTCAAAATAAAGGACAAATTGCAGATGAACCCCGAACCTCCAAAGCGTGGGAAATCGGTATAGGCGGTTCTTTAATTAATTTAGATCGTATTTCGATCACAGGGTTTCAGAGTTTACCCGACAAGTACCTCTACAACTTAAAAGTTCATCACCTTATGGGGGGAGTGAATCTCTACGCTGCCAGAGAGTTGAACCCGTGGTTTTATCTCGACTTACAAGGAACCATGGGGATTGCTAAAAACAATGAACAGAATGCCGGCAGTAAACATCACTTTCTATATATGGGTGGTTTGGGTTTGCAGTTCAGATTAAGTCCTCTGTTTAGATCGCGTTATGTCGAACCATATTTGCGGGTTGGAGTCAATTATCTGCACAAAGATTTCAAAACGACTTACTCGGGCGTCTTCAAAGACGATCCCACAGGGCAGGCCCATTGGGAATCCAATGATACATGGAACCCTGACGGTCGTTCAAAAGACAAGGATAATTTCATCCCCCTATCTTTCGGAGCCGGTGTGAATGCCTGGCTGAATAATTCATTAGGATTAGGATTGCAGGGAGAATATTTGATGCCTGTGGAAAAGGGATTGCCTCGCTTTGCTCAGATCAGCCTGCGTGTAATGTGGCGTATCGGCGGTAAGGATAAACGTCCTGCTCCTGTATATCATGAGGTTGAGGTTCCTGTCGAGAAACTTGTGGAGCGTGTTGTGGAAAAAGAAGTCAAAATACCCGTTGAGAAGAGTATCTATGACTTGTTCAACAACATTAATTTCGAGTTTGACAAGTACACCTTTACTCCCGAAACGGAAGAAGTTCTGGATCAAATTGCTACCATACTGACTCACTTCAAAGGTAATCACTTCCTGATTACCGGCTTTACGGATGCGAAAGGAACAAATACTTATAATTTACAACTTTCACGTAAACGCGCAGAAGCTGTTGTGAATGCTCTTGTCAAGAGAGGCACTCCTCAGGAAATGCTGAAATGGAGAGGTGTCGGTAAAAAAGCCGTATCCATGCCGGCTTCGGAAGCCGATAATATTCGCCGTGGCGATCGTAAGGTTACTATCGAGAAAGTAGACATCATGGAATACTGGAACAAATTGCCTTAACAAATCTCTTGTAGCTACATACTGGGGGCTGTGTCAAAATGAATTTTGGCGCAGCTCCTTTTAGTTTTGGTTTGGGGTTGGTTAAGCCACCGGTTTTAGCCTTTGAGGGATATTTTTGTGTTTTTCGAGGAGGTGGAAGCGCATGAGGCCGAGATTGAGGGTTGATATAGGTCTTTTGGGAGTGTTTTTCGCCTTTCGAGCAACCTTAGCACATAGTTTCTTCAGATTA
>NZ_KB904131.1 GCF_000379945.1 Porphyromonas macacae DSM 20710 = JCM 13914
CGGCGTTTCAGACATATGGGCTTAGAGCAGGTCAAGATGGACTTCGCCTTTCTAGCTATGGCCTTTAATCTGAAGAAACTATGTGCTAAGGTTGCTCGAAAGGCGAAAAACACTCCCAAAAGACCTATATCAACCCTCAATCTCGGCCTCATGCGCTTCCACCTCCTCGAAAAACACAAAAATATCCCTCAAAGGCTAAAACCGGTGGCTTAACCAACCCCAAACCAAAACTAAAAGGAGCTGCGCCAAAATTCATTTTGACACAGCCCCGTAAATAAAATATAGTAGCGAGACCCGGGATTGAACCGGGGACCTCATGATTATGAATCATGCGCTCTAACCAGCTGAGCTATCTCGCCATTCCTGTCTCGCAATCAACAAAGGAATACCTTTTCGATTAAGACGTTGCAAAGGTAATGTAAATTCTGAAATATACAAGTTATACTTCATTAAATGAGAAAAAACTTAAGCTCATTTTGCTTGGACATCTTATTTTCAATTTAAAAGAATCGAATTACTTTATTCTTTTCTAACTTTTTTACTATCTTTAGGAATACCATTCCATTAATTATGATCATGCAAAAAGAAAAATTTCATTTGGAATATGTCTTTGACAATGTTACGCAAAAGAGCCTTTGGAGGCATCTCAGTACACCTTCCGGATTAGAAGAATGGTTTGCAAATCATGTAAAAAAGCACGACGAACAATATACATTCGATTGGGGACAGGGACATACAGAGAAAGCTGTTATCATTAGCAGCGAAGAAGGAGAGCGTATCCGATTTCAATGGAAACGGGAGGAAACAAATTCAGAGAATAATGAAGAATACTTTGAATTTGCCATTCATAACATGGAACTTACAGGTGGAAAAGCATTGGAAATCACAGATTTTGCAACAGAAAAGGACAGACCCGAAATTATCGAATTATGGGATAACCAAATTCAACGACTAAGAACATCTTTAGGGGTGTAAATATTTGCCTGCCCCATATCCCATATTTTTTCTTCTGTATTCATAGGCATAGAACAATAGTGAACAAATCAATGCACCAAAATATTGTTTTAAGTTGATTGTTAAAAGAAGAGAAATCAGCAGACAAGTTAATCAAGGAAATTTGTCCTTTAATTAAAGGTATAAAAACAATGCAACAAACCAACCGTTATCTTTCAAGCTTGGTTTACACATAATTCTGCTTCGAATAATCGCAATAAAAAGAACCTTTCCAAATTGGAAAGGTTCTTTTTATATAATCCAGCCAATAATAATGCGGAAGCGACGAGATTCGAACTCGTGGTACGGTTACCCGTACGGCAGTTTAGCAAACTGCTGGTTTCAGCCACTCACCCACACTTCCTTCACCTTTATTTAGGTTGTAACTTTAACGAGTGCAAATATAGGCCTTTTTTATTTATCTGCAATAGTTTTCTTCTTTAATAAAGGCTGTACTCAAAACGGAATACGCATAAAAGTAATGTATGCCATTTTACTCTTATCACGAAGTTAGCAGATCATTGCCATAAAAACCCGCTTTTACCTATTTTGATTTCAATATTTCCAAGTAAAAAGAAAACTTCTAAGTTGCTCAAAAATCTATACCTCGATAAAAGTCAAGCACTTTACTCTTATAGATAAAATCATATTTGGAGCGTAGTTCTTCTGCCTGACTGAGCATGTAATTGGTTTTCGCCTGAGTGAACTCAAGAATATTTATCTTGTCGGCATTTAATCGTTCTTCTGCATATTCGTAAGCAAGTTTACTGCTTATCCGGGCTTTTTCGGTAGCAATGATTTTACGGTTGGCTCCTACCGCATTGAGATATGCCTGATTGATCTCTTTATAGAGTACTTTCTTCTCATTTTCCAACTGCAAACGATTATTATCGATCTGAAGCTTCCTTTGTTTCACACTGTTCATCGTCTCTAACCTATTGAAAATCGGAATATTCAATGACAAGCCGATATAAGATCGTCCATTCTGTTTTATCTGATCTCTGAAAGGTATATCAATAGCGCCCTGAGGAATATTTCCAAACAATTTATAGTAACTGTTAGAATACCCGGCACTTAAACTCAAAGTAGGCCAATGAGCAGAGCGTGCTGCCTTGACTTGCTCTTCGGCAGATCTTATATTCAATTCGGCAGACTTGAGAGACGGTCTCATACTTAATGCTATTTTATAAGTTTCATCTGCAGGTGTCAATTTCATTCTGTTTTCCGAAACCAATTCATCCACCTCGGGTGCAACAATTTCGACCAACGAATCATTCGACATCTCCAAAGCCTGAGTAAGTTCCAAACGAGCCATCGACTCATTATTCTGCGCCTCCACCAGATTCATCTCCTCCTTACTGAGCTGTGCCTCCAGCTCCACCTGTTTACTTTTAGGCCAACGGCCCACGCGAACCAGCTCTCCGGCATTGAGCAATTGTTCTTTGGTAAATCCGATCTGCATTTCGGCTATCTTGGTCAACTCCTGCTGAAAAAGCAAGTTTATATAGAGCTGTGCCACCTGCAAAGCCAAATCCTGTTTAGCCTGCTCTAATGTTTCCAAAGAAGCCTGCAAATCGAGTTTGGCCGCATTCAAACCATATAGACGTCGCATACCGCTGAACAAATCGATATTAGCTCCTATACTGACCGAAGAATTAGCCGAAGATTGGTCTACAAAAACACCTCGCTTATCCTGCGAACGCCCGAAATTCCAGCCATGATTGACCGAAGCATTAACTGCAGGTAAAAATTGATTCTTAGCCGATGCCACATTTAAAGACTGGCCTCTCACATTCAATTCCTGCTTGCTGATATTGATATTTCTTTCCTGAGCATGCCGGATACACTCATTCAAAGTCATTTTCTTTACCGGCTGCTGAGCATAGCCTCCCATACTCAAAACCGTACTAACAGCAATGATACCCAGAAACTTATTTTTACTTTTCATTGTTTAGGTCCTCCTAATCTTTTTTGCTTTTTTCGATACCACGCACCTTCTGCCCGGATTTCAGACCGGATTTGATTTCGATCTTCAGACCGTTAGATACACCGGTTTTTACATACAATTCTTTCGTTTCCAAAGGATTCTCTCTGGTTACCAACTGCACAAACGTGCTGTCATTACGGAACTCGATACAGTTTTCAGGCAAGCTCAACACATTAACGGCACGCTCTGTAACCACATCTGCATTTGCACTGTAACCGGCTCTGATATCGTCGTTTTTGTCTACCGCCAAAGCTCCTTTTATCTCAAAGAGAGTCGCTCCGGTTTTATCATCCCCTTTAGGCGAAATATACTCTACCACTGCATCATACTTTTTTTCTGCAACAGCACCCACGGAAATAGCCATCGGCATATCCACGTTCAAACGTCCCACTTCGGTTTCATCCACTTTTCCGATAAAAAGAAGATCGTCCATATTTGCAATAGTAGCGATGGTAGTGCCTTCACTGAAGTTATTGGCCTGTATTACGGAGTTGCCCACCTTTACCGGTATGGTCAGTATCTTGCCAGATATGGTAGCCCTTACCAGCGTACTGGTCTCCTTGGCACTTCTATTGGAAACACCTTTTCGGACTATTTGCAAAGCGTCGATGGCCGAGTTCAGCTCTTCCTGCTGTTGCTCGTATGCGGCTTTACTGGCTTCGAATTCTTCTTTAGCGATAACGCCTTTCTTGAACAACTCTTCATCTCTGAGATATTTTTCTTTTCGCTGATCGAATGTTATTTCAGCCACTTTAACACGAGACATGCTGCTATTGACCTGTATCATCTCAGGCACGACCGAAAGTCGGGCTATAACATCTCCGGCCTGAACAATATCTCCGGGCTTATGAAGCAGTTCAGCCACAATACCCGTCATCTGCGGTTTTATGGCCACCTCGTCTCTGGGTTGGATAGTGCCGGTAAGAACGATTTTATTCTCAATGGTATCGTTCTGCTTAACTGTTTCCACAGCATATTGTGCACGAGGTTTACGCGTTTTATTCCATAAAAAAGAAAATGTCACAACAACCAGAATGGCAAAGACAATCCAACCAATAATCCTGAATAACTTTTTCATAATAATTCCGATATATTTTTTAATTTTTATTCTAATCTCATTCATCTCTAATGGCATCTATAGCCTTAATCTGTATAGCCCTGTATGCCGGAAGTATTCCTCCCAAAAGTCCGCTACCGATAATAATCACAACGGAAACTATGGCAACCGCAAACGGAATTGTGGGGTTTACAATAATTTCCTTCACGTCATCGAGGTTTGCCGTAATCGCACCGACACCGGCCATAATCAAAACACCCAAAACAAGCCCCGTTATTCCGGCTACGGCAGAAAGCGTGATCGCCTCAGAAAGAAGCTGAACAATAATATCTCTCGGCTTTGCACCCAAAGCGCGTCGAACACCGATTTCACGAGTTCGCTCCCGTACAGTAACCAGCAAGATATTCGTTACTCCGACGATACCGGAAAGAAGCGTACCGATACCCACGAGCCATATCAGAGCAATAATACCCAGCAGAATACCATTCATAAGTGTATACATTTCTGAAATATCGAACTCGGAAATAGCAGATTTATCATCCGGAGCAATACGGTGATTTTTTCGAATAATCGTATTGATTTTTTCACGAACAGATCTGATATCGTAACCATCGTAAACCGTGTACATAATAATATCGACATTTTCACCTGCATTATTCAACTGTTTCATGATAACTTCAGGCACATATACCGATTCTTCCGGTTTAGCCCCGACATTCAACTTACTAATCGATTTGCATATTCCGACAATGGTATAATACGTACTTCCTACTTTAATGGTTTCACCGATTACATCCTCTTTTCCGCCAAAGAGTTTCTTTTTTACAGTAAGTCCGATCATACAATATTTCCGCATATTCTCATTGTCGGCATCATTGATCAAACGTCCTTCCACAAGCTCGACAGGAATGACTTTGAATAAAATATCTCCTACTCCCATTACGCTGTAATTCTCACTTTTATCACGATACACGATTTTCTCGCGAAAGTTTTTTGCATAAGTAGGAGCCGTTATATATTCAACCTCCGGTATCTTTTGTGCTATCTCTTTGATATCTCCACGGGTGAGATCCCAGTTACGACCGCTCTTGAGCCCATCATAAGGTTTGGACGTAAGATTGGAGAACAGCGCTACGGTACGCGTTCCCACTCCCTTGAGTTGCCCGAAAATAGCATTCTTTATGCCTTGTCCAAGACTTAGCAAAACAACCAGCATCAGAATGCCCCAAAAGACACCGAAAGCAGTGGCAATACTGCGTCTTCTGTTACTTCTGATCGTGTGCCAGACTTCGTTCCTGAAATCTCTGTCTATTATTTTTATCATCTTCTCTTCCTTTTACTGGATTAACCGCGCATGGCTTCTATTGCCTGAATTTTCACAGCTTTTCGGGCTGGCAGATAACCGGCGACAATACCGCTCATGACCATCACAAACACAGCTCCTATAGCTGTTCCTATGGTAATTATCGGATCTTGCAGCAACTGAGCCGAATTATCTCCGATGGAAATAACTCCCCACCCTTGCTTTTCCATTAAATTGGAAACTGAAGCCATAAGCCAGACGCCGACAATAAGCCCGCTAAGACCGGAAATCAAGGTTACGAAAATGGATTCCAAAACAACCATGCCAATGATATCTTTGGGTTTCGCTCCTAAGGCTTTTCTGATACCGAACTCTCTACGGCGTTCGGTAACGGCTACCTGCATGATGTTGACGACTCCAACGATACCTATAGCCAAAGTACTTAAACCGATTACCCACAAGAGTACATCCATCGCAACAAAAACTTTTTCTATTTTTCGCGTCTCCGAACTCACGGAACTCATGCCTATGGCCTCTGTATCTTTCGGATCATACTGATGTATGGGAGCCAATAAGCGTACTATCCGGATATGCAAATCTTCCATTTGAGCATCCGTCTTAATATCAGGGCATAGCAAATTTATTTCATGTATCTCATCATATTTCATATATGAATTGAATTTGAGATTTCTCATGGTGCTGATCGGAATATAATTATCACTGTAGTTACCATTCACACCCTTGACGACACCGACCACGGTAAACCGAAAATAAGCTTTCGACGTTCCCTCCTCCGATGACTTGCTGACAAGAATCACTTGGTTCATGGCTCTTTCCGGACTCCCAAACAAGTTATTGGCGACAACATCACTCAAAACGATAACTTTCTTGAAAGAGAAATTATCTGCTTCATTAATAAAGCGTGAATTCTGAGTAACGAACTTTTGTTTGAAGAATTTCTGGTAATTACCGGTCACTCCTTTTAAAGAACCGGAACTTAATCTCTCCTTAAATTCATAATTTATACCCCAGCTTCCAAGTAGCGGCGAAACCTCTTTCACTTCACTCAAATTGTCCAATATAAGATCGCAATCACTAAGTTTTAATTTACACCACCGTTTATCGCCAAAGCCTTTATATGGCATGGTAGTAAGTCCGGCCCAAATATTTATGGCCGAACTGTTCATACCCTGATTTTCAATATTCTGATGTATGCCGTTATTGAGTCCCTGTCCTGCTCCAAGCAGTATAACCAGCAAGAGTACCCCCCACCCCACAGCAAACCCGGTAAGTACGGTACGCAGTTTATTGGTACGCAAACTGGAGGCAATCTCTTGAATACTATCCCTGTCAAACATTACTTCGTTGTTTTATTTGTTCGCTTAATCTCAGTCAGTACAAATAAGACCGTCCTTAATGTGTATAATCCTGTTGCAATCTTCGGCTACCGAGCGTTCGTGAGTAACTACGATCAATGTAATCTGCTCTTCCTGATTGATTTTTTTCAGAAGATTCATGACTTCAATTGTCGTTTGAGAGTCTAAAGCTCCGGTAGGTTCATCAGCAAGGATAACCTTCGGTTTAGCAGCCAAGGCACGGGCAATAGCCACACGCTGTTTCTGCCCCCCGCTCAACTCGTTGGGTAAATGGTCTGCCCAATCGCGTAATCCAACCAACTCCAAATATTGCATAGCTATATTGTTACGCTCTCTACGGGGAATTCCCTGGTAATAAAGAGGCAGGGCAACATTTTCAACAGCATTCTTGAAAGAAATCAGATTGAAACTTTGGAATATGAATCCAACCTGCCTGCTCCTTAACTCTGCGGACCTGTTTTCACTGAGATCCTTAATGAGTTCTCCTCCCAAATAATAGTCTCCCTCGTCATGCGTATCCAATATTCCCAAGATATTGAGCAAAGTACTTTTACCGGAACCGGATGCTCCCATAATGGCGACCATTTCTTTTTCAGCAATGTCAAGGTCAATACCTTTCAAAACATGAAGAGGTTGCGCCCCGGGATATGTTTTATGAATATTTCTCAGCTTAATCATATGTTTTTCAATTATTTATATTTTTAATCCTAATCAGTGCCATTCTATGTTTAGACATTAGACGAAAAAGCTATCGCATCGTTACATTTTTCAATGAACAAAACAAGTGTACCACAAAAGTAGAACACCACAAATGTAGATATTATTTTTAATTGAGCAAGAAATCCAAAGGAAAATGTCAAGAAAAAGAATAAGGAAACAAGAGTATTTATCAGATAAGGCCGGAAAAATTATCTACAAAGGAATAATAATATACTATTAAGATTAAAAACAAAATAACAGATAAGGAACAAACAATATTTCCCTTAAGAAAAAAATCTTCAAATAAAAATCACAATAAAAAAATCGTAAATAACCGTCAAAATACGAGCAAATTAGTAAAGTCGAGAAACTTTTCGAAAAAGACAGCCTATTTGTTCTTACCGGCCAATCCGTTTACACGCGAGGGATTTTGTTTCACAAAATCATTCCAGTTTTTCACGGCACCTCCACTGCTTTTGGCTAAAGGATTCGATGTTAAATAAAAATGACACACTGCTGCGGCCAAAGCATCTGTAGCATCCAATCCGGATAGCATCATTTCATCCGATATTTTCAGGATATGCTTCAGCATACCGGCAACCTGTTCTTTAGAAGCCGAACCATTGCCTGTGATAGCCTGTTTGATACGCCTCGGCACATACTCCGTTATAGGTATATCTCGCTGAAGAGCGGCAGTCATGGCTACCCCCTGTGCACGCCCGAGCTTAAGCATACTCTGCACATTCTTCCCGTAAAAAGGAGCCTCAATAGCCAGTTCATCCGGTAAAAATTCATCTATAATACCCGAAATACGGTCAAAAATCTTCTTTAACCTGATGTAGTGGTTTTGATATTTATCCAGCTTAATAATGCCCATAGCCATCAGTTCGGCTTTCTGACCTACTATACGTATCAGGGCATAACCCATATTAATGGTACCGGGGTCTATACCCAAAATGATTCTCTCAGCACTACTCATTTCCCAACAATTAAATCTGTTCCATCTCCGTAGAGAAAGACAGAACTCGCTCTCCAAATCGTTTGGATAAAACTTCTGCAAATTCCGGCTGTATCCGTTCGATATATTCTCCCAAAATCTCTCGATTACGCATATAAAGATGCAGTGCATAACCGGCCATTTCAGGATCATGCTGTGTCGTTATACGAAACATGGCAAATTTCTCAAACAAGCCTTCAGCTTGAATCAGAGAAAGTAAATGTTTCTCATAAAAATCAATAAACTCTTGTTCCAAAGATTTTTCGATAAAGAAAGACGTATTGTATAAGATCATTGTAAATCCGTTAAATTCTCTTTACAAAAATAGGCAACTTAATTTTCTTTTATTACATTTGTACCGCAATTTGAAAATCGGGGTATTAGCTCATCTGGCTAGAGCGCAACACTGGCAGTGTTGAGGTGAGCGGTTCGAGTCCGCTATACTCCACAGAATAAAGGATGTAAAGAAGCAGATTAATGCTATTTACATCCTTTTTATTTTCTTTTGAGGTTTGCCTTTTGTCGTTAAACCAATTATTAAACAAGCACTGCACAGCTTTATAGAGCACAAAAGGAGGTGTGTCAAAACTCCATTCTCCCTAAATCAACTATCATTTGTAAATATTGGTGTCCGGTAAAATTTAGGAAGTTAGAGATTTGGAACTAAAACCATTCATATTTCGCAAAAACAACCTTCTAAAAGGACATTACGAAGAAAAAGGAGCTTGACAATGTTAGAAATGACAGTATGGAAAAATACAAGCCCTCTAATTCAAATTTTCTTGTAATCTGCTATAGAACAGTAGTTTTTGAAGGTTCTTCGATTTTTTACCGGACAGCAATAATTTGTAAAGAACAATCGCTATCAAAGAGCTAAAAACTCAATGATAGCGATTGTTTTATTTGATTAGAAAGGGTGGTAGATATCAATATGAAAGGAAACTTCTCCCAATTCCATGTTTTGACACAGCCCCTTTTATAACCATATAACTATATCCTCAAATTACTCCACGGTAATATCATCTATATAAAGATCGTAATCGGCAGACTTTCCAAATTTAATGGCAAACATATTACCTGATTCGGAGAACTGCGAAAGCGCACTAATATCCAAAGATACCTTTACCCACTTTCCTTTTGTATCGATTTCACCATTATAATCATTCTTGTCTGCAACTACAAGAATAACATCCTCGCCGGAATTAGCACCTAAATTATAACTTTTATATTTTTTATTACCATCTTCATAAACACACAACGACAACGACTTGCCGGCAGTCCCCTTTATGTAAAAGATAACTTTACTTTTACCTTTCATCGAATTTCCGGTTGCCGGTACAACAGCTGTAAATAAAAAAGAATTATTTGTATCCGTTCCTTTCAGGTGAAGTGCTTTGGAACCCTCTCTACCTCCATCAGAAGCCATACTTCCAAGTTTATGCAAGCCAAAACTGTTCAACGATGATAAGAAAGCATTCCAGTCCTCAAAATCAGAACCGGAGAATAAAAGATTGCCAGTAGCAGGCTGTGCTGCATTTTGCTTGATGGAGACGTCAACTGTCTTCGTTCCGGCTTTGACCACAGCCGTAGCAGAGTATTCAACTGCCGTCGTATTCGCAGCTTTTGCCTTTACAACAAAAGAACCGTTTCCACTGCCATTCATCGGAGAAATCTCGAATTTATCAGCATCAGTACCTTTCAGTTCGATTGCCCAATCTTTTTTAGTCGTTACTTTTGCCGTTTTAGCACCGGTATCACCGTTATCGGTTGCTGCAAAAATCAACTCTGTTTGATCTAAAGTCAGATCTTCGTCCGCATCCGGGTTCAAAGTATATTTACCGCCGTCTACATCTGCCCAATCCGTTATCGTATTGCCTTCAAAGTTTATCCACTTCAGATCACCGCTTTTAAGCAGTTGCAGCTGATAAGTATAGCGCTTTCCCTCAACCAGTTCTTTTGCAGGAATAGCCCAAGTGTAGGTTTTACTGAAAGCTTTGATTTGCACTTTTACATTCGCTGTATTCTCCGTAGGGATAACACAGGCATAAAACCGACCGTCTTTATCCTTCGACATGGCAATAGACTTCTTTTGTCCTTTCTCTATCAATCGTCCGTCTGCCAATTGCAATTTTGCTTTCGTATTCAAACCAAGCAGGGATATTTCCGTCGGTTCTACGGCTTTACCTGCCTCATCGGTCAAAATTAAACGCACTTGAGACAATACATGATGAAAACCCATGACTAAATCCGATGCAGGACTATTCTTGGAAACATTTTTCAAAGAATTGGTATAGAGAATATCCAAGGTCGGTTTTGCAGCGATATCCACATCGATCTTATAATTTTCCACCTTCTGATTCTGCGGATAGAACGAAACAAAATCGACGCCTGAACCATCGGATGGCATATACATCTTATCGCCATCGGAAACCGGATTAAAAATTCCTTTTTCGCCATCCATCTGTGTACTGTACACTTTGTTGGCGTATAAAATTTCCTCCGGTTGGGCTATACCTAACACAGCACCGCTTTTAAGCATATAAACGCCTATGTTATCGCCTTTCTCCCAAACATTATCATGTGCACGAAGGGCAGCCGGCACAATATTGGTTTTGAAAGAAACCACGGACCGGCCAATCATTTGATCCTTATCGTGCTGACTCAGCGGGCAATCTTTTTGTTGACAAGAAGCTAAAGCCAATATACTCATCAACGATATGCCAATCATTTTTTTCATTTTCATAATTATACAACTTTAATATTATTTGATTTTTCTTCTTATATCTAAGCTTTATAAAAAGCTCTACTCTTTTACAGTTATCTTGAAAGATTGCTTTTTTCGGCTCTCAAAAGAAATTGTTTTATCGTTTTTCCATGTATATTTTTTCCCATTATACATAAAAACGATCTGAAACTCTCCTGCCGTAACGGATTGGGGGGCAAGAATAAAATCAACCGTTTCACCGGTTTTACCGGCCGAAATATTTTGAACTTCTCCTGACGACGTTACCGTACCATCAGCTAAATTGAGAGTCGCTTCGGTTTTCAATCCTTTGAGCATCAGACCGGAAACAACAATATTCTGTCCGTGTTCACTCACAAACCTGATATTCAAAAGAGACAGAACATGCTCAAACTTCAGCACCAAATCTTCCGCCAGAGTCAAATCCGTAACTCCGGAAAGATTTTTCGAATACAAAAGATCTATGTCTTTAAAGTTTTGATCCGCCACATCCACAGTCAAAGAAGTAACAGCTTCTTGATGATAGGGATAATAAGCCACAAATTTCACAGAGGAAGCATCTTGAGGTATTTTAAGGCAACCCTCCGGAGCTGCAGCCTGAAATACGGTTTTCGGCCCTTTATCGGCACCGATATACTTATAGTTCTTATACAGGGTGGAAGTCAAATCCATGCTTTCAGGAATCATGTAAACACCGATAGCATCTTTGGCATCCCATTCATTACCGGTAACACGTAGTTCGGACTCTCCGAACCTCAACGCAGAAAATATAACAGCCCTGTCACGATGATTTACAGGCTCCTGTTCCTCCCCGGAAGAGCAGGAAGAAAGGATTAACACTATTCCCACGACAGCAAGTAAAGCTCTAAACAATACTTTATTCATAGTAAAAATTCAATTAACGGTTAAGAGATCATATGCCGGGCCATCGACTGAGATTATTCTCCGGCTTTTGTGCTTCCACCTCATTCTCTATATCGTCCGGGAATCTATGGAAAAAGTCCAATCCGGTCAATGTTTCCAAACTGTCGATAGAGATAGCCAGCGAAGCAAGCGAAGTGTTGTTCGGGTAAGCCTTGTGTTCCGTCCAGAAAGCGATACCATGATACTCTCCGTTATTTTTCTTTACCACCAAAGCCATCCAATAATATTTCGGCACAGGCATAATACCTTTGATCTTCTCTTCTTTTATCTGGCCTTCACGGATTGTACCGCCTTTGGCTACATAAATGACCTCACGGAAGTTATTATCTCTTCCCCACGCTTGTACCCTGGCTTCCAATCTTTGCCATATACCGCCATTGTGATCCTGTAGCTGCGGACTCATATTCGTGTAGTAAAAAGTTTGCTCATTAGCCTGCCTGCTATAGACCCTGTCTTCAGAGGCAACCATGTGTCCACGCGAATATCCGGAACCCGAGAACCATGTTTCCGTACTATATTCAGCCGGAATTTCAGGGTCCCAACTCCAGGCATTGGTTCTTTTTGTGTGTTTCTGTGAGTTCCTCGAATCGAAAGTAAAAGCCACCCAGCGCGGATGACGAAGATTCACATCGTATTCAAACGAGAAATTAGGATGTCCGTCAGCATAGTGAGTTACGAAATAATTATGGTTTCCTCCCGAAAATTTCGGCAATTCCATCAGTTTAGGATCTCCCTTGATAATCTCTCCGTCATAATCATCCGAAGGATCCGGATTCGTGCCTTCAAAAACGATATGAGATCGCTTAGAAGGCCTTAGATTTCTATAAGTAACGTTATCCTTTGAAGACCAGGAAACGGTTACGACCCCGATAATATATCCTTCTCCCTTCGGTGTGTTCTCATTTTTAAAAGCAGCCGTCTTGTAGGTTTCCATAGAAACAGACTTCCCTTCTTTGTTCTTAAGGAGGTTGCGATAAACGGCACTGTTTCCGGAGTAAAACGGTTTTCCGGGCTCTACAAATTGCAAATTCTCCACACGTACATAACTGAGGTCATAGTTTCCACCAAGCAGGTCATCTACAGATATAACAATCGGTTGGAGTTCGTATCCCGATTCCAATCGCATTATCGATGCAGGAACCTGAAGTTGCAATGTACCGTAGTAATTCGTAAGTGTAAGTCCTTTGACTTTTACGGTTATACGTGTTCCCGGTTTGAGTATGCTCCCTTTATCATCCTTCGGAGTAGTAATTACAATCGCCTTCTTTTCGGCATCGACCACATGGTAATAATTTTCAAAAGGGAACTGCCCTTCCTCCGTATTATTGACCACAACGGCCTGTATGGTATAATCCTTTTCGATTACCATCTGACCCTTGTCTTTTTTCAAAGAAGCTCCCAAAGCAATGATTTGAGACAAAGGCGTGATTTCCTCTTCCGGATCCGGTGCTACGATAATATCGTTCTCTGCACCTTTTATCCAATCTTCGATTGTAGCTTCACCAAATTCTTCGACAGGCTTCTCCGTATTTTCAGTATCTAACTGCAAAGTAAAAGTAATCCGTTTGCCGGCTTCCACCGATTTGAAATTTTCGGGCCAGAAAGTATAAGTTTTTCCTTGATAATGAATTTGCAGTCTGGCTTCCGTTAAAGAAGAACCGGGAATAAGACGGGCTATATGAAAATCTCCCTGCTCTTTTAATGCTCTTGTTACATCATACCGTTCATGATCGGAAAAAGAACCTTCGGACAAATCGAAGAGAGCTTTGGAAGCGACTTTCAGAAGATCGATTCGGGCATTTCGGATTATTTTCTCGTTTTTATCTATCAGTTTAATACGCATCGTGTTCAACTGATGAGAAAAAACAAGTTTCAAATCTCCCGGCACCGTCTGATTAGAAACTTTCTTCAAATTATAGCTATACAGCAAGTCCATCATCGGTTGAACTTGCAAATCCGTAATAACCTGATGACCTTGAACAACTGCATCCTGCGGATAAAATGAAATAAAATCCACCGGAGTTCCGTCTTCCGGGAAAAACATTGCCTGTTCTTCGGAAGCAGGCACGAACGAACCCTGAGCTTCTGTAGACTCTGTTTTATATACCCTGTTGGCATATAGCAACTCATCGGCATTAGCCTGAGCCAGCTTGACACCGGTACGCAACATATATATGCCGATCCGGTCATTGCGCTCCCAGCGATTACCCTGTACCCGCGGGTTGACTCCATCCTTCAGGTTAGACTCGAAGCGGATATGTTTGTTGGTCCATTCGCTGTCAGGAATATTATTTTTCTCCGAACATGAAAACAATCCTAAACCTGTGGAGAAAAACAATAAACTGAAAATGCGATAATAAAATCTTCTATTCATAATCGATTAGTTTTCAAGTGCAATATCCGCACGTACGCTCGGTCTTAGATTTCTGTAAGTTTTCTGTCCGTCTTTAGACATACTCACCGTCACAACAGCAATAATACTCCCCCGGCCTTTAGGGGTAGAGTCTCCGCCAAAAACAGCAGTCTTCCATATTTCCATGTTCAGCCAATTGTTCTTTTCGTCGACTACCTTATGTCTTTTCGTCGAAAATGTTCCATCATACAATTTTCCTTCAGGATTCTCGATATGTACATCTTCCACCTTCACATAAGCAAGGTCGTATTTACCCGACATAATATCCGGTATCGTTACCGTTTTGGGTGTAATCGGATGATTAGGCTGTGCCACGACCTTGTCGTTTGTTACCTCAAGTTGTATGGTACCGGAGTAATTGGTGAGCTTGCATCCCTTAGCCTTGACCGTAAGTTTCGTTCCGAAAGCATAAGCCTCTCCTCCCTTTGATACCGTTAGTACGATGGCGTTGCCTTCGGTATCCTGCACATGATGATAAGCCCGGAAGGGGAAGTTCTTGCCATTATAATCGGTCGTAACCACAGCCCGGAAAGTAATTTCTTTATCCACTACCATAGTTCCCTTGTCGATACTCAAGGCCTTACCCATATTCAACAATTCGGGTATGCCTCCCGCCGGTTCAGGCTCGGGCTCAGGCTTCGGTTTTTCTTCATCATCCGGAGGTAAAACATCTCCACCGCCATTTTCCTCTCCTTTCTGATCGATGACAAAGGAAACTGTACTGCTCAACGTTTTAATTTTGAGCACAGACAGCCGACCGGCTCCCGGATTTTTGCCAATGGAAACAGTAATCACATGAGAACCGTCATGGCCCTTATCCGGAGAAACTTCAAACCATGAATCGCCTTTTTCCACATGCCAATTCCTGTTAGTATTCATCTTTATAGATATCGTACCGCCTTCTTTATCGAATTTCAACGTTCCTCCATCCTGATAAGGAGATTCGATTTTCAGATATGGCATTTCAAACCGGTCATCATTATCCTTACAGCCGGTAAATCCCAAAAAGACTGTCAGCAGCGCTATTGAGGCAATTATGGAATTGCTTACGAACTTCAAATTATACATATTTTTTTCTGTTAATTTTTTCACTAATTGTCACATTCTAAAAACGAGGCTCATTCAGCTCAACATCTTTTTCATATACGATGTATAGCTGAGCCGTATTGCCAAAATAAGAAAGCAAGGCCGTTATGCTGCCGGAACCGCCCGGAAGTCTCTTACCGGCGAAACGGGCATAGCTGCTCGTTCTTACAATCACTGTTTTTCCGGCCTTGTCGATCAGAGTTCGGTTAATCGCCTTGTTTGCCTCTTTATTAGCCGCATCGGCATACGTTTGTCCGAGTTCGGATTTAACAAACTGCACTTCAGGAATGGTAACCAACGTATTGGCATATTTTTTATCCAGTTGGTCTATCGTCAATATACGGGGAGAAACCTTGCCCAATCCCATAAGTTTAAGTGTTTGCGGTATTTGAAACTCGGGAATAAACGCATTTTCATAACGCTCTTCTGCAGCCTTATAGCCTAAGTTGATTTGATTGCCGTATTGTCCGAGCACCAAACCCTTGCAATAAACAACCACCGTGCTTCCCTGAGGGTAAAGTCTTCCAAGATTAGATCCGGCCAGTTTTATTTCTATTCCGCCGGTTTCATCCTGGATACTCAAAGATTTATAGAAATTCCCTTCGATGTCATCTGTAGACACTTTTCCCTTTATAATCACAGCATCCTTTATCACGGTACCGCCGGTTTTATACAGTTTCTTCAACTCCGTAATCGAGTGAGTACGCTTGATATCCGGTGAATAATCGGGCATCGGCGGTTCATCGGGATTATTGTAATCACAAGAGGCAAAAGTAAAGACTGCACATAAAGCAATCAATATTGCATTCACACCTTTTTTTATATTATTGATTTTCATAACAGTACCGGATTAAAATTGCAATGACGTATTAAAGAAGAAAGTAGTACCGTACATATAGTAATACTTAGAATCAAAAGGTTTCTGATATTTTCCCTCAAAGGAACGTACACGTAACTGTTCAAAACCGCCGCTGTGTATATTCCGATTGTTCAACAGATTCGACACCGACAGATTAAAACGCAGGAATTTGCCGTATGTAATCCGATAAGAATAGCCGATAAAGGCATCCACCGTTACACCTCCCTTGAGTTTCTCCGGAATGGAAAAACGATTCTCCATATCCACACGGGCACGCTCTGTACGTAAAACCGGATTCATGGAAATGAAGTTACGGTCGAAATAGTTGATATTGAAACCGAACATTCCATACCAAGGAGTCCGGTAAGTCATGCCCACCGTAGTCGCAGTCTGCGGAGTACCCGACGTATTCAAACCTCTCCAGTAAACAGTACCCCGCTCGAGAACTTTATTGGAGTTATCCACTGTCTGGATATAATCAGGATCGGAAACATTCTGATACCGGCCCAAACTCAAAGCACCGGTTGCACTCAATGTCGGAGACAACTTTGCTTCAAGCCCGAATTCTATACCGGCATAACGGGTATCTATGCCGGTAAGCGTATAGTTAGAAAACGTTCGATGAACATCATCATAAAAACTCATATTGCGGGTCTGATTGTTCACGCGGGTATAAAAACCAGTCAGACGCCCCCGCAGGAAAGGCAGACGTAATTGATAGCTCAAGTCGAAGGAATAAATATTCTCCTCTTCCGGATTCTCCACATAAGTATGACGCGTACGGGGAGAGACAAACACATTTCTGAAGTATGGAGCCTGTTGCATAATTGCTGCGTTCATCTCCAGATAGTGATGTCCGCTTATCTGATAGACCGTTCCACCCTTGAAACCGAAATCGAAGAATTTCAACCAATCCGAATTACAGAAAGAATTGTTGGGAAACAAGCCGCGCTGTTGGTTGCCATGCCTGTACATAGAAGTAAAGCCGAACATCATACCGGCATAAGAGTTAAAACGCCCCAAATCAAAACGGGCAATTGCCCATGCAGAACCTTTCTGTATATAGGCTTCATAGTCATGCCCTATTCTATCGCCTTTGCGGGCTATGTGGTCAGGTGCCAGCAAATTGATCTGCACTTTGGACGGATCGGAAGCAAAATCGCGTTCGGCGAACTTATCGATATCATACCAGTACTCCCCTCCCAAAAGATCCTTCAGTATATTGAAACTCTGCGTTCTGTTCCATCTGTAAGTTACTCCAGCGTCCAGCTTCAGACGGTCATTGATTTCCATATTGAATGTCGTGGCATAGTTCCATTGCAACTGATCGGTACGCCTGTCTTCAATGGCATATTCGGATCTCAGACCGGAAGCAATCAACACTCCGTTGCTGTCATAGGTTTCCATATGGTTGTTCCTGTTCACTTCATACAGTCGATCCCAGTTGATATAAGCCGTATTGCGATCCGTTCTCCACAGTTCTGCCAAAGCTGCAGCAGCATCCGGATCCGGAGGAGTTCCCTGTAAGTAATAGCTGGGAAGTTTGCGGTAGTAATCGGGGCGGGGATCCGGTGCCTGAAACCACGTCAGGGCAGAGTAACCGTTATACCCGAATCTTACTCCCAATGTTGTACTGAGATTAAGAGTACGCCCGCGATTCCAGAAGTGGCTCAACTGGATAATGGGTTCATGACTGTCACGAACGCGGGCATTGCGCATTTTCCCATTTTGGTAGCCAATGTTGGAATTATAATAATTGGAACCCACCAAATCATAAGCTTCCTGTGTAGATGCGGCAGCCACTCCCCGCTCTGTGGGAGCACCGATAACATTGAGCACCAAAGAATGTTCGGGGAAAAGCTGTTTCTCTATACTTAAGAAATAACCGAAAGCCTTATAAAACTGTCCGTCCACCACAGAATATCGGCCATTGCCCCAACGTGAAGACAATGAAGCCGAAAAAGCCCAGCCGTTATTCATCATCCCGGTAGAATAGGTCAGCATCATGCGATTGCTGTATGTACGGTTGCTGTTCGAATAGGTCAGACGAGCCTGCTGACGCTGCATACCTGCCCTTGTAAGGACATTGGTTGCAGCTCCGATATTACCGAAAGCGGAAAACATGGGTTGAATGCCTGTCGAAGTTTCCTGATTCCGGACAACATCGTTCAACCCGCCCCACAAAGACCAGACACCATAGCCGGTATTCATATCGTTCATCTCTACGCCATTCAAGTAAACGGGCGTATACTGCGAATCGTAACCCCGTATCCTGAAGCGTGCAGGACTGAAGGTATATGCAGCGGAAGCGGAAAAAGGATCTTGAGAAGAAGAGAGCATCGGCGTATACTCGGAAACCGCATCGTCATCCTCATGGAGTTCGTCCACAACCACTAAATCATGAAACCCCGGTTTCCAATCATCCAGTTTACTGAGTTTGACCTGTGGCAGGCTGAATCCTTCTTCTGTACTGAAAACCTCCACCTGCTCGGCTGCATAGCCTTGGGCACTTACGGTAAAAGTATATCTGCCACGAGGTAAACTATCTATACTAAATGCCCCGGCATCATCTGTAAACAGGGTCAGATTTTTCTTTCCGAAAACAGTAATTTTGGCTTTTTGCACAGGTAACCCCGTGGATGCATCCGTCACAAAACCTTTGTGAGAAAAGTTTTGGGCACACAGCATGGAAACAGCGAGCCAAAAGAAGATCAAAAATAGCGTAAAAACTTTCTTCATAAATTAGATCGATAATGAATTCTTACCTCGTTATTTATAATTATTAAACCTGTCTAAAAAAATAATCTTAGGTTTTGACTTCCGATACAACAAAGATACACAAAACATTTCCCTAATTTTGCATTATTATTACTTACTGCTTTTTCTTGCCTCAACTTAGAATCTGCAAATAAAAAACATATCGTATCATCATAAATAATTATGAAAAAAATACAGATCATCCTTTTCTTCATCATCTTCCATGCTTTTGTATCGTGGGCGCAAACACCGGGCAAGTATGCTAAGGTTTGTGTAGCATTCTACAATTTGGAAAACCTTTTCGATACCATAGACGGCCCGAACAACGATACGGACTTTCTGCCGAATGGCGTCAATCAATGGACTTCCGAACGCTACCTGCATAAACAGCATCAGATGGCAACCGTAATTTCCCAAATCGGGATGCACGGGCCTGACATCATCGGCGTATGTGAAATCGAAAACAGAAATGTACTGGAAGATTTAATCGACCAACCGGAACTCAAACATTTAGGCTATGGCATAGCACATTTCGATTCTCCCGACAGACGTGGCGTAGACTGCGGACTGCTTTACAGAAAAAGCGTGTTCAAACTGACAAACAGCAGCCCTCATTTCGTAGCCATACCGGGCGAACCGGAGGTTTTAACGCGCGATATCCTTCTGGTATCCGGTTCTATCGGTGGAGAGGCAATACATTTTCTGGTAGGACACTGGCCATCAAGGGCCGGCGGTGAAAAAATATCGCTGAACAGGCGTATGGCTGCGGCACGGGTTATGAAAAGCGTTACGGACTCCATTATAAAAGAAGATCCTGCTGCCAAAGTTATTCTGATGGGAGACTTCAACGATGATCCCATTTCTCCCAGCGTATCGAAAGGGTTAGAGCTGAAAGACAGCCCTGACAATCTAAAATCGCATGAACTTTACACTCCGATGAAATCCATGTTCAAAAACGGTATTGGCACACTGGCATACAGAGATACATGGAATCTGTTCGATATTCTGGTATTCAACGGCAATCTTGCAGGAAATGATTTTTCTTCTTTCAAAGTATTACAAGACAAAAAAAGCGGTTATCATGCTCATGTTTTCAATAAAAAATTCCTTCTCCAGAAATACGGCCAGTATAAGGGGTATCCGTGGCGCACTTTTGCAGGAGGACGATACGAAGGCGGATACAGCGACCACTTGCCTGTCTATTTATATCTGGTAAAAGAATTGAAATAGCTAATACAGAAAAAGACTTTAAGGAGTATCCTTAAAGTATTACACTTATGAAACCATTAACAATGTCGCAGATGGAAAATCTGCAAGGAGGCTACAACAGAGGCTGGTCGGTGTTCACTTGTGCTATGGGGATTGCTGGTATGGTAGCAAACCTAGGGGCAGAACCTTCAGGTTTTGCGATTGATTGGCTTGGTGGTGGGACTAGGACTGCTGTTGCCTGTTCAGAAGCGATTGCAGGGCAGAGTGCATTCTAAATAGGGGTAGTTATGTCTAGAAATGCTTCTTTGGGTTTGGACGTCCTATCGTCTCTCCTATATGCCTTGTCTCTAATATGTATTATACTAGAGGCATGGGGAAATGAAACTCTATACTACATAGCTTGGATTGTGTTTGTAGTGTCAGTTGTTATGTTTGCCTTTGTGTTATATGATAAGCGACAACAAAGACACAACATCCCCCCAAAAAGGAGACATCAGATAATCATAGCCTTATCCAGTCTTGTACTCCCCACTCTGCTTATTGGGCTTTGGCTCAATAGATCAGCACCTTACCAAGAACTTATAGGCTTATACTTGTGCACTGCAACTTACATTGCATTGCTGGCGAATAGCCTATACATGCTTAACAGGAAGAAATCTGCCTAATCATGGGGGCTCGTAGACTAGTTTATCTTCTTTCTCTACGAGCCTATATTGTAATTATTCTTGCCTATGCACCGCAATAACTCTCTACTATTTGCTTATCTTTATCTAAGTACATTTATCCTATCCGTCACATTCAAAGCTACTATCGATCATGAACAATTACTGCTGAGTAGATATTCAGAGCAACTGACCATAGAGCAGATACACAAACTCCTTGAGACTAGTCGTAGATAGGATTGGATTACTTACATCGCTATACCGGTCTTGATGTTCATTAAAATATCCTTGATTAGTATGGCTCTAAGCATCAGTACACGTCATCTGCTATCTGCACCATAAAATTCTCATTAAGGAATGAGAACTCTAGCGATGAACGAACGTGCCGGCCATAAAACCTAATCATTTTCAAAATAAAAATCCGTGACAGAAGTTGCCCCCGGCCACGGATAAAAAAGCCTGCTTTACTTCTCCTCACCCTACGAATAGATGTAACGAAGAATAAAAAGAGCAGAGAGTATATATAAAGTGATGGATATAGAATGCCACTTCCCGGTCAGCAACTTGATCAAAACATAGCTGAGCATTCCTAAAACCATCCCTTCTGCAATAGAGTAAGTCAACACCATCATAACCATCGTAATAAAGGCCGGGAGTGACTCCGATATATCGGAAAGATCGACCATGGATATCGAATCCAACATGAAAACCCCGACCAGCACCAGTGCACCTGTAGTAGCAGCTCCCGGCACTAACAGGAAGAGAGGAGAAAAGAATAAAGCCAAAAGGAACAAAACACCGGTGGTCAGTGATGTTAAACCGGTTCGCCCACCCTCGGCTATCCCTGAAGCACTCTCCACATATGTCGTTACCGTGGAAGTTCCCAATACGGCTCCCAGACTTGTACCAACGGCATCTGCCATCATGGCTTGTTTGATGTTCTTCACATTTCCCTTTTCATCCATCATATCCGTTTTGGCAGCAGCCCCGATCAACGTACCGATGGTATTGAATATATCCATGAAAACAAGTGCAAACACTGTTACCGCCATATCGAAGTTGAGCAAAGGGGCAAAATCGAGTTGAAAAAAAGTCGGGCTTAAACTTTGCGGAGCAGAAACCGGTACAAAATCCTGCGGAATGGAAGTTACGCCCAACGGTATACCTATAAGAGTACAGACGGCAATACTGTAAAATAAAGCTCCCTTTACATTGCGTACAACCAGCACGCCGCTCAGAATAATTCCCAGTATCGCCAATAAAGCAGTAGGTGTAAAAGCTCCCAAAGTAACCAAAGTAGCAGGATTTTGCACAATGATTCCCGCATTTTTAAGTCCGATAAAAGCGATAAACATACCGATACCGGCAGAAATGGCATACCGCAAGTTTAGTGGAATACTTGTAACGATCTTCTCCCGTATATTAAAGATGGTAAGCAGAATAAAAACAATTCCTTCCACAAAAACGGCTGCCAAAGCGGCTTGCCAGGAATACCCCATTCCCTGCACAAGGGTAAATGCAAAGAAAGCATTGATACCCATACTCGGAGCCTGTGCAAACGGCAGTTTGGCAATAAAAGCCAACAGAATAGTGGCCAAAGCCGAAGCTAAAGCCGTAGCCGTAAATACGGCACCTTTATCCATGCCGCCAGCACTGAGTATATCAGGATTGACGGCCAAAATATAACTCATCGTAAGAAATGTGGTCAATCCGGCCACCAATTCCGTACGCACCTTGTTCTTTCCGGGCACAAAACCCAATAGCGAATTCCAATTCAACATAACTCCGTTTTATTGGAAGGTCCATTTTAATGCAATTGTCGGAATGCAGGAAAATTTATCTGCAATGGCAAAATTACTGCTCAGCTCCAACTCGCCTCCCACACTAAGGTTAAAATCGTCATCCACCCCTTCAATACGATTCAAATTAACCCAGAATTGAGGTTCTGAAAGGAAGATAAAAACATTTTTCTCCGTTGCGGGGTGTTTTTGCCTCCACAAATCGAGGAAACCGCTAAACGTGAGCAGACCATCCTTAAAATGCACATACCATGTGCCGGTAAACTGAGCAGTATGCTCGCCTTTGTGAATATATTTGTACATGGGAGTCAGGCTAAAACCTCGCTTAAAATCAGGTGCATTGTAAGTATAAGTTCCTCCTAACAGGAAAGCGTTGGCGTAAGAAAACTGGTTGGAAAGCCCGCCATCATACTCGACATGCACGGAGAGAGGCCCCTGCCAGAATTTCAATTCGCGGGATATTTCCCAATAAGCCGAAGCGATACCGCTCGACGTATAGTCCATATCCACAAAGAAAAAAGTACTCCCCCATTTGTCGGGGGCAAATTTTTCTACTGTCGTGGTAATACGGGGACGGGCAGAAAGGTCTTTGTCATAAAGATGGCGTCCGAAATCATAATGAACCTGCACATTCTGCGCAATAGCTGCCAATGGCAACAGCAGGAAGAGAAAAAAAGTAAATTTCTTTTTCATTCGTATTATATTTTCCTGTTAAACATGATATTGCAATCAAACTGTTTCTTCTGTATTGAAAGTGCAAAGTAAACTTAAAAATCACACGTGTAATACATAAACAGCTTTTTACTTTTCACATCCGGACCAATATTCAGTCAAATAAAATTCCAATTGGCAAACAACGCTTGTCCGATACGATACGGATTTAATCCGAAAGGCTAATTATTCACTACCTTTGTCTTGTCTTGGAAACTATTGTATAAAACAGATGAAGCCTTCACCGATCATATTTGTCTCCTTAGGTCCGGGCAATCCGGAGTTGATGACGTTAGGTTGCTATCACCAGCTACAGCAGGCAGACGTTATCTTTTGTCCTTCAACGGCCAACAAAGAGGGGGAATTCACTTCCAAAGCTGCCGAAATCATTACCGCCGTGGGTATCGAAACAGAAAAACTGTATAAGTTCCATGTGCCGATGCAAAGGAAAAGAGAAGCAGCCCTGGCAGCTTATAAAGAATGTGCAGATGAAATTGCGGCAATGCACAAAAAAGGGTTGAAGATTACAGTGGCGGTCGAAGGGGATATTTCTATTTATGCCTCTACGCAAACCATAGCCGAATATCTGGAAGATGCAGGATTGACGGTGGAGATGACCGCCGGAATACCATCTTTCATTGCAGCAGCGGCAGCCATGACCCATCCTCTGGTTATGGGTACAGGCAGTCTGATCGTAGCGACGGACATCGAACAAATACGGCATAATATTGAACGGGGACTACAGCACGGCAGCAGCATTGTCTGCATGAAAATAAAAAGCTACGAAAACGAAATCAAAGAATATCTGAGTGCTCCCGGCAGTTATGAGTGTTTTTACTATGAATTTTTGGGAATGGGAGATAAAGAGTTCACCACATCGGACAAATCTGAAATCATGGCACGCAGTTTTCCGTATTTTTCTTCCATGATTATCTACAATCCGTATCAATCGGAGCATAACAGATAGAGCTATTACCGTTCATGATATTGATTTTTGGGGGAACAACAGAAGGACGCATAGCAGTTCAAGTGGCCGAAGAAGCGGAAAAACCCTTTATATATTCGACTTTCGGCCCTGAACAGAAAATCGAGCTGGTAAACGGCAGGCGGCATATCGGTCCTATGGAACCCGAAAACATGATAGACTGCATACGCAAGAACAATGTACAGCTTATCATCGATGCAGCCCACCCTTTTGCCAAAAACCTGCATAAAAATATCGAAGAAGTTGCCATAACCACACAGCTGAATGTTATACGGCTTGAGCGAAACTATGCCGAAAAAGAACAAAACAACCCTAACATCATCTATACGACCGGCTACCCCGAAGCATTGGCCTATCTTTTGAAAGAAGGAGAAAAACAGGTTCTGTTCTTAACAGGATTACACACTATACCCCATTTCAAAGAATATTGGGAAAAGTATCCCGAGCGATGCACTTTCAGAGTACTGGATCGTGACTCTTCCCGCAACGAGGCCTGCGGATACGGCATCAAACCCGACCGGTTAATCTTTTTCAACAATGAAACGCAAGACGAAGATCTGAACCGATTACCGGTACCGGATATTATTGTGAGTAAAGAAAGCGGAAGCAGCGGTTATTTCGAAAACAAAATAAAATTTGCAGATGCGGCGGGTGCCAAACTTTTGGTTGTCAGCCGCCCCACTTTGCCCAAAGAGTGGACGGAGGTATTCGGTCCGTACGGCCTGCGATTGGCCATAGACCGTTTATACCCCGATTTCTTCGACTTGCATTGCGGTTATACGACCGGCAGTTGTGCTACGGCTGCAACGAAAGCAGCGATGATGACTCTGTGCGGTCTCACGGTTAACGAGAAAGTAAGCATAAAACTCCCCAATGGGGAACCGATCGAAATTCCGGTAAAAGAAATCCGGAAAGAGGGAGACCGTTGCAGCGCCACGGTAATCAAAGTATCCGGAGACGACCCCGACGTAACAAACGGGGAAGAAATAATAAGCAGTGTCCGTTTCATTCAGGAAGAAGGAATTCATTTCAAAGCCGGCAAGGGCGTAGGCACTGTTACATTGCCGGGATTGGGTCTACCCGTCGGAGGTCCGGCCATCAACAAGGTTCCCAAAGAGATGATGACGGCCGAAGTAACAGGTTTGCTTAAAGAACATCCGCACACAGGAGGGGTGGAAATAACCGTATCGGTGCCGTCCGGAGAAGAACTGGCTAATAAAACATTTAACCCAAGGCTGGGCGTCGTGGGTGGTATCTCCATCATCGGAACAAGCGGTATCGTTAAACCGTTTTCCCACGAAGCCTTTGTAAGCAGTATCAAAAAAGAAATGCAGGTGGCTCTGGCTCTGGGAGAAAAGCAGATTATTCTGAATTCGGGAGCACGTTCGGAAAAAACGATGAAAGAATTATTTCCTCAAGCCCTTACAAATGCTTTCGTTCACTACGGCAATTATATCGGTGAAACACTGGCTTTGGCTTCAGAACTGGATGTAAAAGAAGTTTCCATGGGGCTTATGATCGGAAAAGCCGTCAAACTGGCGGAAGGGCATGCCGATACGCACAGCCGGAAAGTGCAGATGAATTTGGAGTTCATCAAACAATTGGCTCACGAAAGCCTTTGCCCTTCCGAGACTATCGGACGCATAGACAAGCTCGTCATGGCTCGTGAACTGCTGGAGCTTATCCCTTTATCCGATCCGTTCTACAATACGCTGTTAAGTCATTGCATGGACGTATGTCGCCAATTTTACCCTCACGGTACATTAAATCTTTACCTCATTCACGACAAAGGACAGGTTATCGCCCGGCAAACAAATTCGCAAACTTGAACATTCCGTAAGACCTTTTTATTATACTATATATTTGAACATTCAATAAAACTATAACGACAAGAGAGAGAGCATGTCAGGAAAAATTATCGTTGCGGGCATCGGCCCCGGTTCCGAAGGAGATATAAGCGGTGACGTTTTAACCGCATGCAGAGAAGCTGATGTAATCGTTTCATACAGTTACTACATACGATTCATCGAACACCTGATAAAACCCGAAGCCATTTTGGTAGATACGGGAATGAAAAAAGAAGTACAACGGGCCGAAGAGGCTTTCAAATATGCCGAAGAAGGAAAACGGGTATGCGTAATAAGCTCCGGAGATGCCGGAATATACGGGATGGCTTCGCTCGTTCTGGAAATGAAATATAAAAAGAGCAGCAATATCGAAGTGGAGATACTGCCGGGCATCTCGGCCTTTCAAAAAGCGGCAGCAGTATTAGGTGCACCCATCGGTCACGATCTCTGCATCATCTCCATGTCGGATCTGATGACTCCGTGGGAAATCATCGAAAAGCGTATCGAAGCGGCTGCAATGGGCGATTTCATCACAGCTATTTACAACCCGAAAAGCAAAGAGCGTTACTGGCAGTTGCCGCGCCTCATAGAAATCTTTCTGAAGCACAGGAACCCGCATAATGTGGTAGGTTACGTCCGTCAGGCAGGAAGATCCGAACAGGAGTTCGACATCACGACCCTCGAGGATTTCGATACGGAGCCCGTCGATATGTTTACAATCGTTATTATCGGAAACAGTCGCACATTTGTTGCGGATAATAAAATGATTACCCCAAGAGGTTATTACACTAAATACCCCGAAGAAGAGCAGGAGCAGAACAGCCCCGGACAGGATATTATGATCAGCAGCTTCCGGACTATCGAAAAAGAACTTAAGAATCCGGACATACCTTTGGGTAAAAAATGGTCTATGCTCCATGCCATCCACACCACCGCTGACTTCGAAATGGAGGATATCCTGCAAGTAGATGAAAATGCGGTGGAAACGATGTACGAAGCTATCAACTCCGGAAAAATCAAGACTATCGTTACCGACGTTTCGATGGTTGCCGCAGGCATACGCAAAGGGGCATTGGAACGTTTGGGCGTAAAAGTGCTGTGCTACCTGAACGATGAAGGATGCAGGGAAGAGGCTAAACGTTTGAAAATCACGCGTACGCAAATGGGCATACGCAAGGCCGTGGAAGAACACCCGGATGCCATCTTCGCTTTCGGCAATGCCCCCACCGCGCTTATGGAGCTGACGAAGCTGATCCGCATGGGCAAAGCCAGACCGACAGGTATTATCGCAGCTCCCGTAGGCTTTGTGCACGTCTGCGAATCCAAGCACATGGTCAAACCGTTCAAAGATATTCCCAAAATCATTGTCGAAGGAAGAAAAGGCGGCAGCAATCTTGCTGCCACACTGGTAAACAGCATCTTATGCTTCGACGATGCAGAACAGCTAAAACCCGGAAGAGATGTCTAAGCGTTTCGTAGTAATCGGCATACCCGACAACGACTCGATAGTACTATCCGATGCCCAACTTGAAATAGTCGAAAAGTGCAGATTGTTTTCCGGAGGCCTCAGGCATCACGAGCTGGTCAAGCGTTTCCTGCCTGAAGGTTACCGATGGATAAACATTACCGCTCCCGTAGATACCGCTCTGGATGCTTATCTGGCTGCAAAAGAAAATCTTATCGTAGTTTTCGCTTCCGGAGATCCTCTTTTTCACGGATTTGCCAATACGCTGTGCAACCGCTTGCCGGAGGCTGAAATCGAAGTCTGTCCATACTTCAATTCACTGCAACTCTTGGCGCATCGTTTCTTACTGCCTTATCAAAAAATGCGTGTTGTTTCACTGGTCGGTCACCCCTGGCCGGCTCTCGATAAAGCCCTCATCGAAGGGGAAGAAATGATCGGAATACTCACAGACCGCACGCATCAGCCCGACACCATAGCCCGGCGCCTTTTAGAATATGGTTACGATAACTACCGGGCTTATGTAGGTGAACATATCGGGCATGAGCAACTACAACGCTTTACGGCTTGCTCCATCGAAGATATGGCTAAAGGCGAATACTCGATACCTAACAATCTCATACTGATCAAAACGACCAATCGCCTCCGTCCATTCGGTATCCTTGATGAAACGCTGCAAGGTCTGGAAGGCAGGGCAGGCATGATGACCAAAAGGCCGATGAGACTGATGACACTGAGCATGCTGGATTTGAGGCAGAAGAAAACCCTGTGGGATGTCGGATTCTGTACGGGTTCCGTATCGGTGGAAGCCAAACTGCAAATACCGACAATCCACATCGAAGCCTTTGAAAAAAGAATCGAAAGCGAGGAACTCATTATCAATAACTGCAAACGTTTCGGCACACCCGGTATCAATTACCATATCGGAGATTTTCTGACAACGGAAACGAATGGGCTGCCGGCTCCCGATGCAGTCTTCCTGGGAGGCTATGGCGGCAAGATGAAAGAAGTGCTCGATAAGATAGATACTTATCTGCTTCCGGGCGGCTGCATCGTATTCAATTCGGTTTCAGAGAAAAGTCTGTCCGATTTCCATACCTTTACCCGTAAGTTGGGTTACAAAATGGAAGAAGATATGCTTATTACCGTCAATGAGTTTAACCCGATCCACTGCCTCAAGGCTGTAAAACCATTATCAAAAGAATGATTATGTCCGATAAACTATACGTCATACCGCAAACTGCTGAAGGATTTAACGTGGCGAAAGCCATACAGAAGGCATATCCGAATACATGGATAGAAGAACTTAAGGAAACGAATAAAACGGCTTCTCTAATGGCAAATGCATGGGAGAAAGAGCAGCAAATTGTCTTCATCGGCTCCATGGGTATTTGTGTTCGCAGCATTGCCCCTCTCTTAAAAGATAAAAAGACCGACCCTGCCGTTATCTGCATCGACTCTACAGGCAAATATGTTATCCCCGTTGTTTCGGGGCACATCGGCGGAGCCAATCAATGGGCCGGAATGATTGCCCGTGCCATTGGTGCCACAGCCGTTATCACAACGCAAAGCGACAATACAGGCCTGTGGGCTTTGGATACGCTGGGAAGAGAGAATGGCTGGGAAACAGAGACGGCAGGTGGCACGATGAATGAACTGATAGCATGTTTTGTCAATAAAAAGCGCACCGCCCTGCTGATAGAAGCACAGGATGCGGGCACTCGCCGACTTTTAGACCGGGTGCCGCCGCATGTGCAACGTGTGTACGACATCGAAGAAGTTAAGGAAACCGAGTACGACCTGCTTATTGCCGTCACGCCTTTTATTCACGCTTACCGGATTCCGACACTGATTTACAGGCCCCGCGTACTAAGTCTGGGAGTCGGATGCAGAAAAGCATGTAAAACAGAAGGCATCGCCGATTATATGGCAGAGGAACTTATGAAAGCCGGTTTCTCCACAAAGTCCATCCATACAATCGCCACTGTGGATATAAAAAAAGACGAACCTCTTCTGCTCGAACTGAAAGAACGGTACGGTATCCCGTCCGTTGCCATCTACACCGGTGAAGAGTTGAAATCGATTGAAGTACCCAATCCGTCTGCCAAAGTGGAAGAAGTAACCGGTTCTTCCGGTGTTTCGGAAGCCTCCGCCATGCTAAGCGCCGGTACGGATCACTTGCTGTTAAGCAAACAGAAAGGAAAATTGAGCGAAGGCAACGACTTTACTTTTGCAGTTGCCATCGAAGCGAATGCCGAAGTTCATCGCGGACATGTGGAATTTGTGGGAGCAGGCCCCGGCGATCCCGGGCTTATCAGCATCAGAGGTCGTCGATTTTTGGAAGAGGCCGATTTAATCCTTTATGCCGGCAGTCTGGTACCCGTAGAGCTGACACAATGTGCCAAAGCAGGCGCCACCGTCAGAAGTTCGGCCGACATGAATCTGGAAGAACAGATCGAATTGATGAAATCTTTTACCGACCGTCATCTGTCAGTCGTTCGCCTGCATACGGGAGATCCCTGTATATACGGAGCCATCGGCGAACAGATGGCCGAGTTGGACCGCCTGAACATCCATTATCATATTACACCCGGCATATCTTCATTTCAAGCTGCCGCCGCTGCTTTGAAAAGCGAATTTACCATACCGGAAAAGGTACAAACAATTATACTGACAAGAGGCGAAGGACGTACTCCCATGCCGGAGAAAGAAAAACTGCACAAACTGGCTGCTTCACAAAGCACAATGTGTATTTATCTGAGTGTAGGGCTTGCCGATCAGATTCAGGAAGAACTTCTGATACACTACCCTCCTGCCACACCGGTGGCATTGTGCTACAAACTGACGTGGCGTGAAGAGAAAATATACCGTACAACGCTCGAACATTTGGCGGAAACGGTTCGTGCGAACAACCTGAAACTGACAACAATGATCGTGGTAGGAGAAGCCGTCGGCAACAGAAAAGGGTTATCCCGTTTGTATGCCGACGAATTCAAACACGGTTGCAGAAAATAATAAAAACAGCTTAATCCATGTCTGTAAAATCCGGTTTTGTCATCGGCGGTGCTTCTTCCGGTTCGGGAAAAACAACCCTTACTCTGGGTCTGTTGCGCGCTCTTTATCGACGGAAGGTAAAAGTGGCACCGTATAAGTGCGGGCCTGATTATATAGATCCGCTCATTCACCAAAAAGCAGCACATACCTCCTGTTACAATCTGGATGCCTTCTTCATTCCTGAAACAGAACAGCTGAAAAGACATTTTGCCCAAACGGCGTCTCAGGCCGATGTCTGTGTGGTGGAAGGGGTTATGGGACTGTTCGACGGGTACGAACGCAGCAAGGGCAGCAGTGCAGAAATGGCAAAGAAACTGGGCTTACCGGTCATACTGATTATCGATGCCAAAGCCGTGGCTTACTCCATAGCAGCCCCTCTCTATGGGTTCAAACACTTCGATCCCGATTTACGCATTGCCGGCGTCATATTCAATCGCACAGGTTCGGAGCATCACTACGAACTGCTGTGCGATGCCGCCCGTTCCATAGGCATAGAACCTTTGGGTTATATTCCCAAGGATTCGGGATTGGAAATTTCATCCCGGCATCTGGGGCTCACCATCGACCCGGATTTCGATTGGGAACGACTTCTGAATCATGCGGCGGATATGGTAGAAAAACATGTGGACATAGACAGGATACTCAGTTGTTGTATATTGGATGAAACGTCACCCTCCCATAAGATCGAACAGCAAACCGCCCTGCAAGAAAAACAGACCGTTGTCGCCATTGCTCGCGATGAGGCTTTCAACTTTACTTACCAGGCCAACATCGATAAAATCAGCTCCATGGCACAAATAGTCTATTTCAGTCCGATACATGATTCACATCTGCCGGATTGCGATTTTCTTTATTTACCCGGGGGATACCCCGAATTCTTTGCAGAACAGCTTTCCCGAAATGAAAGCATGAAAACCTCCATTGCAAAATATGCAGAAAATGGAGGAAAAATATGGGCGGAATGTGGTGGAATGATGTATCTGACGGAAGCACTGATAACCGAAGACGAGGTCTCGCACCCTATGGCAGGGATACTGCCTGCGAAAGCCTCCATGGTAAATAAAAAGATGAAACTCGGATACCGCAGTCTGAACATTAACGGCATCGAGTATCGTGGACATGAATTTCACTACTCCCACCTGAGCCATAACCCGGGAAAAAGCATGGCCGTCATATACGATTCCAAAGGCAATCCTACGGAAACAGGACTTTGGCGCATCAAAAACGTATATGCCGGATATACGCATATTTATTGGGGGGAAAACACATCGCCTTTTATGCTGTTCGACTAAATTCCGGTATTCAGCTTTCTAACAATGCGCAAACTCCCATTCATTTTCCTGTTCTTTCTTTCTCTTTACTCTCTCCAGGGCCAATGCCCTCTGGAAGAAAAAATGCGTTCAATGGGACTGATCGATATACAGGAGTCGGACAGTACCATACACGTTCGACTGATGTATGGAACAAACGACAACTTTATAGGGAAAAACCTGTACGGTTGTCTGCAAAAGGCTTTTTTTGAAAAGAACTTCGCCCGCAAAATCATACGGGCACAGCAAGAACTCAAAAAACTCAAACCCGGCTACAGTCTGCTTATACATGATGCTGCCCGCCCCATCAGCGTGCAGCGGGAAATGTACAGCCGGGTAAACGGTACGCCATATCAAATGTACGTGGCCAACGGGAAGCGCGGCGGACGACACAACTATGGCGTGGCAGCAGATGTAAGCATCATAGACGATAAAGGAAATCAACTCGATATGGGTTGCCCTGTAGATTATTTCGGCATAAAAGCCCATACAGGCAATGAAACCGAAATGGTTCGAAAAGGACTGATCACACCCGAAGCCCGGGAAAACAGAGAATTACTCCGGAAAGTTATGAAGAAAGCCGGCCTGCGTCCTTATCACAGAGAATGGTGGCACTATCAGGAAACGATAGATATGCCATCGGTCAGAAAACGATACAGATTGCTCGATTTCTAAAAAACGCCCCCTCTTTCCTTTTCAATTTAATTGCACAAAGAAGAGCTTAAATTTCTCTGCCTGATGGTTGAAAATTCTTTGCCTGACGGATTTTCAACGAAGTTAACTTGGATTTTTTTTCTTTGCCTGAAGAATTTTCAACCATCAGGCAGACTTTTTTTCAGTACACGTCACAGTTTTTGCAAACTTCCGAAAAAGAAAAAATCCGGACCTTTTTATCGAGACTCGGATAGGAATGCTTTTATCTCTCCTGTTTTCACTTCATCCGCAAAACAAATGAGTTTTTGAGGTTGTTCTCTATTATTAGAGAAAGACGTACAAACCGCCGTGCGGTTTCAATTATAAATTATTATAGATTTACCAATGAAAGAGAAATCGGATATCGGACTGATCGGATTAGCCGTGATGGGCGAAAACCTTGCTCTGAATATGGAGCGTAACGGGTTTCAAGTATCGGTATACAACAGACCTCATAAAACAGGCGAAAATCCTACGGACAGATTGATGAAGGAACGTGGCAAGGGGAAAAACTTCCTGCCTTTTATCGATATACCTGCTTTTGTCGCCTCTTTGGAACGGCCACGTAAGATTATGCTTATGATTCGTGCCGGCTCTCCCGTCGATGATGTAATCGGTCAATTGACTCCTCATTTGGAAACCGGCGATGTAATTATAGACGGTGGAAACTCAAACTACAACGATAGCGAGAGGCGATATGAAGAATTAAAGGCACAGGGCATCCTCTTTGTAGGAGCAGGCGTTTCCGGCGGTGAAGAAGGTGCATTGAACGGCCCTTCGCTGATGCCCGGGGGAAACCCTGAAGCCTGGCCGCTTATCAAACCGGTTTTTGAGAAAATTGCAGCCAAAGCCTCCGACGGTGCACCATGCTGCGAATGGGTAGGCACCGGTGGTGCAGGCCATTTCGTAAAAATGGTGCACAACGGTATCGAATATGGCGATATGCAGCTTATTTCAGAAGCCTATGAACTGATGCGTGTCTCCCTCGATATGGACAATGAGCGGATGTCTGCCGTTTTTGCCGAATGGAACAGAGGAAAGCTGGACAGCTATCTGATCGAGATCACGGCCGAAATCCTGAAACACAAAACAGCAGAAGGAGACTATCTGGTGGACAAAATATTGGATACGGCAGGACAAAAAGGTACGGGTAAATGGAGTGTTATCAGTTCCATGGAGTTCGGAGCAGTCCTGAGCCTGATTGCATCGGCCGTTTATGAGCGCAGCCTCTCATACTTAAAGGAGTTGAGGGTACAGACTGCCGGGCTTTTCCCCCATGCCGTGACCGCAGAGCCTGTTACCGATAAAAAACTGAAAGATATTCACGACAGTCTCTACGCATCCAAACTCATCAGCTACACACAAGGTTTTCGCCTTATGATGAGCGCCTCCATCGAAAAAGGCTGGCATCTGGACTTGGCGGCAATAGCCCGTATCTGGCGTGGCGGTTGTATTATTCGTTCCGTATTCCTCAATCGTATTGCCGAGGCTTATGAACGCAACCCTCAACTGGAGCATCTTTTGCTCGATGAGTATTTCCATCGGGAAATCGAAGAGGTTCTGCCTGCTTGGGCAAATACCGTTTCGGAGGCATTGCTTAAAGGCATTTCCCTGCCGGCATTCAGTACCGCACTCAATTATTTCTACTCATTAAGAAGCGCCGATCTGCCTTCAAACCTGTTACAGGCACAGCGTGATTACTTCGGCGCACACACATTCGAACGTATCGACAGGCCACGCGGCCAATTCTTCCATGAAAACTGGACAGGAGAAGGCGGCGAAACAAAATCCGGCACCTATACGGTCTAAGAACACTTGATTATGACAGAGAAAAATATGTTACAGCTCCCGTGCAGTCTGACATTGGTAATTTTCGGCGGATCGGGCGATCTGACCATGAGAAAACTCATTCCGTCATTGCTTCAGCTCTATCAGCAGGGGCATACGCCGGAGAAATTCTCAGTGCTGGGATTAGGACGTACCCGATATTCGGATGAAGATTACCGGAATCACCTCTTGGAAGCATTGCAAAAATACCTGAAACCCGAAGAGTTCGACAGGGAAAAGGCTGTGGAATTTCTCCGCAGAGTTTTTTATCTCAATCTCGATCCGGAGAAAGAGGGTGATTACGAAATGCTGCGAGATTATCTGAAAGAGCTGGACAGGGAAACGGATAGCTGCGGCAATTATATTTTTTATCTGGCTACCCCTCCGTCGCTGTACGGAGTCGTTCCCAAGCACCTTATCCGGGTCGGTCTCAACGACATTGTACAGGAGGATGCAGACAGCAACTACCTGAAATATACCCATGATCTGAGCAAATGCAAGCATCCGATCAGACGGATCGTAATTGAGAAACCGTTTGGCTATGACTTGGAGAGTGCCCGTCGATTGACCGACATCTATCAACACGGTTTCTACGAAGATCAGCTCTATCGAATAGATCATTATCTGGGAAAGGAAACAGTACAGAATATCATGGCACTGCGCTTTGCCAACGGATTTTTCGAACCTCTATGGAACCGTAATTATATTAAGTGCGTAGAAATTACAGCTGTGGAGAATATGGGTGTGGAAGGACGCGGAGGTTACTACGATAACAGCGGAGCCTTGCGCGATATGGTACAAAATCACTTGGCACAGTTGGTTGCACTTACGGCCATGGAACCTCCCGTACAGTTCGATGCAGAGCATTTCAGGAATGAAGTGGTAAAAGTTTATCAGTCTTTCAGACCTTTGAAAGAGGGAGACGTACACAAGAATGTGGTCCGCGGACAATACACTTCTGCCGAATGGAAAGGCGAAATGCACAAAGGCTACCGCGAAGAAGATAAAGTAAACCCCGGCAGCCGCACCGAGACCTTCCTCGCCATGAAGCTCTTCATCGATAACTGGCGTTGGCATGGAGTGCCTTTTTACTTGAGAACGGGTAAGATGATGCCTACGAAAGTATCCGAAATCATCATCCACTTTCACCCCACACCGCACCAGATGTTCGGCACAAGAGACGGAACGTCCGTTCCCAACCAATTGATTATACGCCTGCAGCCCAATGAAGGTATCGTACTGAAATTTGCAGCCAAAGTGCCGGGGTCGGGTTTTGAAGTTAAAAAGACATCCATGGATTTTACATATGATTCGATAGGTGGCTTGCCTACAACCAATGCCTATGCCCGACTGTTGGAAGATGCCATGCTCGGTGATCCCACGCTTTTTACCCGGAGCGATGCCGTGGAAGCGAGTTGGAAGTTTTTCAATCCCATTCTGAAAGCATGGGAAACGGACCCTTCTATTCCTCTGTACGGTTATCCTGCCGGAACGTGGGGACCGCTGCAAAGTCATGAAATTATGGATGATCCGACCCAAACATGGACAAATCCATGTAGAAATCTGACACAATCCGACTTATACTGTGAGTTATGAAAGTAAAATATTTTGCTTCTGCAGAAGAAACAGCCTTAAATATCCTCCGGGACTACATCATTCCAGGTACTCAGGAATCTTCGGGCTATCATGTAGCCCTCTCAGGGGGAACAACGCCCGAACTTCTGTTTGCTCTGATGGCCCGGCCCGAATATATTCATCTGATCAACTGGGATCATTTGCATCTGTATTGGGTAGACGAACGCATGGTCGATCCGGAAAACCCACAAAGCAACTATGGTATGGCCAAGCGTATCATGCTTGACCATGTACCGCTGACACCGGATCGAATCCATCGTATAATCGGTGAGAGTGAAGACGCAGAAGACGAAGCAAACCGCTATGCACTGGAAGTATTGCGCAGTTTATCTCCTCAAAATTCCCAAAGACGCTGGCTGGCCGATCAACCCAATGTCAACAACTCGATACAACAGGCGCACTTTGACCTCGTATTACTGGGTATCGGCGAAGACGGACATACGGCCAGCATATTCCCCGAGGTCATAGAACTGGTCAATGCAAAACCGCTTTATGTTACAAGTAAACATCCGGTAACCGGGCAGCAGCGAGTGGGACTTTCGGGCAGTGGTATCTGTTCGGCTGTTCATATCGTCTTCTTAGCCACCGGCCCTGCCAAAGCGGCTGTGCTAAAGGAAATTGTCAATAACACCATGCAAGCCCAAGCCTATCCGGCAATGCAGATTTGCAATAAACGCCCCGACAGCATTTTATATACCGACAGCATATCGCCTTCAAATTATTAATTGGGGCTGTGTCAAAACTCCATTCTCCCTAAATCAACGATCATTTGTAAAGAACAATCGCTATCAAAGAGCTAAAAACTCAATGATAGCGATTGTTTTATTTGATTAGAAAGGGTGGCAACTATCAATATGAAAGGGTGTTTCTCCCAATTCCATGTTTTGACACAGCCTCAATTATGACGAAGAAAACGGAACAATCTATTATTGGGATCCTGAAACGGGTAAAAATGGCAATGGCGCTGTAGGAGATTATATCCAAGGTTGGTCTGTTAATGGAGCTAAGGAATAAATAAGGTAATGATGGGTACTATAATCCTAAATTGGTCATTAGACTACGTATAAAACTATGGCTTACAATGGATTCTAATAATTAGCATTAGAAAAGCAGAATTATAAATAGTTGATTTTAACAGCATACAGGCATGGTCATAGTTTATCAAAATCTAATAATTGATTTAGGTTTATAGTATTCATATCATGTAGGTGGAATACTTTTTTATTAACATAATAGTTTTTGATAAATAGTATTATTAAGAAAAAACTTTGTAAATATGCATGGTAAATAACAAGATGTGTATCGCAGTATGCTAAATTTGGTGCTACCTCTCCAAAATGGATTAATAATTGTAAAATAGAAAGCATATGAAGCAGAGTATTATTGTAGCGTTCTTTTTGTTTTTTTCTTGTCAATTAATGCGCAAGAAAAAATAATTTTACAGGATTCTCTGAACATTCCTGTAATCTTGGTTGATGGAGTAGAAGTCCAAAGTTTGGATAGCGTATGTAAAGAAGATATTATGGAAGTTAAGGTCATAAAGGATAAAAATATCATAAAGTATTTTTATCCTCGTGTTGGCGGTATAATGTGCATAACAACCAAATCGAAGAAGTTTCTTATACCGATAATACAAGGATATAAAAAAACATTGAAGTTTGTGAAAAGAAAAAAAAGGAAGGAAAAATTTATATTAGGTAGTCTATATGGATTCAATATCAATACAAGGTAGATATTTTATTGTACTATAGTATTTGTTTTATGCTATGCTTAATATATGTTGTATGCAAAAGCAATTTATTGGACGTATGATAAATAGTCGTCCCTTAAAACTCCCTTTAAGGACGACTAAGTAGAATACAAGAAAAGACTGTTCCGGTAAGAGACTCAACTCTTTTCCGGAACAGTCTTTATTGCGTAATATTGCTGTCCGCTAAAAATTTTTGAAAGCAGAAAAAAGTCTTGCTCCCCCGTCAAACCGTTTCCATTAGAGTTATTTTCGTTTTAGTAAGCCCCCCAGTCGAAAAGATTCGGCTCTGGCGGGGCTTCTTCTTGCGCAAATTGCGCTATCCAATCCTGCTCAGGATGATTAAAAAGAGAGTAAAAGTCCATATAGTACATTAGCACGATACGTACCATGGTTGCAAGTCCCGAGAAACTCCACGAACGTTTCAGTCTACGTTGCATTACCATCAAAAGCAAGTTGGCAATGAGCGTTAC